>DATLYE010000058.1:0-4126 GCA_035575135.1 Bryobacteraceae bacterium
ATCGGCGAATAGAAATAGTGAACAGGCAGTAAAATTTGTGTTTGTTAAACTGCCAAAAATATTCAGAGTATTCTACAGTGCTACGTGGAGAGGCTATCCGTACTACTTTCTGTGGCAAATAGCGGCATATTTAAAAGCAAAGAAGCTCTGCCGTAAGATTCATTTTGACGTGGTACATCATGTGAGCTACGCCAATTCTTGGCTGCCGGTATGGTTCGGCCTGCTTCCAGTGCCGTTTCTATGGAATCGTGGTGTGAGGTGCACCGTGCCGTGGAGAGCGCTGCGGTACTTTTCTTGGCGCAGCAAAGCGGTTGAGGCTTTGCGAAACCTGTCAGTCCTGGCAGGCTCGGCAGTCACAGACCGGCTGACCACCAGGCGCGCTGCTGCGATCACCACCCTGGACCCCATAGCCGTCGAACCCGAGGGTTGTCCAGTTTTGCGAAGTGGATGTGGCGGACTTAGCCAAGAAGAGCTGAGCGTGCTTCTTGAGCTGCCGGTGCGCACCGGTCGTCTTGTACGGATGGCGACGATTGGCAGACTTGAGGACTGGAAAGGTCAGCAGTTCGGTCTTCGGGCGTTCGCCAGGTTGCTGGAGGATTATCCAGAGTGCGAGTACTGGCTTGTGGGTGACGGTCCTGAACGCACGGAGTTGAAACAGCTGGCGAAAAAACTCCATTGTGCGGATCGCGTTCGGTTTATAGGGCAAGTTCCGCGTTCCCGGGTGTTATCACTTCTGTCCGAGATTGATATTCTCGTGCATCCGAGCCTGCGAGAGGCTTTCGGGCTCGCGGTGCTGGAGGCGATGGCTGCGGGCCGGCCGGTTGTGTGTCTGGACCTTGGGGCTCTCCCCGAGCTCGTTGGAGAAGCCGGAATCATCGTACCTGCTTCACCTTGGGAGACCCTGGCTGACCGCTTGTGCTCGGCTTTGCGAGTGCTAGTTCAGGATTCGGATTTGCGCCGCCGCCTCGGACGCATCGCACGCCAGCGGGCCGAGGCGTTCTCCTGGGACCGTCAAGTACATGACCTGTCGGCGCTTTATCGGCATCTCATCGAAACGAATGGTACGGTCTGCAACGAGCTATTCGAGCCGCGCCGCTGACGGAATGTTCCCACAGGGCCTTCGAACATCTCCCTAAAACAGCCGGTACGATATGCGAACGCCTCGAGCTGGCGCGCATGCCCTTCCTGTTCCCGGAGGCGGACTCGCCGTTCTCAGCTTTCTCGCCGCAGTGCTGATCAGCATTGCGGTCATCTGGTCGCCGATCGCCGCAGCAGCTGCCGTCGCTCTGACAAGCACTGCAATCGTCGGGGCAGCGAGCCCCACGTTTGCCAGACGAGCGACGCTTCAACTCATCGGATTCCTCCTCGTTGGTTATGCGTTTTTCGGTAAGGCCTTCGCCTACCTGGGCGTGCCGCCTGTATACATCGGCGAGGTTGTACTCTTCCTGGCGACCATCCTGGGGCTGGCCAGCAGAAGTTTGCGGCAACTTCATCGCTCCGGACTTCTATATGCTCTCATGCTCCTTGCGGCGTGGTGCGCTGTCCGGACTCTTCCTTACGTCAGTGTTTACGGATGGAACGCCTTGCGCGATGCCGCCCTCTGGGGATATTCACTCTTTGCCCTAATCGTTGTGGCTCTTGTCCGGAACCAGGCGCTCATCCAACAGATCGCGGCTTCCTACGGCCAGCTCATACCTGCGTACTTGCTGTGGGTCCTTCTGTTGGGCGTCCTGCGCGTCGTGTTCCCTGAAATCAGCAATATCCGTGGACCCGGCGGCATTCCCGTTTTTGTACTGAAGGCAGGCGATGTAACAGTTCACCTCGCGGGCCTCGCAGCGTTTTTGGCGCTCAAGCTAAACCGACTGGCGCCTCAGCCATTGCGTGCAATTCGATCTGAATGGTTTTTATGGGTGCTCATAAGTCTTTCTTTCCTCTTCTATGCCTCTCAGAACCGGGGAGGACTTCTCGCATTTGTGGTTGCGATGGCTCTCCTCACCATCTTGGGTCGCAAGCGACTGCTCCTCAAGGCACTGGCATGCTTCACAGCAATTTTTCTGGCACTTATAACGTTCGACTATGAGCTGGATGCCGGACTACCGCGGAAGATATCTCCTGAGCAAATCTTAGAAAATATTCGAAGCATTGGGAAACAAGACGACTCTCCATTCGAGGGCACTAAACGGTGGCGGTTGGCTTGGTGGAGGCGAATTGCAGACTACACAGTATTTGGACCGTACCGCTGGTCGGGGAAAGGTTTCGGCGTCAACCTGGCCGACGACGACGGCTTTCAGGCCAACCGCGCCCGGTTGCTGCGAAGCCCCCACAGTGCGCATTTTACCTTTCTAGCCAGAGGCGGCATACCCGGCCTCGTGCTCTGGTTGTTGGTTTTAGGCGTGTTCGCGGCGACG
Source organism: Bryobacteraceae bacterium (assembly GCA_035575135.1). Taxonomy (GTDB): domain Bacteria; phylum Acidobacteriota; class Terriglobia; order Bryobacterales; family Bryobacteraceae; genus JANWXD01. The sequence continues at coordinate 2,409 of DATLYE010000058.1, forward strand.
ATGGTGAGGGGGATCCTGCGTACGACTGGCACACTCAGGAGCATGATGTTGTGGATTCTCGTCTACTGGGTGGCTGCACTTGTGAACGCTAGCTTCGATGTCTATCTCGAGGGACCGCAGGGGGGCATTTGGTTTTGGTCTCTGGTCGGCCTTGGGATGTCTGCCGTGCAAGTGGCGAGGCACCGTCCTCAAGCCTCTGGGGTATGCTCGCCACGCTATGTTGCATAGCACGCATGGTAGAGCCCTGATGGCGTATTGGTGATCAGGGTCCCGGTTGTTTCGGGGATTTCCCGTGTGTGAACAAGGGCCCGGCTTAGGAGCTGCGAGGGCTACGCTCGGAGGGGAGTATTGAAAGATGGTCATTTTGCAAGTTCACAATCACTATCGCCTTCGTGCAGGTGAGGATGAGTGCTTTGCCGACGAGCGTGAACTATTGCGGCGCCGCGGGCATGAGGTCCCGTGCCTGGAGGTTGACAATGCTGATCTTAGCCGTTTTGGCGCATGGACCGTCGGACTTCAGACTGCCTGGAATGTCGTCGCTTATCGGAGAGTTCGGAAGCTCGTACGCCAGTGGCGTGCGCCAGTGGTGGCCGTGCGCAATTTGTTTCCTCAGCTATCGCCGTCTGTGTACTATGCCGCCCGGGCCGAGGGCGCGGCCGTGGTGCAGGCGGTGGATAACTTCCGAATGCTGTGTGCCGGAGCGACGCTGTTCCGCGCGGGCCGTCCTTGCACGGATTGCCTTCACCACGCATTTCCCTGGCCTGCGCTGCTGCACCGCTGTTACCGGAACAGCATGGCAGCCACCACCGTCGCGGCGACCACCGCCTGGCTTCATCACCGTCTGGGAACCTGGCACAACCAGATTGACACGTATATTGCGCCGAGCCACTTCGTCCGCCGGATATTTCTCGACGCGGGCTTCCGGCCGGATCAAATCGCAGTGAAACCCCATTTTGTACGCCGTGATCCTGGCCCCGGCGAGGGAGCCGGGGGCTTTCTTTTATACGCAGGCCGCCTGTCGCCCGAAAAAGGAATCGGAACGCTTCTATCGGCCTGGCGCCAGCTACGCCGCCCCGCGGCGCTCCGGGTGGCCGGCGGCGGTCCCCTGGCCGAAGCTGTAGCGAGGGCCGGTGACGGAATTGTGCACCTCGGATTCCTGTCCCCGTCGCATGTTCAGCAACTCGTGCGGCAGGCCGCCGCAGTCATCTGTCCTTCCGAGTGGCAAGAACCGTTCGGGCGTGTAGTCATCGAGGCCTTTGCCGCCGGCACGCCGGTGATCGCCTCCGACATCGGCGCGCTGCCGGAACTGGTGGAACACGGGCGTACGGGACTGCTGTTTCGCCCCGGAGATGCCGCAGATCTCGCCGCCAAGATTGACTGGTTCCTTTCACATCCGCGCCAAGCCCGGGCCATGCGCCGGGAAGCGCGGGCCGAATTCGAGGCCAAGTACACCGCGGAACGCAACTATCCGATCCTGATGAAGATCTATGAGCGTGCCATCCGTCACCGTCACGCTGCCGGAGATGAACCCGTGCCCGCACCGGATGATCCTCGGCATGCGGGTGGATGCGACCAGCTATGCGGAGGCGACGCGTCTGGTGGTGGAGTGGGCCCGGCGCGGGGAGTCGCGCATGGTCTGCTGCGCCTCGGTCAACAACGTCATGCAGGCCTGTGAGGCACCCGCCTTCCGCGCGCTGATGAACGCCGCCGATCTGGTG
>DATLYE010000059.1:0-5673 GCA_035575135.1 Bryobacteraceae bacterium
CACCAGATCGGCGGCGTTCATCAGCGCGCGGAAGGCGGGTGCCTCACAGGCCTGCATGACGTTGTTGACCGAGGCGCAGCAGACCATGCGCGACTCCCCGCGCCGGGCCCACTCCACCACCAGACGCGTCGCCTCCGCATAACTGGTCGCATCCACCCGCATGCCGAGGATCATCCGGGACCCCGCCCGGGCCGGACTCTGCTCTGGCAGAATCCGCCCGGCGGTTTGTCGAACGCTGCCGCTTATCATTCCGCTCCTCACAAGGTCGGCCTCGTTCATACGCACGCTCCCGCGCCTCATGTTAGGAGGGCATCTTACGACGCCCCCTCGCTTCGTCAATAAAAAGGCTCCCGCACCACATAGCTCGCTTCATCTCTCTGGTGTGCATCTTTGTCGCGGAGGCGGCACTTCAATAAAAAGGCTCCCGCACCAGATACAGCAGCCGGTGTAGTGGGGCCGCCAGAGGCGACCGGTACGCCAACCATGCGGCCGCAGGCCAGTGGAACGCCACCCGGCCGGGCAGGTCCGTCCAGGCGCGTTCGAGGCGGAAGCGGCGGCGGAACGGGCTCAGCTCGCGGTTGCGCTCCACAGCCGCGCTGCGCTGCCAGCCTCGCCGGCGGCAGGCGTATCGCAAATGGGGCACTTGCCTGGCCGCAAAGCCCAGCAGTTCCGCCATCGCCACATCCGCGGCAACGACGTCGTCGCTTGCCAGCACCCAGTTGAGCGCCACCGCCTCTCCGCGCATCGGACCGTTGCGATTCAGTCCCCAGCGCCCGTCCATGACGACGATCGTGCTCGGCAAAACTTGATGGATCTCCCAGAGCACCGCGTTGAGATACGGGTGCAGTTTCAGGCGCACCTCCGGGTGAGGAATCAGCCCCCACTGGTTCTTCATCGCCCCGCTCAGCACGGTGTTGGCGTGCACCTTGGGCACCGGCATCGTCACCAGCAGATCGGTTTCCTCCAGGATGGGAGCGGGCAGCGGCACCACCAGCCGCCTCCATCCGGCGCGAATCCGCAGGCGCCGCACCGGGACCCGGCTCAGATTGCACAGGGCGATGCCGTAGCGGCGCGCCAGCTCCTCCAGCCCCGTGGCGCGGAAGACCTCCTCCATGGCAAAGCGGTTGTAGCCGCCCGAGTCGGCCTCGCAAATCGTGATCCGGTCCGTGTAGTTTTTCAGAAACTCCACGACCGCTTCGATCGCCTCCCGGGTGGTCATCACCCCCGGCCGGAAGTGCGGGAAGGTGAGGTTGGGCTTGATGGCCACGCGGAGGCCCGGCTTCAATACGGCTTCGGCCCCCAGATAGCGCATGGCCGCCGCCAGAGCCGGCGCGTAGCCTCCGTCGAGCGATTCAATGAACACTTTCGGCATGGACCGGAACCCGGGAAGGCACCCGCGGGCGCAGCACCTGCTCGTAAAGAGCCAGCATCCGGCGATAGAACGGCTCGAACTCGAACCGTTCCAGGAAGCGCCGGCGCGCGGCCTCTCCCATCTGGCGGCGCAGGTCGGAATCCGACAGGAGCCGGTCCAGTGCCTGCGCCAGAGTTTCCGCATCGCCCGGCGGCACGAGCAGTCCCGTCACGCCGTCCTCGATCTGTTCCGGCGTGCCTCCGATGGCCGTCCCCACCACCGGCTTGCCCATGGCCATGGCCTCCACCACCACGCCGCTGAACGCTTCCGGCCGCGTCGAGCAGAGGGCGACGATGTCGAGGGCCCCGTAAGCGGCTGTGACGTCGTCCATCTCGCCGGCCAGCACGACCCGGTCCTCCAACTTGTGCGCGGCGATCATCCCTTTGAGGTCGTGTTCGTGTGCTTCGTTGCCCGGAAACGGACCGCCGATGAACACGAACCGGGCGCGCGGGTGGCGATCGCGGAGCCGCGCGGCCGCCTCCACCAGCACTTCCTGCCCTTTACGCTGCAACTTGATGCGCCCGACCAAGCCCACTACTTCAGCCCCTTCCAGGCCGAAGCGCCGCCGGAACGCGGCCACCCGCTCCGGCTCCGGCTCTGCAAACTCGCCCGCCGGGAAACCGTTGTGGATTACCGTGACCTTCCGGTTTCGGAGGCTCTTGTGGAACTGGGCGGCGACCGACCCGGAGACGGCCACCACCCGCTCGGCCAGGCCCGCCAGTACGTGCTGGTACAGGCGCCACAGCCCGGGGTGATCGTCAAAGTGTTCCCGCACGTGCCACAAATGAGGCCGTCGCGCGATTGCGGCGCCCAGAGCGCCCGAGAGAATCAGCGCAGTGTTGGTGTGGACCAGATCGGCCCCGCTCTGCCGGATCAGCCGCACCATGCGGGCGGCCGAGCGGGGAAGACTCGCAGCCAGCCGTGCAAGGCCCGAGCGGTTCCACCGGGCGCTATTGAGGTACGCGAGCTCCGGATCGGCGGCGACGGCCACTCCCGCCTGCTCGAGCCGTTCGGCCAGCGTGCCGCGCTCGGGCAGTACCGCGGTGACTTCATGGCCGTCGGCCCGCAGCCGGCTGGACAGCCGCAGCAGCGAGCGGCTGGCTCCGTAAAGATCCGGCGGCGTGTGCACGAACACTATGCGCATAGGCCCTCCTGCCGCCGGACGACGTAGAGAAATTTCCCGCTGGCCTCCTCTTCGATGCGGGACTCGCGCCGGACTCGCAGGCGGCAGCCCGGCCCCAGCACGGCCTGCAACCCTTCCGCCAGCCGCGCCGCTACCCGGCGATAGCTCTCCTCGTCCGTGCCGGGCTCGAGTTCGAGGCGCAACAGGAATTCGGCCGGCGTCTCCTGCACGAGCTGGAACCGGCGCACGACGCCGGGGTTGTGCACCACGCCCACCAGATGCCGCACATAAACCGGGCTCAGATAGGTTCCCGCAGGGGTCCGGATCCATTCCTGCACCCGGCCTTCGACACGGGCCAGCCGCGGGAACGCCGATCCGCACCGGCACGGTGTGGTTGCGAGCGCTCCGACGTCGCCGATTTCGTAGCGGATAAGCGGAAACTCATCGTTGTGGAGCAGGGTCACCAGGATCCGCCCGCTCGCCCCGGCAGGGAGCGGCGCCCCCTCATCGTCCACCACTTCGAGCACGACGTGGTTGGTGTAAACGTGCAACCCCCCCTCGGAACATTCGCACGCCATCGCAGAGCAATCGCGACTTCCGTAGTTGTTGTGCACTCGCCCGCCGAAGGTCTCCTCGAGCAGCCGCCGCACGTCCTCGGTTACGGTGCCGGCACAGGCCATGATGGAGGCGAGCGGGCGGACGTGGATGCCCGTGCTGCGGGCGAAGCGCGCCAGCTCGACCGCGCAGTCCACATAGGCCATCAGATGGCGCGCCGGGGACTGCGACAGGACGTCCAGGTACCGGCGCATCCTGTCGCAATCCATGCGGAAGGCGTTCAGCAGTGTCTCTCCGTTAATCCAGCGCTGCGCCCGCTGCACGAACGATTCCTGCATCTGCTGAATGTCCTTCATGGATCCCCACAGGCGCAGGTACGGCGTGCCCGGAGGAAACCCGCACAGGAATTGCGAATAGGCACGGGCCGCCCGGCCGTAATCGCGAAAGGCCGGCCCGTGGATCACCGTCGTCGGCATGCCGGAGGTGCCGCCTGTCTGCACGGCGACCCATCCGTAACCGTTTCCCGGATTGGGATAAGCGGCGGCCAGAGCCGGCGTCATGAGCTCGAAGAAATGGTCGCGAATCTCCGCCTTGGTCAGAATGGGAAAGTCCTCGAGCCGGTTGGCGCCCCGGCAGCGTTCGCGGTAGTAAGGAACCTCGCGCACCGCGTGCGCGAGCAATCGCTCCAGCCGCCGGCTGGAGAGCTCGCAAAGTGTTTGGGGCGGGCCGCTGCCCAGCCGGAGGAACTCCTGGTAGCATTGCCAGGCGCGGGAGCCCGCCACAGCGTTGCCCCATCGCCAAAGTTGTCGTCTCAGCAAGCCCATGCCAGGTCTCTCCGTTCGATCCGGCCGCGCCATCCCGGAGGCGGCAGAAACGGGTGGGCAACGGGCAGCGCCGGGACGCCGTGGGCGGCACGGCCGTTCAGTACGAGGGGCGCATGAGCCGCTTCAAAACCTCCCCACGGCTCCCCGAAGCGTCTGCGGTGGGCGAGCGTTGGAATCCGCTCCCAGTCGAAGCCCATTACCGCCGCCATGACCGTGTCAGCCAGAAAAGGATCTCTGCCGGCTATGAGCACACCCGCCCGGACCGGCAGCGGCTGCAGCGGGCCGTTGCCTTCTCCGGCCACCATGCCGTCTACGATCGTTACGTAATCCCGCTGTGGCTGCCGGGCCAGTTTGCCCCCTCCGGCAGGGGCGTAGCACAGGATTCGGTTGAGGTCGTAAATCATGCGCCAAATCGTGTCGTTGCCCCACCAAGCGCCTCCTGCCGCATAGAACCGCTTGGCAAGGTGCTCGGGCAAACCGCGCACCTCGACGCGCCCCAGGCGCCGCAGCAGGCCCCAGCCGGCCGCCGCCAGACCAAACAGCGCCCGGGAGCGACCCTGCAACTGCTCACGCACGCGCGACTGTACGCGCACTAAAGCCGGAGTAGCGGGTGCGAATTCGTCCCCTCCGCCCGCCGGGTTACCCTTGCGAAAGTGCGTCAGGCACGATTTGTCTGACACGATGCCCACAAGGTTCTTCAACGCGCCCGTAATTCCCGCTTTCTGGTGGGTCTTCATTTTCGGCAGGTTGACGAACAACTCCGAGGCCAGGGCGCTTGCGGCGATGCGGTAGCGATGAAAGCCGGGCCGGTGGTGGCTCATGGTGCGCCGTGCGTCATAGTCGGACACGCGGAAGCATCCGGCTTGCGCAGTGATTTCATCGAGGAAACTTTCCGCACCCAACACCACTTCGGCGATACCGAGCGGATCGCCGCAGCCGCCGGTGAAGCGCTCCAGATAGCCCGTTGCCGAGCGGCGGGCGCGTTCCGAGCGCAGATCGAGAATTTCGATCCGAGGCCTTTGCAGCCGTTTGAACCGTTCGCGCAGGCGCCCGATCCCGGCCTGGGACTCCAGCAGCGCGAAGTCGCAATCGAGCAGCGGGGCATCCGCCACCGTAAGGACCTCCAGGCGCGGGTACTTTTCCAGACAGGCCTCGACGGTCGCCTCGATGAGCCGGCTGTCCGTCACGAGCGCCTCGATGGGAAAGACCGAATCCACCTCGTGCCGGACCCAGTTGGGCTTGAGGAAGACCCGCCGGTAGTCTCCCGCCGGCAGCCAGCCGGCCACCAGGTCCCGCAGCGGGGCGCCGGCGTCGCACGTCCACACCCAGCAGCCGTTCATGCTTCACCTCGCCGCAAACGCGCGCCCCGCCGCATACGGTGCGGCGGAAAAACTCACCGGCGCCGTCTCCGCGCTGCTCGACGGCCGCGCAAACGAAAAGGCCAGCACGAGCGCGTAACCCAAGCCTCCGGCCGTGGCGCTGGCCGACAGCAGATTCTCCACGCACAACCCGAGAACCAGTGCCGGGGTGATGGCGAGGGCGGCCCACCCTCGCAGGCCGTCCGGGCGGCGGCGGATTTGGCGCACCACCTGCGCCAGCAGCGCGACTAGAAAACCGGCCAGCAGCGACAGACCCACCAGACCCCACTCGTAGGCGGCGCGCAGCAGCTCGTTGTGCAGCACGCGATTGGCGTCCACCTGCGCAGCATCAATCCGCCCGCTGCGCGTCAGCCGGTACTCGAGGGCGCTGCTCGTGCCCGA
>DATLYE010000060.1:0-34823 GCA_035575135.1 Bryobacteraceae bacterium
GACATCCGCCGCGCGCTTCACCCACAGCCGCCTGCAGCCGGGAACGCCGCCGCCCGCTCGGAGAATGTCCGGGGCGGCCTGTGCCGGAACGGGTTTCATGTGGAAACGGCCGTGCTACCCTTACGATTGCACCATAGGCGCGGGAGGCGGGCGTTGTCAAGAGAAGCGTCGGTAACATTTGTTAATTCCCAGCGTGCCTCAACGCGACAGACACTTACTCTTTGTTTCGTGGCAGTGCTTGTGCCCGCCGCCATCCTGCCGGAAATCTTCTTTTACTACGATGTCACTCCGAAGGCCGTGCTTGTCCTCGCCGGCGCGGCCGTATCGTTGTGGCTTTTTTCCCGACCCGCCGGAAATCCCGCGTCCTGGCTCGGCCGGCTGCTGGGCGCGCAAGCCGCTTCGCTGATCCTCGCCACGGTACTTTCGGAAAACGTTCCACTATCTTTTGGAGGAAGTAACTGGAGGCGGCTCGGATTGGCAACGCATATTTCGATCCTACTTATCATTTGGTTAGTATCTCGCGCAGCCGCGGCGGCATCGCTGCTTCTGTGGGTGCGGGCCGCCGCCGTAGCGGGACTCGCGCCCGCCCTCTACGGTGTCGCTCAATACTTCGGGTGGGACCCCTGGCTCCCGGCAGCCGCGTACCATGCCGGGGAAGGCTCGCGAGCGATCGTGCGTCCGCCTTCGACTCTTGGACACGCCATTTACTTTGCGAATTATCTGGTCGGGACCGCCTTTTCCGGAGTTGCCGTGGCAATGGCGGATCGCTCTCCGGGATGGCGCCGGTTCGGATGCGTCAGCGCAGGGGTGGCTGCCGTGGCGATCCTGCTGAGCGGTACGCGCGGGGCACTGGCGGGCCTAGTCGTCGGCGCGGTGCTGTTGGCGGTACCTCTGCGAGGGAAGGTTACGCGCCGTAGCCTTGCGGTGGCAGCCGCAGCAGCCGGCTTGCTCACCGCGTTCTTTTTCTCTCCGGCGGGGGCGAAACTCCGGAACCGGGTGCTGTGGGCGCTCGAGGAGCCCCCCGGGGGCGCCCGGCTGCTTCTGTGGCGGGACACGCTGCACATGGCGCCCAGATACTGGCTGTACGGCGCGGGACCGGAGGTGTATTCTGCGGTCTTCCCGCAGTTCCAGTCCGTTGCGTTGTCCCGGCAGTACTCGGATTTCTACCACGAGTCGCCTCATAACGTTTTTCTGGACGCGTTGATTTCCCAAGGTTTGCCCGGGCTGGCGATTCTGGCGCTGCTTGCGACCTTCGCGCTCCGGGCCGCATGGCGCAGCCGGGGCGATCCGTCTTCGCCGGCCCTGCCGCTCGGCGCGGGACTGTTCGCCCTTGTCGTCGCGCACCTGTTTGCCTGCTTCACGATTCCCACGCTGCTGTGCTTCTACTGGACGGTGGCGCTGCTGGCGGCACTGAAACCGGTTCTCGTCCGGGAGCGGAATCCGGCGCGGCGGCTCATCCGCGCGGGCAATCACGTGCTGGCGGCGGTGATGCTGCTTTATGCCGTTCGACTGGCGGTCGCCGACCGCGCCTTGGCCGTAACCCGGGCCCATCTGGATGCCGGCCGGCTCGCTGAGGGGCTGCGAGCTTATGAGCGACATCTGCGGTGGCGCCCGCCAGGGATGGACGCTGAACTGTGGTACTCGCGACGGCTCCTCGTCGCGGCTCAAGCTTCCTCTGACTGGATGCACCGCACGCGTGCTTTCACCGAGGCGCTTCGGGCGGCGCGCCGCGCCACCATCGCTTCCGAGCAGCCCGCAAATGCCTGGTACAACCTGGCCATGCTCGAAGCGGCCCGGAATCATGCCCCGGCCGCTGAGCGCGCTCTGCGTGCCGCGGCAGCCGCCGCGCCCACCTGGTACAAGCCGCACTGGATGCTGGCCCGGCTGTATCGGCGGCTGGGGCGCCTCGAACAGGCAGAGGCCGAAGCGGCCTTGGCCCTCCGGTTCTATGGCGGCCGGGAGCCGGAAGTGGCAGCGACTTGGAAGGAAATTCGCACCTCCCGGAACTCCCTGACCCTGCGTGAATAAAGCGACGGGCTGAGATTTAACACCAGATTTTACAAGGGCCCCGCAGCCATTGCCGGCCCGCTGCCGTAAGATGCGGGTAGGTATGCGGCTCAGAAGGTGGGTGTGTGGATTCGGGCTGGGAGTCGCAGGCGCCTTGTGGGCGCAGGCGCCTTCGGTCTTCGACGGCGGCGTGGTCAATGCGGCGAGTTTTGCGCAGGGCCAACCTGTGGCGCCCGGTTCGCTGGTCTCCATCTTCGGTTCACAGTTTGCAACGTCCTTACTGCTTGCGGACTCCATTCCCTTGGCGGTCCAGCTGGCCGATGTATCGGTTACGTTCAACAACATCCCCGCACCGCTGATCGCCGTCATTCCTGAGGGATCCAACAATCCCGCGCAGATCAACGCCCAACTGCCCTGGAACGTGCTGCCGCCCGGCCAGACTGAGGGCACGGCGACGGTCGTGGTCCGGCGCGGCAGCGCCGCCTCCGAGCCGAAACAAGTTGCGGTCGGTCCGTTTTCGCCGGGCATTTTTGCGGTGAACTTCGGCGTCGGACCAGCCATTGCCTGGTTTGAGACTCGCGACGAGAAACTGGGCAAGCTGGCGGCAGCGCCCGGCTCGATCCCAGGCCTGACCACGTTCCGCGCCAGAGCCGGTGACGTCCTGAGCCTCCTGGCGACGGGGCTCGGCGAAGTAGATCCACCGGTGGCCACGGGCAACAACTCCATGGATCAGTTGCGGTGGACCAAGACCAAACCGGAGGTGCTCGTGGGCGGCGTCGCGGCGGAGGTCCAGTTTTGGGGGCTCTCGCCCCAGTTCGTCGGGGTCAACCAGGTGGTGTTCACGATTCCCGCCAACGCGCCCAAAGGTGACGCCGTACCGCTTCAGCTCCGCGTCGGAGGCATGACTTCGACCGACAGGGTGACGATCGCCATCGAGTAGGTGATGTCCGCGGGCGCCCCAGCCACGGCCGTTCGCGCGGAGAGAGAACCCGGCACCCATGGGATTTTCGACCCGCTGGGGGCGTGCGCGCCTCTCGGGGAAGCCTTGACTCTTTATCCGCTGGGTTTTCCGGTCGAGGTGGCTGCCAATCATCGGGAGGTTCTGGAAGCGGCGGAGCAGAGCTGGGGCGCGTATCCGAAACTCTTCGACCTACCACCGTATCGGGTTCGCGTCTTGGTGGCCGGCGAGGCGCCTGCCGCGGGGCCGCCGGCGTACCGCCAGCAAGGACACTTGTTCGTTGTGGCGTGCGACGCGGCCAACTTTGCGGTGAGCGACCCTACGCAGCGGTTTGCGGCGTGTTGGATCTCCCGCGGCACGCTCGGCCGCCCGGAGTGGTTCCGCTCCTGTTTCCTCGAAGCGGTGGTTTATGCCGGGCTGACCCAGTTGCATCTTGCGCCTCTGCATGCCGCCTGCGTGGCGCGGAACGGCAGAGGCGTGCTGCTGTGTGGGCCCGCCGGGGCAGGTAAGAGCACGCTCGCCTATGCTTGCATCAGCCGGGGCTGGACGTACCTTGCCGACGAATCGCCGTTGCTGGTGCGGAATCGCGAGGACCGGCTCGTGCTCGGCAAGCCCACCTCGCTGAAACTGGCGCCTGAAGCGGTGAAGTTGTTTCCCGAGCTCTCCCAGTGGGGCGTGAACGGGCAACGGGCCACTTTAGTGCCCACCGCGGGTTTTGCGACAGCCTTCGCCGTCCAAGCAGATTTCGTCGTTTTCCTGGAGCGAGCCGGCGGCACGCCGCATCTGGCGCCGGTTGCCCCGAGCGCGGCTCTGGCACTGCTTCTGGCCGAGATTCCGTTTTTCGGCGAGGAAGTCTATGCGGAGCAGAGACGGTCGCTCGAACGGCTGGTTGCCCCGGGCGCGTGGCGGCTTCGCTACGCACACCCGGATGAAGCAATCGGGCTGCTTGAAGAGCTCGTCGAAGGAAGAGTTTGATGCGCGGGCGGATCTTGCTGGCACACTGCAACCACCTGTACTTCGACCGTAAGCAGGTACGGAAGATGCAGCCCTATCCGCCGTTGCAGACGCTGCTGGCGGCGGCGGTCCTGCGGCGGCAGGGTTTTGAAGTATACCTGTTCGATTCCACGCTTTGCGAGCCGGAAGCCGGATTCGAGGAGGCGCTGGCCCGCAGCCGGCCGGGGTTGGTGGTGCTTTGCGAGGACAACTTCAACTACCTCACCAAGATGTGCCTGCTGCGGAACCGCGAGCTGGCCTTCTCCATGTGCCGCAAGGCCCGGCAGGCGGGCATCCCCGTTGCGGTAAACAGCTCGGATGCCACGGATCACATCCCGGAATACCTGGCCGGAGGCGCCGACTACGTCCTTGTCGGGGAGGTGGAACAAACGCTCATCGAACTGGCCGCCGCACTGCTGGGCTGCGTGCCGGACCGGCCAGAGGAGATTCCTGGACTGGCGTTTCGCGACCACGCGAGCGGGGAAGTTCGCCGCACCCCGCCGCGGCCCTTGCTCCCGGACCTGGATGCGCTGCCGCTGCCGGCGTGGGACCTGGTGGACATGGAGTCCTACCGCAGTGCCTGGCAGCGCGCGCACGGATATTTCAGCTTGAACATGGTGGCCAGTCGCGGCTGCCCCTACCGCTGCAACTGGTGTGCCCGGCCTCTCTTCGGGGATTCGTACCGCACGCGGGCACCGGAAGCCGTGGCCGGCGAGATGCGGCTGCTCAAGAGCCGATACCAGCCCGACCGCCTGTGGTTTGCCGATGACATCTTCGCACTCTCAGCACGCTGGACTCTGCGGTTTGCCGAGGCTGTAGAAGCCCTGGATGCGCGGATCCCGTTCCAGATGCAATCCCGGTGCGACCTGATGACACGCGACACGGTGGCCGCCCTGGCCCGTGCCGGCTGCGCGGAAGTGTGGATGGGGGCCGAGTCCGGCTCCCAGAAGATCCTGGACGCCATGGACAAAGGGATCCGCGTGGAGCAGATCTACCGGGCCCGGGAAAACCTTGCCCGCCACGGGATTCGCGCCTGCTTCTTCCTCCAGTTCGGCTATCCCGGCGAGACGTGGGAAGACATCGAGGCCACCCTCAAGCTGGTGCGGGAAGCCCAGCCGGACGACGTCGGCATCTCCGTGTCCTATCCCATGCCGGGCACGAAGTTTTACGAGTTGGTGGCTGCGCAGCTCGGCGACAAGCGCAACTGGTCTGACAGCGACGACCTGGCCATGATGTTCCGGGGCACCTACACGACAGAGTTCTACCGCCTGCTGCGGGATGCGGTGCACCTCGAAGTGGACCTTTCCCGAGGCCGCTGCGACGGCGAGGCGGCGGAAGTCCGGTTGCAAGACCTGTGGCGCCGCATTGAAAGCCTGGAGACCGCCTGCCGAAACGAGAATCCCACGCTGCCATGGATCTGCTCCTGACGCACGGTTATTTTCTGTTCGAAGATCCGAAAGAACTCCGGATCATGAAGCCGTACGCACCGCTCGGCCTGCTGTATCTTTCCTCCTACCTGAGGCGCAGAGGCTTCGACGTCGAGCTCTACGACACGACGTTCGGAACCCGGGAAGAGCTGTTCCGGCTGCTCGAAACCGAAAAACCGGCGGTGCTCGGCATCAGCGGCAACCTGCTCACGCGGAAAAATGTCGTCGCGATCACCCAGTATGCCCGCCAGGCGGGCTGGATCGTCGTTCTGGGCGGCCCGGAGCCGGCCAACTATCCCCGGGAATACCTGGAGGCCGGGGCGCACGTGATCGTCGAAGGAGAAGGCGAAGCCACGCTGGAAGAACTGCTCGTGGCGTTGCGAGGTCGGAGAGCCGATGCGCTCGAAGCAGTGCGCGGCGTCTGGTTTCGCGATGCCTGCGGCCGGATTGTGCGAACGCCGCCCCGGCCGCTCATCGCCGACCTCGATTCCCTTCCCTGGCCCGACCGGGAGCGCCTGGACTTAAAGCGATACCTTCAGGTCTGGCGCGAGCATCACGGCGCCGGCTCGCTGTCGCTCATCACTGCGCGCGGCTGCCCGTATCACTGCCGCTGGTGCAGCCATTCCGTCTTCGGCAAGACGCACCGGCGCCGCTCGCCGGAAGACGTGGCCGCCGAGGTCGCATGGGTGCTGGAGCGTTACCAGCCGGACATGCTCTGGTACGCCGACGATGTGTTCACCATTCACCATTCCTGGATTCTGCGGTTCGCGGAGGTGATGGGGCAGCGGAAACTCCGCGTGCCGTTCGAATGCATCACGCGCGCGGACCGGCTCAACTCCCAGATGGCCGACGCGCTGGCGGCGCTGGGCTGCTTCCGGGTTTGGATCGGCTCCGAAAGCGGCTCGCAGCGGATTCTGGACGCCATGGAACGGGGCGTGCGCGTCGAACAGGTGCGCGAAGCCATACAGCTCTGCCGGTCGCGCGGCATTGAGACGGGGATGTTCGTGATGTGGGGTTACGAAGGGGAAGACGTGCAGGACATCGAAACGACGGTGGCCCACGTCGTGGCCGCGCAGCCGGACGTGTTCCTGACGACGGTAGCGTATCCGATCAAGGGGACTCCCTACTACGACGGCGTAGCTGACCGCCTCGTGCTGCCGGGGCCGTGGAGCCAAAGCACCGACCGGGATTATCGCATCGCCGGGCGGCACTCGCGGCGTTTTTACGAGTTTGCGGACCTGTGGCTGAAGAGTGCCGTTACGTTGAGCAAGCTCGAAGCCGGCTCCCCGCAAGCGACCGCGCTTCAGGCGGAAATTGAGCGGGCGCGGCGCGGGCTTGCCGAATCGTACGCGGAAGTGGAAGCATGAAGGTTGCGCGCGCATTTGACGCGCTCGCGGCGCGCTACGACCAGCTCTGGACGCACACAGCCACCGGCCGGGCTCAGCGACAGGCGGTCTGGAAGGTCCTGGAAACCCTGTTCCGGCCGGGTGATCGCGTGCTGGACCTGGGCTGCGGGACAGGAGAAGACGCGCTCTGGCTCGCGCGGCGCGACCTTGACGTTCACGCAGTGGACGCCGCGCCGCACATGATCCGGCTGGTCCGCGAGCGGGCCGCGGCCGAGCGCCTCACCCTGGACACCACCGTTCTCCCCGCAGAAGAGCTGAAGCGCCTGCCAGGCGAGGCTTCCTTCGACGGGGCGTTGGCTGACTTCGGCGTGCTGAATTGCGTCGAAGACCTCCGGGCGCTGGCGATGAACCTGGCCAGATTGATCCGCCCCGGGGGCAAGCTGGTCTTGGTTCCCATGGGCCGCTTCTGCCTGTGGGAGGCGCTCTGGTACCTGGCGCGTCGGGACTTCCAACGCGCTTTCCGCCGACTGAAGCGAGGTCCGGTGCCGACGTCACTCGGCTTTCCGGTCTACTACCGGTCCGTGGCCGAGACGGCCCGCATTCACGAGCCGTGGTTCCGACTCGAGCGCTGGAGCGGCGTGGGCGTGCTGGCGCCGCCCTCCTACGTCCGCCTGCCGGAGGACGCTGTCCGGCGGCTGGCGCGATGGGATGGCCGGCTGGGCCGCTTGCCGGTCTTGCGCGCTGTTGCCGATCACCGGCTGCTCCTGTTCGAGCGCACGACGGTACCGCCCCCGTCCGGCCACGCGCTCCGTTTGCTGTGCCCGGTCTGCCGCCAGCCGGCGCGGGAGGATCAGCCCTGCCGAAACTGCGGCTTCATCATGCGCCGACAAGGCGGCATCCTGCGCGCGCTCCCCCCGGAGCGGCGCGCACACTATGCGAGATTCTTCGAGGAATACGGCGCCGTCCGTCACGCCGAAGGCCGTGGTTCGCAGGACCGAGCCTATTACCGGGCTCTCCCCTACCGGGACCTTACAGGCCAAAACCAGGATCAGTGGCGGATTCGCGCAAGAACCTACGATTACTTCCGCCGGCACGTCTTGCCCGGCAGGTCACTGGACGTTCTCGATCTCGGGGCGGGAAACGGGTGGCTGTCCTGGCGGCTGGCGCGGCTCGGCCACCGGCCCGTGGCGGTGGACGTCTGGACGGATCCGCTCGACGGCCTGGGAGCAGCAGCCCGTGCCTTTGAAGACCTGCCCTTGGTCGAGGCTGAGTTCGATCGCCTTCCGTTCGAGGACGGCCAGTTCGACCTCGCCGTGTTCAACGCGTCCTTCCATTACTCGCCGGACTACCGGCGCACGCTGGCCGAAGTCCGCCGCTGTCTTCGCCCGCAAGGAAGAGTCGTCATACTGGACTCGCCCATCTACCGGCGTCCGGAGCACGGCGAAGCCATGCGGAACGAACGCAGAGAGCAGTACCGCGCGCGATATGGATTTGCCTCGGACAGCCTCCGGAGTCTTGAGTACCTCGACGAGCCGGGGCTCGCGGCGCTGGCGCGCGAGCTTGGAATCCGCTGGCAGATCCACCGGCCCTGGTACGGCTGGGGATGGCACTTGCGCCCCTGGAAGGCGCGGCTGCTCGGCCGCAGGCCGCCGTCCCATTTCTGGATCCTGGTGGGGAGCTTCGAGGCGTCATGATTCTGCTGGTCAATCCGCGAATCACCCGACCCAAGAACCGGCGCTTCCCTCTGTCGGTCCTCGCCTTGGGAGCGGTGCTCGAAGGGTCGGAGGACTACTGCATCGTGGATGGGAACCTGGAGCCTGACCTGTGGACCGCCATCCGGCACGCTACCGAGCGCCGGCCCCCAACGATGCTGGCCGTGACGGTGATGCCCGGACCGCAACTGTCGGGCGCGGTGGAGCTCTGCCGCAGATTCCGGCGGGCCTATCCCGGAGTTCCCATTGTGTGGGGCGGTTACTTCCCTTCCCTGTATCCCGACACGGCGCTCAACGCCGACTATGTAGATTTTGTAATTCGCGGCCAAGGAGAAGATACCTTTGTCGAATTACTTCGGGTGCTCCGCTCGGGTGGCGATCTCTCCCAGATCCGCGGCCTGTCTTATAAGGAAGACCACGGAGAACATGGACACAACCTCCGCCGGCCGTTACGATCCCCGGGCGACTATCCGTGGTTCCCGTACCACCGGATCGAGGCGGACCGGTATGTCCTGCCGACGTTTCTCGGTTCCCGAACGGCGGTGCATCAAGCCAGCATCGGATGTCCGTTTCGCTGCAATTTTTGCGGCGTCGTGCCGTTATTCGAGACCGAGAAGGCCGAGCCCCCGTCGCGGACGGAGGCGATTCTGCGCCACCTCCGGCGCGCCTATGGCGTCAACGCGATTCAGTTTTACGACAACAATTTCTTCCTCGGCGAGGACCGCACCCGGGAACTTGCAGAACGGCTCGCACCCCTTAACCTGCACTGGTGGTGCGAGGGACGTGTGGATACGGTCGCAGGCTATTCCGGCGACACGCTGGCTCTTTTGCGGCGGGCAGGCTGCGTAATGATCTTCTTCGGCGTCGAGTCCGGTTCGGATGAAACCTTGCGCCGCATGAACAAGCAGCTGACAACCGCCCAGGTGCTCGAACTCGCCCGCCGGATCCGCACGGCCGGAATCCTGCCGGAGTTTTCGCTGATCTTCGGCGACCCGCAGGATCCCGAGGGTGATGTGCGCCGGAACATAGAGTTCGCCCGCGCGTTGAAAAAAGTGAACCCGGACGCGGAAATTATCGTGCAGACCTACGTTCCGGTGCCGCAGCCCGGGCCCATGTTCGGACTGAACGGCAGTTTCCCCTTTCCCGAGACGCCGGACCAATGGCTGCAAGAACCCTGGCAAAGCCGCGCGGCCCGCGACGATCCCGAACTTCCCTGGCTTCCCGCACAGACCCGCGCGCGCATCCGCGGCTTCGAAACCGTGCTCCGCGCGCGCTGGCCGACGGCTCAGGATGCGGCGATGCCCCGGTGGGGCCGTCTACTGCTCCAGGCGGCAGCAAGTTGGCGCTACGCGTTCGAAGTATACCGGCATCCGGCCGAGCTGCAATGGCTCGAACGGATGCTGAAACTGCGCCAGCCACGGCTGGAAAGTTTATGAACCGCTTGAGCCCGCTCGAGGCCTACCGGCTGTGGTCGAAAACCTGGGACGCGGAGTTGAGTCCTATTGTGGTTCTCGAGGATCGTTATCTCGAGCCGCTGGTGCCGGATGTGGAGGGCAAGACCGTCGTGGACGTTGCCTGCGGCACGGGGCGCTGGCTGGTGCGTATGGCGCAACGCGGCGCGCGTGTGTTCGGAGTGGACTTTTGCCTCGAGATGCTGGCCTGCGCCCGGGGCAAGCCCGGACTCGCCGGCCGACTGGCCGCCGCCGACGCGCGGCGCCTGCCGTTCCCGGACGCTTCCGCCGACGTCGTGCTGTTCACGCTCGCACTCGGCCACATTGTCCCGCTCCGGGAAGTTATTCGGGAGCTGGCGCGGCTGGCCAAGCCGGGCGGCCGGCTGTTATTCAGCGACTTTCATCCGCACGCCGCGGCCGCGGGATGGCGGCGCACATTCCGCAGCAACGGCCGAGTCTACGAGATCGAGAATCATCCCTACCGGACCGGCCGGCTGCTACGGGAAGCGCGTGCAGCAGGGCTGGCGCTGGAGCGGATCATCGAGCCGCCCTTCGGAGAGCCGGAGCGAGACCTCTTCCGCCGGGTCGGGCGCGACGATCTGTTCGAGCAGACCCGGGGCGTCCCGGCCGTCCTGATTGCCGTTTGGAGACGGATGCCGTGATCCTTGCGGGAGCCCGCGTCGCGGTCGAGGGCCGGAGCGTCGTGCGGGCGGACGTGGAGATCGAGCGGACCAGGATCAAGACGCTTCGGGCCTCGCCGCGGGGCCCGGACACGGTCCGCCTCGATGGCTACCTCCTGCTGCCCGGCCTCATCAACGCACACGATCATCTGGATTTCGCGTTGTTCCCACGCCTTGGGCGCGGCCCGTACCGGAACGCCACCGCCTGGGCGCGCGATATCTACCGGCCTGATGAAGCGCCGGTCCGGGAGCATTTGCGCGTGCCGAGAGGCGTACGGCTCCTGTGGGGAGCGTTGCGGAACCTGTTCGCCGGAGTAACCATGGTCTGTCACCACGATCCTGCGCACCGGATTTTCCGGCAGCGGTTTCCCGTGCGGGTCATGGGGCGTTTCCGATGGGCACACTCGCTTGCCTTCGGCCCCAGCGTCACCGAAAGGCACCGCCGGACTCCCAAAGACGCACCGTTTATCCTCCACCTTGGAGAGGCGGTGGACGGCGAAGGCCGCCGCGAGATCTTCGAACTGGACCGGCTCGGGGCACTCGATGACCGAACGGTCCTGGTCCACGCCGTAGCGCTCGACCGCCGGGGCTGGGAACTGGTAAGGCAAAAGCGGGCCAGTGTGGTTTGGTGTCCCAGTTCCAATCTGTTTCTGCTGGGACGCACGGTGGCGCCGGAAGTGTTGCGGAGCGGAATCCCCGTGGCGCTGGCCACGGATTCGCCGCTCACCGCCGCGGGCGACCTCCTGGACGAGCTGCGTTTGGCGCGGCGCATCACCGGCCTTGAGCCGGAGCGGCTGTACGAGATGGTGACGAGCGCGGCTGCGCGCGTGCTGCAGCTCTCGGGCGGCGAGGGAACGATCGCCGAAGGCGCGAGCGCAGACCTTTGCGTGTTTCCCGACTGCGGAGTGTCACCGGCTGAGCTGCTGCTGAACCCGGACACGCGCGCACCGTCCGTGGTGATCGTGAGCGGCGAAATAAAGCTCGTCGAACCTGCACTGGTTGAGCGCTTCCCCGCGTCTGTGCGCCGGGGACTCCAGCCGCTCGCACTCGAGGGAAGGCCGCAAAGGCTTGTCCGCGCCGATGTCCGCAGGCTGTACCGCCAAGCCACAGCCGCTCTCGGCGAGCCACTCTTGTTAGGCGGCAAACGGGTGATCGTATGATCCTCCGGAGGCCTGCCGGCCGAGTTGGCCCCGCCCGACCCGCTCGCCGGGCCGACTTGAACCTGCCTCCCGGGCCCGTGCGATGGGAAGGTCACGTCCGTATTCCGCCGCCGGTCAGAGGAATCCTCGCGGCTTTGCGGTTGAACGAGCCCGGACCGCTTGGTTTCCTGGAGCAGCGGGAGGCGGACAACCTGCTCGAGTTTTGCGACCGCAACCAGCTTACGGGACTGCTGTCGCGCCTGCCGGAACTGCCGCCCTGCTTGCGAGAGGCCGTTGAACGCCGGCTGGAAGCAAACGAGAAACGCCTAGCGCGGATCGAGACGGAGATTTTCGAAATCTGCGAACAACTCGAGCGCGAGTCCATCCCCTATCTGATGCTGAAGGGCCTCGCGCAACAGCACGCCTGCTTGCCGGACCCGCGGTTGCGCGTGCAATATGATCTGGACCTTTACTGCCCGCAAGCTTGCGTCACGCAAGCCTGGGAGGCGATCCGGCGGGCCGGCTACTCGCCGCTGGCAGCACGACCCGGCGGGCCCACCGACCACCTTGTGCCGCTGATCCGCAAAACGGCCTGGGAGTGGCGAGGAGACTACTTCGACCCCGAGATCCCGCTCACCGTGGAGTTGCACTTTCGTTTCTGGGACGAGGCAACGGAAGGTTGCCCAGCCCCGGGGACGGAATCTTTCTGGGAACGGCGAACCCGAACGCAGGTCGCCGGCCGGAGCATTCCCGTCCTGCATCCGGCAGACGCGCTGGCCTATAGCGCCCTGCATGTGCTACGGCACCTGCTGCGCGGCAGCCTTCGGGTCTGCCACGTTTGGGAGCTGGCCTACCAGCTCGATTCCGAGGCGGGCAATCACACATTCTGGCAGGCATGGGCTCGATTGCACCCCCGCGGGCTGCAGCAACTGGAAGCGATCTCCTTCCGCCTGGCTTGGGCGTGGTTTGCCTGCCGTCTGTCGCGGGTGGCGGAAGAGGCGATCCTCCGCCTGCCGGCCGCTGTCGGGCACTGGTTCGAACGGTACGCCGCCAGTCCGGTGGAGAACTTCTTCCACCCAAACAAGGACGAACTGGCTCTTCATGTGGCGCTTCTGGAAGGCACCTCCGAGCAAAGGCGCATTGTCCTCAGAAGGCTGTTGCCACGGCGCTTGCCCGCAGGCCCGACGACGGCCCACATGCCGGAGGCGGACGTAACCGCGGCCGTGCGCTGGCGCATGCGGCTGTCTTACGCCCGCGAGGTTTGGCATCGGGCCTGGCGCCACCTGCGTACGTTTCCCCGTGCGGTGTGGTGTGTGCTCGAGGCGCTGCGCGTCGTGCGGCCGGGCGGTCAGCCGGCGGCCTCGCGCACGAGGCGGGCGCAGCGGAAGGCGCCGTAGTCGCGCTCCAGTTCCGCCGCCAGTCGCTCGAGCGCCTCCTTGTCGGAGCGGCCGGGGCGGAGGGCTTCGTAGATTGCGAGGATGCGCTCATCCGGCACGCGTGTGAGCTCGGCGGCCCGACGCAAATTCTCGGCCAGCTGCGGGCGGCCCTCGGCCTCGGCGATCCGGGCCTGCCACTCCAGAGCCTCGCCCGTGATTCGGAGGTCCTCCATGGTCAGATCCCCGGAAACCACGGCATCGAGCGTGATCTCAGGAAAAGGTCGTCCTGTGGGGGTACGAAGGCGATCGGGATGTTTCTCTGCCAGCGGATAATCTTCGCTCATAGTAGCCTTACCTCCACAGGCGATGCGCCGGGAAGGATCTCATCCGTCTCCCGGCGATGGAAAACGGTGGCCGCCACGATCCACTTGAGGCGGGCGAAGTTGTCTATCGTGACGGGTACAGGCAGGACTGGTTCTCCCTTGGCGTATCGGGCGGCGTTGCGCCCGATGGCGCGGTAGGACTCCAGAGTGAGATTGGGGGCTTGGGGAAAGAGTTCCAGGTTGTTGAGCGGCGCCAGATCGCGCCGGTGGATGACCGTCGTGCCTTTGGACTGAAGACCCACCGCCACACCGGATCCGCTGAGACAAGCGCCCTTCCAGCCGATCCAGCCGCAATCGGCCGTATCTCGCACCCTCACCAGCCGGGCGCGCATGCCTTCCTCCTCGATTCCCGCGAGCAGCGCCCGCAACACGTCCCGGTGCGCCAGCCCGGTCAAGGTCGTACCGAGCACGCAACCAAAGGCCGGCCCGACGGCGATGACGACCTCACCAGGGTCGTCTCGGGCGCAGGCTTCGCCGGTTTCGGCCAGCACCGGCTCCGGCAGCGCGGTCATACCGATCCGGCGGGGATCCACAGCCTGGGGGACCTCGCTGATTTCTTGAGCCCTTTGCGGGCTGAGGCGGTATCCGGTGCCGGGGCCGGCATAATCGTTGGGATCGTTGACCGCGCTCAGGACGCTGCCGTCAGGCCGGAGGATGGCCGAGGTTTGCAGGTAGTCGCCCGAGACGCGGAGCTTCTGCACGGCGAGCAGCTTACCGGCGATGTCGCCGAAGCCGCGCCGCGCCAGTGCGCGAATCACGTCGAGGCTGTTCCGCCCGCGGCGGAGAAACTCCTCGGCGGCCGCCAGATCGGCCACCACGTTCCGGTCCGGCATGTCGGCGCTCGAGCGGGCTGTGACCGCGCACTCCACTTCTTCGTCGGTAATGGGCGGCAACCCGAGCTCGTCGAACACCGCCTGGACGGCTCGAGCGGCGCGGCGCCGCACGGCCAGCACCTCCGCCTCGCACACGGGCCGGAGTCCGCCGTCCACCTGCATGTCGCGCTGCAGGATGCCGTAATCATCCAGATCCTCGGCGTCGAAGTTGCCGCCGCCGAACAGATTGTCTTCGCGCGGCATCGAGCTGTAGCCGGAGAAGATAAAGTCCGCGCCCGGCAGGAACTGAAGCATCAGCTTGGCGGTCTTGCGGATCTCCGAGTGCGAGGCCATCGCATCGTTGCCCGCGGCAACTTCCAGATCGAGCAGCGCCGCCATGAGGTTCTCCGCCAGCACGCCGCGGACGCCGCCCGGCAGGGCTTCCGGGAGCGCGATGCAGCTGATCGAGCCGTTCTGCACGCCCTGCGAGCCGGCTCCCTTGACGGCCATCAGGCACCTAGCCTCCAGATACAGCATGGACTTGCCCTCGGCGTGGCCCATCAGGGCTTCGGCGCCGCTGCCCGACGTGAATCGGACCTTGATTCCGCGCGAGGCGTAGGCCGCAGCCAGAAAGGCCTTCGACCAGGGTGTGTCGTCGCCGTCGCGGAAGGCTCGCTCGGTGCCGTACACGGACAGGGTTTCGGCGTAGGTGGTGAGGCCGAGCATCGCCAGCCGCAGTCCCAGCGCCTCTTCGACGGCGCACTGCGTGAGGGCGGCGCCGCGCCCCGTCTGCGAGCCGATCAGGACCGCCATCGCATTGAGCGGCGCATAGCGCGCCACGCCCACGGTGGTTTCGAGCTCGGTGAAGCCACGCTCGGCCGCTTCGGCCGCATCCGCGGCCAGCAGCGCGGGATTCTCTTTGCGGTTGGTGACGTGAGCCTGGTTGGACGGTGTGCGGCGCGCGCGCATCTTCTGCAGCGCCATCATCATTTCCACCACATTGAGGCAGTTGACTACCTCGACGAGCCGGGCCGGCGTCAGCCCGGCCACCACTCGTATCACCTGCCGGCGCGGCGTGGCGGGGTCCACAATCTGGCGGGCGATCGCCACCGGTTCCAACCTCATGGCCTCGGGAGCGACCGCCAGGTCCAGCGCGTAAAGGGCAATGAAGCGGTCCAGCAAGTCGAAGTCGCTTGCCGGCTTGCCGTCCATCTCGACGACACGGCCGCCCTCGAGGCGCAAACTCGGCCTCGGGTCGTAGGGGCTGGAGAACACGGCCAGTCCGGCCTCGGGCCATTCTTGTGCACAGGCATCCAGGTTGACGGGCCTGCGGGCGCGGGCGGCGAACCGCCGGGACGAAAAACCCGTGCTCTCACGTGGCCGCACCGCCATGGGCTGTCTGGCGGCTATTGTACGATTCCTCACCACCCCGAGGTAAGGTAAAGTTCCGGCGGCCGGCCGACGATGCTTGGGAGGAGGCAGCAGAGTGCAAACCGAAGGCCTGACCGAGCAGGGCGCAGACCGGCTGTGGGCGCTTCGCGACCTGCCCCCGTTTCCCTGGATCGCGACCAAAGTGCTGCAACTGTTGACCGGCAGCAAGGCCGATGACGTCGAAACCTGCCGCCTCATCGAACTGATCCGGGCCGACGCCTCGCTGTCGTCCGAACTGCTCCGTCGCGCCAATTCGCCTCTGTACGGCCTCCGGGCGCGCATCGCCAGCGTCCAGCATGCGGTGGTGATTCTGGGATTCGATCGCGTCAAAAAACTCGCTCTTACGGCCGGGCTGGGGGCGTACCTGAAGACCGCGCTCAAGGTGGAGCTGCTGCGGCGCTGCTGGAGGCACAGCCTTGCCTGCGGCATACTGTGCGAGGAACTGGCCCGGGGCTGCACCCTTTCTCCTGATCAGGCTTACACGGCCGGCCTCTTGCACGACATCGGGAGACTGGCGTTGCTGGTCAAGCACCCGGAGGCTTACGCCGGCCTGCTCGAGGTGATCCAGGAAAACTGCCTGCATCCTCTGGAAAGCGAGCGCGACCTCTTCGACGTGGACCACTGTCAGGCCGGGGCATGGCTCGCACGCCACTGGGACTTTCCTGCGGAACTGGCCGAAGTCGCCGCCCTGCACCACCTGCCTTTAGGGGACGGGCGCATCAACCTGGTGCGCCTCGTTCACCTGGCCTGTCGGCTTGCCGACAGCCTCGGCTTCGGCGTCTGCTCCACGGGTCGCCTGGAAGATCCTTCCCAGATTTTCGCGGAACTGCCGCGCCGGTGCCTCTATCTGTTGGAAGGCGGTCCGGAGGCGCTGAAGGACCGCGTCACGGCGCGGGTCAACGCCCTCGAATAAACCCGGCATCCGCGGCTCCGAGGTGCGCGCGACCTGCTCTGCGGTTTGTTGGCCTTCCCCGGGCCGTCAGCGAGCCGTGCCGGCTGCCGAACGGGCGAAGTTGTCGCTCCTGTTGCCTCCACGTCACCGCGGCATGGACTTGTTAATGACATCGCCGCGGCTCCCGAACAGGTCCGCGGCAGTGAACTCGTAACGGGGCAAGAACCGGAGCTGCAGCAGCTCGCCGGGCGGCGTCGTGAGGATCTTGCGGCTCGTGGCCGCCGCCATGGCTTCTACGGCGTCAATTTCCGCGGCGGTGACGGGCTGTCCCTTGGCTCGCATGGCGCGGATCCTCTCCTCGAGTGCAGCCTGCTCCGCCGGAAACACGCCGGGCTTCAGCCGCACCTCCCAAGCCTCGCCGCTCGAAATCCGCTGCACGATGAACCCGTCTCCCACCGAGTTGTCGATCCGCAGCGTCTGGAAGTTGATGCGCGCACCCGTCATCATCATGACGGCGTCCACCCAGCAGGGACCGTTCTTGGATACGGCCCGCAGATCGGTGCGGTCCACCACGCCGTCCGGGAACAGTTTTTCCAACGCCGCCCTGATCTCGACGAAAGCGATCACAAGGCCGTCACACAGGTGGCCGTGAAATCGCGCCAAGTCTTTCAGGCCCAACTCCTTGGTCTGCAGCGAGTAACGACCTAGCGAGCTGTCGGTGTCGCGTACGCCAATCGGCCTGTTGTAGGGCGCCTGGGCGGCCCAGGCAGGATAGAACCAGTCCGGCGAGTTGTCGGTTCGGCCCTCCGGCGGCCGTGCCCGAACATCAGCCGGCACAAAAGCAAGCAGACTTCCGAGCGCCCTCCTCCTTGTGACTGGAAGCTGTCTGGACGAGCAGGGGGTGGAAGTCTGGTGCGCCGTCATACGGATCGGCACCTCTTTACACCCTGGCTAGGTTCCGGGCTGTCCGGACGGGTTCTGCGGCTGCTGAGTGCCGGCAAGAAGGGCCTTCAGCTCCGCAACCGTAGGCACACGTCCGGAAACCACCACTTTGCCGTCCACGATCACGGCCGGCGTGAAGCGCACTCCCCGGCGAGCGTATTCCTTGACGTCATAAAGGTGCGTCACCTCGGCGTTCAAACTCAGCTCCGCGCAGGCGGCGATCACGGCCTTCTCCGTGGCCAGGCAGCGCGGGCAGCCGGGTCCTGCAATCTCAATCTTCATAAAGACACCTCACAAGATGAAGTTTCCGAAGAACCAACCCGTGAACGTTCCCAACACTACGATGGTCAGGACGTAGACGACCGATTTCGCTGCGCCGAAGACCCGGGCGATGGCGAGCCAGTTCGGCAGACTCAAGCCCGGTCCGGTGAGCAGCAGGGCGAGCGCAGGCCCCTTGCCCATCCCCAGCTTCATGAGCGTGTCCACAAACGGCGCCTCCGTCATCGTGGCGAAGTAGCTGACGGCGCCGATCATAGTGGCCAGAAAGGAGGCTCGCATTCCGTTGCCGCCCAGCCAGTGGCGGATCCAGTCCTCGGGCAGCACCTTGCCGATCACGCCCACCAGGAACACGCCTCCCAAAAGCAGCGGAAAGATGATGCGGACGAACCACCAGGTTTCCCGCATCCAGCGAACAAGCAGGTCACGGGCCACGGCCCGAGCCGCCCATACGCCGGCGGCCAGGCTCAGGCCGGCCCACACCGCGACCTTGGCCCAGTACGGTCCGCTGCGCACGAAGTAGTTGGGGGCCAGCAGGGAAGCCAGCACGAGCAGCAGTACGATCAGGTGCCGGCGCGTGACGATCGCCTCGCTGCGGGCCGGGGCCGCACTTTCCACAACCGCCGGGTCTCGCGTGCCGCTGAAGACCGCGCTCATGACGGTCCCCACCACAAGCGCCATCAGCAGCGCCGCAGCGACGCGCGCCGCCACGATGCTGCCGCCGAGGATACTGCCCGTGTAAATCAGCGCCAGGACGTTCGCCGCGGGCGCCACCCACAGGATGATGAAGGCCACCCCAATGCCCGCCCCGCTGTAAAACAGCCCGCTCGCCACGGGGATCACGGTGCAGGAGCACGCGGCAATCAGGAACGCCGAAGCGGCGGCCAGCGAGAAGGATTTGAGCCGGCGCGCCTGTTCCCCCAGATGCTCGAGCACCGCCTCCCGGCGGACAAAGGTCACCATTCCGCCCGCCAGAAAGAACGCGGGCACAAGACAGGTGAGTACATGTGTGGCGACGTAGTCTCTCACGGCGCCGATCCCTGCCAGAATCAGTTGCCATCCCATGGGGGTCACCTCAACCATTCCGCGCCGCCAGGGCGCAGGCACGCCGCAGGTCACGGCGGCCGAGTCTGTCGCGCTCCAGGTCGCGCCGCAACACCGGCAGCAGGCTGCGGAGGAGCGGCGTGCCGGAGGCGAGTGAATATCGGACCCGCATGCCCGCACGGTGACTGGTCACCAGACCAGCGCTGCGCAGATACGCCAGGTGGCGCGACAGCAGCGGCTGGGGCAATCCGAGCACGGTCTGGATCTCACACACGCACCAGGGGTGCCGGGCGAGAAGGTTCACGATCCGGAGGCGGGTGGGGTCGCCGAGAGCCTTGAACACACGAGCCAGAGCGTCCATTGCTATATGCGCTTATGCATATGTCGTTCCAAACAGACCAATCAGGATCTTATGGTCTTTTTTGGACGCCGCCTGGGGGCCGGGTGGGGGAAACCGCCCAGGAGAGAGTGAATTCACTCCGGCAAAAACCGTGTGCTCCAATGGAGGCGTGAGCAAGAAACGGGTCCTCATCGTCTGCACCGGCAACTCGGCCCGCAGCCAGATGGCGGAGGGCCTTCTCCGCCACCTGGGAGGCGAAGAGTTCGAGGTCGCGAGCGCCGGCACCCGCCCGGCGCAAGTCCGACAAGAGGCCGTGACGGTGATGCAGGAGGTCGGCATTGACATCTCCCGGCACCGCTCCAAATCCGTCGAAGAGTTTACGGGGCAGCCTTTCGATTACGTCATTACGGTGTGCGACAGCGCGCGGGAGGAGTGTCCGGTCTTCCCGGGAGCCGCCAGGACGCTCCACTGGAGTTTCGAGGATCCGGCGGCCGCCCCCGGCTCCGAGGAGGAGCGCCTCGCCGTGTTCCGCCGGGTTCGCGACCAGATCGCCGAACGGCTGCGGCAGTTCCTCGACGCGGAGGCCCGGGCGA
Source organism: Bryobacteraceae bacterium (assembly GCA_035575135.1). Classification (GTDB taxonomy): domain Bacteria; phylum Acidobacteriota; class Terriglobia; order Bryobacterales; family Bryobacteraceae; genus JANWXD01. Next base: position 19,803 of record DATLYE010000060.1, read on the forward strand.
CCTCAGGGGCGCCCTCCGCGGCGGCGGAGTAGAGCGGCGCGGCGCGCAACCTCCAGGGCTGCCGTCTCGGCGAAGGACTTCCAGGGTTCGCGGTCACTGGCAACCCGCGAGCGAATCCGTTCCCAAAATTCGGAATGGCCCCCTCCCGGCGGGGCCGCTTCCTCCACGTGCACCTCGTAACGGCCTTCGTTGTAGAGCCGCACGCTGACGGCATGGAGCTCCTCGTCCACCAACACCACGGCGGCGCCCCTCAGCGGCTCCGGATCCAGAGATTCGACGACCCAGCCACCCGTGTTCAGCACGGTGAGGCCCCCGGGAAAGGGGGCGCTTTCGAGCCACACCTGAAACGGCTTGTGGGTGTGGCCGATCACGAAGGTCAAAGAGCGCGGCACCGCGCCGGCTTCCTCCTGCATCTGGCGCACCAGCAGCTCCTCGACATACCACCGCAGTTCCTTGCGGCTCGCCTCGGTCAGCGGAAAGCGCGGGTCAGGCAACTCCGTCTGCTGCCTTTCCTGCTTGCCGGCCACGTTGCGCACCACGATCTGGCGAAACACGGCGCGCCAGATCTGCTCTTCCAGCCAGTCCGGCCAGACGTAGGGGATGTCGTAGCGCTGCGCCAGGCTGCGCGCCAGCGTGTCGGTGAGCGCCCGCAAACTCTTCTCGCTCGTCGTGGCCTCGTAAATGCGCTCGATCCCGGCGCCGGCCTCCCCCTGCCGGCCCATGGCCGACCAGAAGAAATCGATCCAGGCGAAGTTTTCTCCTTCGAGGGCGTACACCGTTTCCGGCATTTTCTTGTCCGGAAACACCAGCGACGTTGCGGTGGACATCAGCCTGTAGAGCGGCTCGATGAAATGGCCGTGATGAAAGACCAGGCCGTGGGTGCCGTCCGGAGACCGGGTTCCGTAATTGGGGTAGGCGATGAGGATCTCAGCGCGCTCCAGCTGAGGGAGGCGGCGAGCCATGGTGTTGAGAAACTCGCTGCTGAGGCGGTCGGCGCCCTGCATGTCCATGAACACCTTGGTGGTGTGCCACGGCGGCTCCAGTGGAGCTTGCACTCCCCGGCGGCGCACGTAGTTCAGGTACTGCGCCTCGCGGGCCGTTTCCCACAAATGGTGGTCGTGGTTGCCGGGCACGCAGATGATCTCCCCGAACAGGGAGTCCCGGTCGGGCACCAGCGCCGCCAGACACTGGACAAAGACCGACGCGGCCGTTTCCTCACCCGCCAGCGCCAGTTCCAAAAGGTCCCCGTTGAGGATCAAGTCCGGGCGCGGGGCACCCGCCTCGTTGGCCGCCACAAGCTCGTGGAGGCACGCCGCCAGGCACTCGAGCACCGGGCTCTGAACGTCGGGGTGCACTCTGCCCTGCTCGTCCACGTGGGTCAACAGACTGTCTTCTTCACCCAGATGCAAATCCGAAAGGCACACCCATCGAATATTCGGCATGGCAAATCTCCTCCTGGCGTGGCATCAGACAACCTCCTCCAGGCGCCGGGCGCGCGTCTCCGGCAGCGCCCGCATCAGGAGCGCCCCGGTGAGAAAAAATGCGGAATTCAGGGCCAGGGCGCTGCCGAAGCCGGCGTGGTCCGCCAGGCTCCCTACGGCATAAGGAGCCAGAGCGCTGAGCGCCCTTCCCACGTTATAGGTAAAGCCCTGCCCGGCGCCCCGCACCGCCGTAGGATACAACTCCGCAAGGAGCGCCCCGAACAGGCTGAAGTATCCGGAGCCAAAAAATCCGATCGCCGGGCCCAACAACAGCAGAGCTCGAGCCGCGGACTCTCCGAGCAGCACGGGGAGGTGCCCGTAAAGCGGCGTCAGTCCCGCGGCCGCCAGCATGTAGGCGATGAAAGCGGGGCGGCGGCCGAAACGATCCGCCAGCCATCCGAAGCTCACATAGCCGGCGAAGGCCCCCGTCTGTACGGCCAGCATCCAGGCGCTGGTTTGCAGGATGCTCATGCCGGCCCCGCCTTCGGAGGCCGGCGCGGAAAGGAAGCCCGGCAGCCATGTAAACAGGCCCCAGTACGCCAGAAGCACGGCGGTCGTCAGCGTGGCGGCCACTGCGGTGCGCCGGCCGAGCGGAGGGCGAAACAGATCCGAAAATCGCCCGCTGCGGCCTTGCTGCCGCCTCCAGATTTCCGGCTCCTGAACGCGCCTGCGGATCCACAGCGTGAGCGCCGCCGGGAGCAAACCCGTTAAGAAGAGTACGCGCCAGCCCCAGCGCGGCAGGATGAGGGCGGTCACGAGAGCCGCCAGCATGTAGCCGAGCGCCCAGCCGGATTGCATCAATCCGATGGCGCGCGCCCGTTTCTCCGGCGGCCACCATTCGGCCACTAAGACCGATCCGGCCGCCCACTCGCCGCCCAGACCCAGCCCGATCAGGGCGCGCCAGAACAGCAACGACCGAAAATCAGTGGCCAAGGCCGTGCCGGCCGAGGCAAGCGAATAGAGCAGGATCGTGTAAATCAGAAGCCTCCGGCGGCCCAGGCGGTCGGCCAGCAAGCCGGCCAGAAGCCCTCCGAGCGCCGAGAAGACCAAGGTGGCAGAGCTAACGAGGCCCGCCTGGGCGTTCGTGAGTCCGAACGCAGCCCGCAACGTCTGGAGGGCAAAAACGTAGAGCAGCACATCCATGGCGTCGAGCATGTAGCCCAACATGGCCGCCCACAGAGCGCGCCAGGCCGGATCGGCGGGAACTTTCTGCCGGATCAACACGATCAGGGCCAGTATACGCGGTAACCTGGGCGTCTCCCACGTCGCCAATACCTGTTGTAGGCTAGAGAAAGCTCCATGTCCGCCATCTCGAGACCGTCGCCTGTCCCGGCGCATCCTCCTCAAGCTCTCCCCGCTCCGCCGGCTCCGGCTCCGCGCAGACCCCGCCACTGGAGGTTTTGGGCGGCGGTGCTGGTTGTGGCCGCCGCAGTGGCCGGCTATGCGCTGTGGAAGAAGCCTTGGCAAGTCCGCAGCCCTGCTCCGGTTGCCGGGGTTCGCACCGCCACCGTCAGCCTGGGAACGCTGGAGCGCGTTCTCCGGCTCTCCGGCCAGACTTCAGCCATCAACTATGCCAACATCACGGTGCCTATCTTCCGGGGACGGGAAGGCGGCACGGAGCTGACGCTGATCAAGTTAGCGAAGGCCGGCTCGATAGTGAAGCCCGGGGAGGTCGTGGCGGAGCTGGATGGCCAGGCCATGCAGGACCACATTGACGACGTCCAGGCCACGATCAATCAGGCCGAAGCCGACATCAAGAAGCGCCGGGCCGAGCATCTGGTGGACTGGGAAAACCTCCAGCAGACGCTACGGCTGGCGCGCGCGGACTGGGAAAAAGCCCAGCTCGACCTGAAAGCCTCCGAAGTGCGCACCACCATTGACCAGGAGATCCTGCGCCTCAATGCGGAAGAGGCGGAAGCACGCTACAAACAGCTTCAGGCCGATCTGGCCACGCGCCGGGAGATTCAGCGGGCCGAGATCCGTATCCTCGAAATCACCCGGGAGCGCCATATCCGCCACCGTGACCGCCACGTCAACGACCTCAAACGCTACACCTTTACCGCGCCGATCCACGGCATGGTTGTCATGCAGACCTTCTTCCGGGGGGGCGAGCTGGCGCAGGTGCAACTGGGGGACCAGGTCCAGCCGGGACAGACCTTCATGAAGATCGTGGACCCAGCCAGCATGCAGGTCGAAGGGGAGGTAAACCAGGTGGACGCCGAGAAGCTGCGCGTCGGCCAGTCCGCCACGATCCGGCTGGATGCCTTCCCGGAAGTGGTTCTCCCGGGGCGGGTGGCGAGCGTCGGCGCGATGGGCGTCCGGAGCTGGCGGGAAAACTACTATATCCGGACCATTCCGGTGAAAGTCCGCATTCTGGGCACGCACCCGCGGCTCATCCCGGATCTGTCCGCGTCAGCGGATGTGTTGCTCGAGCGCAAGGAAAATGCCCTGCTCGTGCCCTTGGAGGCCGTGCACCGCGAAGGATCGGAGTCGGTCGTCTACGTGAAGCGCGGCCAGAGCTTCGAGCGCCGAGTCGTCAAGCTGGATGGGCAAAGCGCGACGCACGCCGCTGTGGCCTCGGGCTTGCGTTCCGGCGAACAAGTGGCTCTGGAGCGCCCGCCCAAGGCGAGCTGAGGCCTCTATTCCACGCGAACTCCCACCCAGTGCTGGCCTCGTGGCAGCACCAGCGTGAAGCGATCGCCGTCCTCGATCACTCGGACCGCGGCCGCTTCGCCGTCGATTTCGACGGAGACGGGCCTTCGGTCCAAGACGGCAAAGGCGCGAGCGGAGCTCTCGTAGGAAAACTCAAGCCCCTCGGGCGCCACCCTGGCGCTGCGGAGTTCGCCGTTGAAGTCAAGCAGGCGAATGGCCGGGCCTTCGGCCGCAGGTTCGACTTCGTATTTCCCCGGAGGGAGCCATAAAACTTCGCCGTCCCAGGCGGGCCAAAGCCGCCCGCCGACACGCGCCGGCGTACTCCAGCGAATGCCGACGCCGTAAGGAGAATCCACCGCAATCCGGCTGCCGGCGCGTTCCGCGGATCTGACGATCGCCGTCGCGCTGCTGAGCCAGGGAAGATCCGGGGGAAGGATAGAGCTTTCTTTGTACAGCGCCACGCGGGGGAAAGCCCGGGCGGCCGTGCCTACCAGCATGAACAGCTCGACACCCGTTTGCTGCTTGGTCGGATAGACGTCCTGGTAGCGCTCGACGATGTTCAGATCAATCGCCAGCTTCTCGGAGCGGGGCGTGAGAGCCTGATAGCGGCGTGCGATTTCCTGGTACCGTTCCGGCCCGAGGTGCCAGACCGTGGCGGGATCTTCTACGAGAAACGTGAACGGGATTCGTTCGAGCAGAGGCAGCAGGGAGGCGGCGTCGGCGCCCACGGCGTCCCGCATGCGTGTGTCGAAGCGATCATCCACGTGGGTCAGCACGATGTCGAGATCCGGTTTTTCCCGGCGAATGGCTTCCGCTTGCTCCAGCCATTCCGCCTGGAGCCGGTGTGTCAATTCCGCCCGGAAATCGAGGAACGCCCGCAACGCTGCGGCGTCTCTGGCAAGGTGTCTCGGCGAAGCGGGATCAAACAGCTCTACCGGATCAAAGCCATGGCGCATGCGAAACTCCCGGCGCACGTCGTCGTTCATGGGCGTCAGGCGGGAGGGGTTGCCGTGTCCCTCGAGCGATTCGAAATACAGTTCCGCCAGGTTGATGCCGTCCCAGTCAAACCGCTCGATCAAGGCGCGCACGCCTGCCGCTACGGCGCGGAAACAGCCGCGGTTGAGAAGGTTCATGAGCTTGCGCCAGTCCAGGTGAGCGTCTTGCAGCAGCGCGGTCTTTTCCCGCCACTCCGGATGGCGTTCCCAGAACGACTCGCTGACATGCGGTAACTCCAGCCAGGCGTAGACTTGAATCCCGCGGCGGTGGCAGCTTCGGATCAGATCCTCTAAATACCGGTCGTTGTCCGGATCCGGCTCAAAAAAGTGCCAGGCAGCCACGTGCAGCGCGGCGATCCCGGCGGAACGCCACCGGCGGGCCAGGTAGTCGGGATCCGCCCGGCGGCGGTACGAAGTGTCCAGGAAAGCCCACAGGCGGCGTGACTGAAACTCCGGCGTCACGCCAAGATCGGCCATGGCCTGCAGGATGTAGGGGAACCGCTCGTAGCCCTGCTCCCCTGGGCTCGTGGCCAGCCACAGCACCGCGCCCGAGCCGCGGCGGAAGCCCGCCATGAGCGGAGCGCGCGTCCACTTCTCGCGGGCAAAAATCCGAGCCTCTTCAGGCACCTCAAACACGGGGAGTTCGAGCGGCCGCTCCCAGTAGATGGGAAGTTGCGGGCGGTGAACGTCCTCCACACTAGCGACGCGGATGCGATCGGCGCGCGGGCGAAAACCCAGCGCTTCGGCCAAGGGAGAAGCCCCTTCCAGAATCAGGACAGCCCCCTGCCCGAGTTGGTCCAGCCACTGTTGCGCAGGCCCGTCTTGTGCCGAGCCGGCGACCAAGATCGCGCGATCGGATCGCAGGTGCAGATTCCAGGCTTCGAGAATGCGGCGCCACGGCTCGGCCGCGGTGCCCGTTACGTGCAGGCTTGCCAGTGCAGCCGCCGGCACTAGCAAAGCTGCCACCTGCCGGATGAAAAGTCTAGCGCGTCCCGGCATACCAGAATCCGGCGCGGAGATCGTAGAACTGGCGGCCCCAGGGGTTGCCCTGCTGGATCAGGTAGCGGCCGCGCACGGCGTTCACCGAGAAGGCCACGGATCGGGGCATCCACTTCCAGCGGATCCGCACGCCCGGGCCGGTCTCGGCCACGTTGGCCCAGTATTGCCGCCGCACATCCGCAATCAGGTTGCCGTTCCAGTACAGCTGCAACTGCAGGCCGCCGAGCGCCTCGATCACCGGGGAGGTCCAGCCGAAACGGTTTTGCCAGTACAGGAGCGTGTCGTTGTCGAAGCGGCTGACGAACACGGCATCGGTGTTGGCTTCGAAGAACCATCCCCCTGCTTCGCTCCCGAGCAGCCGCCCGAATCCTTTGGCGAAGGAGATGCCGCCCCGGTAGTCCGGCGCAGCCCGGGGCACGTTGCGGCGCGCGCCCAGATAGTTCACCGCACTTCCGGCTTCGCCCCACAGGACAAAGCCCTTCCAAGGGCCGCCGCTCAGCCCGAAGGCCGCGATCAGGGAACTCTCCGAGAGGTATTGGGGCGAGGCCTCGCCCGTGGTTTGCCGCGTGTCGCCGATGAAGCGCAGCGACAGATAGGGACGCAGCGGGAAACGAGAAAGCCGGACTTCGGTCTTGACCTGGCCGTAGGAAAACAGGTCACGCCAGCGGGTCGAATACACCGGGAATACCCAGACCGTAGTCCGAACACGCTGAAAGTCCGGGCGCAGATTCCGGTAGGCTCGCGCAGCTTCCGCCGCGATCTGCGGGTCCGGGCTTTTGCGCGCCAGTTCGAACCAGCGGATCGCCTGATCGTCCTGCCGGAGCAGATTATAGGTCCATCCCAGGCGCAAGATGACGGAAAAATCCAGCGGGTCCTGCTCGTGCGCGGCCGTGAAGTACTTCAGGGCGTCGCGCAGGTAGCCGGCTTTGTAACTGCGTTCAGCGAGAACTTTGACTTCCGGGGCAGGCGCCGCAGCTTCACTCCGCCGGCGCAGGCGCATGAGCGGCTCCAGGGCGCGGCGGACCCGCTCCTTGAGCGTTTCATCGTTCCCTTCGAGCACGCGGTTCAGGAGCGGCTCGGCTCCGGCCCAGTCGTCGCGCGCCAGGCGGAGAAAGCCGAGCTGCGCTGCCGACAGCAGATCCTGCGGGGACGTTTCCAGGATCGAGGCAAACTCCTGTTCGGCCTCCGTGCCCCTGCCCATCGCAAGGAGCAGGTAGGCGTATTCGCGCCGCAGCTCGATATTGGCGGGATCGAGACGAATGGCGTTCCGAAATTCGTACACGTAGGGATAGCGCTGCGGCAGCAGCGCCCGTGCCTCTTCAGCGGTGCGCGTGTCAGGGGCGCGGGAGGCCGCAAGCAACGCCGCCGTGGCGCCTTCGGCGTCTCCCAAGGCCTGGCGAACCCGGCCGAGCGAAACCAGCAGGGAGCGGAGCTGCGGCCGCAGTTTCCAGGCTTCCAGATAATGAGCCTCGGCCAGTGCATAGTCCTCCCGCTGTTCGGCCAGCCGGGCCAACTCGTGGTGGGCGCTGAAATCGCCGGGGCGCAGATCGAGCGCCTGCTTCCACCGTTCGATCCCCTCTCGCAGCGGACGGTCAATGTTCTCAAAGGCGCGCTCGGCCGTGGCCCGATGCTCGGCTTCGCCGCTCCTGCGAATCTGATTGAAGACCCGGTGCGCTTCGGCGGTCTTGCCGGTCTCGTGGCACAAGAAAGCGTACTCCAGTGCTACGTGGACGTCGTCGGGCGCCAAACGCATCGCTTCCGCGAACTGGTCCCGCGCCGCCTCGCGCTCGCCGATCTTGAGCAGGACATAGGCGAAGTCCTTGCGAATGGAGGGACGGTCCGGCGCCAGAAGGATCGCCTGCTGGAAGTGGGCGACGGCCGAGTCGTAGTCCCGGCTTCGGAGGGCGGCGTAAGCTTTTTCGAGCGGATCGTAGGCCGGATCCTGCGTCTGGGCCGCCGCTGTCAGGGCGGCCAGACCGACAAACGCCAGCATCAATACCACGGCCCCACCTCTGGGTCTATAAGAATAGTGGCCGGGTTGCGGAAGAATCGCACGGTAAGATGAAAAGTCATGACCCCCTTTCGAGGCGTGGATTTTCTGCACATTGACTCCCTCTTCAGCGACGAAGAGCTCATGGCGCGCCAGACGGCCCGGCAATTCGTTGAGGAGCGTGTGCTTCCGTTGATTCGCGACTGCTTCCGGGAGGCACGGTTTCCGGCGGAGCTGATTCCGGAGATGGCGGCGCTCGGCTTCTTCGGCGCCAACCTTGAGGGATACGGCTGCGCGGGAATCAATAACGTCGCCTACGGACTGATCATGCAGGAGCTGGAGCGGGGCGACTCCGGCATCCGGAGTTTCGTGTCCGTGCAAAGTGCTCTCGTCATGTACCCGATCCTGGCGTTCGGCTCGGAGGAGCAGAAACAGCGGTGGCTGCCAAAACTGCAATCGGGCCAGGCCGTGGGTTGCTTCGGCCTCACGGAGCCCGACTTCGGATCCAACCCCGCCGGTATGCGGACCACGGCGCACAAGCAGGGGAGCTGCTGGGTGTTAAACGGCGAGAAGACCTGGATCACCAACGGCTCGATCGCCGACGTGGCGGTGGTGTGGGCGCGAACCGAGGACGGTATCCGCGGCTTCCTGGTCGAGAAAGGCACGCCGGGCTATCATGTCTCCGACATTCACGGCAAGTGGTCCATGCGAGCCTCCGTGACCTCGAGCCTGTCGTTCACCGACTGCCGGATCCCGGAGGAGAACCTGCTGCCGGGCGCGACCGGCCTGAAAAGCGCCCTGATGTGTCTGACGCAGGCGCGTTACGGAATCGGCTGGGGTGCGATCGGCGCCGCCATGGACTGCTATGAGACCGCGCGCCAGTACACGATCGTCCGCAAGCAGTTTGACGACCGCCCCATCGCCTCCCATCAACTCGTCCAGGAAAAGCTGGCCTGGATGATCACCGAGATCACGAAGGCGCAGCTGCTGGCCCTGCAGGTGGGGCGCCTGAAAGATCAGGGCAAAGCCGACCACGCCCACGTCTCCATGTTGAAGCGGAATAACGTGGCGATGGCCCTCGAGTGCGCCCGCCTGAGCCGGGACCTGCTCGGGGCCAATGGAATCACTGACGAGTATCCCATCATGCGCCACATGTGCAACCTGGAGACCGTCAAAACGTACGAGGGGACGGACCACATCCACGCTCTCATCATCGGCGAGCGCGTCACCGGGATCGCTGCCTACAAATGACGGAACCCGGCGAGCGCACCGGATGAGAATCCGGGACGCGGCCGGCCCTAAGGCGCCGTGCAGTCCTGACCCGGACCGAGCAGGGATGCGAGCAGCTCCTGATTGTCGCGCACCGCCTTCCTGGCCCGCGCCACCGACCAGTTCCAGCTCCGGAGAGGGAATTCGCGCTCCGCCGACCAGCGCCGCAGCATGTGTCGCGCCAGCGGGCACTGGACCTCGTGCGGCAGCGACCGCAGCCCACGCAGCAGTACGGGCACAGCGTCCGCGCTCAGCCGGGAGGCGTAGACCACGTCGAAGCGCCCCGGTGCGCCCGTTGACGCCATGCGCGACAGGTTCGTGCGCGCCACGATCGCATCCGGGTTGATCGCGAACAGCACAGCGACCGTCGCGAGGCCGGACGCCAGCATCCCGAAAGCAAACACATCGCGGCGCCCGCGCAGCACGGTGGCGGCGAGCCACACGAGCATCGCGCTGATCCACAGCAGCAGCACCGTGGCGTAGAACCGCGACTCGGTGAGCCCGTAGCTGGCCCGGTAAAGGCGCAGCCGTTCCATGGCCGAGGCGGCGATCGCCAGAACCAGTGCGATCTGGAATCCGGCGAGCAGGCCGAACACGTTGTCGTTGCGCCGGTGGCGGCGGCCCAGGACCCAGTCGGCGGCGAGCAGCACCGGAACCACCAGCACTACCGCAAAGACGAGCTCGAAGAAGCCGCGCCGTGCGTATTCGGCGTAGCTTAGCCCGGGCGTATTCCGCACGAGTATGTCGCCGCCGAACAGGTAGCGGAACTGCACCACCACGAACAGCAGGAACAGCAGATCGAGCGCGGCCAGCACCGTGGCGATTTCCGTGATTCCCAGCACCGGCCGCTTCGCAGCCGATCTTGACGGCCCCGCCTCTTGCCAGAGGCCTTCAAGCGCCGGCAGTGCCGTGCCGGTCAGGTAGCCGCGCAAGTAGCCTGTGGAGAGCCACGCGAGGACCAGGAAGAGCAGAACGTGACCGGCAATCTGCTCGAAGTCGAAATCGAAGACCCGCGTCACCAAATCCGCGAAGACCGGGTCCGCGGACACCAACAACGCGCCAAAAACTGCCACGAGCGGCGCTGCGATGAGGAGCCCGCGTGCCACCGCAGCGGCCGTACTCGGCCCGGGGGCACCGCCGCGACCGACTCGCAGCCGGGATGACGCGGCCTCATGGAGCGCAACAACCGCCGCCGTCCAGGCATGCAGTGCGCCCAGCGCCAGCGCGCCGATATATTGCAGCACTCCCGCGCGGCGCACCCAGGCCGCATCCAGGCGGTGAGCGGCAAGCGCGAAGGCCAGGGTTGCGCAGCCCAGCCCGAGCAGTTTTAGCGGCGGAGCATCGCGCCACACGAGCCCTGCCGCGAAGACAACGCCTCCCAGCAGCCAAGCCTCGCGCCAGCGCTTCGGCGTGACACAGGCGCGGCGGTGCAGCATCAGTGCGGCGATGGCCACCAGCGCCACCCACAGCGACAGACCCAAGCCCGGCGGCCCGCCGCCACGGAGAAGCACGTCGCCGACGCCACCGAGAGCCACACCGGCGACGATCAATGCCCTGGTGCAGGCCGGCGGCACGGGATAGAGCCGGGCCACCGCCGCCAGAAGCTGGCCCACAACGTTACGATCGGAGTCCGCCTTGGAAGCGTTGCGTTGTTCGTCCTCGGTTCGTCCCTGCGCTGGCTTTCCGGAAACCGCTTGGTCACTCATTAGCGAATGGTCCTCATCGGGAATACTTTACCACGTAAAGTACGAGGACCACAATCAACTGCCAGTGAAGCACGAAAAGCAATCGCGGCTGGCAGCTACTCAACGCCGCCAGCCGCGCATGCCGCCTGTTGCGGGGTGTGTCTCAGAATGCCAGGCGCAGGCCGAAGCGGAACTGGCGTTCCGCCGTGGCGCTGGTGATGGTCATGAAGTTATTCAGAGCCCGGAGGCTTCCGTCCGGATTGAGGGACATGGCGCCCGCACCTGCGTTCGGGTTGCCCCAGCGCGGCGTGTTGGTCGCGTTGAAGGCTTCGGCCCGAAACTCGGTCCGCACGCGCTCCGTAACCCGGAATTCCTTGTAGATCGCTCCGTCTAACCGCCAGAAGCCCGGCCCGTAGACGGCGTTGCGCCCCATGGTGCCGGGACGGTAGACGGGATTGGAAGGATTGAACGAGAACAGCGGATCGCGGAACGACATCGGGTCATAGTACGGCTGACCCGGCCCTTTGCCCCCCAGCTTGCGCAGCGGCGCAATCTGGTCGGCCGTTTGCGTGCACCCAATGCACCGCAGGGAGGACGCGCTCCCGGTCACCGTGAAGGGCGTGCCCGTGTAGGCCACGAACGTGCCGTTGATCTTCCAGCCTCCGAGCAGCGCATCCGCAGCGCCGCCGAGTGAGTAGCGCCGGCCGCGACCCACGGGCAGCTCATAGATCCAGCCCATCACGAAGCTGTGCCGCCGGTCCTCGCTGGAGGGGGCGTAATTGCGGGCGATCATCGGCTCCCAGTGCCAGAGCGCCAACCCCGCCCAGCCATCATCCTCGGCCATGTTCATGTAGCGCGCCCAGGTGTAACCGCCCTTCAAGAACAGCCCTTTGCTGAAGCCTTTGTTGATGGCGACTTGCAGGGAGTTATAGGTGCCGTAACCAATGCCATCCCACATGTTGGCGGCGTTCGTGCGCCCGTAAAGCTTCGCCAGGGGCAGGTTGCGCGTGTCCGCGCCGAGCCCGGGGCCGACCACGTTGATGTTGCGGTCCAGCATCTGGTGGATCGTACGCGTCGCCACATAGCCGGCCGAAACCACCGTGTCCAGCGGCAGCCGCCGTTCCACAATAAAGTTCCACGACTGAATGTAACCGCGGTGGAGTTCGCCGCCCCAGGGACTACGGGGTCCCATGTCGAGGTTCAGCGGCAGCAGCAGGGACCCCTTGCTCACGTCCGGGGTCGGAACGTCGGGGATGCCCTTGTCGAGGGTGTTATACCAGCCAAAGGAGGATTCACGAAACTCCGCTTCGGCGTTTCCGGCGTTCCAGCTCCCAGTCAAAGTGGCAGGATACAAACCCCGCAGCGGGCGGCCGAACGGCAGCGGGTCGTAGGTGATGCCGTAGCCGCTGCGGATCACCCAATTCTCACGCACGCGATACGCGAATCCGACACGCGGCGCGAAGAGTTTCTTGCTCACGGTGATGCCGTTGTTCCACGGGATGCCGCCGATGCCGCCGAGCGTCACGACATTGGTGTACGGGTCCCAGCGCTCGATGCCCCGGTCGCCGCGGTTGATCAGCGGGTAGTATTCGTAACGCAGGCCCAGATTCAGCGTGAGCTTGCGCGTTACCTGCCAGCGGTCGCGGATGTACCAGGCCAGCTGCCACTCCCGTGTCTTCATCTCGAAAAACTGGATGGACTTGGTGTAGGACCCCACCAGGCCGAGCAACGCCGCAGCATACGAGTTCGGCTCGCGGCCGGTGATGCCCGGGCGCACCGTCGCGCCACCGGCGAAGTTGATCGCGCCGCGGGGATTGGCCGTCTCCGGCTGCCAGTGATTCATCTCGAGCCGCCGCGGTTCAAATCCCCAGCGAATCTCGTGGGCGCCGGAGATCTTGCTGAAGTTCACCGGCGCCGTGTAGGACCGCTCGCGGCGGAAAAGGGGCAGCCAGGTTTCGCACAGTCCCCAGCTGCTGAAACCCAGCGAGCCGAAACAGGGCACGCCGCTGTAGCGATCATCCTGGGCGAACTGGCGCCCGCCGTTGGTTCCGGGGATCTTCCAGACATCCAGACCCCAGTTCTTGCCCTGGCCGGGGCCGACGACATCCTGGTCGTGCCGGGTATATCCGAAGACCGCATCCATCACCAGGGTCGGCGACATGGTGTAGGTGAAGCCGAACGTGGGCATGTTGACCCGCACATCGCCCAGCCCTGCCGTGCCGAGGGCCGGACCTACCATCTCGCCAAAAATATGCTTGCCCGTGACGGGCGCCCCCATACGGCTCAGCTTGCCCCAGATCATCAGGTCCTGCTTCGGATACCAGTTGCCTTTGACGTCGTAATTATCCCGGTTGAGCCGCATGGTGCCCGCGGCGCCGAAGGTGCCTTGCAAGTTGTTCGGGTCGGTCGGCGAAACCTGATTGGGCAGCGGGATGTTCTTCTGGATCTCGCGGAAGATCGGATGGATCCGGTCGGCGGGGATCACGTTGTTGGGGAACGGCTGGCGCTGGCGCGGATCCGTCGAGGAGGCCGGATCGTAAACCACGGCATAGTTGATCCACTTGCTGAAGTCACCGCGCCGGAACTCGTCGGGCGGCGTCGAAAAGTTGCCCGAAGCCCCCAGCCGCTGCATGGTGCGTTCGTAGCTGAGGAAATAAAACAGCTTGTCTTTTTTGATCGGCCCCCCGATCGTCCCGCCTCCTTGATTGAAGATGCTCTTGGGCTTGACAAAACCCCGCGCACGGAAGTACGGCTCGGACTTCAAGTGCTGGTTGTCGTGGTACCAGAAGGCGGAGCCGTGTATCTCATTCGTCCCGGATTTCGTCGTCACGGTGATGGCCGCGCCGCCCGCCATACCCTGTTCGGCGTCGAAGCTGGCCGTGCTGATGTTGACGCTCTCAATACTCTCGACCGGCTGCACATACACGGTGTGGTGGGGCAGCCAGATGAAGATGTTGACCGCGCCGTCCGTGAGCGTGTTGTTGTTGTTTCGCGGCGTGCCGTTGACGCGTGTGGTCAGAGCCCGGGCCGGGGTGTCCACGACGGCGTTCTGGAACGAAGATGGCGTCGTGCCAGGAAGCAGGTCAATGAGGCTCTGGTAATTGCGGTAGTTCGACAGCGGAAGGTTGGTCACCGCAACCGGGGTGATTTCGTGCCGGACGTCGGACTTATCGGTCTGCAGCGTAACCGCCGTAGCCGCCACCGTCACCTGCTCGGTAACCGCTCCGACTTCCAGGCGAAGATCTACGCGAGTCACCGTGTTGATCGTGACCTCGACACCTTCTTTGACCATCGGCCGAAAACCGGCCGCAGTAACTCGCAAATCGTAAATGCCGGAGGGAACATTGCTGAGCGTGTACCGGCCGGATATGTCCGTCACCGTTTCCCTGGCGATTCCGGTGGTCTTGTTGACCGCCGAGACGGAAGCCTTGGGCACCACCGCCCCGGTCTGGTCTTCGATGATTCCGACGATCGAGCCGTAAAGCACCTGAGCACGGGCCGGAAGCGCCACGATTGCCAGGATGGCTGCGGCTGTCCCCACAAGTCGCAGGATGCCCCACATCACACACCTCCCCTACCCGAATCGGGTTAGCTTACAACCTTATCGGGATGAATATAAACCCGGCCGGGGCGGCTGTCAACCCCCGGAGAAGGGGATCCAGGAAAAATTTTCTGGGAGTGCGGCGATGACTGTGCCCGGCAGGCGGGTGTTAATGGTGGTGATCTGGCCCAGAGGGTTGACGCCGCTGACAGTTGGCGAACAGCCGATCGCAGCGGGGGTGCCTCAACCCCGTCACACCACCGTCATACCGCCGTCCACCGTCAGCGCATGACCCACCACGTAGCTCGCCCCCGGGCTGCACAGCCACAGCACGGCTGCGGCGATTTCCTCCGGCCTGCCGGCTCGCCCGATGGGAACCCGCCGCGCGATCTCTCGATAGGCCTCTTCG
>DATLYE010000061.1:0-5934 GCA_035575135.1 Bryobacteraceae bacterium
GGCCAGCCGCGTCTTTTCGCGCTCCCAGCGCCTGTGCCGCTTCCTGCGCTTTGCCGTCGAACGCGCGCTGAGCGGCGGCGCCGAAGAGCTCAAAGAAACGTTGATTGCCATCCAGGTTTTTGACCGCAGCCCGGATTTCGACCCCGGCGCAGATCCGATCGTGCGCGTTGAGGCGCGCCGGCTGCGAGCGAAACTCGAACAGTACTATCGCACGGAAGGCCGCGAGGCGGAAGTCGAAATCGAGCTTCCGGTGGGCGCCTACGTGCCTCGGTTCCGCTGGCGTCGCGCCGCCCCGGCTGCGCCCTCTCCGAACGAACCTCCAACCGGCGGAGAGCAGAGCCTTGTCGTCCTCCCCCTGATGAATCTGAGCTCGAACCCGGATGACGAATACTTCAGCGACGGCCTGACGGAACAGATCATTCACGAATTGACCAAACTCGAGGATCTCCGCGTGGTGGCGTGGCAATCCGCCTTCCGGCTCAAAGGGCAATCCGAGGACGTTGGCGCAGTCGGACAGAAGCTCGGCGTCGCCACGGTGTTGCGGGGAAGCGTGCGGCGCTGCGGAGAGAGAGTGCGTGTTGCCGTACAGTTGATTCGAGTCGCCGACGGCCGCTACCTCTGGTCCGAGACGTACGACCGTGCGTTGCGCGACGTCCTGACGCTTCAGGATGAGATCGCCTCGGCGATCGCCGCGGCCCTGCGGCTCCGCTTGTCGGGTCAGGCCGTGCCGGCCAGGCACAAGCTCCATGACGAACGGGCCTTCGAGCTGTACCTGCGCGGCCGCGCCTGCTGGAATCTTCGCACCCAGGAAGGCTTTCAGCGCAGCGTCGAGTACTACCAGCAGGCGGTGTCCGCGGATCCTTCTTTTCCTCTGCCCTACGCGGGCCTGGCGGACTCTTACACGCTCATGGCGCAGTACGGCTTCCGGGCAGCAGGCGAGGTCATGCCGCAGGCAGCGGCCGCAGCAGAAACGGCGCTTGCTCTGGACGCGTCCCTGGCGGAGGCCCATGCCTCCTTGGGGCTGATCCGGGCACTCTATCAGTGGCAGTGGAGTGAGGCCGAACAGCATTACCGTATGGCCATCGCGCTCAATCCAGGTTATGCCTCTGCACACCAGTGGTACGCGGTGGATTTCTTGGCGTTACTGGGCAGGTTTGAGGAAGCACTCTCGGAGATCCGCCGCACCCTTGAGCTCGATCCCTTATCTCCAATCCTGAATGAGGGGCCGGCCTACATCTATCTTCTGTCCAGGCAGTACGCCTTGGCCGCCGAGGCGTACAGCAAGATCGCTTCTCTCGATCCGGCCTTCTACCACTCCTACACCGGGCTCGGCCGGGTTTACAGCCTGCTGGGCCACTACGACAAAGCGATCGCCTTGCTGGAAAAGGGACGCCTGCTTGCCGGAGACGTGCCGACGATCCTCGGCGCCTTGGGACACACGTTAAGTCTTGCGGGCCGGACTGCGGAGGCGCGTTCTGTGCTGGCCCGCCTCACCCGTCTGGCTGAGAGCACCTACGTGCCTTCCTCGTGCTTTGCCCTGCTCCACGTGGGCCTCGGAGAAAAGGACGAAGCCTTGCACAGGCTCGAGCGGGGCTGTGAGCACCGCGAACTGAACCTCGCCGCCATCGGCGTGCATCCCATCTACGACCCGCTGCGCGGCGAGGCGCGCTTCACAGCCCTGCTCCAGAAAATGGGGCTTGCGGGCGTCAAGCCTGCAAGCCCCATGAAGCGAAGCGTGGCTCACGGCGCCACGTAACCTTTCGCCAGATGCCCCGCTTCGGTGCGCCTTCCCTGCACCCGCAGCGTGCGCACCAGGTCTCCCAGAACGGCCGCGTGCTCCGGATGGCTGGTACCCACGCTCCGCTCGAGAATCCCCAGCGCTTGACGGAAAAGCTTCTCGGCGCCGCGCAGCTTTCCCTGCTGGGCGAAAAGCTGTCCCAGGTTCCGCAATCCCTTGGCCACATCCGGGTGGTCAGGACCGAGGATCTGGCTCCAGAGCTCCAGCGCTCTCCGGTAGAGCGGCTCCGCCGCCTCGAATCGCCCCGTACTCCGGTACAGTTGCGCCAGGTTGTTCAGCGTCGAAGCCAGCGCCCACGGAGCCGCCGGCCGGGCCGCCTCCAGTTCCCGGACCGCTTGGTGAAACAATAGCTCGCTCTCCTGCGCGCGGCCGCGCATCATGGCCGCTTCTGCAAGATGGGCGCGCGCGACGGCGACCAGGGAGTGTCCCGCTCCGAGATGCTCCGTTCCCACCGCCAGAGCCCGCCGCGCGACCGCTTCTACCTCGCCATACCTCCCCTGAGCCGCCAGAGTCGCCGCCAGATTGTTCAGCGCCCGTGCGTACGCTTCACTGCGATCCAGAGAGTGGCGTTCCAGACGGGCCGCCACCTCCCGGTTGACCTCCTCGGCGTAGCGATACTCGCCCCGGGCGCGCTTCAGCTCCGCCAGCGTTAGTAGCCCATTGGCGAGTTTGGGGCTTTGCCCTCCGAACTCCTGCTCCAGCAGGGCAAGTGCCTGCCGCTGCATGCTCTCGGCTTCGGCAAAGCGGCCTTCGAGTGCCAACACCACGGCCAGGTTGCCCATGGCCGCAGCGCGATCGGGGCGAAACCGGGCCTCCGCGGGGCTGACCTCCGCAGCCGCCGCCTTGCGAAACAGCTCTGCGGCCTCCTTCAGCCGCCCCTGAGCAAATCGGATTGCGCCGAGGTTGTTCCACACCCTCCGCTCCCAGGCAGCAGAGTCCTTTTCCGGTATGCCGGCAACGACCTGTCCGTAGAGCCGTTCAGCCTCCGCATACTTGCCCTGTTCCTGAAGCTGCTTTGCCTGGTAGTAGCGAACTTCCCAGTCCGGCGTTGCCGCGCCGGAAACCATCACAGCACAGATTGCCGTGATCCAGATACGACCGTTTGTACGCATTTCGTGAATCCTCCAAGCCCATGGTGCGGCTTGACCCGGCTCAGGAACAGGTAAGAAATCGTTAGGTAACCGTTAGGTGAAGAACGGCTGTCGGGGCGTTGGAATCCGTTGCGCGCACCGCCGCCGGCGCGACAAGCCTCCCGCCCAGCCGCCGGTCAACAAACAGAGCCGTCTGACTGCGCCCGGTCTGCCCGCGGGTTTGTGCGGCCTTGCCCGGCCACCGTGCTACCCTGAAATGTCAGGCCCGGGTTCCGTGCAACGGGAGGCTGCAAACCCCGCCAGGTCCGGAAGGAAGCAACGGTAGCAGCTCGACCCGTGTGCCGCGGATCACCCGGTCCTGACGCCTTCGGCGCGGCGCCGCATCGCATGTACCAGGTCCTCGCACGCAAATACCGGCCGCAGACGTTCGCGGAACTCGTCAGCCAGGACCACGTCAAGACCACGCTCGAAAACGCGATCCGCCAGAACCGGATCGCGCACGGCTACATCTTCTCCGGGCAGCGCGGCACCGGAAAGACCAGCGTGGCGCGCATCCTGGCTCGCTGCCTGAACTGCATCCAAGGTCCCACGGTATCCCCGTGCGGCCAGTGCGCCAGCTGCCTGGAAATCTCCGCGGGCAGCTCCGTGGACGTCATCGAAATTGACGCCGCCTCCAATCGCGGCATCAACGAAATGCGCGAGCTGCGGGAAAGCGTCCGCTACCGCCCGGCGCGCGATCGTTACAAGATCTTCATCATTGACGAAGCCCATCAGATCACGAGCGAGGCCTTCAACGCGTTGCTCAAGACGCTCGAGGAGCCTCCCGAATGGGTGGTGTTCATCCTGTGCACCACCGAGGCGCACAAGATCCCGGCGACAATCGCCTCGCGGTGCCAGCAGTTCAGCTTCCGCTCCGTGGATTTCGAGGACATCGTTGCCCGCCTGGAGTGGGTTTGCCGCCAGGAGGGGATTGAGGCGAGTCCCGAAGTGCTCGCCGTGCTGGCTCAGGCCGGAGACGGTAGTGTGCGGGACGCGCTCTCGGCGCTCGACCAGGCGATTGCCTGCTGCGGCGCCAGGCTGGAGGCCGCCGAGGTTCGCGCCCTGCTTGGCGCCTTCTCGCTGGAATCTCTTCACCAGGTTACCGAAGCCCTTCTGGCTTCCGACGCAGGCAAGATGCTCGCCATCGTGCAGGAACTGGAACGCAACGGCCACAGCCTGCAGCACTTTTGCCGCGAGTTGACACGCTACTTCCGGAATCTGGTGGTCGCCCGGATCGCCGGCGCCGACACGCGCCTCATCGCCGCCTCTCCCGCGGAACGGCGGCGCCTGGCAGAGATCGCTTCCGGCTTCAGCCAGGAGGATCTTACGCGCTTCTTTCAGATCACGCTGGATCTGTATGGCGAGGTCCAGCGCTCGCTCGAGCCCCGGCTGCACCTGGAGCTCGGCCTGCTCCGCATGCTCTACGCGGGCCGGCTACAGCCCATCGAAGAAGCTCTCGCAGCGCTCGCCGGCAACCCCGGGCCTGCGCCTCCTTCCCAGGCCGCCAGCCCTGCGCCTGTTGCTCCGTCGGCTCCGAAACTCGCTGCGCCCGACTCCGCCGGAGCCTGGGCGCCCCGACTCGCCTCCGCGCTCCGCGAACTCGGCCTCGCATACACGGCCGACGCCGTGGAGCACTCCGAAGTTATCGAAAGCCGGCAAGGATTGCGCTTCGTAACGCCGCGCGAGTACCGCCTTTCCATGAAAGAAGCGGAAATTCGCAAGGCGCTCGCCAGGCTCGGAGCCCCGGCGCTCAAAATCGAAATCGAGTTTGTCGAAGCCGCTGCGGCGTCCCGGGCGGCGGAAGGGTCTTCCGCGGAGGACGAGCTCGCCCGGCGCGCCCTCGAACACCCCGAAGTCAAGCGGTTCCGCGAAACCTTCGGCGGCCACGTCCGGGCGGTGCGAAATCTGAAACAATAGCAGGTAGCAGTTCCCGGCAGGGATGCTGCTCGTAAGGAGCCCCATGAGACTGCCCGGCAACATGCAGGCCGTGATGAAGCAGGCGCAGCAAATGCAGGAACGCCTGCAGGAGGAGATCGCCCGCATCCGTGTGGAGGCTTCGGCCGGCGGCGGCATGGTCACCGTCCACATGAGCGGTCAGAAGAATGTCCTCGGCGTCAAAATTGACCCCGAAGCGGCGAGCGACATCGAAATGCTTCAAGACATGGTGATGGCCGCCTGTAACGAAGCGGCCAAAAAGGTGGACGAGGAAATTCAGGCCAAGACGGCCGCGCTGCTCGGAGGACTGGGCCTGCCGCCAGGCCTGTTCTAGCTCCGCATGCCCGATTTCGCCGAGCCGCTGGCGCGGCTGATTCAGGAGTTCAAACGCCTCCCGGGCATCGGCCAGAAATCCGCCCAACGGATCGCCTTCCACCTGCTGCGCGCTTCACGGGAAGACGCCGAGCGCCTGGCGAACGCCATCCTGGAAGTCAAGGACAAGCTCGGACTCTGCGCCGTCTGCAACAACATCAGCGACGCGGAACTCTGCCCCTTCTGTCGCAATCCCGCGCGGGACCGCTCCGTGATCTGCGTGGTCGAAGAGCCCCACAACATCCTCCCCATCGAGACCACACGGCAGTACGAAGGTCTCTACCACGTCCTCCACGGAGCCATCTCTCCTCTGCGCGGCGTCGGCCCCGAGCAGCTGAAGATCAAGAGCCTTCTGGAGCGCCTGCGGTCGGGAACCGTCCGGGAGATCATCCTGGCCACAAACCCCACCGTCGAGGGAGAAGCCACGGCGGCCTACCTGGCGCGCCTGCTCAAACCTTTGGGGGTCCGCGTCACGCGCATCGCGATGGGAATTCCGGTGGGCAGCGATCTGGAGTTTGCCGACGAAGTGACTATGTCGAAGTCGCTGGAAAACAGGAGAGAGTTATAACCGGCAAGACATCGGTGCGCTCGGATTTCTCGAGCAAGCCCGTATCTGTCAGGCCGCCGATTTCCACTTCGATCAGTTGATTGGCGGGGCGCGGCCGCGCCAGTTCGACCTTCAGGTAGTTGTCGCTCAGT
>DATLYE010000062.1:0-29434 GCA_035575135.1 Bryobacteraceae bacterium
TTTCACCATGTGAGACACCGTTGCGCGATCCGGCCCCGGTGCTACACTTCTAGTGAATTCGAGGCGGGGCTTCGTCGGGAAGGTTCCGAACAGTCTGGAACGGTTCGAACCTGGAGGTAACGCTTATGTTGCCGGTGATGATTTCAGAGACGGTTTCCGAAGCGGAGGCGCGAGGGGCGCTGGACAGGGTTCTGCGCAGCCGCACCTTCGAGCGCTCCGAGCGCCTGCAGAAGTTCCTGCGTTACGTATGTGAACTGACGCTGCGGGGAGAGGGTTCGCGGATCAACGAATATTTGATCGGCGCCGAGGTCTTCGAGCGCGGGCCGGATTATTCGCCCCAGGAGGATGCCGTCGTGCGGCGCCAGGCGCATGCGCTACGGCGGAAGCTGCACGAATATTACGAAGGCGAGGGGCATGCGGATCCCGTGCGGATCGAGCTGCCGCTGGGCCGCTACGTCCCGGTCTTCCGCCGGGCGGAAGGAGGAACGCACTGGCCGGCGGGCGCGCCGGTCAAAGCGGCTCCTCGTGAGGCGCGCTGGCCCCTGGCGACGGCGATTTTGGCCGGAGCGCTTGTCTTCCTTGCGGGCCTGTGGGCCGGGCGCTACACCGCGGCGACGGCCGCGGGCACGGCGGGCGCCGCCCTCTCGCCCGCAGTGCGCGAAATCTGGGGTCCCTGGCTCGAGGACCCCTCAGGCGCCGTCATTTGCTTCAGCAACCCTCTGACGGCGGTAATCAAACATCTTCCGGTTCCCCACCCCGAGGGCGTGCTGCCGCGGCGGTTACGGCTGCGCGGCGAAGCCGAGCAATGGGTGCGGGAGGAGTTTCGTCTGCCTCCCGGGGGCTATCTGTATTTCGCGCCCGCCAAGTCGCAGGGGAAGATGGGCGAAGCGATCGGGGCCGTGCGTCTGGCCGACTTATTCGCCCGGGCGGGCGTTGCGGTGCGCACCACACAAAGCCGCTTTCTGACGTGGGAGGACCTGCGCTCGCAGAACCTGATTTTGCTCGGCCACAACGAGGCGAACGCCTGGGTGGATCCCCTGCTGGAGTCGTACCCCTTCCGCCTGACCGCCACGCGGGGCGCTCGCCAGCGGGCTATTGTGAACACGCAGCCTAGGCCGGGAGAACCCAGGGAGTACTTCATCGCCTATTCGGACGCTTCGGGAGACCGGGCTGAGGAGTTTGCGTTGGTTTCCATGCTCCCTGGCGTGGATGGCCGCCGGAAGCTGCTGCTGGTGAACGGTCTGAACACACAGGCGACCCAGGCTGCCATTGAGTACCTCACCTCCGCATCCCGTCTCAGCGAACTCATCCCGATGTTGCGCCGTCAGGCACCCGGCCACAGCGGTCCGTGGCATTTCCAGCTCGTGCTGCGCACCGAGGTCCGAGACAAAGTGCCCACCCGTGCCTCGCCTGTGGCGCTGCGCCTGATCCGCGAGTGAGCAGCGCGCCTATTCAATCACCACGACTTCGTGATCGAGGATCCGGGGAACGGTGAAAGTACACCAACCGCCCCGGCGCCCTGCGGTGGCGGACTTTCCCGCCACGAGAAGCCGGACCGCCCCGCCGCCGACGTCGCTTTCCAGACGCACCTGAAACTCGAAGGGTCCGACGGGAACCAGTTCGTGCACCGGCGAGCGCCACGTCCCGTCGCTGATCAGGTTCAGTACGTGAAGGATCATCCGGCCTGGCTGCCGGTACAAGTGGCAGTCAATCAAGCCCGCGCCTTCGACGCGCAGCGGAATCCTGCCGCCGGCGGCCCACCGCACCAGATTCGCCAGCAGGCGGCCGTGGTCGGGCAGGTAATCGCGCGCGTATCGCCGGTCCAGGTCCGCCGGAAGATAGGCGATCCGGCGGCCCGTCTTCTCCGACTCTGACAGCACCAGGCACGGGATGTTCGTGCGCTCCACTTCCATCCAGGACATCTCCGGCGGATACGTCGGGAACGACGGAATGTACGTCACAGGAACGGTGCTTGCCGAGGTGGGTTTCACCTCAAGCAGCAGCCCGCCGAAAGGAAGGATGTCCGTGGCTTCGAAGCCCTCCAGAACCGGATGCCGCTTCGGCGAGACGACCGGCTCCGAGCCCGCTTTCGGTCCGTAGACGTCGCGCCCGACGTCGGGCAGCAGGCGCAGGTAGGAATGGCCGGTGACGCGCTCGCCCCACGTCTCGGCCGCGCCCGTCGCTCCGTACCGCTTACCGGTAAACTCGGCGCCGAACAGGTCGGCCAGCGCAAAATTCTTGCGCGCATCACCCCAGTGATCGTACAGGCTGGTCTCACCCGTGGCCACGAGCGCGCCTCCGGCCTCCACGAAACGCCGCACCAAGGCAATTTGCTCTTCGCTCATGGCCCCCAGGTTCGGCAGGATGAGTACTTCCAGCTTCCCAATGAAACGCTCGACGTGATCTGCGTGGACGGGCAGATACGGGATCCGTGCCCGTGTCAGGGCCTGGACAAACCCGTAATACGGGCGCCCAACCTTTTCCATGGCATCATCACGTCCGTAAAAATCCGCGTTGCGCTGGGAGAAGACGATGCCTACCGTGGCGACGGGTTCGCGCCCGAGCAGGTACGGTTCGTTTTCCGCATGCCATTGCAGAACCGGGATCTCGATCTCGAATTGCCGCCGGTCCCACTGATAGGCTCCGACGTGATGCCACCACGGCTGAATGCCGCCCGCAAATCCGGCGTACATCCACATGCGGGCTTCCGGCCTGGAGGCGGCCGTTTTACGGAACACGGGGGCGCGCTGATAGGTAGCCATGCTTTCCGGAATAAGCTTGTCCCAGCCGAGCAGGCCGTGGAGGC
This sequence comes from Bryobacteraceae bacterium, assembly GCA_035575135.1. Classification (GTDB taxonomy): domain Bacteria; phylum Acidobacteriota; class Terriglobia; order Bryobacterales; family Bryobacteraceae; genus JANWXD01. Next base: position 2,807 of record DATLYE010000062.1, read on the forward strand.
GCTTGCCGATCTCCGCATTGCCATTGAAGCCCACGGAAACACTGCGGCCCTGATCGTCGAGCATGAGGATTTCAGCTCGCTCGCAAATCGCTTTCACGTCGCGAAAGCGCTGGCCCTGACCGATGAAATCCCCGCCGATCATCCCAAGCCAGAGGCAGTCGGGGCCGCCGGCCTGTTTGGTCACGCGGTTGTTGAGCTCCCAAATCTCGACACGCCTCTGGTAGCTCCACTCGATCCATTCGCGGTAGCTTCGATCGTTCCAGTCCTTGCGGGCCGGGAGCTCTTTGCCGGTGGCCTTGCGGAATCGCTCACGGCTGTGCTTGCAGTAGCAAATCTGATTGCGGTCCAGCCCCGTCCAGCTGTTGTCCGTAAAGCCTTCCGGCTTTTCGTGCGCAATGATCTCGCGGATCACCTCCGGCAGGTACTCTTCGTAGTAAGGGCCGTCAATGCAGGCCACATAGCGGTCCCCTGCGCGGTACGGCTTGCCTGTGGCGTCCACGGCGAACCAGTCTGGGTGCTCCTTGTAGAACTGTTCGGTGGCCCGGTTGGAGTCCATGCGCGCAAGGACCACCAAGCCGTCCTCGTGAGCCGCTCTTGTCAGTTCACCGTACAGGTCGCGATTCCCGAGGAACCGGGCACGGTAGTGGAGCTTGAACCGGCTCGGGTAGTAGGCGACGATCCCGCCGGCGTTGATGATCACCCCTTGGATGCGCGTGCGGCGCCAGTGTTGACGCCACCACTCGACATCGTAGTGCTGGGGATCTTTCTCGCTAATGTTCGTCTGCCCCCAGCGGCATGCGCGGCGGTACCAGGGTACGTTTACCGCGTCTGCCGCCTGCGTCGCCCAAGCGGCAACCGGACTGAACACAGCGCCTTGGAAGAACTCGCGACGAGACGGGCGGAGAATCGAGGTTTGTTTGCGCTCCATAAGAAAAAGGTGCCATACCAGGCTGACGGAATTTTGACGGAATTTTAATTTTAGAAGTGGTATTGCAGCACTACCTGCATGGTGCGGTTGCCGGTCTTGCTGGTTACCAGGCCGAATGTGCCGCTGGTCGGATTGCCGTTGGCGGAGCCGAGCGTCGGGTGGTTCAGCACGTTAAACGCCTCCCAGCGGAAATCGAACGCCTGCCGCTCGGTCACGCGGAAGCGCCGCAGCAGCGACAGATTCCATCCCCAGAATCCCGGGTGGCGCAGGCCGTTGCGGGGTTGCTTACCGAAAGTGCCCGCAGCCGGTTGCGCAAATGCATTGCGGTTGAACCACACCGCCGAATCCGTGAACTTCGTGCGCTCGACGTCGTGCGGATCGCCGACCTGATTCCAGAACTGGCTGCCGCTCCCTGGTCCCACTCCCGCGTAGTCCTGCCCGAACCGAACGGAGAAAGGCGCTCCGGACTGGACTTGATTAATGCCGGCCACCGCCCAGCCACCCAGCAGACTGCGGGCAAGGCGGGAGCCCGTGGGCGAGGGCAGGTCGTAGATATAGTGGATGACCAGCACGTGCGGCCGGTCGAGATCCGAAATCCCCCAGTATCCCGTGTCGTCATAGGCGTTGGGCAGCACGTCGGTCTCATCGGAACCGTTGTCTTTATTACGCGAATACGTATAGGCCACGCCGAACTGGAGTTTGCCGGCTCGACGGTTGACCTCGAGCTGAAAGGAGTTGTAGCGTGACGAGCCGGAGTGTTCGGAGATACCGATGATGCCCAGTCCTAGGAACGGCCTTAAGGCGTTGGCGTTGACACCCGGATTGGCCTGCAGCGTCCCCGGCAACAGCTGGTTGATGTTGCGCTTGCGCTGATTGTAATAGCCCCGGCGCCCTACGTAGCCCGCCTCGATCGAGATGCTCCAGGGCAGTTCGCGCTGCACCGTCACGTTCCATCCCCAGGCTGTGGGAATTTTCAGTACGGGGTCTTGCATTCCGATGGTAAACGGAAAATCCCGTCGCTGAGCACCGCGCGGATCATCCACGATGCCGTTGATGACCGTGACCTGCTCCATGAAGGGAGGCTGGCCGCCCAGGGCCAGGTCCCGGTTGATCGCGATGCGGTTCAAGAACATGCCCGCTCCGGCACGCACGGCGGTTCTGGGTGTGAGGGCATAGCCGAGGCCTAAGCGCGGCTGGAAGGCATTCTTGTGGGTTTCGGAAAAACCGCGCGGCAGACCGTGGTAGAGACGGCCGAAGTCCCGCAAGAAAGGAAACCGCCCCACCGCGCTTTCGCGCGGACCGCTCCCGGGCAGCACCACGCCGTTGAAGCGGTCGCCGCTCACGATGAACCCTCCGCTGCGGTCCACCACGGGGGCACGAGCGGGATCGTAAAAGCGGGAGTCGAACATGGCGATCGTGTCCCACTTGCTGTACCAAGGGGGCCACAGCGAGTAACGCACGCCCATTTCCAGATTCAATCTGGGAGTCACCTTCCAGCTATCCTGCACAAACCAGTCGAAGTGCCAGCCCACGAAGGGCGTCATGGGCTTGGCGCTGAATTCCGAATAATCGTTGAAAAAGCCGAGCAGGGCGTTGGCGACAGCCAGGCCGGTGGCGCGAGGATGACCCGTGTCGAAGAACCGGAAGGCGCCGTTCTGGTTATTCGTTGCCGGTGCGGCGGCAGTCGTGAACTGGATCTTGTCGTTCTGACCCGAATACTCGACGTAGACGCCCCATTTGAGCGTGTGCCGCGCCAGCACCTTTGTCATGTTGTTGACGAGCGTGTAGCTGAAGCCGGCCCAGGTACCGGGATACGGGCCGTTATCCAGCGTGCTTAATCCCGCCACCTGCAAAGTGGGCAGTTTCTGAGGATCCAGCTTTGTGGAGGCCGGAAAGATGTAGGGGTAGCTTACGCCGTAGGTACTCCTCAGGCAGCGCGGCCCGCATGCAGTGTCGCTGGCGATTTCGCCCAATCCGTCCGAGGATGCCGAAAGCGTCAGTTCGTTCAGGAAGGTGGGTGAGAAGCTGCTGGTGAGGCTGATAGCCGCCGTCCGGTTGGGCCTGGACCACAGCTCGTCATAGCGGCTGGAGCCATTGACGGCGTTGAAGCGGAACGGGATATGTGTTCCGCGGAATGTCAGGCTGTGCTTGGAGCTCATCAGGTAGTCAATCTTGATCGTGTCCTTGCGCATGTTCTGCCAGGCGGGGAACGTCCCGAACCAGTTGGAGGTGCCGAGCAAGAATCCCGGCAGCGGTTCCGGGTAAACGCGAAGCAGAGCCTGGCCCTGCGGGCTGATGCGCGCCGGCGGGATCACGTTGTTCGGAAACGGCTGCCGGGTGTCAGGATCCGTGATGACGCGCGTACGCCGAAAGAACGAGTTGGCTGGGTTCAGCAGTTCGCTGAAATCGCCCCGCCGCATGGCTGTGCTGGGCACGGTGAGTGTGTTCGTGACTTCTTCGCGCCTGCGAACCCACTCCTCTCCCCAGAAGAAAAACAACTTGCTCCGGTCTGCGTTGAACCGTCCGGGGATGTAAACCGGCCCGCCGAGCGTGAACCCCGGGTTGTTGTAACGCCAGGGCGGGGGTGAGCCGGAAACGCGCGGGTCCCCGGAGCGGTTCCGGCTCCACGTGTTTGCATTGAGAGCGGAGTTCTGGAACAGGTAGGTCAGTCCTCCGTGGAACTCGCGCGTGCCGCTCTTGGTGACCATGCGAACCACTCCGGAGGACGCCCGGCCGTATTCGGCGGCGTAATTGCTGGTCAACACCTGGATTTCCTGGATGGTCTCGGGGTCCTGGACGCCAAGCATGGTGTCCACCGTAGAGCGCGTGCGGTTCGCGATGGCGCCATCCACGGTGACCAGAACATCATTGCCGCGTCCGCCGTTGATGGAACGGATGCCGGTGCCCAGGTCCGTCCCCGAAAATCCCGTGAGCGCCACACCCCAGACTCCCGCCTTCAGCATCGCCGTACGGGCAGGGTTACGGCCGCTGATGGGCAGCCGGTCTATCTCCCGCTCCGTGACAGTACGCCCGAGGACCGCAGTGTCAGCCTGTACGGCGGCCGGCGAGGCGCGCACTTCCACGGTCTCGGTAACCTCGCCGACCTCGAGCACCGCATCCACGCTGATTCTGGCGGCGGCGCTCAAGCGGATGCCGGTCTGAACGAAGCGCTTGAAGCCCGTCATCTCCACAGTGACGCTGTAGCTGCCGACCAGCAGGTTCGGAAACGCGTAGTAGCCTTCCTCGTTTGTCTTGCTGATGCGCTGCTGTCCGTTGCCCTCGTTCGTTACGGTCACCGTGGCCCCGGGCACGACCAGCCCGCCGCTGTCGCGCACGAATCCTGAAATCTGGCCGGTATCGAACTGCCCGAAGGCTCCGACTGAAGCGGCCGACAAAATAACGAGTACACGTGAAACCTTCGCGATTCGGCTCATGTCCAAACCCCGGCCCCGATGTTGCCACTGGCGGGCCCGGGGAGGGAAGGTTCCGAACGGTCCGGGAACAGTTCCGGTAACCGGCGTGACGCAGGGCTTTGGTGGCGGCGGCCCGTGGAATTTCATTTCGGGTACCTTGTCGAGTAGATCCCGAAGGCTAACGGGCTCGCAAGATCAAATTGCCGACCTGATCCACTTGGAAGACCCAGCCGGGGGGAACCAGGGTCGTGGCGCCGTAGTCCAGTACCAGGGCAGGGCCGGCGGTTATCCGGCGCGGAGCGTGTTCACGCCTGTAAACCGCAATACGGCGCCACCTGCCGGCCACATGCACCCGCCGGACGGTTGGTGGCTGCGCGCGGGCGCGCGGAAGCGGTTCGAGTTTCGGTTTCGGTCGAGGGAGCGTCGCCCGGAGCCGGATCGTAACAATCTCCACGGGACGTTCCGGAGTCGCATATCCGTATTCGCGCTGGTGCGCCCTGTGAAACGGCGCCGCCGGATTCCTGGCGTTCCACGGCACAGTCAGTTCGTAGCTCTGTCCCAGGTATCTCAGGTCAGCCAGCCGTTCCAGCCGCGCGCCCGCAAGTTCTGCTTCTGCCTGCCGCTCCAGTTCGGCGAAGCGCTCCTCGTAGTCCGTCCGGCCGAGCACGGCCCAAGCGTAATCGCGTACCCGGTCCGCCACCAGCATGCCAAGCGCCGAAAGCGCCTCCGCGTAGCGAGGGACGACTACCGTGCGGATGCCGAGGGCCTCGGCCAGTTCGCAGGCGTGCAGTCCGCCGCAGCCGCCAAAAGCCACCAGAGCAAAATCGCGCGGGTCGTAGCCGCGCTCGACCGAGACAACACGGATAGCCCGTTGCATGTTGGCGTTCGCCACACGCAAAATGCCTTCCGCCGCTTCCGTAAGGCGGAGGCCGAGCTGTCTGGCGAGTGTTTCGATCGCACGCACCGACCTTGCCGGGTCAATTCTGATTTCTCCTCCCAAGAACTGCTCAGGCGCAATGCGGCCGAGCACGACGTGGGCATCCGTAACCGTCGGCAGTTCACCGACCCCATAGCACGCCGGACCGGGGTCTGCGCCCGCGCTCTCGGGTCCCACGCGCAGCAGCCCGCCCTCGTCCACTCTCGCGATCGAGCCCCCGCCCGCCCCCACGGTGTGAATGTCCAGCATCGGGACGCGGATCGGGAAGTTTTCGATGCGGCCTTCCGCCGCTTGGCGCGGCTTGCCCTCAGCGAGACTCACGTCCGTTGAAGTACCGCCCATATCGAAGGTCAGCACGCGCTTGAGGCCGGACTGTCTGGCCATGAACAGCGCTCCCACCACACCCCCTGCGGGACCGGAGAGAATCGTCCGCACCGGCTGGCGGCACGCCTCCGCCGCCGTCATGAAGCCGCCGCTCGATTGCAGGATCGCCAGCGGCGCGCCGCAGGCTGCCAGCTCCGACAGATAGGCCGCCATCAGCGGTCCGACGTAGGCGTTGAGCAGGGTGGTCGAGGCGCGTTCGTATTCACGGAATTCGGGGCAGATCTCGTGGGAAGCACAGACGTAGCCCGCCGGACCAAGCAGGCGCGCCACGCGCTGCTCGTTGGCAGGGTTCTGGTAGGAATGCAGCAGGCAGATCGCCACGGCCTCGACACCCGCACGCTCCAGCTTCTTGCGAAGGCGTTCCAGTTCGGAAAGGGCCGGACGCCGGGCGATGCTGCCGTCGTAGTAGGTGCGCTCGTGGACGCCGAACCGCAGCCCGGCTGGAACCAGCAGGCGCCGCGGCCCCGGCGTCAGGTTATACAGTTCGGCGCGGTTCTGGCGGCCGATCTCGATGATGTCTTCAAAGCCGGCCGTCGTGACGAACGCCGTCCGGGCGCCCTTGCGCTCGAGCAGCGCGTTGGTGGCAACCGTCGAGCCGTGAACCACCTCGCTGGCCTGCCTTCCCGCGCGGTGCAGACCTTCCAGAATGACGCGCGCCGGGTTCCTAGGCGCTGAGCGCAGCTTGAAGATCCGCAAGCGGCCATCGTCGGCGGAAACGACAAAGTCGGTGAACGTTCCTCCGGCGTCAACGCCGACCCTCATCCCAACAATTCTAGGGGCAGTTCGGGCAGCCTCCAACCGAAGTCGTGCCCGGAGCAAGCGCGGGGGCCGGAGGCGCGCCGGCGGGCGGGCGGAGGCGATAGTTTCGAATGGCAATCCCCGCCGCCGCTCCGGCATAACCGACGTTGATCCAGGTCCACTCCCGCGCGGGGAGAAGCTCCTGTGCGGCGAGCAGGCCCCCGAGGATTCCCACCTTCAAGCCGACACCGCGCCCCAAGTGGAAACGGCCGTCGGGGCCGCGCAACAGGGGATTGGCTTCCCGGCGCCCGACGGAGCTGTGCACGTCCAGGAACTGAGCCGCCACTGCCGCCGCGAACGTGAGTCTCCGTTTCGCTTTCGGCGAAAGGGCCCAGCCGGGCATCGCCGCAACCAGAAGCACTGCCATGAGCTGACGCATCGAGCACCTCGAAATCAAACTGTGCTAGCCCCAGTCTGGGGCCAATCACGGAGCAAAGGCAAGAGTTTCACCCGATGTTGCGGCGGGCCTCTGTACTAACACGGTACGGGGTAAGTCTCCGGTCCCCCTCGCTTGCGTGCCGCCGGCACGTCCGAATCCAGGCGAACGCTCAGAGGGAAACTACTGTGCCATCATGGAAGGTGGGAACGCGGCAGCAGCGGCCTGGTCAGTCCGTTCCAGTACCGCGCCGATGATTGACCTCATCGAGGTTTCCAAATGCTTTGACGGCAAACGCAGAATCGTTGCACTCGACCGCGTGGACCTTCACGTAGACAAAGGGGAGCTGGCGGCCATCGTCGGACCCTCCGGCTCCGGCAAATCCACCCTGCTGAATCTGATCGGGGGACTGGATCGGCCCACGGCGGGCGAGATCGTCATAGACGGAGCCCGGCTGAACGGCATCTCCGACGACGAGCTGACCCGCGTCCGCCGCGACAAAATCGGGTTCATTTTCCAGTTCTTCAATCTGCTTCCCACACTGTCGTGCCTTGAGAACGTGGCGCTGCCGTTGCACCTGCGGGGCTGGCCGAAGAAAAAGACCGAGGCGCGGGCCCGCGAGCTGCTGGAGCTGGTTGGGCTCAGCGCGCGGCTCGATCATCTTCCGGAGGAGCTTTCCGGAGGGGAGCGCCAGCGTGTGGCGATTGCGCGGGCGCTCGCAGTCTATCCACCCATCCTGCTGGCCGACGAACCCACCGGCAACCTCGACACGCGCACCGGCGCGGAAATCCTGTCGCTCATCCATGATTTGCACCGCCGCCTGGGCTCCACGGTGCTCATTGTCACGCACGACACCCAGATTGCCGCCACCTGTCCCCGCCTCATCACGCTGCGAGACGGCCGCATCGTGGAGGACCGCCGGCAGTGAGACTGGCGCGTCTGATCGGCTGGCCGTACGCGCGCAAGCACGTGCTGCGCACCTGCCTCACCGTCGCCGGGATCGGCTTAGGGGTGGCCGTCTTCGTGGCGATGCATTCGGCCAATCGCGCCATCCTCGGGGCGTTCGAGCGTACCGTGAACCAGATCGCGGGTGCCGCCCAGCTCCAGGTCACTGCGGGCGGATTCGGTTTTCCGGAGGAGATTCTCGAGCGCGTCCAGAGTGTGCCTGAGGTGCGGGTCGCGGTTCCCGTGATCGAAGCGGTCGTTGACACGGGTCTTGTGGGTCAGGGCAGCCTGCTGCTCCTGGGGGTGGACATGACCGGGGACCGCAGTCTGCGCGAGTACGACCTCGAAAGCGGCGAGGAGGCCATCATCGAGGACCCGCTCGTGTTCCTGGCACAGCCCGACTCGCTGATCGTCACGCGGGAGTTTGCCGCACGCAACGGCCTCGCCATCGGCAGCCGGCTTTCGCTGATGACCATGGAGGGCCCGAAAGAATTTGTCGTGCGGGGCATCATGCGCCCCGGGGGATTCGGCAGGGCGTTTGGAGGCAACGTGGCGGTCATGGACGTCTACGCGGCGCAGAAGATGCTCGGCCGAGGGCGCCGCTTCGACCGCATTGACGTCGGCGTGCGCGAAGGCATCCCGGTCGAGCGGTGCCGTCAGGCGTTACAGGCTGCGCTCGGGCCCGGCTTTGAAGTGGAGCCTCCGGGAGCAAGAGGCCAGCACTTCGAATCCATGCTCCGCGGTTACACCGTGACCATGAACATCTCCAGCCTCTTCGCTCTCTTCATCGGGATGTTCATGATCTACAACTCCTTCCAGATCGCCGTCTCCGAACGGCGCAACGAGATCGGCATCTTGCGCGCCCTCGGTGCCACGCAGGGGCAGATCCGGGGCCTGTTTCTGGTGGAGAGCGCCCTGCTTGGCGCGGCGGGGGCTGCCGCTGGCGTCCTGCTCGGCGGCATCTTGGCAAGGTTCAGCGCAGCCTACATCGGCGCACTGCTCCAGGATGTGTACGGCGTGCCGCAGAACATCGAGGCGGCGGAACTCAGCGCTTCCCTGGTCGCTGCCGGAGCTGCGCTCGGGGTCCTAGCCAGCCTCGTCGCTGCCTGGATTCCGAGCCGCGCCGCGGCACGGGTGGATCCGGTTCAAGCCCTGCAAAAAGGCAAGTACCAGGTGCTGACCGCCGGAGAAAACCGGACGCGGCGCCTGGCCGCGGCGGCATCCCTGGCTGCGGCGCTGGCTTGCCTTGCGGCAGGAGACACTGCCGAAGTGTTCTACGCCGCCTATCTGCTGGCGGTCCTCGCCGCCATTTTGCTGGCGCCGGCACTCTCACTGTGGCTCTCCAAACTGCTGCGCCCGCTGCTGCGCTGGCTGCGCCCGGTCGAAGGAACGCTTGCCGCTGACAGTCTCATCCACGCCCCCCGCCGCACCTCGGCCACGGTGGCCGCGCTGATGCTTTCCCTGGCCATGGTCATCGGATTCGGCGGCATGGCCGGCGCCATTTACGACTCCGTCACCGAGTGGATGGACCAGGTGCTCAATCCCGATCTGTTCGTGACCGCTTCCGGCAGCATCTCGCAGCGGAATTTCACCTTCCCGGCCGCGTTCGCCCGGGAGCTCGAGCACATCGAAGGCGTCGAGCAGGTGCAGGTCGTGCGCCACGCGCGCGTGATCTTCCGCGGCGTACCCGTCTCCGTCGTGGCCGCCGAAGTGGAGAAACTCGCCAGCAAAGTCCGGCGCATCGTCATTCAAGGCAAGCTCGATGAGATGTACCGCCTGACCGCCCGAGGGCGGGGCGTCATCGTTTCCGACAACTTCGCCGACCTGCGCGGCGTCCGCCTCGGCGAAGTCGTGGAGCTGCCCTCGCCCCGGGGGATGTTGCGGCTGCCCGTGGTGGGCATCACCCGGGATTACACCGACCAGCAAGGCAGCGTGCTGATTGATCGTGAGGTCTACCGCCAGTGGTGGCAGGACGACACGGCGGACGTGTTGCGCGTCTATCTCAGGCCCGGCTTTTCCCCTCAGGAGGTCAAGCGGCGAATTCTCGAGAAATTCGCAGCGCGCCATCGGCTTTTCGTGCTCGAGAACGCCGAAGTTCGCCGGGAGATCGTGCGGCTCACGGATCAGTGGTTCGGCATGACCTACAACCAGATTGCCGTGGCGGTGCTCGTGGCGGTGCTGGGCATTGTCAACACGCTGACGGTTTCGATCACGGACCGGCGGCGCGAACTGGGCGTGCTGCAGTCGGTGGGCGGGCTGCGCCGTCAGGTGCGCCACACCGTGTGGATGGAAGCCGTCGGCATCGCCCTGATCGGGCTCGTGCTCGGCCTGGCGCTCGGCGCCGTGAATCTTTACTACACGGTGGAGATGGTGCATCGGGTGGCGGGCCTGCGCATTGATTACCAGTACCCGTGGAGGATTGCGGGACTGCTGATCCCGGGCATGCTCCTGATCGCGCTGGTTTCCGCGCTGTGGCCGGCCGAAAAAGCCGTCCGCGGGCGACTTGTGGAGGCACTGGAATATGAGTAAATCCGGGGCGCTTCTGTGCCTGCCGGTCTTTGCTGCGATGCTGGGGGCCCAGGAGGCGCGCTCGATCGTCGAAGAGGCCCAGCGCCGTACGCGCGCCGCATCGCAACGCTACGAGGGCACGCTGGAGGTGATCGGAAGCAGAGGCAGGATCGCCACCAAACGCTGGCGCTACGAACGGCTGGGCTCCCACGGATCCAGTAAAGCCGTGCTTCGGTTTACGGCGCCGCCGGAAGTCAAGGGAGTGGCGCTGCTCATCCACAACCACCCCGATCGCGCTTCCGACCAATGGATGTGGACGCCGGCGCTGCAACGGGAGCGGCGCATCGCACTCCAGGATCGCTCCACGCGCTTTTTCGGAACGGACTTCAGCTTTGAAGATCTCGAGGAGCGCGATGTGGACCAGTTCGACTTCCGGCTGCTCGGGGAAGAGCAACTCGAGGGGGCTGCTTGCTGGAAAATCGAAGCGTCACCCAAGAAGACGCGGGCCTCGCAATACACGCGCTCACTTTTGTGGATTCGCAAGGACAATTATGCCTGGGCGCAGATGGAAGGCTACAAGGGGCAGCGTTTGATCCGGCGCGTTCGCTACCTCGATTTGCAGCCGGTGCAGGGCATCTGGACCGCGCGGCGGCTGGAGGTGACCGATTTCACACGCAACAGTCGCACCGTGCTGCGGCTGGACAAACTGGAGTACAACGTGAAGCTCAGCGATGACGAGTTTACCCTCCAGGCCCTGCGGCGTGAGTCATGAAACGCTGGCTTTTGACGGTGCTGGCCGGACCCTTACTGGGCGCGGATTTCAGCCAGCGCGGTTTCTGGGAACTGCGCACCGTACTCTATCCGCAGGCCGCTGTCAATGACCGCGGGCGCGCCGTGGCCGAAGGCCGCATCCGCTACGAAGCCTTCTTCAAGATTTCCGGCTGGTTGCGTGCGGCCGCGGCGCTCGACGCACAGACCGACAGCCACCACCAGACCGCGCGCCGCTGGGGCGTTTCCTTCTGGGACCGCGAGCGGCAGCGTCCCGCCTTCGCGCTGCGGCGCTTCAGCGTAGCGGCGAGCCGCGGCGGCTGGACGGCCGAGTTCGGCCGGCAGTTCATCCGCTGGGGCAAGACGGACGTCCTCAATCCCACCGACCGCTTCGCGCCGCGCGACTTCCTTGCGGTCGTGGACAACGAGTTCCTGGCGGTGACGGCGGCCAGGCTCACCTGGGAACGGCAGGGCCATACCCTGGACGCGGTGTTTGCGCCGCGCTTCACTCCCAGCCGCATCCCGCTGCTCCATCAGCGCTGGGTCGTGCTGCCCGAGGCGCTCCGGGCGATTCCGGTTGATGACGGCGGCGCCCGGTTTCCCGGCGGCCCTCAGTTCGGGCTGCGATGGAACCATGTGGCCCGTGGTTTCGAGCACTCCCTCTCGTTTTACGAAGGATTCAACCACCTGCCGCTTCTGGAGGGAATCTTCGCGTCCGCGCGCCTCGCGGTCGTGCGCTCTTACCCGAAGCTCCGGATGTATGGCGCAGATGCCGCCGTGCCGCTGCGCTGGCTCACCCTCAAGACCGAAGCAGCATGGTTCCTTTCGCCTGCGGGCCGGGCCGATGAGTATGTGCAGTACGTCGTGCAGGCGGAGCGGCAGTCCGGCGAATGGTTTTTCGTGGGCGGTTATGCAGGCGAGTGGGTGACGCGGCGCCGCAGTCCGGTCGAGTTCGCACCCGATCGGGGCCTGACGCGGGCGTTCCTGGGTCGCGCCGCTTACACGATTGACGCCAACCGGAGCGTGGCGTTCGAGGGCGCCGTGCGCCGCAACGGTGACGGCGTGTGGCTCAAGTTGGAGTACTCGCAGCTACTCGGCGCCCACTGGCGCGCCACGGCGGGCTTTACCCTAGTGCGGGGCGCGCCTGAGGATTTTCTCGGCCAATACCGCCGTAACTCGCACGCTGTCCTGGCGGTGCGATACAGCTTCTGAGGAAGTTCTACAGCGGTCTGACGGGTTTGCTCCATCCCGGCCGGACTCTGCTCGTGCGGCTCGGGATCACCGGGGCAGGATGGTTTGCGAAGCGTTCTCCTTCGGCCTCAAGGCCTCGATCGCTTGTTCCACCTTTTCGGCCTGAGCCTGCTTGACCTTTTCAAACTCCCGGCGGGCTTCTTCGTTCCGCCCGGTTTGCGACAGCAGGCGAGCCAGGCGGTAGCGGGCCCCGGCCTTGTTCGGGTTTCTGCGGACCACTTCACGGTACATCTGCAGTGCTTCCGCCGTGCGTCCCTGTTCCTCCAGCACCATCCCGAGTCCGAAATAGGCGTCGGCGAAGCTGCGGTCGCACGCGAGCGACCTGCGGTAGTAGCGCTCAGCCTGAGCCGGATTGCCGCCCCGCCGCTCGACTTCGCCCAACCCGTAGAGAGCCGGGGCATAGCAAGGCTGAACCTCCAGTTCTTTTTCCAGCCAAGAACGGGCTTCGTCGAGCTGATGTTGTTTCAGGTGGAGAAACCCGATGGCGAAGCGGATCTCCGCCATGGAGGGGTTCGCACGCAGTGCTGCCAGAAACTCCTCCTTGGCCTCCCGGTATCGCTGCTGGGAATCGTAGGCCATGCCGAGGAGCTTGTGCAGAAAAGCCGAATCCGGATAGCGGGAGGCCAGCTCCGTAAAAGCACGCTGCGCCTCCGGGGCTTGCCGCAGCAGGCGGTATGCTTCAGTCAACAGATACAGGGTGTTTTCGCCGTATTTGGTATGGGTGCGCAAAGATTCCAGGATTGCTGCACTTTCCGAAAGACGGCCCAGGTAAAAAAGTGCGACTCCTTCGAGATAGCGGGCCTCCTCAGCCAGCGAAGTTTCTTGGGCGGCCGCTTTGAGCGGGGCGAGCGCCTCGGCGAAGCGGTTCATCCGGAACAAGGTGAGGCCGAGATTGAACTGGAACGTCTTCTCGGCGGGCGCCAGGTTCGCCGCTTGGCGAAACCACTTCAGCGCCGCGCTGTGGTCACCTCGCCGGAGTGCCTGAACTCCCGCCTCGTTGAGGGCTGCCGGGCTTTGTCCCGCTCGAAGCCACGGCAGCCCTGCCAAGAATGCTGCGCCGGCCAGCAGGCCGGCCCGCCGTGCCGTCACTCCTCAATAGTACAGCTTCAGGGCAAGCTGGATGCTGCGGGCGTCGCGCGCCGAATTGGCGCTGCCGAAGCCGGCCGCTCCGAACGAGGTCAAGTAGCCGTTGAACTGCGTCGTGTTGAATGCGTTGAACAGCTCCAGCCGGAATTGCAGGTTGGTGGAATCCTTCCCCAGGATCCCGGAGAAGTTCTTGAGGAGCGACAAGTCCCAGTTGCGCAGACCGTCGCCGTAGACGATATTGCGTCCCGCATTCCCGAAGGCGCCCACCGGCGGGCGGGCGAACGCCGCCGGATCGAAGAACCGCTCGCGCGTTCTCTGACCGCCGGGGAGGTTGGGATTGCGCACCACATCGGGACGGTAGAACGTACCGCCCACGCCCGCGTTGTCGCCCGGCAGGGTGACGTTAAACGGCGTTCCGGTCTGGTAGCTGGTGATCCCCGACAGCTGCCACCCGCCGAGCACCGTCTTCAGAGCGCCCGAAGCGTTGCGGAAGAACGGCAGATCATAGAGGTAACTGAGCACCAGCATATGCCGGCGATCGAAGTTGCTGTTGCCCCGTTCGGCCTTGGGATTGTAGCTGTCCTGGTGTGCGTTGCCGGGTACGTCGCCGCTTGCGTAATCAATCGCGTGGGACCAGGTGTAGGCAGTCTGCAGCGTGAGGCCCTTGTAGTTTTCCGTGCGGAAACTCACCTGCAGCGAGTTGTAGTTCGAGTTGGTCCCGTTGTAGTACATGTTCAGGTTTCCGTAACCCCGGTATGGCCGCACCTGGTTGACATTGGCGCGCCCCGCAAGCACGAGAGCCGCACCGTCGGGGAACGGCTGGTTGAGGTTCCGCGTGCTCTGCAGGTACGTGCCCTTGGTCCCCACGTATGCCACGGAAAACACGACCCCGCTAGCAATGCGGCGCTGCACACCGAAGTTATACTGGTGAACCTGCGGCATGTTGTAGTTGAAGTCATAAATCGTCATGTTCGGCGGGAAGAGAGCCCGCGCACCGCCGCCCGGGTTGCTCAGCAACGTGTTGAAGATACTCGCCGTTGTTGCGAAGGGAGGATTCGGAGCTACGTTGTAAATATCGTTGCCCTGAATCCCCTCCGTGAACATTCCGTAACCCAGGCGGATCACGGTGTTGTCACCAATGGGCCGCCAAGCGATGCCGATGCGCGGCATGAACAGCTTCCAGTGGTTCTTGACGAGCCCGCGCGGGATGCCGCTCTTGCCCGCCAGTCCGATGCCGTTCAGCAGGTCTCCAGTGCCCTCCACGATTCGGCCCGCGGAATCCACCTGCGGCGCCTTGGCCGGGTCATAGCGTTCCGGATAGAAGCTCGCCACACGGTCTTTCTCTTCGTACGCGTGCGGCATGGCAGCCCACTGTAACCCGAGGTTCAACGTCAGTTTGGGAGAAACGCGCCATGTGTCGTTGATCCACAACAGGCCCCGCCGCGTAAGGTATTTGGGCATGGTTTGTTCGCTCAGTTCGTTGTAGGAGAACGCCCTGCCCAGCAGAAAATCCGCAAACTCGTGGCCAGTGACGCTTCCGTTGAACGTGAATGACCCCTGCGTGGGCCCGAACAGATCCTGCGCTTTGGTGTAAGGCATGAACTGGCCGCCAAAGGTGAGGGTGTGATCGCCCAGATTCATGATCACGTTGTCACGGTAATGATACGTGTTCAGCCAGTTGTCCCACGGCCAGGAGCCGAAATCCACGTTGACGCCCAGCGCCGGCCCGTTCAGAAAGATGTTGGGCATCCGGTTGGCGCGGTTGTCCGGAAACAGTTCCGGAATCTTCAGTTCCGCCGGCCGGCGGAACGTCCCCGTGGGGGTCAGGTTCAGCGGCTGGCGCAGGAAGTTGAAGGATGCTTCATTGACCACGCGCGGACTGATGGTGGAGGTGAGCTGCCAGTGAAAGGCCTTGGGATTGTTCGTGAAAAGCGTGCCCACCGTCGGGTAGGTGGAGCCCGTCCACATCGTCGTGGCTTCCGTCTGCTTCACCCAGTCGAAAATGAAGCGGAAAAAGACCTGGTGCTTCTCCGAGATGTGGTGGTCAATCCGAAGAATCTCGTCGCGGACGTTCGTCGGCGTGGCGAAGGAGCTGGCAAAGAAGTTCCCCGAAGTCGGTAGCGGGAACAGGAAATCGGGCGCCCCCAGGATCCGGGCGTTGGGGTCAATGCGGTTGGCTGGAATCCGGTTCCCCGGGAACGGCTGGTTGTTGTTGTCCGGGTCGCGGATCGGATTGGGCCAGGAGCTGAAGTCGCCGTCCCGCATGGCGAGCGGCACGGCCGGCACGAAGAAGGTACGCCCGCGGCGCAGCTTCCGCCACTCCTGAGACCAGAAGAAGAACGTCTTCGGCTCGCCCTTGTGCAGCCCGGGGATCTTCACCGGGCCGCCGATGTTGTACCCGAAGGTGTTCAAGCGGAGGTGAGGTTTGGGCTGCCCGGCAAGATTGGTGAAGAAATTCGCAGCGTCCAGCTTGTCATTGCGGAAGAACTCGTAAAACGTGCCGTGAAATTCCCGCGTCCCCGATTTGATCGATACGTTGATCTGCCCTGCCGTACCGAAGCCGGTGTCCACCTCCGTATTCGCCGTCTGCACCTTGAATTCGGCGATCGCATCCATCGAGGGAAGCACGGCGATGCACCCCCCGCATCCGCGGTCGTAGTTCTCCTGTCCGTCCACGCGCCAGACGTTCTGGGACGCGCGCGTACCGTTGAAGGAGATGCTGGCGTTGGAGCTGACGCCCACTGGCAAATTAAAGGGCGGCTGCGTGCTGGAGGCGCCCGGCACCAAGGCGGCCAGGTTCAGAAAGTTCCGCGTGTTGGTGGAAAGGGCCACCATTTGCGTCCCGGTGACCATTTCCCCCACCACCGCGTTTTCGGTCTGCAGCGTCACAACCGGGGCGGTCACTTCCACGGTTTCGGTCAGTTCGCCCACGTCAAGCTGCATGTCCACGCGGATCTGGTCGCGAATGTTGAGCGTGATGTCGGTTTTGCGCGATGTCTTGAAACCCTTGGCGCTGGCCTCGACGGTATAGGTTCCGACCGGCAGGCCTGCCGCGAGGAAGTTGCCCGTGGCGTCAGTCGTCAAGGTGCGCACGAGCCCTGTCTCTTGCGAAATGACCTTGACTTCGGCGTTGGGCACTGCGGCTCCGGTACGGTCCGTGACTAATCCCACTATGGAGCCCACATTCTGTGCCCAAAGGCTCGAAAACCCAAACCACGTTACTCCGAGTGCAGTCAGAGCGCGGAAGCGAGACATGCATTCCTCCTACTGCGCGGGAATTAACGACCCGAGTTTAGTATAAAGCTGAGGGCACCCGGTGTCAAGGCGAATATTCAGCGAAAAGTGGCCGCAAATCAAACCGTGTGCCTCGACGAAATCCAGCTCGATCAGCGCGGCGCCCGCTTCCGCATGAGAGCCTGGCGGGTCTGTTCGAGCGAAGTGACCAGCGAGTTGCGCGACAGCCGGCTCACGACGGGATTCACCAGCCACCGCAGGTAGGCGGGCACATTGCGGCTCAAAGCCAGAGCTTCGAGTTCGGCATAAACACCGCCGTCTTCTTCCAGGTAGCGTGAGATCGAATAGACACGCCACAGGTAGCCGCTGCCGGTGTCCGGGGGAAGGACCTGTTCGTCGGGGCCGCCCGGATTTCGGACTTCCTGAACGCGAACGCTGCGCGCCACACCGAACCAGCGCCGCGCGTCAACTTGAGAATCGGTGGACTCGTACACCCCGTCCACCGCAGCTGTGACAAAAAGCACCTTCTTGACCCAGCGCATGGAAAAGCGGTAGCGGTTTGCGTCCCGTTCCAGCAGCTCGGACCGGACGACCGTCGGCTTGAAAAACTCGCGGTAGTTGTCGTAGTCGTGGACAACGGCCAGGACTTGGCCCAGGGTGGCCTCGGGCAGGAACACGGCGCCGATCCAGTCGTGGATCAGACCGCCCGTTACGTCTCGGCGCCCTCCTGGAAGCTGGGGCGCCGCAAGGATCTGACCCCGGCGCAGGCGTTCGCGGCGCCCCCCGACTTCATCGGCCCACAGGAAAGGGCGCTTGCCGTCCAAGCGCTCGCGAAGGCGCGCTTCAACCGCCTGGAGGTGCTGTTGCCAGGCCTCCAGCGCTTCCCGAGCCGGACCGGCCGCCGGTGCTTCGATCGCCAGGCCGACAAAGAAGGCGCCTGCGAGCCACCGTCGCAGCACCGGCCCCATAATCCCATTGTCTCGCGCTTCCCCAGGCTTTGCGGCGTGCTGTATCCTAAGCTCGTATGGCGTTTGAGTCCGAGAAGACCATGTTCGAGATCTACCGGGAGACGGCCTACACCGGGCGATACAAGGTGGTCTATTTCACGGAGCTCAATGAGCATAACAAAGAGACCGAGATCAACCGTGCGATGGCGGGCGAACACGTCTTCGACGGGTTTCTGAAGAACTTCCGGAAGGACGAGGCCAAGGAACTCATCGAGCAAATCCTCGAACGCCTCAACAACGGCGAGCGGCTGGATGCGCAACAGATTCGGCAGGTCTTAGCTCCTCACCTGGCCGAATAGCCTGAGACACCTCTCAAGAATGGTCGCGGTGTGTTCCCTCACCCGCCGCCGGCTCGTTCAGCGGCCACGACTCAGCCGACGGAAATACTCGGCCACTGCTTCGGCATAACCAGGCGGCGGAGGTTCCGAAGACGTGATTCGCACGCTGCCGGAGCCTTTCTCTTCGAGCTGGCGGCGCAACCGGATCTCAAGCTGCCCGAGCAGCGGAAGGATTTGCGTTTCCAGCCGTCCGAGCAATTGCGGGTTGCCCGGGAAACGGCCCGGGTCGAGCTGTTGCATCGCCCGGATTAGCGCCTGCAACTCCTGAGCTGCTTCCGGGTCCTCGCGCAGGGCTTGCCTCAGGCCGGCCAGATCCCGCAAGCTTTCCCGACGCCAGCGCTCGAGGTCCGCAAGGGTTCCCTGGCGCGGTTCAAGCCCGCCCGCGGGGGGAATGAGGTCGCCGACGTTCCAGGCGGAGTGAACCTCTCCGGGGCCACCCGCGTGCCACGGGCTTCGTTCCAATCCTCCACGCTCCCGGCTGCCTCCTTCTCTGCCGGCCCGACCTTGCTCGCCCTCTTGGCCGGTTTCACCGGGCCTCCGGCCTTGCTCTGCTCGGGAACCGCGTTGGGGGACCTGCCCGCGAGCCAGCTGTTCGGCACGCTGGCGCAGACGTTCGAGACGTGCTACCGCGCTTTCGAGCCCCGCCGGTGAGCGCTCAGGGCTGCCCTCGAGCGCCGCCTGAGCCTGTTGGACCTGATCCCGGACCTCCTCCAGAGCACGGGTGATCGGCGCTTCTCGCGGCGGGACAAACGATCCCATACCGCGGCGGAGCAACTCCGCGTTGTAACGCATGCGGAGCGCGACTTCTTGATCCTGGATGCTCGCCAGCGCCTGGCGGAGACGCGAAGCGGCGTTGCGTTCCGTGCCTGCCAGCTCCCGCGCGGCCGTCTTCAGCTCCTGCTCGAGTCGCTGGAGGTTCTCCAGCATACGCTGGCGTTCCTGAGCCAGCGCGCGTCCTTGCCGGGCCTGCTCCGGAGTGACACCGGGGCGAAGGGACGGCACGCTGCCGGCCTGGTCGCCGGAAGTGCCGTACAGCTCGCGGACACGTTGCTCGAACTCCCGCTGCTCGCGCGCCAGTTCCTGGGCCTGTCGCGCCAGATTGTCCAGCCGCGCGGAGGCTTCCTGCTGACGCAGTCCGCGCATCAACTCCGTCGCCTCGCGGAGCCGTTCGGCCGCACGGCGCGCCTCGTCGCCCGAGGACTCCGACGGCTGCGGCGAGCCCGCGCGCCGCATGGACTCTGCAGCCTCCCGAAGCCGGCGCAACGTCTGCTCCACTCGCGCCTCCGCCCCCGACTGGCCGGACCATGCGGAACCCGACGCCGAGCTCTGACCCGTCTGTTGAGCCTGGGAGCTGCTGCGCGAGAGCTGTTCGATGCGGCGCTGCAACTGCTCCGTCTCGCGCCGCAACAACTCCTGCTGCCAGCGCTGCTGCAACGTCAGTTGCTGCTGGCGGTTCAGCGCCGCCAGTTCCTGCTGGCGTCGCGCCAGCTCCTCCAGCCGGCGGAGCGCCTCTTCCACCTCGCGGTCGCGCTGCTCTCGAGAGGCAGCCGACTGCCCGGTCTCGTACTGGTTCTTTTCCGTATCCAGTTCCAGATCGAACAGGCTTTCCAGATCTCTCGCGCCCCCGCCTCCTCCCCCGCCGCGACTGCCGAACGCCACCTGAATCCGGCGGAATGTGGCCTCGGCTCGCAGCAAATGCTGAAGAGCTCTCTGTTCATGGGGCAGGGCCTCCCGCCACTGGCCGGCCTTCAGCTTCTCTGCTGCCGGCTCCATGGCCTGGGCTGCCTTTTCCATGTCCGCGGAAAAGCTCTGAAATTCCTGGTTCGTGGCAGCGAGCTGGCGGCGCTGCATGCGGCCGGCGAGCGAACGCGCCTGGTCGCGGAGCCGGGCCTGCATTTCGCTCAGAAATTTGGCGTTCTCGGCGGCCTGCTGCCGGTTGCCGGGCAAGCGCAGTTGGTTCCAGGTGGCGGCAATGATCTCCTTCTGCCGCTGGGAAATGCGGCTTTGCGGCTCGCCCTCCATGGCCCCGCCGCCGGCCATTTGCTGGGATTGGGTAAATTCGCGTTCGAAGGGTTGCGCCTCCAGGAAGAAGATGTCCGTGCGCGCGGTCGTGCGCGCGTCCCTGGCGCTGGCGTAGACGGCCACGACGTCTCCGGGCGCGAGTCGGAAATCCTCCAGGTACAGCACCGCCGTACCTTGTGCCTCGCGCCCGCCTTTCCCCTTCAGCAGAGGGATGGTCTGCTCCGGACCCCCGTTGACGGCATAGTGGAGCGTCAGGTCGCGGAGACCGAAATCGTCGCCGGCTTCCACGCTCACTGTGACCTCTTCGATGGGGCTGACGCGCGCGTCCCGGCCCGGGCGGGCGATGCGGACCACGGGCTCGGAATCTTTTTGCGCTTCAATGAAGTAGTCGTCACTCAGCCGCACGAGCTCGCCATGTTCACGCACGGCCACGTGGTAGACGCCGTCTTTCTCGATCTTGAGCCGAGCTCCGCTCCACAGGCCGCCCTTGCCTTCCAGCGGAATCTCCTGGCCGCCCTCAACCACAAGCACGCCGCCCGACAGGGGACGGTCCGTCCGCACCGCGATTTCCGCCTCCGTTCCCTCTACGGCCCGCAAATCGCCGCCGGGATCCTCGACGGATTCCGGCAGCCCGGTCCAGGCCGGGAAGCGGTAGGTGACGCGGATCTGCCGGACGGCCGGCAGATCCGCGACCGAGAGCGTGTAGGTTTTCGAGCGAATCCTTCCGGCGCTCACGTAGTAATCCACGGTCTCAGGGATCGCGGCGAAGACAAACGCGTAGGCGGTGGAACCCTCCACGGGCAACATGGGCGCTTCCTCCCATTTCGTCACGCCCCGGTAGCGGGCGAAAAGGCGCACCGAGGAGGGCTGAAACCCGACAGGGCGGGCTGTGATTTGTTGGGTGCCGCCGCGCCGCACCGTACGGCTGCCGGGTTCCACAACGATATCGTAGAAGGGACCGACGGCTTCCTTACCGTGGCGCGCCCACAGCATGGCTGCGCCGTAGCCCAGAAAGCCGGGGCCGGCAAGGATCAGCCACAGTAAGACGCCCACTGCCGCCACCGCTGCGGAGGCGAACGCCAACAGACGCCGCGCGGGCAGCACTTCCGACGGTGGAGCTTTTTCCGCCACCGGCGCCGCATCCGCGGCGACCAGCTCCAGGAATGGATCCTCCTGCGGCTCGCGGCGCGCCTCCGCCAGCGTGAGGAGCCGCTGCTCGAAGGCGGCAACGCGCTCTTCCGCCAGACGGGCCGAACGGCGCCGGTTGATCGCCAGCGCGGGCACGATCAAGGCGAAGGCGACCGCGAAGGCCAGGGCCAGAAACAGCCCGAGCCGGCTCCACGCAAGGCTCCGCTCGGAGAAGGCAAACGCATTCGTGATGAGCGCCAGCACCACGGTGGCGGCGAGCGCTATCCCGGCCGCAGCCGCGGTGCCCCGCAACAACACCGCCAGGCGAAACCTCCGTTCCAGGTCTCGCAGGTATTGATCGAGTTGCTCCACCCAGTTCATGCCGCCTCGCTTGACAGGGACAAATAGCGGTTGGCGACCAGCGACTCCGCCAGTGCCACGAGCAAAGCCGCCGCCAGCAGCGGCCATGCCAGCACCCGCCGCGCGGTTTCCCCGCTTGCGGCGGCGCCGGTTGCCGACCCTTGCCCCGTATTCTCCCACAATGAGAGCGTCTCTCCCGGAATTACTGCGAAATCCGACTCGCGGCGGTCCGCGTTGACAGCCACCAGGAACGTTCCTTCGCTGCGCCGCACTTCGAAAAATCCCTCGCGCCGCACGGCCGCGTGCGTTGCCTTGGCCGCCTCCGCCAGGGTGAGTAGCCGGCGGCCGTCCGGATCAAAGACTTCGGCGGCGGCCGGATCGCCGGGCTTGCGCAACGGGATCATTCCATCCACCGTCGCAGTTGCGGGATGGGCTTCGATGCCCGCCAGATAGCGCGCCGTCTGCTCGACGAAGGGCACAAAGGAGGCGTGCAGCGGAAGGTCGTTGGAAATGTTGTCGAATGTGGAGCCGAAAACGAGCACCCGCCCGGCGCCCGCCGTGACTTCGGCGAGCAAGGGAGTTCGATCCGAGAGCCTGGCGATGACGTGTCCATCTTCGAGGCGCGCGGCTGCCACGTAGTAGAAACGCACACCCGCCCAGCGACCGCCGTGTCGCGCCGAGGGATGGCCCGCATCCAGCCACTCGACGCGCTGGGAGGTGTCCCCCGCTGCGTTGCGCGTACGATCCACGGCGTGCCCCAGGACCGGCACGCGGCCCCGGCCGGCGGCCGACGGGCCGAGCGCCAGCCAGAGCGATCCGCCGCGCCGGACGTAGTCCCGCAATGCCGCTTCGAACGCGGGCGCAATCCCGGCCGCGTCGGAAAGCACAACAAAAGCATACCGGGACAATGACGCGCTGCCGGCGGTGGCAGCGGAAACGGTCTCCACGACAAAGGACGACTCGGCCGAAGCCTCGAGAGCCGCACGGAAGTACAGAGGCGAGCGCTGATCTCGCGCTTCGTGGACGAAGAGCACGCGCAGCGGCTCGGCACGTTCCAGGGCAAACAGGAAGCGGTCGTCCGGGGGGAACTCGTCGTGATCTTCCAGCCGCACTTCGGCGCGGCTCCAACCGTAGGGAGCCTCAAGCGAACCAAACTCGACCGCAGCCCGTCCGCCTGCCGGAACGTCCACCGTTTTCGTCTCGAGCACCCTGCCATTGACCACCAAGGAGACCCGCCGCGAGGTGGCCGGAGTCCCGAAACCCGCCACCGTGGCCTTGACGCGGACGGTGCTGAGGTCGGAGACGCGCGCAGGCGCTGTGACGGATTCCACGGCCCAGTTGGGCAACACACGGTTCTCCACGCGGTGAATCACGAGCCGGACTCCGGGCGGAAGCTCGAGATCGCGGAAGCTTTGGGGCAGGCCGCTGCGCTGCAGATCGCTGAATACATGCAGTTCGACCGGCTGCGTAACGGTTCGAACCAGCGAGCGCACGGCCCGCACCAGGTCTGCATAGGAGGCCCGGGAGTCGCTGGCGGGAATCGCACGCAGAGCGGCCTGGAGAACGGCGCGGTCGCCGGTCTGCTCTCCCTCCAGCCGCACCTGACCGGCGAAGGTGAGCACCTGGGCGCGGTCGGTGGGGCGCAGCGCGGCGATGACGCGCGCGGCTTCCTGCCTGGCCCGCTCGAGGCGGTCCCCCTGGCGCATGCTGAAGGAATTATCTACGGCCAGCAGCACCAGCTTGCCTCCTTGACCGACCGGGAGCGGCCCGCCGGGGAGGAACGGCGAGGCGAATGCCAGCGCCAGCAAGATCACCAAAGCCGTGCGCAGGCTGAACAGAAACAGATAGTGAAGGCGACGGTGCTTGACCGAGCTCTGGATCTGCTGCTCGAAGAACATCAGCGAGCTAAACGGCTGCGGAGTGCTGCGGTGCTTGCGCAGCAGGTGGAACCACACCGGCAGCCCCACTGCCGCCAGACCCGCCAGGAACCAGGGAGACAGGAATCCCATCACATCCTCCCCTGGCGGATAGTGAGATATTCGCGCAGCGCCTCATCGAGGGGCCGGTCGGTGATTAGCAGGAAGTAATCCAGGCCCGCGGACTTGGCCCGTGTGCGCAATTGTTCGATATGGCGGCTGATCCGGGTCCGGTACTCGGTCCGTGCGTATTCGGGTGAGACTTCGAGCGTCTCACGACTTTCCATGTCCACAAGCAGCAGCGGATGGCCGAAGCTCGGCTCGACTTCCCCCGGATCCAGCACGTGGAAGAGAATCAGCTCGTTTCCGCGGTGCCGGAGGGGCTCGACGGTGCGGACCACGGTCTCGGGCGATTCATAGAAATCCGAGACCACCACGACGATGCCGGGACGCTGCAGGAACTGCTGGAAGTAGAAGAACGGCTGGGCGAAGTCCGTGCGCGCCCCCGGACGGCACTCTTCGATGGCATGCAGCAGCCGCATGAGTTGTCCGTGGCGCGAACTCGGCCGGACGTAATTGCGCACTTCGTCGTCGAAGACGATCAAGCCCGCCGCGTCGCGCTGCTGATTGGCCAGGTAGAACAACGAAGCCGTCAGGAAGCGTGCGTAGTCCAGTTTGTTGACCCGGTGCGAGCCGTAAGTCATCGAAGCGCTCACATCGAGCAGCACCGTCAGGCGCGTATTGGTCTCCCCGCGGTAGCGTTTCAAAAAGCAGCGTTCCGTACGGGCGAAGACGTTCCAGTCCACGTGCCGCAGGTCGTCGCCGGGCGTATACGCGCGGTACTCGGCGAACTCCTGGCTGAAGCCGAAGTCCGGCGAGCGGTGGAGGCCGGCGATGAAGCCCTCGACCACGGTCTTGGCGACGAGGTCCAGGCCCGAAATGCCGGCCAGTACCTGCGGATCCAGGAACCGCTGCAGCACGCCTCAGCCTCCCCGCGGCGCCGGGATCGCCTCCAGCAGCCGCTCCAGGATATCGTCGGGCTTCAGGCGGTCGGACTCGGCATGAAAGTTCAGCAGGATCCGGTGCCGGAGAACGGGTTTCACAAGCGCACGGACGTCCTCGTAGGTGACGTGATAGCGGTGGCGCATCAGCGCGCGCACTTTGGCCGAAAGCACCAGGAACTGCGCGGCGCGGACGCTGGCGCCGAAATTGACGTATTTTTTGACGAAGTCGGGCGCCTCGCCGTTGGAGGGTCGGGTCGCCCGCACCAGTTCGATGGCATGGCGCGCCACCGATTCGGCTACGGGCACCATCCGCACCAGCCGCTGGAACTCGAGGATCTCGCCGGCGTTGGTCACCGCCTCCACCTGGGCCGTCTCCGTCGTCGTCGTCAGGTTGATGACTTTCAGCTCTTCTTCCGGTGAGAGGTAATCGAGCAGGGTATTGAACAGGAAGCGGTCCAGTTGCGCCTCCGGCAGCGGGTAAGTGCCTTCCAGTTCGATGGGGTTCTGGGTGGCGAGGACAAAAAACGGCGGCTCGATCTTGTAGTGGTTGCCCCGCACGGTACAGGAAAGCTCCTGCATGGCTTCAAGCAGCGCCGACTGCGTCTTGGGCGGAGTGCGGTTGATCTCGTCGGCCAGCAGCACGTTGGCGAAAATCGGGCCGGGCACGAAGGTCCAGGTGCGCCGCCCTGTGGCGGGATCCTCCTCGATGATGTCCGTGCCGGTGATGTCGGAAGGCATCAAATCCGGCGTGAATTGGATGCGCTTGAACACCAGGCCCAGGGTCTGCGCAATCGTGCGCACCATCAGAGTCTTGGCCGTGCCCGGCATGCCGGTGATGAGGCAGTGACCGCCGACAAACAATCCGATCAGGATTTGCTCCAGCACGTCATCCATCCCCACGATGACCTTGCGGACCTCGCGGAGGATGCCGTCCTGGACCTGTTGAAAGCGCTCGATCCGGCTCCGCAGTTCGACCGGATCCAGTTGCGGGGTGACGGAGATCGCCATGAAGCTCTCTATCCTTTCATCGGCTTTCGGGATTGAGTTCCAGTAATAATTTCTGCGCCGGACGGTAACCCGGGGCGGCCTCGAGGGCCAGCAGAACCTGCTCCCGGGCTTCCTCCAGGCGGTTGGCGGCCCGATAGGCTTGCGCCAGATAAAAGTGCGATGCGGCGCGGTCCAGCGGCCGGAGGGCTAACAGCGAGCGGTAGGCGCGGATGGCTTTGGATGGATTGCCCTCGGCCAGCCAAAGATCGCCGAGCTTGCGCTGCAACTCTTCATCGCGCGGGTAGATATAAAGTAGGCGTTCCAAAGCCTCGGCGGCCTCGCGGCGGCGTCCCGTTTCCTCCAGCAGCGCCGCCAGCCTCTTGATGAGCTGGGGATTCCGGCCGCCTATCCGGCTGTAGCGTTCGAGCTCGGCGATGGCGGCGGCCTTATCACCCTTGGCCAGATGGGCTTGGGCCAGGTACTCGTACGCGCTGCCGTGCTCGACGTAATCCGGATAGAGGTCGCGCAATGCGGGGCCCTCGCGGAGAACCTCCTCGTGGCGGCCTGCACGGGCCGACGCGGCCAGTCGCTCCATACCCTTGCGCCACTGGTCAAACCCTTCCACGGTGCGGCGCGCTCGGGCCTCCAGCCAACTGAGAAATTGCCGGTCTAACTCCTCCGGCTTCAGCCCCAGAGTTTGCTCGATCACCTCCGGAGTGCCTTTGCGTGCTGCAAACCCCTGCATCATCTCCAGCAGTTTGTCGAAGCCCCACGTTTCCGCAATGAATGCGCAAAGGCGGCCGGCCTGGAAGTAAGAAACGACCACCTGACTAGGGTAGGAGGGGCGCACGAACCCGCGGTCAAGCTGCGTGACGGGCAAAAGCCTCTTGTCGCGGATCGCCCGGATGACCTCCGGGGTCATGCGGTCTCCCCAGTCGGGCGCGACGGCGGTTTCCTCGTACACCGCCAAGCCCTCGGTAAACCACCGCGGCGCACGGTGCTTGGTGGCGGCCAGGACGAAAACGTGGCTCATTTCGTGCCATAACGTGCTCGCCCAGTGGAACTCGCCCGGTTTGCGGGCGTTGGGAGAATCCATAGCCACCACATATCCGAACGTGACGCCCAGCGCACCCAGACCGGGCATGCCGAGCGTGCGCACCGCGAAGTCTTCATGGTCCGGATAGGCTTCCACGCGCACGGGGCGCTCCAGGCGCATCCGGTATTTCCGTTCGTAAGTG
>DATLYE010000063.1:0-15241 GCA_035575135.1 Bryobacteraceae bacterium
GGGCCGGGTCGGTGAGGGGGTCGCGCGTGCCGTCGAAGAGTTCGGCCTCCAGGCGGCGGAGGCGGCGGAGGTTCCAGGCGGCGGCCAGGAGCTGGTCAAAGACGAGCTGCTCGAGGGTGGTGGCGGGCTGGACCTCGGCCAAGAGGGAGGCTTGGAGGGCGTGGAACTCCTCTTCTTCGCCGGGCAGGACGATGAGGGAGCGGCTGGTGAGGCCGTGTTTGAGGGCGTTTTGGGCGGAACGGGCCTTGCCCTCGGGGGTTTTGGGGCCGGTGGAGTGCCGGGCGTTGGCGCGGTTGGCGGCGAGTTTGGCTTCCGAGATGGCTGCCATGGGTGAATCTCCTTGGGATTGAAGTTTGGTGAGGGAGTTTTGGAGGCTCCCCGTGGGGGAGTGTAGCGGGGGCCGGAGGGAAAGCGGGGGGCGGGCTTGCGTAATGCGTTGAACAGGAAGCAGATGGAAGTTATCGAGGGCGGTGAATGGTCAAACGGTGCGGGCGGAGTTGGGCCGGGGTAAAGGCAGTGGGGTGACACTTGCTCGGGGTGGCGCCGCGTTCCACGCCGCAAAGGCGTCCCGAAACAGGATGGCAAGCCTGTTGACCGGCCCTGCGAGCCTTGATATAGGTTGTGGCTTAACGCGCACTATTAGTCACAAGAGTCGTCAGAGTCGTCGGGGTCGCGGGCTTGCGGCAGGCGGGTGTGCCGGGCTGCAGTCGGGGCACCTGTTGGTGCGGGCTGAAGGCTTGCGGGTCAGCCCTCGGGTGCTCGTTGGGCGCAAGCCTGGCCCGGCTGTTTCAGAAAAAAGACCCAGCCGGACTCCATATCAGAACGGGAAAATCTGCTGGAGTTCGTCTTTGGTCGGGCGGCGGCCGTATTCGCAGAGCTCGAAGGCCTGGGCGTAGCGGATCTGGGCGCCGCGGGCTTTGCCGTAACGCTCGATGAGGGCGTCACGGTAGCGGTCGGCGTAGCCGGCGTAGCGCGCCGCCAGGTTCTTGCGCACCTCCTCGTGACGGCGCTTGCGGCCGGCTTCGTCGGCGGGATAAAGACCCGCGTGGCCGTTGGCGCCGCCCTCGTGAATCTGCGACTCCATGACGAGCAGCGCGTCCAGCGTGGGCTCGATCACGTCGTCAATCGAGACGGCCACATCGGCACGGAACGGCACGGGCTTCTCGAAACGGTCCGGAGTGTAGAAATACACGGGATTGCGCTTGAGCGGCGGCGTGTCGGGGCAAAAGAAGGGGACGGTGACCATATAGGCCGAATCCTGGACAAGGATCGAGGTGTAGCGGTGATCCGGGTGGTAGTCCCAGGGGCGATTGGTGATGACGACATCGGCGTTCCACTCGCGGATGAGGCGCGTAATGATGCGGCGGTTTTCCAGAGTGGGCATGATTTCGCCGTCGTGAATGTCGAGGACCTGTGTGGTGACGCCGAGGCGGCGGGCCACCTCCTGGACCTCGCGGGTGCGGCGCTGGGCCAGCGGTCCGCCGGCCATCTGCCAGTGCCCGATATCGCCGTTGGTGGTCGAGACAAATTTCACATGGTGGCCGAGCCGAGCCCACTTCAGAGCGACGCCCGCGCCGCGGTACTCGGCATCATCCGGGTGGGCGCCGAAGATGATGATGCGCAGTTTGCCGTCCGCCGGGGCCTTGACAGAAGCCGGCGCTGCGGCTTTGACCGAGGCGGCCTGAGGGCGTAAGGAACCTGCGAGGAAGCCGGTGAGGGCGGCGCCGCTCACGGCGACAAGGAACCATCCGGTTTGTGCGCGCATGGTCTGGCTGTTCTCCTTTCCGCGCCAAGGGGCGCTTCAACGGGCAAGGATACCAATGCCGGCGAGTGTGGCGGGTTACTGAAGCAGCGCGGCGAGCAGCGGTTCGTCGGGCTCTTCAAAGCCGCGGTAGCGGAAGCGGTCGCCGGCGGGAACGACGCGGCCCATCCAGTCGGTGGGGTCGGTCCAGATGACCTGGCGCGGCTCGATGGCTTTGACGAGGTCGGCCAGATCCCAGCGGAGGCAGAAGCCGGGCATGACGGCGGCGTGCAGGTTGCGGTGGAGCGGCTGCTCGAGGGCGGCGCGGAGGCTGTGAGGGGTACGATCGAGCCAGATGCGCACCAGGCGCTGATCGAGGGCCGCAGCCATCAGCAGCCAGACTCCGGCTTCGCCGCGCGCCACGCCACGGATGGCGACGGGGTCTACGTCCAAGCGTGCGGCCAGGAACTCCACGCCGCGGCGGATGTCGTAGGCGCGCATGCCCGGCAGATTGCGGCCGATCAGCCAGGCGCGGGTGTTCATGAGCCAGTCGCCGGACAGGCGCCCGCGGTCGTCGGGACGGGGCAGACCCCGGGGCGTGAGGGCGAGCACGACCGCGCCTCTTGCCGCCAGACGCCGTGCCAGAGGGGATGGCCCGGCGCCGGTTTCGACGCTCAGAACGGCGGGCTTGCGGCCGGCGGTACGGGGCACGAGCAGCGTCCCGGTGATTTCCAGTCCGGGTTCGGTTTCGAAGGTAACGGCTTGCGTGGTGTAGTCGGCGGAGGGAAGGATCTCGCCGGTTTTAACTTCGAGCGGAGTTTCCCGGACGGGATTCATCAAGCTGCGCAAGTAGTCGAGCAGTTCCTTGACGTTGAGCTCACCGGCGGTGCGGCGATTCTGGAAGCGCTCAAGGATGATTTCGTGGATCTCGCGGCTGCCTTCCTCGGAGACCTGGCCCGATTTAGAAGCAAACAGCAGGTGGTCCGGCAGCGTTTCGACCGGCTGTTCGCGGAAGTCGGCTTCGCCGTTTTTGAGCCAGCGGATCAGCCACTCATAGATGGCTTCCCTGACCTCGAGGGGGGTGCCGTGCGGTCCGGGCCCGACCACCCAGCCGATACGGTCTTCGGCGCCGTAGATGCGGTACCAGCGGCGGGCCTCCTCGTAGATCTGGCGCGCTCCTTCGAGCGGGAAGAAATCCTCGATGGTGGAGGCAATCAGCCAGGGTTTGGGGGCAAAGAGTTGAATGTAGTCGGTCTGGTCGAGTCCGGAGGAAAGAAAATTCGGCAGGCTCTGTTCGGAGTCACCGACCGGCCCGGAGAAAAGCACGCGGAAGGAGGTCATGTAACAAGCCGGCGCCGCCACTTTGACGCGCGGGTCGAGCGCGGAGATATAGGTGGTCAGCGTGCCACCTCCCGAGCAGCCGGTGCAGCCGATGCGCTCCGGGTCCACTTCCGGGCGACTTACTAAGTAGTCGAGGGCGCGCATGCCGTCCCAGATACGGTAGCGGGCGAAGCTTTCTCCGGCGAGCAGGCTTTGCGCTCCGGCCATGAAGTGCTGCTCGGTGGCGCCGCCGGCGAGCGAGCGTCCCAGGCGGCGGTCGTAAGCCACCAGGCGCTCGCCCTGGCCGATGGGATCGTAGGCGAGGACGACGAAGCCCTTCAGGGCCAGGTTGGCGGCGATGCGCTGCACGGCGGGTTTGCCCTGCTCCCAGTGGCCGAGGGGGAGAAGGATGCCGGGATACTTGCCGGGCGCGGCGGGGCGATAGAGATTGGCGGTGACGTAAAAGCGCGGGAGGCTTTCAAAGATGACTTTTTCGATGACGTAGGAGGGCCTTTCGATTTTTCCTGTGACGCGCGCATTCAAGGGCCCGGTGTAGTCCGGCAGCCCGCCGAGCAGTTCGAGGATCTTGTCGCGGACGAGCTGCTTGCGCCGCTCGGCCTCCTCGACGGTGCGCACGGCGGCGACCTGGGCGGCGCGGCGGTCCAAGGCTTGCTGCGCCAGGCGGTCCATCCAGGCGGTGAGCCGTGATTGTGCGTCCTCGGTTTGCGGGAGGGCGACCGCCGAAAACAGCAGCATCCACGCCAGGGTGCGCATTGCAGGAGCCTCGGTTGTCCATGATACGTCAGGGGCCGGCGGCGAGAATTCGGGCGAGGATGTCGGGGATTTCAAAGACGGCGCGGTTGCGGAGGGCGGCGGCGCGGGCGCGGAACTCGGCCAGCCTGCCCGGCTGGAGCAACTCGGCGACGGCGGCTGTGATGCGGCGGAAGCTGGGCAGAACGATTCCGACGCCGTGCTCGAGGATCCAGTCGGCGTTGTAGCGTTCCTGGGGAAGGGTCCAGGCATTGCGTTCGACGATGACGGGGAGCTGCATGGCGAGGGCTTCGCTGATGCTGCCCGGGCCGGGCTTGCCGATGAAGAAGTCGGACAGATGCATGTAGTAGGGGATCTGGTCGGTGAAGCCCTCGACGAAGAGGGGAAGGCGGGTTTTGAGGGCGGCGAGCCGGCGGCGCAGGCGGTCGTTGCGGCCGCAGATGGCCACCAGCTGGAGGTCGAGACCGGAGCGATCCAGGCGGCGCACGATCTCCGCCATGACGGGTGAGCCCTGGCCGCCGAACAGGAGCAGGCCGGCAGGCAGGGAAGGATCCAGGCCGAGCCTGCGCCGTTCCGATTCGCGTTCGACGGCAATGGGCTCGTAGAAGCGCGGGTGGAGGATCATGCCCGAGACGCGGAAGACACGCTCGCGGGAGTGTCCCATGGCCAGGGCCTGAGCCACGGCCTTCTCGGTCCCGCAGACGAGGTACTGGCGCTGGCGCTCGATCCAGAAATGGGGGGGATAGTCGGCAAGGTCGGTGAGGACCGTGACGAAGGGTGCGGCGGGGCAGGCGCGGGCGAGGCTCTCGCAGAGGGCGCGGTTGAAGTGGGGGACGAAGGAGACGACCAGATCGGGCCGGCGGGTCTGCCAGTACTGCTCGAGCAGGGAGACTTCCCGGCGGTGGTAGAGGCGGATGAGGGCTTGCAACAGGCGGAGGAGCTGGGGCGAGCCGAGCGTCCAGCGTTTCTTGAGAAACAGGTTGTAAACGTCCTGGAGGCGTGTGCCGAACCACTTGCGCGCCAGGTCGAGCGGGTCGAGGAGCTCCTGGAGGTTGACGAGGCGGACGTCCCACGGGCGGCCTTGCCGGGCGATGACGAGGTGGAGCGCCGTGGCTGCGGCACGGTGACCGCCGCCGGCGTCGAAGAAGATGAAGTCGAGTTTCTCCACCCCGAGTTGATTGTTTCATATGGCTGCAACGGAGGTTTCGTAGACTGAAAGGGAAAACGGGTCCGGATGTGGAAGTTCATTACGGCGCGTGATCACGGTCTGATGCGGCGCGTGCACGACTGGGAGCCGCCGCGCTGGTTCCGGTGCTGGATGGTGGGGGCGACGCGCGCCGGCGACGGCTGGCTGTGGTATGCGGCCGGAGCAGTGGTGCTGCTGTTCGGGGGACCGCAGCGCTGGACGGCGGCAGGGGCGGCGGGACTGGCGGCAGGGGTTGGGATTCTGCTGTTTGCGGGCCTCAAGCGCCTCACCGGGAGGCCGCGGCCGTGCGCGCTAGCGCCGCATGCGTGGTCCACGCTGCTGCCTCCGGACCGTTTCTCGTTTCCTTCGGGGCACTCGATTACGGCGTTCGCGGTGGCGGTGTCGCTGGGGCTGGCTTATCCGGCGGCGGCGCCGGTGCTGTTGTTCTGCGCAGCCAGCGTGGCCGCCTCGCGGATCTTCCTGGGCATGCATTTTCTGAGCGACGTGGTGGCGGGCTCGGCGCTCGGGGCTGTGCTGGGTTACGCTGCCTGGCGAATGCTCAGCTAGCGGCTTTCCGAGGACGTTTGCGGCGCTCGGGGGTGTAGGGTGAAAGGTGGAGGGTGTGCGATGGAGGATCCCTTTAGCGCTTGGATAACGGGTTGGGCGGCGGGCGCGGTCCTGGGCGGACTGCTGGTCTGGCTGTATCTGCGAGGACGGCTGGTAAAGGAACAGGCTGCCCGGGAGGTCGCAGAAGCCCGCCTGGCGGCTGCCGAAACCGCCGCCCACGAGATGGGCCAGAAGTTCCAGGCGCTGGCGGACGCGGCCTTGCGTTCCAGCCAGAGCACGTTTCTCGAGGTGGCCAAGAGTGCACTGGAGACGGTGCGGGCGCAAATCGCGGGCGATCTGGCGGAGCGCCACACTGCGATGAAGGGGGTCGTGGAGCCGCTGGCGGCGATGCTGGAGCGGATGGCTTCCCAGGTGCGGGAGCTCGAGCGGGCGCGGGAGCAGGAGTTCGGCAGTCTGCGCGAGCAGGTGCAAAGCCTGTCGCGCGAGACGGCGGCTCTGGCTTCGGCGCTGCGCAGCCCGCAGGCGCGGGGGCGCTGGGGGGAGATCACGCTCCGGCGCGTTGCGGAGCTTGCCGGGATGGTCGAATACTGCGACTTCGTCGAGCAGGAGACTTACGGGACCGGCGACGGGCGGAGGCGTCCGGACATGATTGTGCGGCTGGCCGGCGGGCGCACGCTGGCGGTGGAC
This sequence comes from Bryobacteraceae bacterium, assembly GCA_035575135.1. GTDB lineage: Bacteria > Acidobacteriota > Terriglobia > Bryobacterales > Bryobacteraceae > JANWXD01. The sequence continues at coordinate 6,273 of DATLYE010000063.1, forward strand.
GCGAAGGTTCCCCTGGCGGCGTATCTGGAGGCGATGGAAGCGCCGGACGAGGCTCGGCGGAACGAAGCGCTCCTGCGCCACAGCCAGCAGGTGAGCCGGCATGTGGAACAACTGGCCAGCAAACAGTACTGGAGCCAGTTGCAACCTGCTCCGGAGATGGTGGTCCTTTTTTTACCGGGCGATCATTTCCTGAGCGCGGCACTGGAGCGGAACCCGGAGCTGCTCGAGGAGGCGGTTGCGCAGAAGGTGCTGCTGGCGACGCCGATGACGCTGATTGCGATCCTGAAAGGGGCGGCCTTCGGCTGGCGCGAGCAGCGCCTGGCGGAGAATGCGGAGTTGATCCGTCAAGTGGCGGCGCAGTTTTACGAGCGCGTGCAGAAGTGGGCGGAGTATTATGCCGAAGCGGGCCGACATCTGGAGCGGGCGGTCCAGGCATATAACGAGTCGGTGGGTTCCTGGGACGCCCGGTTGTTGCCGGCTTTGAGCCGCATGCACGAACTGGGAGCGGCGGCCGGGGATGAGCCCCGGAGCCTGAATAGGGTGGACGTGCATCCGCGGGATCCGCGCCTGCTCGAGGAGCGCTGAGGATCCCGCATGCTGCGGAGCGTACTGCTGTATCTTTCCCGGCACCGGGGTCTGCGGCGGTGGGCGGAGAATTCCCGGGCGGCCGGCGTGTTGACGCGGCGTTTTGTGGCGGGCCGCACGCTGGAGGAGGCGCTGGCGGTGTGCCGCCGGCTCAACCACCGGGGCCTTCTGGTGACGCTGGACCGGCTGGGCGAGAACGTGAGCTCGGCCGAGGAGGCGTCTGCCGCCGCGGAGGCGTATCTGGAAGCTTTGGAGCAGATCGCACGGGAGGGGTTGCGGTCCACCGTGTCGGTGAAGCTGACGCAGTTCGGCCTGGATCTTTCGACGGAGGCCTGCCGGCAGAACCTGGAGCGGGTGGTCGCCCGCGCAACGGCCGCGGAGACCTCCGTGGAGGTGGACATGGAAGCCAGCCCGTACGTGGAGCGGACGCTGGCCTTGGTCAGGGAGATGCATCAGCGACACGGCCACGTCCGGGCGGTGATTCAGGCGTACCTGCGCCGCAGCCGGGCCGATGTGGAGATGCTTTGCGGCGAGAAGATTCCCGTGCGGCTGTGCAAGGGCGCCTATCGCGAGCCGGAGTCCATTGCTTTCCGGAGCAGGAGAGAAGTAAACGCCAGCTTCCGGCAGCTGGCCGAAATCCTGCTGTTGCGCGGGGTGTACCCGGGCCTGGCGACGCATGATCCGCGGATGATCGCGCACGCCTGCCGGTTTGCGCGGGAGCAGGGGATCGGGCGGGAGCGGTTCGAGTTCCAGATGCTGTACGGAATCCGCAGAGACCTGCAGCGGCGACTGGTGCGGGCGGGCTACCTCGTGCGCATCTACGTTCCTTACGGGGAGGCATGGTATCCGTATCTGATGCGGCGCCTAGCGGAGCGTCCGGCAAACGTGCTGCTGGTGCTGCGCAATCTTCTGCGGAGGTGAGCGGCGTGGCGGCGGAGCGCGGGCTGCGTCTGGCGGCGGCGGTGCTTCTGCTTGCGGGGCTGGGCTATCTCGGGGCGAAGATGGCGCCGGCCTATCTGCGGCATCTGGAATTCCAGCGCGCCCTGGAGGCGGTGGTGCGGGACGCGGATCCGGAGCGGCTGCCGCCGGAGGCCGTGGCGGCGGCGGTGGTGGACCGCGCGGCGCGTCTGGGGTTGCCGGTGCGCATGGGACAGGTGCGCCTGGAGCGGACCGGCCCGGGGCTGCGCGTCACGGTGCGGTACACCGTGCCGGTCGAGTTGAGCTGGTACAGCGTGGACCTCCATTTCCGGGCCACGGCAGGGCGCTAGCGGCAGGCGGCGCCGCATTTCTGCGAGAATAATCGTCGAGGAAGAGCACAGTGGCGATTCGGTTCCGCGTGCCGCGAAATGCCATGCTGGTGCGCTTTCTGATGCACCCGGTGGGGAAGCTGTTCGTGGTGCTGGCGTTGCTGTGCGGCGCGGTGGGGCTGGGCACGTTCACCTATTACTACACCAAGTACGCGCGGCTCATTGACGAGAAACTGGCCCGGGGGCCGTACGAGACCACTTCCATGATCTTTGCCGCGCCCAAGGTCGTGTGGCTCGGCGAAGAGATCACGCCGGAGGAGATTGCGGCCCAGTTGCGCCGGAGCGGCTACACGGAATCCAGCACGAATCCGCTGGGCTGGTACCACCTGCGGGAGAACGCCATCGAGATTTTTCCGGGACGGGATTCCTACTTCGACCCGGAACCGGGAGTGATCAAGTTTGCGGGCGGGCGCGTGGTGGAGATCGTCTCGCTGCGGGACAACACGGCGCGCACGCAGTATTTGCTCGAGCCGGAGTTAATCACGAATTTATTCAACCGGAACCGGGAGAAGCGCCGCCCGGTGCGGTTCGAAGACATCCCGAAGGTGCTCGTGGATGCGGTAATTGCGGCCGAAGACAAGCGGTTTTTCCAGCATTCGGGGTTCGATCCGCTGCGGATTGTAAAGGCCGCCTATGTGGATCTCAAGGAGCGGCGGATGGAACAAGGCGCCTCGACGCTGAGCATGCAGCTGGCCCGGAGCCTGTGGCTGGATACGCGGAAGACCTGGCGGCGGAAGGCGGCCGAAGTGCTGATCACGCTGCATCTGGAGCAAAAGCTGACCAAGGAGCAGATCTTCGAATACTACGCCAACCACGTGGATCTGGGCCGGCGGGGGAGTTTCGCCATCCGGGGTTTCGGCGAGGCGGCGCGTGCGTACTTCGGAAAGGATCTGCGGGAGCTGACGCTGCCGGAAGCCGCGACGCTGGCGGGGCTGATTCAGCGGCCGAGCTACACCAATCCGGTGCGCTGGCCGGAACGGGCGCGAGCCCGCCGCAACGTGGTGCTGGCGCTGATGCGGGAGAACGGCTTCATTACCGAGGAGCAGTATGCGGCGGCCGTGACCGCTCCGCTGACGGTGGTGAAAGGGGGAGGCGAATCGAGCGACGCTCCGTACTTTGTGGATCTGGTCAACGATGAGCTGCAGGAGCGGTTTCAGGATCACGATTTTCAGGGCAGTTCGTACCGCATTTACACGACGCTCGATCTGAACCTGCAGCGGGCCGCGGCCGAGGCGGTGCGCCTGGGCCTGGAGGAAGTGGACCAGCAGATCGAGCGGCGGTGGCGCGGCCGCAAGGGACCGCATCCGCAGGCGCAGGTGGCTCTGGTGGCGCTGGATCCGCACACGGGCGAGGTCAAGGCACTGATCGGAGGGCGGGACTACGGGCAAAGCCAGTTGAACCGGGTGCTGGCGCGGCGGCAGCCCGGATCGGCCTTCAAACCCTTCGTCTACGCGGCGGCGCTGAACACGGCTCTGGAAGGCCGTTCCGAATATCTGACTCCGGTGAGCACCGTGCCGGACGTGCCGACCACGTTCTGGTTCGACGACAAGCCTTACACGCCGGCAAATTACAAGAACGAGTATCACGGCACGGTGACCTTGCGCGAAGCACTGGTTAAGTCGCTGAATGTTCCCACGGTAAAAGTTGCCGAAATCGTGGGCTACGACGCGGTGGTGGATCTGGCGGTGCGCTGCGGGTTGAACATGAGGATCAAGGCGACGCCGGCGGTGGCGCTGGGAGCTTACGAGGTCACGCCGCTCGAAGTGGCGGGGGCATACACGGTGTTCGCGAATCAAGGAGTTTACGTGGCCCCCAACTGGCTCAAGCTGGTGCGGGACCAGAGCGGGCGAATCCTGTACCAGTACAAACCGGTAGAGCGGACGGCGCTCGATCCGCGCGTGGCCTATATGATGGTCAACCTGATGGAAGACGTGCTGCGGCGCGGCACGGGAGCGGGCGTGCGGGCGCGCGGGTTCTGGCAGCCGGCGGCGGGAAAGACGGGGACCTCACACGACGGCTGGTTTGTGGGCTTTACCTCGAAGCTGCTGTGCGCGGTGTGGGTGGGATTCGACGACAACCGGGAGCTGGGTCTGGAAGGAGCGCGGTCGGCGCTGCCGATCTGGGCCGAGTTCATGAAGCGCGCGCACCAATTGCGGGAATACCGCTCGGTGGCGCCGTTTGAGCCGCCCGACGGGGTGGTGACGGTGGATGTGGATCCGCTGTCCGGAGGACTGGCGACGCCTGCGTGCCCGCGGGTGCAGCCGGAAGTGTTCATCGCAGGCACACAGCCGGTGGAGGTGTGCCGGCTGCATGGGGCGGGCCAGGCACTGGCCACGCACGTTACAGGGTGGGAGTCGGCTTCGCCGGAGCCCGCCGCGACGCCGCAAGTGGCCGCGGCGCCTCCCGCGGTTGCGGCGCAGGCCGCCACGCGCGCCCCGGCGGTGCAGACCCCGGCAGCGAGCGGGCGCCCGGCACTGGCAGACAAACGAGCCGGCGCGAAGCCGAAAAAAGGATGGTTCCGGCGGCTGTTGGATGTGTTTAAATAAGGTGGGAGGTGGAGCATGACATCCACCGTCAAGGCAGCTCTCGCCACCCTGCTGCCGGCCGGCCTGATGGCAGTCCTTAGCGTCCGCGCCCAGGAGTTGCCGGCGGCCCAGCAGGTTTCGACCAGCATTCCCCAGCCCGCCGGCATCGCGCCTGCGGCGCCGGCTCCCGCGCCGCTGACGCCGGAGAAACGCGGCGACGTTTACATGGCCCGGAAGATGTACCGGGAGGCCATCGAGGCCTACAGCGAGGCGCTGCGCGCAACGCCGCACCCCGTCATCTGGAACAAGATGGGGATTGCCTACCACCAGTTGATGGAGCTCGACACGGCCAAGCGGCACTATGAGACGGCAATCAAGCTGAACCGGAAGTATGCGGAAGCTATCAATAACTTAGGCGCTCTTTACTATGCCAAGAAAAATTACCGGCGAGCAATTAAGGAATACCGTAAGGCTCTGAAGATCAATCCTAATTCCGCTTCGATTTACAGCAATCTGGGAACGGCGTACTTTGCCCGCAAGAAGTACAAGGACGCGTTCGAGGCCTATCAGAAGGCTCTGGCGCTCGATCCGGAGGTGTTCGAGCACCGCGGCACCTACGGGGTGATGCTGCAGGAGCGCAGCGTAGAGGAGCGGGCGCGGTTTTACTATTTCCTCGCCAAGACCTATGCGAGTGCGGGAATGACGGACCGGGCGCTGCTCTACGTGCGCAAGGCTTTGGAGGAGGGCTTCAAGGAACGGAAGAAGTTCCTGGAGGAGCCTGAGTTCGCCAGTCTGCAAGAGGTGCCGGAGTTCAAGGATCTGATGGCGTCGCCGCCGCGGCCGCTGTGAGGGGCGCACGGTTCGCGGCGGTTGCGCTTGCCCTTGCGAGCGGCTGCGGGTCCCGCCTGCCAAGCGAGCCTGTCCGTCTGTGGCTGCTTCCCTTCGAGAACCTGAGTCCGACGCGTTCGGAGGACTGGGTCGGAGCCGCGATTGCCGTCTCCGTGTCTGAGCAGCTTGCCACTTCGACGCGCTGGAGCGCTGAGGTGGCGCTTTCTCGCGGCGATGCTCTGGCGGCAGGCAGCGGCGGTGCGGTGAACGGCTACTTCGCAGTGGAGGGCGGCCGTATCCGGGTGCGGGCGAGCGTCGAGGATCTGACTTCGCACCGTGAGGTCCGGTCGGTGGCGCTCGAAGGCGTACTGGATCAATTACCGGAGCTGCTTGCGTCTTTGGGACGATCGCTCGATCCGTCGGCGCTTCCACCGGGCACGCGGAGTCTTCGGGCGCTGCGGCATTATGCGGAGGGGCGTCTTCAGGCAGGCCCGGCGGCGGCGGATTCGTACCGGGAGGCGGTCGCGGCAGATCCGGGCTTTGCGGCCGCTTACTTTCGCTGGGCCGAGCTCCTGCTTGCGCAAGGGGACCGGGCGGGAGCGGCGCGCGTACTGGATCTGGCTGCGGGGCAGGCGACACGGTTTGGCGAGGTGGACCGGGTCCGGCTCGGCGTGCTGGCGGCGACGGTGCGGGAGGATACCGGCGCCCGAATCGGGGCTCTCCGGCAACTGGTGCAGTTGACACCGCGTGACGCGGCGGCACTGCGGTCGCTGGGTGCAGCGGAACTGGCCGCAGGCGAGGTCGCGCAGGGGGCGGGGCGTTACCGGGAGGTGGCGCGGCTCGAGCCTTTCAATCCGCTGGTGTGGAACGAACTGGGATACGCCGAGGCCGTGGCGCGCAATCCGGATGCAGCGCGGCGGGCTCTGGAGGAATACCAGCGGCTGGCGCCCGGGGAGGCGAATCCGCTCGACTCGCTGGGGGACGTGAATTACTATCTGGGCCGCTTCGGGGAGGCGGAACGGTTTTACCGGCAGGCGTACGAGCGCAACCCGACGTTCCTTGCCGGTGCACCTCTTTACAAAGCGGCTCGGGCACGCCTGATGAGCGGCGACCGCGAAGGCGCGAGCAAGATTTTCGAGGAATATCTGGGTGCACGCCGGAAGGCAGGCGATCCTTTCACGGAAGTGCGCCAGGCGCAGTGGGACGCGCTGACAGGGAAGCGCGACGCGGCTGAGAAACGGCTGCGGGAGGTGATGCCGCGACTCGGACCGGCGGAAGCGGCGGCCTGGGCCGGCGCGCAGATCGCGGCGTGGCGGATCGCAGACTCGGATTTTGCCGGGGCCCGGAAATATGCCGGTGAAGCCGCCCTGCGGGCACAGTCCGGCCTGATGCGGTCCTGGGCGCGGCTCTGCCTGTTTCTTGCGGGCGGAGCCGCTCCGGCTGCCGAGCTGCAAGCGCGAGCACGGCGCGAGTTTCCGTTTGAGGAGCGGGAACGGCTGGCGGCGCTTGCGTACGGGCTGCTGTTCTCGCGGCAGTACGGTGAGGCCGCTCGCGTACTGGGCGAACTCCGGCGGCGGAGCGATCCCTTCTCCGCCGAGCCGCTCCACGTACTGGAGGCCTGGGCGCTAATCGAGGCGGGCAAGGCTGAGCAAGGTTGTCCTTTACTGGGAGTCTACGGGTTCCCGTCGCCGTTCGGGGAGCACCCGTTGGCGTTTGTCGTGTTTCCTCGTGTGTTCTTGCTGGAGAGCACCTGCCTGGACCGCCAAGGACGGAGCGAGGAAGCCCGCCGGCGACGGGCGATCTACGAGCGGCTGCTGTCGCCCGGAGCCTGACCGTTTCGGCCCTTGAGGCGGTCGTAGAGGTGGAGGTCGAAGCGGGTGCCGAGCGATTCGTGATACAGGCTCGGCAGGCCCAAGGCCTCGCGAAGGTCCTCCTCGAAATCGTGCAGGCTCTTGAGCTCGGCCGCCAGGGCAGGTTTTCGCCGGCCTTGCGGCGTGAGGAAGAACTTCTGATAGCCGCCGTCCACGAGCAGGGCGATCTCATCGCCTAGCATCAGGCCCGCCCTTTCGATGCGCGGACTCGATCCGGGCGCATCTTCGACGATGGCTGCACATTCGCCCCGCCGGACGCGGGCGCGCCCCGGGGCCAGCGCCTCCACGGTGAAGCCGGCGCCGCGGAGCGATTCAAGGCGCTCGGCGAAAGTGGGTGGTTTCGGAGTCTCTCGACGGAAGAACATGAGGTGCGAGCTTTCATTATAATGCCGGGGTGCGATACATCCTCGCTCTGGACGAAGGCACGACAAGCGCGCGGGCGGCGCTGTACGACGAGGAGGGGCGCCGCCTGGGGCTGGAGTCGGTGCCGATTGAGTGCGTCTTTCCGAGGCCGGGTTGGGTCGAGCAGGACCCGGAGGGGATCTGGCGGGCGCAGCTCGAGGCGGCGCGGCGGGTGCTCGAGCGCACGGCGGTTCCGGTCTCATCCATTGCAGCGCTGGGGATCACCAATCAGCGGGAGACGACCATCGTCTGGGAGCGGGCGACCGGCCGGCCAGTGGCTCCGGCGATCGTGTGGCAGTGCCGGCGCACGGCGGAGTACTGCGAGCGCCTTGCTGGAGGACCCGCCGGGACCCGCATCACGGCCAAGACGGGTCTGGTCGTAGACGCCTATTTCTCGGCCAGCAAGATCCGCTGGATCCTGGAGCACGTTCCCGAGGCCGAGCGGCGGGCCCGGGACGGCGAGCTGCTGTTCGGGACCGTGGATACGTGGCTGATCTGGAAGCTCAGCGGGGGGCGGCTGCACGTGACGGATCCGTCCAACGCATCGCGGACCATGCTGATGGATCTGGCCGGCGGCGCATGGGACAGCGAGCTGCTGCACCTGTTCGGCGTTCCGGAGCCGATGCTGCCCCGCATCGTGCCTTCGAGCTTCGCCTGCGGTGTGGCGGCGGCAGAGCATTTCGGGGCAGAGCTTCCGATTGCCGGCATCGCGGGCGACCAGCAGGCGGCGCTGGTGGGCCAGGCCTGCTTCCGGGCCGGGATGTCAAAAAACACATACGGGACCGGGTGCTTCGCGTTGCTGCACACGGGCGGCCACCCGGCGTATTCGCGGAACCGGCTGGTGGCGACCCGTGCCGCCTCGACGGACGCCTCGCCGCAGTTTGCAATCGAGGGGAGCATTTTTGTTGCGGGCGCAGCGATCCAGTGGCTGCGGGATCAGCTCGGGGTGATCGCGACTGCGGCCGAGTCCGAGGAGGTGGCGCGCTCGGTGCCGGACAGCGGCGGAGTCTACTTCGTGCCGGCGTTTGTGGGTTTGGGTGCTCCGCACTGGGACCCCTCGGCCCGGGGACTGATCACGGGGCTGACACGGGCGACGGGGCGGGGGCACATCGTGCGCGCGGCTTTAGAGAGCATCGCGTATCAGACGCGGGAGTTGGTGGAGGCTATGGAAGCGGATTCCGGCGAACGGCTGCGCGAGCTCCGGGTGGACGGCGGCGCCACGGCAAACGATCTGCTCATGCAGTTTCAGGCGGATATTCTGGGCCGTCCGGTGGTGCGCCCGGCCGATGTGGAGACGACCGCTCTCGGGGCGGCGTATCTGGCCGGCCTGGCGACAGGCGTGTGGAAGACCACGGAGCAACTGGAAGGTTTCTGGCGGGTGGAGCGTATCTTCGAGCCGCAGATGAGTGCGGCCCGGCGCGAAGAACTTTTTGCCGGCTGGCAGCGGGCGG
>DATLYE010000064.1:0-19589 GCA_035575135.1 Bryobacteraceae bacterium
CAGCCAGTGGTTCCAGACGCCCGCCGGCGCATCCGGATCGTCCATGATGAGAGCGAAGCTTTGGGTGCCTGCGGGCTCGCCGCTCCATTCGAGCGCAGGGGAGAGGTCCCCGCCGTCGCAAGTGTGCAACTTCGGGATAAAATCACCGTCGCGAAAAGCCGGACTGCTAAGACGGAACGCCATGGTCATGCTCCTGGAGCGCTCTGGCCAGCGCTTCCACAAAAAAATATTCGCCCCACATCACGGACTCGTCAACTCCCAGGCCTTTGTGCAGGTGGTAGACGCCCCCTTTGAGGATGCCTTCCCAGGCGGGATCCGTCTCGGCCAAATGATTTCCGGCCAGGTTCCCGAGGGTGTGCAGCGCAGCGGCCCGGTACGTCTGTGCGCGGACGCGGTCGGGCGTGGCGCGGGCGAGCAAAAGCAGTCCGCCTGCGGCAATTGCTGCGGCGGAGGTGTCGCGCAGCGTGCGCTCGCCCGCGGGGGCATCGTAGTCCCAGGGCGGAATACCGTCGGCCGGAGTATGTTCGATATAGTAGCGGGCGCACGCCTCCGCGGTTTCCAGGAATCGGGGATCGCCGGTGTAGCCGTAACAATCCGTAAATCCGTACAGAGCCCAGGCCAGCCCGCGCGACCAGCAGGAATCGCCGCGGTAACCTTGATAGGTGCTCTGGCGGAGAAACTCACCGGTCGCGGTATCAAAGATGCCTTCGTGAGCTGTGGAGCCGTCGCCGCGCACCAGCAGGCGGCGGGTGGTCAGGCAGTGGCGCATCGCGATCTCACGCAAGCCTGCATCTCCGGTCTCGCGGGCCGCATAGAAAATGATGCCCACGTTCATCATGATGTCAATGAACAGGGACTCCTCGGCCACGAACGAGCGCAGGTACTGGCCTTTTTCCCGGAAGCGCAGCGCGAGGGTTCGCCCCGCTTGGATGACGACGTCACGGGCGGCGGTCTCTCCGGAAAGGTCGTACCAGCGGCGAAAGGTGGGCATGAAGATGAAGCCGAGGTCGTGCACGTCGCGGTCGTGCTTGCGCGGCTCGAGAGGTTTGGTATAGCGCAGTGCCTGCTCGAGCCACCAGGCAGCTTCCGGAGTGCCGGGTGCGTGCCGCTCGTGAAAGATCCACATCATGCCCGGCAGAAACCCGTCGCACCAGTGGGTCCAGGCGGGCAAGTCGTGCCGCCAGCGACCCCGGTGAGTGTACATGGGGTAGAAGTCAGGATCGCGCTCAATCAGGCGGCGGACCTGCTGTTCGGCAAAGTCCAGGGCGTGTTCAAACAGGGGCCGGTAGTCAGCACGTGCCAGGCGAATCACGGTTTTTCCTTCTCTGGGCTTGAGCTGGTGTTCCACAACATGGTAAATCCCCGCGGCAGTTGCAGGCGCGAGGCACGAGCCAGGAGTAAGGCGGCTCCCGGCCGGCGGGAGCCGGGCTCCAGCAACAACAATGTCGTCCGGCGATCCGGCGGGAGGTAAGTGAGGCTCAGAGGGCCGCCGGGCAGCCGGGAAGTGGCGGTGCCTGCCTGCTCGAGGTGGCCGCGGAAAGGCGCCCGCACGCCATCGAATTCGACGGTGTAGAACTCGAAGCCCACCAGATAATGAGATGCCGGCGCCGCGAGCCTTTCCAGGCGGGTGAGGCGTCCTGTAACGACGGCTCCTTTGGGAATCACGATCCGGCCGCCCTTTTTGACCTGCCGGGCCACGACGGCACGGAGCGGATCTCCCACAAAGGAGGTTTGCGAATCCACCGGCGTTTCCAAACGCAGCTCGAGTCCCAGGCCGCCGGGCAACTCAATCTCCCGCACTTCGCGCTCGGGCGGCTCGACGTCAGGGGGTGGGTCGCCGAAGGACAAGTGCGACTCGCCGGTAAACTGGCGGCACTGGCTGAACTCTACGCGATTGCGGCTCTCGTTTCCCGCCAGATCGGTCATGAGCAGCTCCGAGCGCCGCGGCAGCAGGAATTCTTGCTCGCCGATGGGGATGCGAGCGTATTCAATGGTGGTGCGCGCCTCTCGGAGCCCGAGCTCCTCCGGGATTTCGTCGGCGATCACTTCCAAGCGCAGCACATCCAGCGTCCGGGCATCCACCCAGAACGAGCCGCGGTAGGCCACGCGCGCTTCACGAGGCGGAACGCGGATCCGGTATCCGCTACTGAGCAGCGGGACACGGTACTCGAAGCGGATCGCCTTGCGGTCCTCCAGCATGTGCTCGCCCGCATAGGTGTAGGAGGGGGCCGAGGAAAGAAACACACTGTAGGCGTGCAGGGCGAAGTCACCGTTTCCGATGGCGCCGCCTCCGACCATGTCAATCAAATCGCGCTCCTGGAACTGGTTCTCTCCGTACCAGGAATACAGCTCCTTGCGGCCGATCATCGCGACTTCCAGGCGCAGGGCGTCCACGAGTTCGAACTTGCGTGCCGGGGCGCGGCGCCGGGAGCGCTCAACCGTTTCGACACAGGTATAGTTGGGCAGACGTTTGAGGCTCTGCTCCATGTGCACCTTGATCCGGGCGAGTAAGAGGACTTCCGGAGACAGGCCGGATTGGGCGGCCCAGAGGGCGGAGCCGTACAGCCACCAAAGCCAGCCGCTGCGCCGCATCGCCTCTATCATGATGCATGGCGGCAAGCTTCTGCTAGGATCGCAACATGGCTGTCAAGATCACTCCACTGACCAACGGGCCCTTGCGCATCGAGGGCGAATTTGTGCTTTGTGACCCGGAGGGGAAGGAATTCGGGCTGGGCGGCCGCACGGTGATTTCGCTGTGCCGCTGCGGGCATTCCGAGAACAAGCCGTTTTGCGACGGCAGCCACCGCAAGGCCGGCTTTGCCTCGCAAGTGCAGGCCAGAGACCTGCCTCCGCCGGCGCCGAAAAGCTAGCCGGCCGGGTTGGCTTCGTTTCGTCGGTTCAGCAGCTTCAGCGCTTCAGCGCCTCCAGCACCCGGGCGGTGAGTTCGTCAATGAGGCGGGGCATCGCGGCGTCCAGAGCCAGGGTGACGGCGGCGCGCACACGCTCGGGGTCGGCCTCCGGCAGAGAACCCGGCGCAGGAGTGGCAGCGTACATCTGGCGAGCGATCCGCGCGGCCTCGAGCAGCGGCCGGACTGTCTCCAGCATCACGGAGGCTTCGAAGGGTTTCTGGAGGACGGCGTCGGCTGCTGAGCGGCGCAGCTGTTCTTCGTCTATGGGCTCGAGGGCCCCGGCGGTCAGCACGACACGAACATGGCGGTAGGCGGGATGGCTTTTGATGTAACGGGCGATTTCATAGCCGGAGCGCTCCGGAAGCAAAGCGTCGGCTAAGATCAGGTCGGGGTCCACGTCCGCCAGGCGCAACAGCGCCGTTGCTCCGTCCGTGACGGTGACCACCTCACAGCCTTCGTCCCGCAAGATTCGCTCACCCATGCGCTGGGCGTGGGGACTGTCGTCAGCGAGGAGGACGCGGCTCATTTGCCGGAAGATTTCTTGGTGTTCCGGCCGTTGTTTCTTTTCTGTTCTTGCGGCTGCGGGGCCGGCTGACCCTGCTCCTGCGGCTGCGCAGTGCTTCCGGCTTGCGGAGGATTGCGGCGGGCATCGGGCTTGGTCTCCAGAGCGGAGGAGTCCGAGACGGTCGAGACGGTGACCTCCGCGCTGACGCCGCCGCCTTCAGCGGCCGCCGGCACCGTGACGGGCAAGGTGGGCCGCAACGTGGTCATGGCGGGCTCACCGGACTTGGCCGCTGCCCGCACGTCGGGACTCTTGCGGAAGATGCCCCAGAAATGGCTCATCAATCCCGGCTTGCGGTAGTTCTCCAGTTCGTACTTCATGCGCGCCAGCGCCACCGGATCGGGCTCCGGTATGGGCTGCTCCATTTGTTCGAGCTTCTTCTTGGCTTCCTCGACAAGCGGGCTCAGGGGATAGTCCCGCACGATGCGGGCGTAGGCGGCCGCGCTGCGGTCGCGGAAGCGGGGTCCGAGCCTTTCGTAAGAGTCGCCGAGTTTCCAAAGAGCCTGATCCGCCTTGCTGTAGAGGCGGTAATGGTCGGTGAGCGCCTGCAACCGGTTGGCGGCAGAGACGTAGCTCCCCTTGGTGTGATAGAACGAGCCCACGCGGTATTCGTGCTCGGCAAGGACCTCCTGGATCTCCCGGAGGCGTTGCTGGGCTTCGGGGACGAATTTGCTGTTGGGGAACTGCACGATCAACTGGCGGCACTCGTCCTCGGCGCGCAGAGCGTGCAGGGGATCGCGGTCGGGTTTCTCCATCTGGCGGAAGTGAATCATGCAGACTTTGTGCTGCGCCTCGGCCGCTTCCTCCAGCGTGGGATAGAACAGGATGAAATCTTTGTACTCGGCTTCGGCCTGCGCCAGACCGTGGGACCCGCCTTCGCGGAACCAGCTGTCGGCGAGCGCCAGCTTGGCTTTGGCGAGAAACTCACTGGTGTCGTAAGTGCTGATCAGGGTCTGGAGGGTGAGCCGGGCCACTTCGTAGCGGCCCTTTTCGATATCCTGAATGGCCTTGTCGAAGAGGATTTTGTCGGGCTGCAGCGTGTCCTTCGTGATGGGGTTTTCGTACTTCTTGCGGCGAAATCCGCAGGAAGTGAGCAAGCCCAGCGCGACGAGGCAGACCAGGCAGCGCCCGGCCAATCCGAAAGACCCGTTTCGCATCACACCTCCTCCTTAGACGCGAACTGCGACGGCTTCCCGGGCCAGCCTTTGCAATTCGGAGAACGCCGCTGCGGGATCGGGGTTGTGGAAGATTGCCGATCCGGCGACGACCCAGTTGACGCCGGCCTGGACCACTTCTGCAATGTTATCCTCGTGGACGCCGCCGTCAATTTCGATGGGCAGGCGGAGCCCGAGTTCCCGGCGCCGGCGGTCCAGTGCGCGCACCTTATCCAGGGTACGGGGAATGAACTGCTGCGCACCGAAGCCCGGGTTTACACTCATCAACAGGACGAAGTCCGCCAGACCGAGAACTTCCTCCAACATTGTAACGGGGGTGGCGGGGTTGAGCACCACGCCGGCGCGGGCCCCTTCGCTCTGGATGAGTCTGAGGGTGCGGTCCAGATGGGGGCAGGCTTCCTGATGGACCGAGATCTGGTCCGCACCGGCCTCGACAAAAGGGCCGATGTAGCGCTCCGGGTCGGTGATCATGAAGTGCACGTCCAGAACCATGCGCGTGATCTTACGGATGGAGCGCAGGACCGGAGGACCGACCGTGAGGTTGGGCACGAAGTGACCATCCATGACGTCCACGTGAAGCATACGGGCCCCGGCGGCTTCCACGGCGGCGATCTGTTCGCCCAGCCGGGCAAAGTCCGCCGACAAAATGGATGGGACCACTTCGACCATGGTCGCGGGAACTCAAGTTGATGGTATCACAGCGGCGAAGAATCCATCCCCGGGGACGAGGCCCGGGAGGCGGCGCAGGATGCGCTCGGGCAGGCGGCCCAGGACTTCTTCGAGGACCTGCTCGTTTTCTTCCGGCTCGAGCGAGCAAGTGGAGTAGACGAGCAAGCCGCCGGGGGCAAGGGCTTCCAGAGCGGAGCGCAGCATCCGCACCTGCCGGTCGTGGAAGTTGGGGAGGTCCTCCGGGCGGAGTCTCCATTTGATTTCCGGGTTGCGCGCCAGAGTGCCGGTCCCCGAGCAAGGCACGTCGAGAAGGATGCGGTCGAACCGGCGCCGGAACGGCAGAGGGCGGGTGGCGTCAAGCACGACCCGCGGGCAGCCCAGGTTCTGCAGGGGGGCCAGCCGCAGCGGGGAGATGTCACAGGCGATCGCGCTGACGCCGTATTCGAGGGCCTGAGCCGTCTTGTTGCCGGGCGCGGCGCACAGATCGAGAAAGCTCAGGCCGGGCTGGAGCTCGAGCAATGGCACAACGGACTGCGAGCTGATGTCCTGGATGCGGAGCCCCGCCGGGTCCCCCGCAATCAGCCGCCAGGCGCCGGCGATGTCCGTCGGCTCGAGGACGACGCCCTGGGGCGGGTGTTCGCCGCAGAAACGGACCCAGGTCTCCGGGGGTTCCAGCGCGGCCCTGGCCATTTTCTCCGCTACGTCAGGCCCGTAGAAGCGGTCCCATCGCTCCAGTAACCATGTGGGCATGGAGAGCTCCGTGGCGCGGTCCGGCCACGGCGGCATTTCCCTGGAAGCTCTGCGGAGCACGGCGTTGACCAAAGCGGCTGCCGAGGCTTTGCGGGCCCGCTTGACCAAGTCCACGCTTTCGCCGACCGCAGCATGGGCAGGCACACGGTTCAGGAAGCGGAGCTGATACAGCCCCGCGCGCAAGGCGATACGCACCTGCGGGTCCAGCCGGGCCGGATCCCTGCCGGAGAAGTGGCGGATGAGAAAGTCCAGCTGCGCCTGGCGCCGAAGTACGCCCAGGGCGATTTCGTAGGCCAGGGCCGCATCGCGCGAGGTGAGGCCGCGCGTGTGTTCCCGCAGCAGGTCGTCGGCGTGTGCGCCGCGTTCGACGCGGAGCAGAACGTCAAAGGCGGCGATGCGTGCAGGAGACATGGAGCCGGCGCGCAGGCGGGACGGAGGCTTCAACCCTTATAATAAGACGTGGACCTCGAAAAGCAGGTGTTGCGGCGTGCGGGCGAGGCCATCGGCCGGTTCCGCATGATTCGCGACGGCGACCGCGTGGCGGTAGCTCTGTCGGGGGGCAAGGATTCCCTGACGCTGCTCGAAGTTCTCCTGCGGCTCCAATCCCGCGCCCCGGTGCGGTTCTCCGTGTGCGCCTTCACGGTGGAGCAGGGCAAGTTCCTGCGTCCGCTCGAGCCGCTGGCCGAATGGCTGCGGCAGCGCGGCGTGACCTGGACGTGCTATCGAGACACGGCCTCCTTGAAGCTGCTGGAGGACCGTCCGGATCACGGCTGCGATCTATGCAGCCGCTACCGGCGGCGGGCGGTCTACGAAGTGGCGCGCGGGCTCGGGGCGAACGTAATTGCTTTCGGGCACACGGCGGATGATTTCTGCGAGGCGCTGGTGCGCAACGCCATGTTCACCGGGCGGCTCAGCGCCCTGCCTGCGGTGACGTGGTCCCGCGACCGGGAATTCCGCCTGATCCGGCCGCTGGTGTTCGTGACCGAAGAGCTGACGCGGCGCTTTGCCGCGTCTCTGGGTGCGCCGGTGATCCCCTGCGGCTGCAACCAGAAAACGGGGGCTGTGCGCGAGGCCATCCGCGGCCTGTTCGCGCAGCTGGAAAAGCAATATCCCTATCTGAAGGAAACGATGCTCGCCGCCATGAGCCGGCTGGAGCCCGCGCGACTGCTCGACGTGCGTTTTCTGGATCTTGACGGCGGGACCGCAGAGGAGGCGGGCGAGCAGCTGGTTTCGATTGTCACCGAACCGTAACAATCACGAGTTGACTACCGCGCGGACCGCGGGCACATAATGTGAATCTCCCGCGGCGGTGATTCCCGACGCCTATGAGATGAGGCAGACAGCGAGCAGACTCAGGCAAGCAGCGGAGGTGTGAGAAAACGATGGGACTGATCCCACGCGAAGAGGCATTTTTCGACCTGTTCGGGAAACTGTCCGAGAAACTGCAGACGGCAGCGCAGCTGCTGGTAGACACCACGGAGCATTTTGACCGCCTGGGCGAGAACGCCATGCGGATGGAGCGGCTGGAGCATGACGGCGACCAGGTGGTGCACGAGATCATGGCGCGCCTGTCGCGCACGTTCATCACGCCGCTGGACCGCGAGGACATCCACCGTCTGGCTTCCGCACTGGACGACGTGCTGGATTTTATCGAGGCCACGACGGAGCATTTTGTGATCTACAAAGTACGCGAAGTGACGCCGGCCGCGCGGGAGCTGGCGGAGGTGATCGCCAAACAGGTGGAGGAGATCGCCCGGATGGTGCCGCAGCTGCGCAAGCTGGAGCACAAGAGCATCAGCCAGCACTGCATCGAAATCAACCGTTTGGAAAACCAGGGCGACCGCATCCTGCGCGGCGCGCTGGCCGACCTGTTCAACAATCACGACGGCGCCTCCCCGCTTGAGGTTCTCAAATGGCGTGATCTGTACGAGATCATGGAGGCGGCGACCGACAAGGGCGAAGACGTCGCCGACGTGTTCGAGAGCATCGCGCTGAAGAACGCCTGAGCGGAGGTGGCCGGTTGTGGAGCCCGCCACGGTCATCGTACTGCTGCTGATTCTGGCCGCCGAATTCGTCAACGGCTGGACCGACGCCCCGAACGCGATCGCCACGGTCGTTTCCACGCGGGTGCTGTCCCCGACGCAGGCGCTTCTGATGGCCACGGTCTTCAACGTCCTGGGAACGATGTCGGGGACGGCGGTGGCGGCGACGATCGGCAAGGGGATCGTGAACCCGGAAATGATCAACATCTACACCGTGGGGGCGGCGATGGTGGGCATCGTGCTGTGGAGCACGGTGGCCTGGTACTACGGCCTGCCGACCAGCGAGTCGCATGCGCTGATTGCGGGCTTGAGCGGGGCCGGCCTGGCGACGGCCGGCCCGGGCGTGCTCCAGTGGGCCGGGTGGAAGCAGGTCCTCACGGGCCTGCTGTTTTCGACGTTTCTGGGCTTTTTGGGCGGCTTGTTTCTGATGGTGTTGATCTACCGCACCTGTGCGAGAAAAACTCCGGGGTGGGTGCGCCGTGTCTTCGGCAGGCTGCAGGTGCTCTCGGCGGCCTTCATGGCGTTCAGCCACGGCTCGAATGACGGGCAGAAGTTCATCGGAGCATTCACGCTGGTGCTGGTGCTAGGGGGCGTGCTGCCGCAGTTCGAGGTGCAATTGTGGGTGATCCTGCTGTGCGCCGTGGTGATGGGTTTCGGCACGGCGGTGGGGGGCTGGCGGATTGTGCGGACGATGGGTTTGCGGCTGACCAAGCTGGAGCCTGTGCACGGTTTTGCGGCGGAGACGGGAGCAGCCCTGACGATCGAGTTTGCGAGCCGGCTGGGGATTCCGTTGAGCACCACGCACACGATCAATACCTCGATCATGGGCGTGGGCGCGACGCGGCGACTTTCGGCGGTGCGATGGGGCGTCAGCCGGGATATCGTCACGGCATGGATTCTGACGTTTCCGGTTTGCGGCCTGATCGCCTGGATTACGACCAAAATCGCTCTGGCCGTGTTTCACTGAGCGGGCCCCGCTCACGGGGTAATGAGCAGCTTGCCGTCGCGCACCAGGTAGCGAAAATCCACGTGCACGGTGGCGTCGGTGAGGAAGAACCAGCGCACGAAGCGGCCGCGCACCTTGCCGCCCAGTTCCTCGTTGTCCCCGAGGCTGAGCCGCACGACCCCGGCGCCGTAGCCGTAGTAGGGCACGACGGCGCTGCCGGGTGGCACTGCAAGCCTGGGATTGAAACCCAGTGCGAACTCGCGGAACCGGCGGGCGGCTTCCCCGCCGCCGTCGAGCGCGGCTTGCACGGCTTCGAGCCCTTCCTGGGCGCGTACGCCGCTGAGGCGGCCGTTGTCAAACAGGAGCACCACACTGCGCGCGACCGTGTCGCCGAAACGCGCTTCGGGGAGGACGATCTGGCCGAAGGCGCTTTCTTCGACGGGTGCCACCCGAAGGGCGCCCGCCGGCAGTTCAATGTGCCGGTCCACGCGCACCCTCGCCGCCTGGGCGCGCTCGGCTGAGGCGTCGCCGTTTTGTTTGTTGAACGGGCGGCGGGCGATCCGGAACATGAAGTCGGTCCCGGCCGGCGTGCGGATGCGCACCGTGCCGAGGCGCAGGATGCCGATGGCCCGTTCCTGCGCGGCATCGAGCGCGGCGTAGTCAATGTCCAGAGCCTCCTCGTAGAGCCGGTCGAGATCGGGCGTGTGTGGAGCCGGCAGGCCGTCGGGACGCCGCGTGCCGTCCGACCAGTGGAAGTGGAGCTCGCGGCGCGTGTCGCCCCGGTCGAGCCATTGCCTGAGGGCGTCTTCCTCGGCTTCGGAAAGCGGCCGCGCTTGCGGGCCCAAGGGCAGGCGGAGGAACACCTGTGTTTTTTCGAGCAGTGCCGCAGCCAAGGTCTCCGAGGCGGGCACCGAGGCCAGACAGGTGGCGCCCGCTTGAGCAATGCGCCGGCGCACGGCGGCTTCCAGGGGCGCCAGATAACGCGGGTCGAACCGCACCAGGACGGTTTCGGCGGAGCGCAGCCGCAGCGCGGCGACGATACGGGCGGCGATTTTCTCGTAGTCCGGCCCGGCGGGAGCCTGTGCCGCCATAGCCGCGGTGCACACGAAAGGGAACAGCCACGGTATTTTGCGCATGTTCCTCCGCCCATCTTGACTTGAGGAACGCTGCCGCCGCCACCCGCTACGGCCGGCCGCCCAGGCAGCAGTCCGCCAGGTCCACCCAGGAATTGGAGACCGTGCCTTGCACGAAAGTGAGCCGGTCGACGCGGAAGCATCGCGGGTGGGGAAACTCGGCCCAGCGCCGGCGCGCCAACTCGTAGACGCCTTCGATTTGTTCGGGGGCCAACTGCTGAGCCAGCGTGATGTGCGGATGGTAGGGGAAGGGCTCGCCGTAGGCCAGGCTGTCCGTGTTGAGTTGCTCGTGGAGGCGGCAGAGTTCGGCGAAGCCTTCCTTGACCGCCAGGTAGATGACGGAGCTCACCGAGAAAATCTCTACATCGCCGGCGCAGACGTTGAAGGGAGCGAACTCCGCAAGCCGGCGGCAGATCTGAGTCCAGGCGGCGCCGGGCTCAATGGGGAGCGGGCGAGGCGGCAGAACGGTGACGTGGGCCCGGAGAAGGCAGGAAGGAACGAGTTCCTGGCGGAGGCGGTCGAGGAAGGAGCCGAGCGGGTCCGGGATGTAGGTGACAAGGGAAAACAGGTTGACCCGGTCGCTTCCACCGGGATTAAACGACGTCTCTGTCATCATAAGGTGCAGGCGCCGTCGTTTCGCCGGCAGACCCGGGAGGCGGGCAAGCCTGCGATGCACCCGCCGCTGCCGCTTCCGGACGCTCCCAGCGTGCTTCTTCAAAGCCCACGTACTTGCAGATGAAGAGCGTTCCGGTTTCCGTCTCGAGCAGATCCCCGACTTCCAAAGGTGTGGCGGTGCTTTTCAGAGCCGCCCAGGCCGAATACAGGCCTGCGGCTTCGACGAAGCCGCCCGGTTCATAGTCGCGGGGCTTGACCACCGTGAGGCCGGCCGTGTGGGGCGCCCAGCGGAACTGCCGCCGCACGGGTTCCTTCAAGCGGTGGATCCGGTAAGCGGGCATCGTTTGCTATTGTCGCGCAGGACGGGGGCGGGTGGAAGGCAGCACGGACAGATGACCGTCGCTTCGCGCCACCCGCCGCGTCCTATTCGCGGATGAGTTTTTGCAAACGCCGTAGCTTGGATTTCAGCTCTTCGGTCGCATCCGTGATCATGTTGGTGTCGTAGATCACGCGCGGCGTCATGAAAACGATCAGTTCCGTACGCTCCTTGCTGGTGGACTTGGCCCCGAAGGCGGCCCCGAGGATCGGGATGCGGTGCAGGATGGGGACGCCGGCGGAGCTGGAGGTATCCGATTCCTGGATGATGCCGCCGATGGCGATGGTGTCCCCGTCCTGCACGGTGACCTGGGTTTGGACGGTGCGTTTCGTGAACGAGGGTGACTGGATGGCTGCATTGGCGGAGGGAGGCACGGGTGCGCTGACCTCCTGGTTGATGACCAGCGTGACGATGCCGCTCGGGTTGACGTGGGCCAGGATGTTCAGCGTGACGCCGCTGGTACGGTTCTGGATCGTATTGGCGAACAAGGAACTGCCGCCGACCTGCGCGCCGGTGACGGCCTGCGAGGTCAGCGTGGGCACTTCCTGGCCCACCGTGATGCTGGCAGGGATGCTGTCGGTGGCGATGACGCTGGGTGCGGAAACCACTTTGGCGCGCCGGGTGTCTTCCTGCGCCGACAGGAAGGCAAGCAGCTCGCGGGTCTGGCCGACGAGCGTGCCGGCCGTGAGCGTCAGACCGGATACCGAACTCGTACCCTGCAACAGATTGGTGGCAAGGCTGGGGGAGCCGGGTCCGCTGCCGCCTCGTTTCTGGAGGAAGGCACTGACGCCGCTGGCGAAGGCGCCGGTGAGCGAGACCTCGTAGATTTTGGCTTCGATGAGCACCTGCCGCGGAGGCACATCCAGCTCTTTGAGCAGATTCAAGATCTTCTCGTACTCCTGGGGCGTGGCCTGAATCAGCAGGGAGTTGTCCAAGGGATTGGGGACGACTCTGGGAAATCCTTCAGGCAGAGGCCAGCCGTAGCCGTAACCGGCTCCGAGATAGGAGCCCGTCAGATCAAAGGGGGTGGCGCCTGCGGTGCGCGGCGCCTGCTGCGCTGCTGCGCCCGCCTCAGACTGCTGGCCGACGGCCGGGGCTGCACCGGTCCGGGGCACGGCGCCCGGAGCGGGAGCGAAGCCGTAGCCGGGGCCGTAAGGGCCCATACCATATGCCCCGGGAACGCCGAAGCCAGGGGTGAAGCCTCCGGGAAACGCCCCGTAGGCTCCGTAAGGAGAGACGGCGCCGGCTCCGAAGTAGCCCGGGTAACCGGCTGTCGCACCGAATCCCCCAAAGCCTCCAAACCCCCCGAAGCCACCGTAGCCGAAGCCGAAATAACCAAGGTAGAGCTGCATGATGGCCACGGCCAGTGTCTCCGCACGGCCGTATTTGACCCGGTAGACGTAGTTCTGCGTGGTGCCCGCCGTCACCTTTGCGGGGACGTCTAGCTTCTTCAGCCAGGCCTCGACCTGGTCGAAGACGCCTGGATTCGGGGCCACGGCGATGATCGTGTTGATGCGGTCCACGGGCAGGAATCTGACGGCTCCCGCCTTTTCGCCGAGGGAGACACCGCGTAACACGGTCTCCAGTTCTTTGGCGACGTCGCTTGGCCGGCCGTGCTGGACCTCGAACAGACGGACGCGCTGGCTGACGAGCACGTCGCTGTCAAAGAGCGCAATCAGTTCCATGGTGCGCCGCATGTTGCGGTTGTTGTCCAGCAGCAGGAGCAGATTGGCCGGTTCGTAGGTGATCATGGTGGCGCCTTCGCCCAGGAATTTGTCGAGCAACTTAGCCATGTCGGCGACGGCGGCGTACTTGAGAAAGACCAGGTTGAGCGCCATCTGCTCGTTTTCCGGGACGCTCTTGGGATTGACGGCGGGCGGAAGCGGCTGGCGCGACAACTCCGGCAGAGGTACGATGCGATGGATCTCACCCACCTGCACCATGGCGAAGCCGTTGATGCGGAGGATGAGATCGAGCAGGGCCCGGATGTCCACCTCCTTGAGCTCGCCGTAGGTATTGAGGGTGACGGTGCCTTTGACGCGCGGATCGAGGATATAGTTGATCCGGAGGCGGCGCGCCAGGATGTCAATGACCTCCGTCAGTGACGCATTTTGCAGGTTGAGCACCAGGCCGCCGGAGGGGGCAGGCGTCAGGGTCACCGGAGCCTGCTCTGTGGGCGCGGGCTTGGGTTCGGCGGTCCCCGGTGCCGGCTTGGCGGGCTGGACCTGAGGCGACGGCTGCTGGGGTTGCGGAACCTCCTTGGGCTCGGCGACGGGCGGCGGAGCTGCGCGCGGCCCGAGGCCCGGGGGTGGAGGCGGCTGTTTCTGCTGGGCGGCGAAGACAACGAAGGCGCCGAGCAGCAGGCTCAGGGTGGTGCGGCACAGAATCCGGTTCGCGGTCATCTCACTGTTCCGCATGCTCGCGTGAGGTCTGGCGCTTCTGTTCGCGCTCCCAAGCTGCGCGCTCCACGTCGTTCAGTTCGGTCTTCTTTCGCGTCCAGCGGACGATGCCGAACGGAGTGGGGCGCTCGAAGCGAATCTCGTCGCCTTGCTCAAACGCCTTCAGGTCTGCGGGCGCCTCCACCGAAGTGTTTTCCTCGCGGGCGTCGGACCGGACGAAACCGAACGGCGTCCTGCGGTAGGTCCAGGTTTTGCCCTGCGTGTCGGTGTAACGCCACTCCCCCGGAGCCGTTTCTCTGGCTCCGCGCGGCAAGGTCTTCTCAAATGCGTCCGGGGCCTTGGCCGCGGAGGGCTGCCTGGCGCCCGCTTTTTGGGGCTTTTGCTCCGCCAAAGTCAGCATCGTCACGAAACCGAGTAGAACAACTCGAAGCACCATGGTTTGATTCCTTTCTTTTTGCTGATTCTTATTGCACCGGCTCCCAGCGGCAAACGTTTCCGAAGGGCGTTTGAGTCACCACCTTGCGCATACCCGCACGGACGGTTCCCGGTGGGGAGGTGTCGCCGGGCAAACACGCACGAATCTCGTTCCCAATGGAAGGCCCGAAGCCTTCCTCTGCTGAAGGATTGACCACTGTGGTTTGCGGGGCCTGCGCCGGCGCGGGCTGCGGAGGCTGCTCTGCGGCCGGCGGAGTCTCCTGAGGGCGCCGCTCGATGAGTTCTTCCAGCTTGCGGCGGATCTTTTCCCCCTCCCACTCGAAGACGACGTCCTCGCGGGTGACGGCCAGGAGCGTGAAATCGCCGATTTTTTCCCCGGGGGCGTAGCTTTTGTGCGGCGCGCCCGGTTTTTCGCTCAAGATCACCAGGGGCCCGTCGCCGAAGTTGACCACTCCGTGCGCGACCGGCAACGGGGGGATCACTTTCGGGGGCTCCGGCTCGATGACTACGGTGGGGTTGCGGTCCTTGGCAAAGACCAGCTTTTGCGCTGCATCGGCGTAGGAAGCGGCCACCAGGGGCTGCGGCGGGTCAAGGCGGATCGCCTGGGGAGGCGCCGCAGGGGTCACCTTTGCGTGGAACACCTGGCGCACGCGCTCGCGGCCTTCCAGCCACTGGCGCCGCAGGCGGAACGCGGCGCCCACAACCAGCATTGCCAGGATCAGGTTCAGAACCAGGAGCCTCCGTCTCATAGACCTTTTTTCTCCGGGACCAGACGGCGCGGGGCGACGCCGGAGATCGTGAGCCGCACGTTGAGTGTTTTCTGCTTGGCGTCGCCGGCCGTGATGCGGAGTTCGCTGGTGGCCACAATCTCCGGCTGCGCGGTCAAATCCGCCAGCAGGTTCAGGAGCTGTTCAATGCGGCACTCGAAAGTGACGGGAACGGTGAGCTCTCCGTAATCGGCGCCCAGCGGCCGGATCTGGCCCATCTCCACGGTTTTGATTTCGATGGGCGGCGCCTGGCGCGAGGCCACACGGCGGAAGATCTGGAGGAGCTGTGCCTGAGCCTGCGCCGGGGTGTCGGCCTGGATCAAGCCTTGCTCGCGCGCGGCGAGTTCGCGGGCGATTTCGGCGGTGAGCTTCTCTTGCGCGCCGAGTCCTGCGCTCAAGCGGCGCAGCTTCTCCAGGTGCTTTTCGGCGACAGGAATGGCTTGGGCGGGCGGCGTTGTGTCCGCGGAGGCATCCTCGAGCAGAAAAACGCGCGTCGCCGTGATCAGTGCCGCAGCGGCGGCCAAGACCGCAAGGGCTCTCTTGTCGCGCGCCTGGAGCTTCATGGCGCCGCGCCCTCCCGTAGGGAGCGGATGCGGAACAGCTCCATGGAACCGGAGCGCGCGATGGGGATCACGAACTCCGAGTTACGGAAGTAGGGGGAGCTGTCGAGAGTCTTCAGCAGCCCCGCAGCCTGTTCGGCTTCGCCGCTGAGGGTTGCAGACTCCCGCGTCAGCTCGAGAGCGCTGAGCCAGGCCGGGGGTTCCAGCAGGCGCGTCAGTTCGCGGATGGCATCCAGGTCTTTTTGCGTGCGGCGGCGCACCCCATCGAGGAGCAGGATGCGGGCTCGGAGCTGTTCGGCGGTGCGGGCCAGGGCGGCGGCCTGGGCTGCGCGAGGCTCCAGACGGCGGATCTCGGATTCGAGGGCCGCCAGGTGGCGCCGCTGCTGGACTCGTGCCTGGGCCACAAGGCCGGCGGCGAGCAGCAGCAGGATCGTCGCCAGCGCGGCGGTCGGTACGAACACCGCCCTCGAACTGCTGCTGCGCCGCTCCGGCGGCAGGAGGTTCGCTGTGAAGGAGAGGCGGGGGCAGGCCGCGGTGAACGCGGCGGCGTAGGCGTGAAGGGAACGCGGCAGCTCGAATCCCTTCGGCGCCGCCGTGGGCGCCGGGATCAGGTCCGCCAAAGGCAAGGGCTCGACCCCGGGCTCCAAACGGAGTTCGGCCGCCGCCAGAGCCGCGGCGCGGTCCTCGGGGAGATCCAGCAGCGCCGAGAACACGGGGCGGGCCCTGCTCTCTCCGTAGACCTCCACGGCTTCCTCCTGAGGCAGGACGGTGACGAACCCTTCCGGCAAGACCGCGGGGAACAGGCGCAAGGCGGAATAAAACACTGCGGCGGAGAAGGTCAGCGAGGACAGCTTGACGCCGGCTTCGGTGAACAGATCGGCGTAACGCTCGATCACAGGCTGCCGGGCGATGCCCACCAGGACGGCGGGCGAGCGTCCGAGCCGGACCCAGGAGCATTGGATCTCGTCTTCTCCGTAGGGGTGGAGAGCGTCAATCTGGTACTGGATGGCAGAAGCCATCTCACGGTCGGAGACGCCCGGCAGCCAGAGCTGGCGGACGATGACCTCGCTGCGGGGCAACAGCGCCGTGGCGGCTAAATGGCTTAAGCCCAGCCGGCGGAGGAAGTCGGCGTATTCGGCGCCCCAGTCCGCCGCCGGCCGCTCGCGAAAGGAAGCGATCTCAGTGTGCCCGAGCACCACGGCGCCCGAAGGGCGGAGGCGTGCGGCCACGACCTGGAGCGTGCGGGCGCCGATCGAGATGCCGACACCCGTCCCCACGGCCAGGATGCGGCGCAATTCTCCGAGGGCTACGGTTCCCATACGTTGTCGTACCAGCGCAACACGTGGTAGGGTTTGTCGCCGCCGGCGGGGCCGAGGAGTTTGACGGTGGCCGCGACGCCGCGGCGGAGATCCGAAAGCTGTCCGGACGCCAGACGGGGGCGGGCAGAGGCTCGCAGCGTGACGATGGAGCCGCCACCGACGCGCAAGCGTCCGAGTGCGGGATGTCCGGCCAACCCAAGCGCCGGCAGTTGCGCGGGGTCGCGAATCGGCCGAGCGGCGAGGATAGCCTGGATTTGCCCGGGAGAAAATCCGAGCGCGGCAAACACGGCAGGGTGAGCGGTGTTGACGTCCACTGTCCCGCCGGCCGAGTAGACGCTCAGGCAGTCGCGAGCTCCGCCGGCGGCAAGCCAGGCGCCTTGCGGTCCGGGTGCGATGATTCCGTAAAAGAGTTCCGGAGTCATGCCTTTGACCAGGAGCAACTCTTCAACCTCTTGAAATGACGCATGGGCGGCGCGAAAAGACGGAACCAGCGCCAGGTAATAATGATCGAAGACCGTCGGCCCCTGGGGAGCAGGCGTCCGCCAGTCCACGACGGCCCGCGCGATTTCGGCGGCCCGAACCGGGTCTGCTCCGAGGGCCGCAAAGAGCCGCTCGAGTTCCTCCACAGTAGCGAAGTTGAGGTTCAGCTTGCCCGCCTCGGGGAGGATGTGAACGACGGCCTCGCCGGAGGGGAAGCTGAACCGGAACGAGGTCATGCCAGGCTGGTAGTAAGGCGGTCCCCACAGTATGTGCAGGAGCGCTCGCTCGACTGCACCCGTGGCCAGGTAATAGGCCTGCACGCCCTCCCAGGCGGTCACGGAACGCTCTGCTTCGGCGCGTACCTTTGCTGACAGGGCAAAGGCAATGGCCGCCAGGGCGGCGGAGAGCCAGAGCACGATAAGCAAGGCTGCACCCCGCGCTTTTGCGGCGCGACGTAGGCTAGTCATCCCCATAGAGCTCCGCCGCGAGACGCGTGATGCGCACTGGGGCCACGAGCGTCAACGGCTGCAACCGGACCTGGGCGGCATCAACGGGCGCCATTTCGATTCGAATGGCCGAAGGCCACTGAGGCCTGGTCCATCGGGCTACCCACCGTTCGAGCGCCGGCGGCGGGAGCTCCTCCTTGTAGGCGAAACGGCAGAACGCCAGGCGATCCGCGAGGACGAAGGAGTAAGGGCCGATCTCGACCGGTGCGAAGCGCGGCACCGGGAGGCCGATTTCCGGCTCAGTCGCCATGCCGAGGCAGGAAGCGCCGGCAGAGGCGGCGCCGGTATACAGGCGCTCGTTGACGACGAGGCGCAAACCTTGGCCCGGCGAGCCGGGGATAACCTGAAACTCGAGGATCCGCGGATAGCCGCGCCAGGCTTCACCGAGAGAAAAGGCCGAGAGGAACCGCATGGTCTGCGGCTCACCCTGAAAGAATGGAAACCGTACGGGGGGCTGCCCCGGCTGGGGACTGCATTCCGCCAGGATCGGGATCAAACCGGCGACTTGCTGCTCGAGGATGTGCTGGGTGGCTGCGACACGACGGTTGTCGGCGAGGCGGGCGCCGGTCTTGGCCATCGCGTTGATGCCGAGGCGGAGGGCTGCCAGGACTCCCGCAGTCAGCAGGCTCAGCAGGGAGACGGCGACGAGTAATTCGAGCAGGGTGATGCCGGAACGAGACTTCACGGCTGGGCTCCGGGTGGCGCGACCCGTGAGCGGCGGAAGGCTTCCAGCTGCACACGGCGCGTGCGCGATCCCTGTTTCCACCACAGGTCGAGAACGAGGCGGTCCAGCACAAGGGTGCCCGGCCCGGCCTGGGCGGGGGCCTCGAAAGGTTCGACCCGGACGCTCCAACCCCCTTCCAGTCCTGTGGCCGGATCCAGCGGACCGCCGGCGACGGCAAAGCGGGGCAGGCGCGCGCCGGCGAGCAGCTCGTCCATTTTGCGGCGAGCGATGAGAGCGGCACGGTCGTAGTCGGTCACCTTGGCGGCAGTTCGCAGGGAGACGGAGATGTTGGAGAGAACTCCCGCCACGGCCACGCCGAGGATGAGTGTGGCGACAAGCATTTCCAGTAAGGTGAACCCCCGGGCCCTCACGGTCCCTCCACACGGTCTACGTGCGGCACGCCGGTGATCGGATCCAGTCGGACGAGGCGGCGCATGCCGCGGCGATTGGCCAGCTCGACGGCGATCGCGGGGACGGTACCTCCGGGAAGAACGAGGAATCGCCGGGGGCCGTCCGTTCGAGCGGGCAGAGGGGGCAGAACCGCTTGAACGGTCACGCCCTCCGGGAGGGAATAGTCGCGCTCAAAGCCCCCCGAGGAGCGCACCTGGATGCGGCCCGCGGATGGGGAAATTGCGATTTCCAGTGCTTCCCCGCGGCGCTCGGCGCGGGTCAGGGCGGCGTTGAACAAAGACGCGATCGAATCCGCCGCGCCTATCAGGCGGAGCGAATCCGCACCGGTTGAGATGCGGGGAAAGGCCAAGCTCACCATGAGGCCGACCAGGGCGACGACGATGAGCATCTCGACCAGGGTGACTCCCGCCCGCCGATGCGCGCGGGCGCCGGAGAGGGGGAGTGGGGTCGAATGCTTCACTGACTCTTCCAGCTCACGATGTCGGCGTTGATGCCCTCGCCGCCCGGCTTGCCGTCGGCGCCGTAGGAGATGATGTCGGGCAACTCGCCGTGCTCGCCGGGGAAGCGGTAGACGTAGGGATGGCCCCAGGGGTCGAGGGGAATTTCTTTCTCGAGATAGGGGCCATCCCAGTTGGGAACGTCGGCCGGGCGGCGCCAGAGAGCCTGCAGGCCCTGCTCGGTAGTGGGCAGTGAGCCGGTATCGAGCTTGTAAAGGTTCAGGGCGCCCATGAACATTTCGATCTGGGCACGCGCTGCCGCGACACGGGCCTTGTCGGACTGTTTGAAGAGATTGCGTCCGACGAGGGCGGCA
>DATLYE010000065.1:0-27005 GCA_035575135.1 Bryobacteraceae bacterium
ATCTGTACCGCAGGGTCCCATCATTGCCCCCGCCCCCTGCCGGTTGCGGCGCCGGAAAAGGTCGAGATACGATCAACACAAGATTTCTTACGTATGGCAAGGAAGTGATGCCTCTTCGTCCTCCCGGCAGCGTGCCTCTCAGGACGCGCCGGGCGGGGCTCTGCGCAAGGTTTGCAGATCAACGCGCGGGCGGAGCTGCGGTTGTGGCGTGGCGGGAGACCGCCGCAGTTCGCCGGTGGGTAATGCAGGAGCTGGAACGTACCTTCTCTATGTCGAGTTTTGGCCGGAAGGGAAGGCCTGGCGGCGCCTGGAAATCCCGGTTTTGGGGCGGAGCCGGATTCAACCGGCGCGCCGGCGAGAATCGAGCCATGGTCTATGATGCAAGACGCGATCTGGTGCTGCCGGTCCGCGGCGGAACCGGAGACGCGCCAAGGGCGGAAGTGTATGCGTTGCGCTACAGGAGGAGCCATGCGAGCCGTCGTTAATCTGGCCTTGTGGCTGGGATGGATTGCCGTGGGTGCGCCTGCGGGCGCTCAGCCGCCGACCGAATTGTGGGCGCGCGGATACTCCGTGATCCCGGCGCCGCAGCGGGTGGAACTGTCCGGCGGTGACATCGTGGTGGACGCCACCTGGCGAGTGGATGCGGGCAGGCTCGGGCCGCGGCACATCGCCGCCCGCAGTCTCCTGGCCGACCTGAAAGCGTTTCACGCGCTGGAACTCGAACCGGGTGCCGCCGAGCGCAAAGTGATCCGCCTGGCGATTGCTCCGGCGACGGTGAAGACGGGCGCCGAAGCGGGCATCGAGCGCCAGGCCTACCGGCTTCGCATCACGCCCGAGGCAGTGGAGATCACCGGCAATGCCGATCCGGGCGTGTTTTACGGCGTGCAGACGCTGGTGCAGTTGCTCAAGCGGGACGGCGCCGGCCGACTGCGGCTCCCGGAAGGAGTGATCGAAGACTGGCCGCGGCTGGAGTTGCGCTTCCTGCACTGGGACACCAAGCACCATCAGGACCGCATGGAGACGCTGAAGCGCTACCTGGACTGGGCGGCACGGTTCAAGGCCAACATGATCGGCTTCGAGCTCGAAGACAAGTTCGAGTACCCTACGCATCCGGTCATCGGCGCTCCGGGCGCCTTCACGACGGCGCAACTCCAAGAGATCGTCCAGTACGGACTGGAGCGGTTCATTCAGGTCGTGCCCCAGATCCAGGCGCCGGCCCACATGGCGTACGTGCTCAAGCATCCCGAGTTTGCCGAGCTGCGTGCAGATGGGAACAACTACCAGTCCAACTGGTGCGACCCGCGGACCTATGATCTGATCTTTTCGATGTACGAGGACGTGATCCGGGCCACGCCGGGGGTCGAGTATCTGTTCGTTTCAACCGACGAGGTCTACTATGCGGGAATTGATCCGCGCTGCGGCAAGCCGTACAACGAGGAGAACCGCAGTCTGGCGTGGGTCGAGTTCGTCAAGCGCGCCCACGAGCATCTGAAAAAACGCGGCCGCAAGATGCTGATCTGGGCGGAATACCCGCTGCTCCCGCACCATGTGAAGCTGCTGCCGCCGGACATCATTGACGGCGTCATCGGCGAAGAAGACTATCTGGAGTGGGAGAACAAGCTGGGGATGCGGCAGCTCGGCTATGTGTCCATGCAAGGCGCCGAGCGGCTGTTTCCGGACCACCTGAGCCTGGAGCGCGGCGGGCGGATTTCACTGGGGCGGCTGGAGTCCGCCTTCGAGTATCTGGCGCGGGGCCGCTACTGGCGGGGCAACCCGATCGGCGTGTTCGGCGCCGCCTGGGACGATTCCGGGCTGCACAACGAGACCTTCTGGCTGGGCTGGTCCGCCGTGGCCCAGTGGGGCTGGAACCCGGGCAAGACGTCGCCGGCGCAGCACGCGGCCGAATTCATGCAGGTCTACTACGGGCCGCGGGTCGAGAACATGGTGGAGGTGTACCGGATGATGCAGGCGCAGGCGCGGGCGTGGGAGCGGACCTGGGACCGGGTGGTGTCGCGCGTGCGCGGGCCGGGCTACGGCAATTCCTACGGCAAGGGGATCGGGACGACCCGCTATGACCTGACGCTCGAGCCGCCGGGGCGGCCGCGACTGCCGGATCTGGAGGTGGAACCGGTGGTGCGCGAAAAATACCGGGGTTTCATCGAGGAGGCCCGGCAGCGGATGCTCGAAAACGATCGCCTCATCCATGCGCTCCAAACCAATCTGGGCAAGGCGGAGCGGAATCATTACAACCTGGAAGTGTTTTTATCGCTGGCGCGGTTCATGGGACACAAATGGCGGCTGCTCGACCGCATGGCTCAGGCCGAGGAAGCGCTCGAGCAGGCGCACGAGAGCGCCGCGAAAAAGAACGCGGCCGAGGCGGTCGGGCACCTCGTCACGGCCTACAATCTCGTGGACCGGGTGCGGAGCCAGGGCGAGCAGGTCTTCGCCGAACTCACGGCCGTGTATGAGAAGAGCCGGTTTCCCAAAGGCCGGAGCGCGGGCGGACGCAACTTCGTACACGTTCTGGATGACACCAAAGATCATTGGGCGGACCGCACGCCGGATCTCGGCTTCATGATGGCGCCGGAGCGGAGCATCGGTCTGGAGCAGTGGCTCAAGGACCTGGCCCGGGTGATCCACACCTACGCACGCGAGCACAACGTCGCGATAAAAGGGCTGGCCTCCGAGCGACCGGAAGAGTAATCGCGGTACAAATAAGGGCATGGCAAGGCTCACGCGGCGAGACTGTTTGCGGGCGCTTCCCCTGGCGTTTGCG
The DNA here is from genome assembly GCA_035575135.1 of Bryobacteraceae bacterium. GTDB lineage: Bacteria > Acidobacteriota > Terriglobia > Bryobacterales > Bryobacteraceae > JANWXD01. The sequence goes on from DATLYE010000065.1 coordinate 2,777, forward strand.
GTGCGGGGCGCCGGAGCGGCTCCGGCAGGCCGAGCGCGGCTGAAGACGGCCATCTGCGCCTATTCCTACCGCCAGGCGCTCGCCCGAAAGACGATGACCTACGAGGACCTGGTGCGGCTGGCGGTGGAGCACGGGGTGGACGGACTCGACTTGACGGTGTACTGGTTCCCGAGCACCTCCGACGAGTTCCTGCTGCCGCTGCGCCGGCTGGCGTATAAGAACGCAGTCGAGATCTACTCCCTTTCGATCCGCACGGACATGTGCCGGCCGGAGCCCGAGGCCCGGGAAAAGGAAGTGGCGGAAGTGCGCCGGTGGGTGGACGTGGCGGAAAGACTCGGGGCCGGCCACATCCGCGTCTTCGGCGGCAACGTTCCCCGGGGCAGGACCGAGGACGAAGCCGTGGGCTGGGTGGTGGAGACGCTCCGGCGCAGCGCCGAGTACGCGGGCCGCAAGGGCGTCCTTCTCGGCCTGGAGAACCACGGCGGGATCACGGCGCGGGCCGAACGGGTGCTGGAGATCGTGCGGAAAACGGATTCACCGTGGGTCGGCATCAACCTGGACACGGGCAACTTTCGCGAGGATCCCTACGCGCAGATCGAGATGTGCGTCCCCTACGCGGTCAACGTGCAGGTCAAGAGCGAAGTGCGGGGTCCGGGCGGGCGGCCGGAGCCACAAGACTGGGACCGCATCGGCGCCCTGCTGGCGCGGGCGGGCTACCGGGGCTACCTGGCGCTGGAATACGAGGCGGCGGAGGATCCCGCCACGGCCATGCCGCGGCTTCTGGCGGAGTTGCGGCGGGTGGCGGCGAAGTACTCGGCCTGAAGGCGGAGCCCGGAGAACTGTTGACAAATTCTCAGATAAGAAGTATTCTATCTTAGGGTGCGAACCTCCAGGTCCGACATCATCGCCTTATTCCGGGAGCGCGGCGTGCGCTGCACCGCGCAGCGCTACGCCATCCTGGATTACCTCATGCGGCACCCCAGCCATCCCACGGCCGAAGAGATCTACCGGGCCATCAACCGCACCGATCCCCGCGCGTCGCTGGCGACCGTTTACAAAGCGCTGCACACGCTGGCGGCGGCGGGTCTGATCCGCGAGGTGCATTTGGGGGGCGGTGCCGTGCGCTTCGAGGCCAACACCGAGCGCCATCACCATTTCGTGTGCGAGCGCTGCGGGCGGATGGAGGATCTGGACTGGTTCGACATTCCCCGGCTGCCCGAGAAAGCGGCTGCGGGCCGGCGCAAACTGCTCGGATACGAGCTGATTCTGCACGGCCTGTGCGCCCAGTGCGCCTGAGGGCGGCCGGCCTCAGTTGGTTTTGCGCCTGACTGCGTGCGGCAGGCGCCGGGATTCATCAGGTCATCTTCCATGACGGAGGGACACCATGGGTAAGGTTGCAAGGCAAGTTGTCGAACAAGCAGGCATTGACGTCAACGTTCTGGTGGACAAACTCGTGCGGGCGGCCGCAGCCGAGTTTACCACCTTTTACTACTACACGATCCTGCGCGTGAACTCGATCGGTTTCGACGGTGAGGGGCTGAAGGAAATCATCGAGGACGCGCGCATCGAGGACCGCAATCACTACGAGGCGCTCGTGCCGCGCATCTACGAGCTCGGCGGGGCGCTGCCACGGGACATCCGCACCTTCGCCGACATGGCGGCATGCCCGGACGCCTACCTTCCGGCGGACCCCCGGGACATGAAAGCCATGCTGAACGTGCTCGTGGAGGCGGAGCGCTGCGCCATCCGCGTCTACACCGACATCTGCAACATGACTGCGGGCAAGGATCACCGCACCTACGAACTGTCGCTGGCCATCCTTCACGAAGAGGTAGAGCACGAGGCCTGGTTCTCCGAGTATCTGGGCGAAGGGCCGTCCGGTCATTTCCGCCGCGGAGCGCCGGGAGCCTCGCCCTACACGCGCCGCTTCATGTCGGCCGATATCGGCTAGTCCGTTCCCGCGACTCCATGGCTCTGGTACACGCCGGCCGGGTGGAGGAGCTTCCACCCGGCCGCACCAAGCTAGTGTATCTGGAAGCCAAACCCGTTCTGCTGGTCAACTGGCAAGGTACGGTCTACGCTCTGAGCGGCGTCTGTCCCCACCAGGGCAAGTTGCTGGAGGGCGCCACAGTCTGGGATCATGTGGTTGACTGTCCCTGGCATCATTTTCAGTTTGACGTGCGGACCGGGGAGAACCTTTATCCGAGGAACGTGTATCCGCGGGACTTACCTCACCTGGAACGACAGGTGCGCCCGCTGAGCACGTATCCGGTCCGAATCCAAGAGGGGGAGATATGGGTGGATCTGGGATGAGCGATCTGGCTTCCAAGCATTGCGTGCCGTGCCGCGGCGGGGTGCCGCCTCTGAAAGGCGAGGCGCTCCGCCCGTACGCCGAGCAGCTTCCCGACTGGAAGATCGTGGATGAGCATCACCTGCTGAAGACGTTTGCCTTTCCGGATTTCCGCAGCGCGCTCGAGTTCGTCAACCGCGTGGGGGAGATCGCCGAAGCCGAAGGGCATCATCCGGACCTTTACCTGACCTGGGGCCGGGTGGATGTCAAGACCTACACTCACAAAATTGACGGGCTCACGGAAAGCGACTTTATTTTGGCCGCCAAAGTGGACCGGGCGTTTGCGGAATCGAAGGCGCGCGCCGAAGGGGCCGACTAGGCAGTCGCGCGTCACTGTTCGCCGAGCACGATCGCCGCAATGCGGAGGGCGGCGGGCTCGAGATTGACGCCCTCGAGGTTGGCCATCAGCGCCACCGCAAAACCCCGTTCCGGACGCATGAGCAGCAGCGTGCGCACGCCCTGCTGCGCTCCTCCGTGTCCCACCCAGCGCTCTGTGCCGCGCTCGAAGATTTGCCAGCCGAGCCCGTACGGCGTGCTCTTGCCATCCCGCGTCTTCTGAGGCGTAAACATGCGCCGCACGGTCTCCTGCTTGAGAAGCGTGCCGCCGTTGAGGTGAATGGCGAAATCCACGAGATCCTCGACGGTGCCGACCAGTCCGCCGCCGGGGATCTTGTTGCTCGTGTCCGCCAGGGCGCAGTTTTCGATTCTGCCGCCGAGAACGCGCCGGTAGCCGCGGGCGCGGTCGGGAATGAGGTCGTAGACATTGTCGTCCCGCATGCGGCGCAGGCCGGCGGGCTCGAAGATGTGGCGGCGCAGGTAGTCGAGGAATTTCATCCCGCTGGCGCCCTCCACGGCGGCGCCCAGGAGGTTGTAGCCGTAGGTCGTGTAAGAGAAGCGCGTTCCCGGTTCGAACAACAGCGGGTCATTCTGGAAGATCTGGAGGGGTTCGAGGAGATCCGTGTAGTGGCGTGTGCTGTTGATCTCCGCCCCGTCACGGTAGTGACGGATCCCGCTCTGATGACACAGCAAGTGTCGGATCGTTACGGGCCACTGTTTCTTGGGGAAGGAGGGCACGTATTTTTCGACGGGCGCTTCCAGCTCCATTTTGCCCTGCTCGATCAGCTGCAGGACCGCGACTGCGGTAAAGGGTTTGGAGATGGAAGCCAGGCGGTAAACCGTGCCGGACTTGGCCGGGACGTGATTTTCCAGGTCGGCCAAGCCGAAGCCGGCGGCCCACACCATTTTTCCCCGGGCCGCCACCGCCACGGACATGCCCGGGATGTTTTGCCGGGCCATCTCGGCGGTGACGACCCGCTCGATCTCCTGGACCTGGCCGCGCTCGAGTCGAGCCTGCCCCAAAGCCAGGGCCGGCAAGGCCAGCAAGAGGGCACGGCGTGAGATTTGCACGTTGGTCATGGCACTGCCCACCACCCTAACACTCCGGCGGCGAACATGGCGGCGAATCCGGCGGTGACGCGCAGCCCGAAGTCACGGCCGCCGGAGGAGAAGGCGATCGCGGTCTTGACGACGGCGTTGGAGCCGAGCGCCAGCAGCACGGTGACCCAGGCAGCTTCGGGGGTGAGCCGCCCGGTCTGGAGCAACTCCGCCGCGGAAACCGCCACTGCATCGGTGTCGAGCGCGCCGCCGAGGGCCCCGGCCCAGTAGATCCCGCCTCCGCTGCCCGCAGCCGCTGCGGCTTTGGTGAAAAGCAGGACCACGGTAAAGACGGCGCCGAACTTCATGGCGGGCCAGAGGTGCAATGGGTTCGTGAGGCTGAGACCTCCCGACGCGGGCGCAGACGCTTTCCGGGGCGCGAGCGCGGCGCTGGCGGCGAGTCCGGCCAGGCTCATAAGCGCCATGGGACCCACCAGCGCCGAGGCCAGGGGAGCTCCGAGCACCGCCAAAACGGCCAGCAGTCTCGGGAACTGCACGGCGTTGGCGAGAACGGCGGCCTGCGCATAGAGGGCCGCCTGCTCCGGGCGGTCCCGGCAGCTCCGCGCGAAAGAAGCCGTAGCCGCAGTGGTGGAGGCCACACCGCCCAGCACGCCGGCCAGCCGCAACCCGCGTCCGCTGCCGAGAAATTTTTCCAGGAAGTATCCGACGTAGGAGATCGAAGAAACCAGAATGACAAAGGTCCACACCTTTCGCGGATCCAGGAAGCCGTAAGGGCCGAAGCTGCCGGCGGGGAGCACAGGGTAGATGATGAAGATCAGGGCCAGGAAGCGGAGCGTGTCATTGAATTCGGTCTCGGTGATGGTTTCGCGGATCAAACGGTGCAACGAGCGTTTGGCTTCCAGGAACGCGACCACCACCACGGCCGTTCCCACCGCCAGCGGCGCTCCCAGCGGGTTCCCCGGCGTGGCCACGAGGAACCCGAGTGTGAAAGTGGCCACGGCCGCCATCTCGGTGGTGATGCCCGTCCGCTCGCGCACGTGGAAATAGAACACGGCCAGCATGGCCGTAATGGAAAGCAGGGCCGCCACGGTGAGCCAGGCGTTCTGAAGCAGGCCGCAGATGGCCCCGGTAAGGCCGATGAGCACGAAATCCCGCACCCCGGGATGACCTTCGCCGTGAGAGGCCTCCCGTTGGGCCCCGATCAGGAACCCGATCAGCAGCGCTTCGACGACGGCGCGGACGGCCTGAGGCAAGGCCGGCTCGACGGCGGCTGACCATGCGGAGATTGCAGGCATCACGCGGGGCTGCGCGCCCCTGCCACTGACTATATACCAGGGCGCGCGTCAGACCGCGACCGGCAGGGCCCCGAAGCGCCTCTCGCGGCGGTGGAATTCCGCCACGGCGGCCTCCAGATCGGCCGGCGCGAAGTCCGGCCACATTTTGGGCAAAAACAGCAGCTCAGCGTAGGCGCACTCCCAGAGCAGGAAGTCGCTCAGGCGCTGCTCGCCGCCGGTCCGGATCAGCAGGTCCACGTCGGGGGAGGGCGCAGGGGCATGGGAGGCATCAGCAAGCAGGCGCGCAAAGCATTCGCGAGTCGGAGCGGGAGCCAGGCGCAGCCGCTGGGCCGCGCACAGGATCGCGTCCCGGGCCGAGTAATCCACCGCGATGCGCAGGTCCAGGGTGCGGCCGTGCGCGGTGGCTTCTTCGGCATCGTCAATGGCGGCGACCAGGCGCACGGGCAGGCGGTCCCGGCGGCCGATGACGTGAATGCGCACGCCGCGGGCGGCGCACTCGGCCGCATGAGTGCGGAGATGTTCCTCGAGCACGCGGAACAGTTCGCTGACCTCCTCGCGGGGACGCTTCCAGTTGTCGGCGGAAAAGGCGTAAAGGGTGAGGGTGGAGATGCCGCAGCGCGGGGCGGCCTCCACCGTACGTCGCACGGCTTCCGAGCCGGCCCGGTGGCCGGCGAGGCGGGGCAAACCGCGTGCCGCCGCCCAGCGGCCGTTGCCGTCCATGATGACGGCCACGTGCAAACCGTTTGGCGAAGCACTCTGCTGCATAAAGTATCCGCAGGCGGCCCGGCGGCCGCGCATTTGGCGCTTCGCTACCGTTCCCGCATGGCTTCGATGAGGGCCTCCATGTGCGCCAGGTACCGTTCGAAAGCCCGGCGCCCCGCCGGAGTGAGGCGGTAACGTGTCTTCGGGATGCGCCCGTCGAACGACTTGGTGCAGGCCAGATAGCCCGCCTCTTCGAGCTTCCGCGCGTGCACGCTCAGATTGCCGTCGGTGGTCTGGAGCAGGGCCTTCAGTTCGTTGAAGGTCAGCGAGTCGTTGACCGCCAGTGCGCTGACGATGCCGAGCCGGATGCGTTCGTGGATGAGGCGATCCAGCCGCGCCGCCGGCATGGGGCCGGAGCGAACCTCCTGCGGTTCGGCGCGGCGCGCCGCCACGGCCCGCAGGGTTGTGCTCTGCTTAGCCACCATGCCTCCGTGCGATGACGGCGCCGAAGGCGATGTGCAGGCCGCCGAAGCCGGCCGCCAGCAGGAGGTTGCTCCAGGAGGGAGGCGCAAACAGGGCCACGGTTCCGACAACCATGAAGCAAGCTCCCATGGCGGGCACGATGCGCACCGAAAAGGCGCCGCCGGTGGTGACCGCGGCTCCGTAAAGCAGGAGCCACATGCCGGGCAGCAGATCCACTCTGCCGGCCCGGTAGAGCGCCGCCGTGAGCAGCGCTGCGACGATCAGCGGCGGGGCAAGCCCGAGCGCGAATTTCCGGCCCGGACGCGAGAACAGCCCCATTTTGAAGCGCCGGGCTTTGCGGCGCATGGCGAGCGTGCCGATGAGGAAGGCGACCAGGGCGCTCGAAAGCCACACCAGCAGCCAGCGTCCCGGAGCTGGCGGTCCGCCGGCCAGGATGCCGGCCGCAAGCGCCGTCAGACCCATGCCGATGCCCCCGGCTCCAGAGACCGCCGTGAAGGACGATGCGCCCTCCATGGTCTCGCGGATGAAGCGCAGGTTCTCGACGGCGTGCTGGTGGATCGCTTCGACGGCCGGTTCCGGGCGGTGGAGAGGCCGCAGGGGGCGCATGTCCCTATGCTAGCCCGGAGGGGCAGATTTGTCAAGTACTTTGCGAAGTAAAGTCAACTAGGCCGGCCGTAGATCGCGCGGCCGACCCGCCGCATCCAGGCCAGTTCCTCCTCCGCCATCGGGCCGCGCTCGAGCGCGTCCAGGACCGCCTGGAACTCGCCGAGATCGGCAGGGCCGGTGAGGCAGACGTTTACGGCGGGTTGGGAGAGAACGAAGCGATAGCAGTCGGCGGCGGTGGGCTTTTGCTCGCCGGGCGGGATGCGGCGGTGGCCGAGCAGCTGTCCCCAGCGGGTAGCCGTGAAGGTGACGATGCCGGGAGGGTGGTCGCGGGGCAGCAGGGGGAACACGTCGCGCTCGGCGCCGGTGTTGACGGCGTTGTAGCGCACGTGGAAGATGTCGAAGATGCCTTCGGCGGCAAGCGACGGCACCAGCGGGCGGTGATGCGTGGAGAGCGCGAGAAATCGCACGCGCCCTTGCTCCTGGAGCCGGCGCGCAGCGTCAAGGATTCGCTCCGGCGGCCGGCGGTTCCACAAGCCGAGCAGGAGCACATCGGCGTAATCGAAACCGAGCGCGCGGAGGGCGCGCTCCAGGCTCCATCCGATCAGGGGCGCCAGGCGGGAATAGGATTGGACCACCAGCAGAAAACGGTCACGCCGCGGCGCAAGGCGGCGCAAGCCTTCAGCAAATCCGGAGCTCCTGCGGCTCCCCCAGTAAAAGTAGTTGATGCCGTGATCGAAGGCGCGCTCGACGGCTTCCGCAGGGGCGCCGTAGCCGGCGGCGAGACCGATGCGGCAAACTTCGACTCCGGTGCGCCCCAGCACGGACCGATTGTGGGAGGACATGCTTCCTTGATATCGCAAAGCCTGGCGGCAGCGCAGTCCGGGCGGCGGTGCGCAGTGTTCCCTTCCTCTTCGCCGGGCTTCGGATTCGGAAACACCGCAGCCAGGATCGTTTCCCCAGACCACCTCGAGGTCTTGGAACCGAAAACCCGCCACCGCGGCGGGTCACGATGTGCCGGGATAGGGAACGAAGCTTCTAGGTTTGATCTTGACGAAAGCCCACCGCTTTTCGTAGCGTAAACGGCAGGTACGGGGTCGGAGGTAGTGCGGCCATGAATCGCTCGTGTTTGCTGCTGGCGGCGCTGCTGGTTTGGAGTCCGAAGCTGGCGGCCGGGTCACAGGAGCCACCGGAACCTGACTTGTCGGCGAGCGGAATCCTGGAGGAAAGCCGCATGGCCGGCAGCCAACTGCCGCCCTGGGAAAGAGCCTTCCACCTCGGCCGGCTGATTCACGCCGCCCAAAGAATCTCTCCGGAAACGGCGGCGGAGTGGGCGGAGGGGCTTTTCTGGCTCACGTTTGCCCTCCCCCGAACGTGGAACCGCGGCGCACTCCAGAAAAATGCGGTTGCCGAGTTGGCGCGCCTGCGGCCGGAGCGGGTCTGGGAACTCTTTGATCTGATGGATGCGCCGGCGGAGAGGGAGGGTGGGATTCCCGAAGACCTGCGAGCCTCGGCGGCCGAGACGCTGTTCCGCGTTTACTGGGAGAAGCACCGCTCACAAGACGCCATCGAGGCCGTTCGCTTAAAGGCGGGCGCGCTGGCTCGGTCCGGCCAGTATCCGTACCGGGCGGTCAGTCCGATCCTGGAAGAGCTGCTGGCTTCGGATCCTGTGCAGGCCGCGGCGTGGGCCGCCGAAATGCAACGCCATTATGAGCAGGGGGCCCGGATTGCAGGCGCGGACGAGGAATTCGCAGAGCTGCTGCTCTCTTTCGCCCGCCGCTTGCCGAAGGCGGTCGCACGCTCCGCGCTGCAAACTGCCGTTCGCCGACTTCGGAAAGCGGGTCCCGATCGTGCGGAAGGTGTCTTCCGGGGGGAAGCAGACACGAGCGCGGGGGTCTTCCCTCTCCGGCGGCGCCAAGAGATCTGGCTGCTTCGCTTGATGCCTTTGTTGAAAGAAGTCGATCCGCCGCTTGCCAAGGAGCTTGCCGAGGAATCGCCAGTTCTTCGTGCCGCCCGCGAAACGGATCTGGAGGTTCGCAGCATCCGGGAGGCCACCGTACTTGCAGCTCCCGGGAGCGGCACGCCGGCTCTGCCGGCAGCGATTGAGATCGGGGAGGCTCAGCAGAGCCTAGAGGCGTTGCAACGGGCGTTTGCCGATGACGCCGGCCAAGCCGTCAAGATGGCCTGGCGAATCCGGAACCCGGCCGTGCGCGAAGAGGCTTTTGCGTGGCTGGCCCGCTCGGTCGCGACGGGCGCCTCGGCAAAGGGGGAGGCGGCATTACGTTCCCTGGCAGAAGCGCCCGCCTCTGAGGACGATCCGGAGTTGCAGCTGAACCTGGCCACGCTGCGGGCTGTGAGTGCGAAGGCCGCCGGCAAGGCCGACGCCGCCTGGGCGGCCGCCGAAGAGGCCTTCGAGCTCGGGGAATCGCTGACCGAGGCCTTTCTCGCCGAACATCCCGCCGCTTCTGTACAGGAGGCCCCTGCTCTGGCATCGCTGTCACATCTGACGCGCATCCTGGCGGCGATGGATCCGGCGCGCACGGTGTTCCGTCTGAGGCGGCTCAACTCCGTAGCGCTGCGCGCCTATCTGCTGGCGGAAGCCGCGCAGGCGCTGGCGGATCGCTCGGGATGAGGCGCCGAAGCGGGTTGCACCTTAGCTTCGGCGCTTACTCGTAGCGCAGCGCTTCAGCCGGATCCAGACGCGAGGCGCGGATGGCCGGAATCAGGCCGCTCAAAAGGCCCACCACCGTGAGGATCGCCGTCGAGACGGCCACCGTGCCGAGGGAAATGTTCAAGTGGATGTCGCCCTTGCCGGAGGTGTCTTCGTAGGCCAGGCCCAGGAACGGAATCGGGCCGATCCAGGCCGACAGGCCGTAAGCTGCCAGCAGCCCGATCACGCCGCCGCTCAGGGTCAGCGCCAGGGCTTCGCTGAGGAACTGGAGGCAGATGTGCCACCGGCGTGCTCCCAAGGCGCGCCGGATGCCGATTTCCCGCGTACGCTCATCCACGGAGACCAGCAGGATGTTCATCACGCCCACCCCGCCGATTGCGAGCGTGAGCGCTCCGATGAACCCCACGAGCACCTGGAGGCCGATGGTGATGCCGTCGTAGATCGGCCGCAACTGCTCCCGGCCGAACATTTGAATGGCGCGCTGGTCGGTGGGGGAAAAGCGCTGCCGCCTGGCGATGGCCGCGCGCACCTGCGCCATGGCCTGGGCTTCGAACCGGGGCGCCACGGGCGTGAAGACGAGCACGCTGGCATAGCGCGTATCCCAAAGGTCGCCCGCCGTCGAGTAGGGAATGAACGCCGATTCGTCGTCACTTGTGAAGTAGTTGCTGTCCTGCATCTTCAGGTCCATGGTGCCGACGACGGTGAAGCGCAGCCCGTTGATCGCCACTTCCTCGCCGACGGCGGGCCTCTGGCTGAACAAGCGCTCTTTGAGCCGCTTGCCCAGGAAAACCACCCGGCGCCGCTCGGCCACATCTTCCGCCGTGATCCAGCGGCCCTCGCTGGCCACCTCGTTCCGCATCCGGCCGTACTCCGGGCAGACGCCGCGCACGGCCGTGTTGGCGAGTCGTTCCCCGCGGGTGATCGCCAGAAAGCGCACCGTCTCCAGGCACGCGTCTTCCACCAAGGTGGCCTCCTGCTTGACGGCTTCCAGGTCCTCGCGCGTGAAGACGACGCGCTTGCCCGCCCGCTGGCCGCCGGCCTGTTCGCTGGTCTGCTGCGGCCAGCAGATGACAGCCCCTTTGCCGAAGGCTTCGAAGGAGTCAAGCAGCACACGTCGAAAACTGGCGCCGTAGGCGAGAAGCAACGCCACGGCGGCGATCCCCCAGACGATGCCGAGCATCGTCAGCAGGCTGCGGAGCGGGTTGCGCCGCAGCGCCAGCCAGGCCTGACGCAGGATTTCGCCGCCCACGGCGCTTCAGCCTCCCGCTTCAAAGCGCAGCGCCTCGACGGGATCCACGGAGGCGGCCTCATGAGCCGGGTAGAGCGAGGACAACAGCGCCACAGTTCCGAGCAAAGCCAGCGAGATCAGAGCCGGGGCGCGTCCCGGTATCATGCCCGCGAAGAACTCCGGCATCGGCAGCCGGTTGATGGCGGCGCACAGCCCGTAGGCGGCCGACAGACCCACAGCGCCGCTTGCGAAGACAATCAGCGAAGTCTCCAGAAAGAACTGCCGGAGGATCGCTCCCGAGGTGGCGCCGACGGCCTTGCGGATGCCGATTTCCCGCGTGCGCTCGCGTGCGGCCACCAGCATCACGTTCATCACGCTGATGCCGCCGAGCAGCAGGGTCACCACGCCCACCGAGGCGAGGAAGTACTTCATGCCGTCCGTGATCTGCCGGATGCGCTTGGCGTTCTCCACCGTGTCCCACACGAAAACCGCCTCCCGGTCGGCGGGATCGAAGCCGTGCCGCCGGCCCAGGGCGCGGAGCACCTCGGCCTTGCAGGCCTCGTGCCGGTCGAGACTGCGGGGGGTCACCAGCAGCCGGTCAATGTCGTGAGGCCCGGACGGCGGCGGCTCCGGAAAATCCCGCACGATGGCGGTAAAGGGAACGAAGATTTTCGAGACATCCCAGCCGTCGTAGCTGGAGTTCTGCGTCTTGCGCTGCATGACGCCGATGACGGCGTAGGGGAGACCCGCGATGTGAACGGTTTCGCCGACGGCGGGCTGCCCCGGGAAGAGCTGCCGCGCCACGTCGGTGCCGAGGAAGGCCACGCGGCGCGCCGCGCGCACGTCCTCGTCGTTGTAAAAGCGCCCTTCGGCCACCGGCAGGTTGCGGATCCAGGCGAAGGCGGGAAGCGATCCGGTGACGGTCAGCGTGGCGCTGTTATAGCGGCTGCGAACGGGGAGGCCGGCGCGCCCGAGTTCCGGCATGATATGCCCGCAGGCAGGCGCCTGCTGCCGCACCCAGAGATGATCCGTATCCTGGAAGCGGATGCGGCGGCCGGCGCGCGCGCCGCCGGCCTGCAGGCTGGTGCGTCCGGCCATGAAGATCAGGATGTCGCGCCCGAAGCCTTCCGCGTTGCGGCGCTGTCCCTCGCGCAGTCCCTCCCCGGCGGCGGCCATGAGCGTGATCGAAACAATGCCCCAGGCGATGCCGAACATGCTCAGCGCGGCCCGCCGTTTGTCGGCGGCCAGCGTGCGCAGGGTGTCGGCCGCCAGGTCTCGGAAGGACATGAACGAAGTTATTGGAGAATCACGCGGTCGCCCGCCCGGAGCCCGGAAATCAGCTCCGTCTTGACCCCGTTGGAGATGCCGAGCTTCACCGGGACCTTGCGGCGGCCTTTTTCCGCAGCCGGGTCCGGGATCTCGACGAAGGTGCGGCGGTCCCGGTCGTAGATCACCGCGCTTTCTGGAACCAGCAGGACGTTGCGCTTTTCCTCCAGGAGGATCTCGGCGTTGGCGCTCATGTTGGCCTTGAGTTCGCCGGTGGGGTTCTTGATGGAGACGCGCACTTCGAAGGTGGTGACGTTATCCTTTTCGACGCCGAGGGGGGCGATTTTGGTGACCTGCCCTTCGAAGCGCTTGTCCTTGAACGACTCGACCACGATCCGCGCTCGCTGGCCGAGATAGACCTTGCCGATGTCGGCCTGATCCACTTTGCCGAGCACGTAGACGTCGCTGACGTCGCCGAGACGCATGATGAGGGTGGCCTGCGAGCCCAGCACGAGAATGGAACTGACGGCGTCGCCGACCTCGACATCGCGGGAAAGCACGAGCCCGTCCATAGGGCTGACAATGGTCGAGTTGCGCAGATCCTCTTCGGCCCGCTCCAGGGCGGCCCGGGCCTGCGCCACCTGTGCGGTAGCGCGGGCCAGTTCCGCACGGGCCACCGCCAGATTGCGCAGCGCCGTCATCTGCCGGTTGAGCGCCATCTGGTAGGCTTTTTCCGCCTCCTCCAGCACGGCCCGCGCGATCAGTCCTTCCTGATGCAGTTTCTGCGCCCGCTCCAGGGCCGATTTCAGGAAGGGAAGGTCCGGCCCTTCGGCTTCGACTTTGGTTCGCTCCAAAGCCGCCCGTGCGGATTCCTCTGCGGCCTGGGCCGCGACCAGCGTGGCCGTGGCCTCGCGCACCCGGGCTCGCAGTTCCTCTTTGTCCAGCTCGACCAGCACCTGGCCCTGTTTGACCCAGTCGCCGTAATCCACGAAAATCTTCTCGACGATGCCGCTCGCCTTGGACTTGACCTCCACCTGCGCCCGGAGCTGGATCTTGCCGGTGGCGACCACCGAGCGGGCGATGTCGCCGCGCTCGACGGCGGCCAGCCTGGAGGGGTCAATCGTGTAGGTGGGCTTGAGGGCGGCTCGCAAGCCCCAGCTCGCCCCCACTGCCACGACGGCGATCACGATCAGGCCGATCCAGACACGCCGGCGGCGCCGGCTGCGCTGATTTCTTCCGTTGTTGGCCATAACGCCTCTTAACTCATTGGACGGACATTGCGAGGATTCCTCCCGTCCCTCCAACAGCTCACACAACACATACGCTCCGGAGGCCGGAGCTGTTCCCGAACCTTCTCGAGGGGCCGGGCTACAGTCCCTCGGTGCAACCCCCGATGGGAAGAAAGGAAGCGCGGTGGGCTGGCCCACTGCGCTCGGCGGAGATGGCGCCGCGAGGTCGAGCGCCGGGCCGGCCTGCGGCGGAGTGCGGATATCAGGACACGCACGGCGCAGGCGTTGCGCAACCGCGCGTTGACAGAGGGCCGTTAAACGTGATACTCATGCGGGAAGACGCCGCACGCAAATTCTACCGTCGGAGGGTGCCATGGCGGCACAAGGTGTTTGCGTGCGGATCTGCTTCCTTCTGGTTGCGGCGCTGGCGACGGGCTGGCGCCTGGGAGCAACCGACCCGCTGGGAGTGGCCGTGGGCGGGGGCACATTCTGGGTGGATGAGCGCCCGGTGGCGGCCCATGCCACCGTACACGAGGGCAGCTGGATCCGGGCAGAAGACAGCGCACTCGAACTCCGCCTGTTCGGAGGCGCGCGCTTGCGTCTGGCGGCGCAGTCGCGCGCGCAGGTGCATGCAGGGCGCCTGGTGCTCGAGCGCGGAGCGGGGGAGATTTTGCCGGGTCCCGCCTACACGTTCCAGGCGCGCGGACTGCGCGTTGAGGCCGATGCCGGTGCGCGGGGCATCGTCGCACTCCGGGGGGAGCGCGCCGTGGAGGTGGCGGCCGAGGAGGGCGCCTTGCGCGTGATGCGGGAGCCGCGGCCTCTGGTTGCGGTCGTGCGGGCCGGCACGGCCCTGCGGTTCGAAGTGCAGGCGCCGGCCGGCGCGCAGCTTCCTTTTGAGATGACCGGATGTCTGGAGCGCCGGGACAACCGCTACGTGATGCGCGACCTGGTGACGGGAATTCTCATCGAGGTGCGCGGCCGCGGCCTGGAACGTGAAGTAGGCAACGTGGTTGAAGTCACGGCGGTTTCGCTTCCGGGAGTACAGCCGGCGCCCGGAACCCAGGAGGTGGTCCAAATCCGGCGCCTGAGCCGCCAGCGGCGTGGGTGCCCGCCGGCTCCCAGTGTTGCGCCCGCACCGCCCAAGCCGGAAGCCCCGCCGACTCCCCCGCCCCAGCCGGTTCCGGAAGTGAAACCTACGCCGCCGGCGCCCGCTCCGCGGCGTGGAATGTCGGGGGCCGCCAAGGCGGTGATTGCGGGCGTGATCATCGGCGGGGCGGGCGCGGGGGCGGCCGTTTTCCTGACACAGCGAGAGAAGGAGACGATCAGCCCGTGATCGAAGCGGAACTGACGCAAACCCCAATGCGACCGCCGGCGGCTGCCGTTATCCCGCGCTGGTTTGCCGTGACCGTCAAGCCGCAGCACGAGAAAGTCGCAGCCTGCGCCTTGCGCCAGAAAGGGCTGGAAGAGTTTCTGCCGCTTTACCGCGCGCGACGCCAGTGGTCGGACCGGGTCAAGACCCTGGAGTTGCCGCTGTTTCCGGGATATGTGTTTTGTCGCTTTCCCGCGTTGCGCAAATCGGTGGTGCTCGCGACGCCGGGCGTGCGGCGGATCGTGGGCTTCGGCGGTGTGCCGACCCCGCTCGAAGACGCCGAGATCGAGTCCATCCGGGCGATGATCACTTCCGGTTTCGGAGTGGGGCCGTGGCCGTATCTGCGCACAGGGCAACGGGTGCGGATCGAAGCCGGTCCGTTGCGGGGCCTGGAGGGGCTGCTTGTGTCCCTCAAAGACTGCTGGCGCGTCGTCGTGAGCCTGCACCTGCTGCAGCGCTCCGTAGCCGTCGAGGTCGAGCGTGACATGGTACGTCCGGTGGGCTGAAAGGGGCGCAGGTGAATCGGCAAGATTGGGCGGCATGAAGGAACCGTGCATGGAGGGATGAGCGTGAAGCGCTGGTTGAGTGTCATCTGTCTGAGTGTGCCCCTGTGGGCGCAGCCGGGGCCGGGGCGGCCCGTGCCGGTGGTGGAAGCGGTGAACCTTCCCGCGGGCCGGATCGGGCCGAACGACCTGATCGCGGTTTCGGTCTATGACGCCCCGGAGCTGACGCGGAGCGTGCGCGTGGGTTCCGACGGCATGATCCGGCTTCCGATGCTCGAGCGCCGCATCCGGGCTGCGGGACGGCAACCGGCTGAGCTGGAGGAGGCGATCGCCGAGGCGCTCCGAGCCGAACAACTGCTGGTGGACCCGGTGGTCACCGTGACGATTCTCGAATATCACAGCCGTCCGATCCGCGTGGCCGGGGCGGTGCGCAACCCGGTGACCTTTCAGGCGGAGGGTGTGGTCACGCTGCTCGACGCCCTCACCCGCGCCGGCGGACTGAGCCCCGAAGCCGGGCCCGAAATTCTGGTGAGTCGCGCCCAGCCGGCTGACGACGGCTCCACGGTGACGCTGGTGCAGCGGATTCCCGTCAAGGGGCTGATTGACGCGGCGGATCCGGAGCTGAACGTCAGGCTCGCCGGCGGCGAGGAGATTCGCGTTCCGGAGGCCGGGCGCATCTATGTGGTCGGCAGCGTCCGCAAGCCGGGAGTATTTCCCATTCGCGAGAGTAGCGAGATCACCGTGCTGCAGGTTCTGGCGCTGGCCGAGGGCCTGGCGCCGTTTGCCTCGCAGACGGCTTACGTCTACCGCCTGGATCCGGCTACAGGGTCCCGGCACGAAATCCCCGTGCCGCTCAAGAAGATCATGGACCGCAAGGCGCCGGACGTTTCGCTGGTGGCCAACGACATGCTGTACGTTCCGGATAACACGGGGCGGCGGATCACGGCGCGGGCTCTCGAGCGGATTGCCGGCTTCGGTGCGGCGACGGCATCCGGCATTCTGATCTGGCGCCGCTGAGTGCCGGCGGCGGTGTGAAGCTTCTGCTTCAGGCGGGCGATACTTCTGTGCGGAACCCACACAGGACGAAACATGGCTGAGCACCTGCTTGAATGCGCGACCTCGGGCCCAGGGGTGGTTGCGCCCGCCGGGCGTCCGGTTCCCCCGCCGGAGCCGGACATCGAGACACCCGGAGTGCCGCTCCGGCATTACTGGTTTGTTCTGCGGCGACACGCCGGAAGCATTCTGGCGTTTGTCGCCGCCAGCGTTGCGGCGACGGTGATTGTGTCGTCGCGCATGACGCCGGTCTACGAAGCCACCGTGACGGTGGACGTGGACCGGCAGTCCCCTACCGGCGTGATCGGCCAAGAGGCGGTGCGTACGGTTTCGCCCGACGCCGACCAGTTCCTGGCGACGCAGATCAAGCTGATCCAGTCCGATTCCGTGTTGCGGCCGGTCGTGGACAAATACCGGTTGCGCGAGATTCCGGGAGAGGTCTTCGAAGATCCTCCGGAGCGGCCCGAGGAGGCGGCCGAAGCGCCGGTGCGGTTGCGGCACCTGAAGGTGACCCGTCCCCCCAACACCTACTTGTTGCTGATCAGCTTCCGCTCCTCGGATCCGAAACTGGCCGCAGCGGTGGCCAATGCGGTGGCCGGCTCCTACCTCGAGCATACGTACAAGATCCGGTACCGGGCCTCGGCGAGTCTTTCCGCCTTCATGGAGAAGCAGCTGGAAGAGCTCCGGGCCAAGATGGAGCGTTCGAGCGCCGCTCTGGCGGAATTTGAACGGGAACTGAACGTCATCAACCCGGAGGAGAAGACCAGCATCCTGTCGGCGCGGCTGTTGCAGCTCAATTCGGAATACACCCAGGCTCAGGCGGAGCGGATGCGCAAGGAGGCGGCCTGGCAGTCGGTGCGCAGCGGCACGCTGGAGGCCGCGCAGGTCTCGGCGCAGGGCGAGGCGCTGCGCAAGCTCGCCGAACGGCTCAACGAGGCGCGCGAGCGCTTTGCGGAGGTGCGCGCGCACTACGGAGCCAACCACCCGGAGTATCGCAAAGCGTTCGTCCAACTTCAGGAGATCGAGCGGGTGCTGGCCGAGACGCGGCAGAGCATCGCCGAGCGGGTGCGCGTCGAATACCAGGAGGCGTTACGGCGCGAGGAGATGCTGCGCAAGGCGGTGGCGGCGACCAAAGAGGAATTCGACAGCCTGAACGCCCGCTCGTTCGAATACCAGGCGCTCAAGCGGGAAGCCGAAACCGACAAAAAGCTCTATGACGAACTGCTCCACAAGATTCGGGAGGCGGGCATCAACGCCAGCTTCCAGAACAGCTCGATCCGGATCGCCGATCCGGCCCGGCCGCCCCTGAAGCCGGTATTTCCCAATCTGAAGCTCAATGTGGTGATTGCGCTGCTGGCGTCCACTTTACTGGCGGCGGCCGTGGCCGTGGTGCGCGATCTGATGGACGACACGGTGCGCGACCCTGAACAGGTGCCGCGGCTGTTCCACGCCGAGGTGATCGGAGCCCTGCCTTCGGTGAAGGGCTGGCGGCGGATTCCGGCGCCCTTGCCGGCTGCGGGGGGCGCCCTCGTGCGGGCCGGCGATCCCGGGGACCTGGCGGTTGCGGGATTTGAAGAGGCAGTGCGCGCTCTGCGCAACTCGATTCTGCTCGGAGATCTGGACCGCCGCCTGCGCTCCATTCTGGTCACCAGCGCCTTCCCGGGAGAAGGAAAGTCCACGGTGGCGGCCCATCTGGCGGCAACGCACGCGGCACAGGGAAAGCGGACCTTGCTGGTGGACGGGGATTTGCGCAGGCCGTCGCTGCACCGGCGCTTCGGCGTCCCCGGGGCGCTGGGGCTGGCCAATGTGCTCGTCTCCGAGCTTCCCTGGCAGGAGGCTGTCGTACCGGTCGAGGCGGTTCCGGGGCTGGACCTGTTGCCCGCGGGGCCGCCCTCGCGGCGCGCCGCCGATCGCGTCGGTGCGGTGCTGTCGCAGTTGCTGGCGGAGGCCTCGCTTGCCTACGACCTGGTGATTCTGGATGCGCCGCCCGCGCTCGGCTTCGCCGAGCCGCTCGAGATGGCCGCGGTGGCCGACGGGGTGGTGGTCGTGGCCCGGGCCGGACAAACGAGCCGGAAGGCGATCGCCGGTGTCCTGGCGGTGTTGCGGCGCGTGCGCGCCGAAGTGGTCGGGCTGGTGCTGAACGAGGTCCGCAAAGACAGCGACGGAGGCTACTACTATTACGGGCGTTACCAGAAGTATTACCGCCGGGCATCCGGAGAACCATAACGCCATGGCCGGTGAACGCGGACCGGCCAACGGCGCTTGGCGGACGGCGCTCCGAGATCTGGCCTTGTGTTTGTCCTGGGCCAACCTGTGCTATTTGCGGATCTGGTCCGAGTTGCTGACCTACACCGAGGCGGATCTGTTCACCATGGCTTCCGAGCCGGGCCGCTCCCACTACCTTGCCGCGCTGGCCGGAATGACGGCGCTCGGGATGGCGGCGTGGATTGTCGTAACCCTGGCGAGGCGGGCGCCGGGTAGTTGGGCATGGACGGCGCTCCGGTGGGCAGCCGTCGTTGCGATGGTGATTCCTCTGAATGCCCTCCGGATTGTTGTCTCGGATCAATTCCCCTGGCTGTATGCGTACCTGCGCCAGCCGCTGGTCGGGCAAGTAGGCGTTTCCGGCGTAGTGGCGGTTGCCGCCATCCTGAGTGCCGGCGCGCTTGCGGCGGCGTGGCGGTTTCGGAGGCGAGTCGTCCGCCTCCCTTCGGCGGCGGTTCTCGTAATGTTTCCGCTGTTACCGGTGACTGTGGGCCATGCTTTGTGGCGCGCCTTCCAGAGTGCTGCTCCAGCCGAGCCACGGGCGCCGGAGGAGGGCTTCGTCGTGCCCTCGGGCGGCATGCGGCATCGTCCCGGACCGCGTGTTGTCTGGGTGCTCTTCGATGAGTGGGATTACCGTTTGACCTTTGAGGCGCGGCCGTCCGGGCTGGAGCTTCCGGAACTCGATCACTGGCGCCGCACGTCACTGTTCGCCACTGAGGCGTTTCCTCCAGCTGATCGGACCATCGAATCGGTGAGTGCGCTGCTGACCGGCATGGCGGTCGCCCGCGTGACGCCCCTCAGCCGGAGCCAGGCGCTGCTGTTTCCGGCCGGCGGCGGGCCGCAGGTGGCGTGGAGTGAGGCGCCGAACGTGTTCCGGGATGCGCTCGAGATGGACGCGCCTGCAGCGGTAGTCGGCTGGGCGCTGCCCTACTGCCGGATCTACGGCCGGGATCTGGCCGCGTGCGCGTGGTGGGAAACCAGCATCCGCCGGATCAGCCGGGGCAAGACGGTCGGAACCATTGCCGTCGCGCAGTTGCGCAGCATGGTGGAGACAGCCGTGCTGTCGCCGTTCGGGCAGTCGGCCGTTGCGCAGCACCACTACCGCACCTGGCGCGCGATGATGGACCGAGCGGTGCGGGCGGCCGCCGATCCTTCCCTGCGGCTCGTCTTCATCCACCTTCCCGTACCCCATGCGCCGTACTTTTACGACCGGGCTACAGGGCGCTTCGATCGGGGAAACACTCTGGCCCGGGGCTATCTCGATCACCTGGTGCTGGTTGACCGTTCTGTACGGCAATTGCGCCGGGCGCTCGAGGAGGCGGGGTTGCTGCAGACAACGGCAATTCTTCTGAGCTCCGACCACGGCTTCCGCAGCGCCCGCGGGCTTGCGGCCGAGCCGGATCGCCGCGTTCCGTATCTGTTGCGGCTCGGTGAGGCTGCCGTGGAGTATACGCGTCCTTTCAACACCGTGCTCACCCGGGAACTGGTCGGGGCGATCCTTCGCGGCGAGGTGGCAGACCTCGAGCAAGCGGCCCTCTGGCTGGACCGCCGAGGCGGCAACGAAGAGCAGACTTCACGCCAAATTTCCCGCCGCATCCCGTAGCCTCCGTAAAGTTCCCGGACTTCACTGCCGAAACATCTCAAAGAGCACACTGCCATGACCCGACGTGGCGATGGAAAAAACCTGAACTCTGCCGCCGCCCGCGCAAGGTTTCCCGGATGGTGGATCCCGGTGCTGGCCGTGGCGGCGGCTCTAGCCCTGTATGCGGTCCGCCCTCGAAGGCTGGAGGCAAAACCGGCGCGGTGGTCCTCAATGCCGGTTTTTATCGTGGCCAACAAAGGCCAGTGGCCTCAGCAGGTGCGCTACGCAGTACGCTCCGACGGTCTCGAGATTTTCTTTATGGATTCCGGGCCGGTGTTTGTATCCGGCGGCCGGCGGCTGGAGATTCGTTTTGAATCGGCGACGGGTCCGGGGAACCTGGAGGGAGTAAACGCGCTGTCCGGGCGTGTCCATTTCCTGAGGGGTTCGGATCCGGACAACTGGGTTCGCGACGTGCCGACCTACGGCGAGGTGATGTACCGCGAAATTTACCCCGGCATTGATCTCCGCTACGCGGCCGGGCCAAAGGGGTTGAAGGCGGAGTTCACGGTGGCCCCCGGCGCAGATCCCCGCCGGATCCGATGGTCGTACATCGGTGCGCGCGGAATGCGCGTGGAGGCAAGCGGGGAGCTGGTGGTGGACTGGCCCGGGGGCTCCCTCCGGGAAGCCCCGCCGGAGATCTATCAGGAACGCGAGGGCCGGCGTGAGTTCATCAAAGGCCGCTACCGGATTGCCGGAGATCGGGTCTGCTTCGAGCTGGGCCCGTGGGACCCGGCCTTGCCTCTGGTGATTGACCCGATGCTCTCCTTCAGCACTTATCTCGGGGGCTCCGGCTTTGACAGCGTACGCGCGGTGGCGGCCGACTGGACGCGAAACATTTATGTGGCCGGCTACACGGACTCGCGCGACCTGCCGGTGCAGAACGCCTTGCAGGGTCAAAGTGGAGGGGGCGTGGATGCGTTTGTCGCCAAGTTGAGTCCCTCGGGCAGCCTTGTCTACCTGACGTACCTGGGCGGAAGCGGGGATGACCGCGCGTTCGGGATCGCCGTGGACGCATCGGGGAACGCCTATCTGACCGGCTGGACATATTCGACCAACTTCCCGACCACAGTCGGAGCGCGACAGCGCGTCATCGGGGGCGGCCGGGACGCCTTTGTGAGCAAGCTGAACGCGGCCGGCAGCGGTTTGGTGTACAGCACCTTTCTCGGCGGGACCAATCACGAAACCGGCAGCGGCATCGCCGTGGATGCGTCGGGGAACGCGCTTGTCGCGGGAGAGACTTACTCGAGCGACTTTCCCGTACGTTCGGCGTTTCAAAGTTCGAGCCGCGGGCGGCAGGAAGCCTTTGTCGCCAAGCTCAACCCGACGGGCGACTCGCTTTTGTGGAGCACCTATCTTGGAGGATACGGCGACGACCGGGCAACCGCCATCGCGGTGGACGCTTCGGGAGCCGCCTACGTAACGGGGGCCACCGATTCGCCGAACTTTCCGACCCAGTCGCCGATCCAGGGACCGGCGGGGGGTCAGGACGCCTTTGTGGTGAAGCTTAGCCCGGACGGGGCGGCGCTGGTCTATGGGACCTATCTCGGCGGCAGCTCCGGAAGCGCCGCCGTTCCGGAAGCGGGGCTCGGCATCCAGGTGGATGGCGCCGGAAACGCCTACGTGACCGGCGTGACACCCTCTCTGAATTTCCCGGTGGTCAATGCATTGCAAGCCGTCTACAACGGAGGCACGTTCGACGGCTTTGCCGCCAAACTGAACGCCCAGGGCACCGCCCTGCTTTACAGCACCTACCTGGGAGGTGCGAGCCTGGACTACGCCACCGCAGTGTCGGTCAACCGTGCCGGTGTGGCCGCCGTAGCCGGCTATACCGCTTCGCCCAACTTTCCGGTTCTGGGCGGGCCTCAGGCGAGTCTGGCCGGAAGCTACGACGCGTTCCTGGTGCGGTTGAGTCCGCAGGGCAATGCATTGGAGGCTTCGACATATCTGGGAGGCTCGGGGGCGGAAGCAGCCTACGGCGTGTTCGTGGATCCGGCGGGCAATGCGTGGGTGGCAGGGCAGACCGGCTCGGTGAATTTCCCGCTGAAGAATCCGGCCCAGGGGGTCAACCTCGGGGGTCTGGCGGGGTTTGTGACGAAAATCGGAGAGATCACACCCGCCGTGGTGTTTCGCGGCTCGGACAACGCACTGTGGGTGACGACCTACAGTGCGGCGGTTCTGCGCAGCGCGGGCGGCTATTTCGCCAGCGAGGCGGCGGCCGCCCAACATCCGGGAACGTCGGAGGTATACGCCGTCATTCGCAACGCGAGCGGGCAGCTGTGGTTGAACATATTCGACCAGAGCACGCAAGCCTGGCGCGGCTGGGTCTACATCGGTGAAGGGGCGGCAGGCAATCCGGCGGTCAGCGTCACTTCCGGCGGCGACGCCTACATTGTGAGCCGCACGACGGCGTCGGCAGCGTACCGGGTCAAGCGCTACCGGCCGGGTGTGGGCGTCGGCGGGTGGATGGACCTGGGCGGCAATTTTTCGAGCGATCCTGCGGCGGCTGCGGCGCCGGACGGCTCGCTTTACGTCGCGGGCGTGGATGCGGGCGGAACGGTAATGGCTGGCGTGTACAACCCCGCGACGGGCGGGTTCGGAGGGTGGAGCGGTTCGGCGGGCAGTTCGGCCGGCGCGCCTGCGATGACCACGGGCTCCGACGGAGCTGCCTACGTCGCAGTGCGCACGCCGCAGAACACGGTCTCGATAGCCCGCTTTACGGCGGCCGGCTGGGGGAGCTGGTTCGACGGAGGCGGCTCGCTGGCTTCCGATCCCGACCTTGCCGCAACGGCCGGAACGCTGTACGTGGTTGTGAGATTCTCCGACACCAGCGTCTGGGTTCGGCCGTTCACGCAAGGAACCAGCAATGGCTGGCAGTCGTGGATGCCGACCGGAGGCTATCTAAGCACGGCTGCGATCGCGGCAGTGGGGACGCGCTTCCACGTAGCGGGGTTCAACGCAAGCAAGGACCTGTGGTGGTTCGACTCCGGTGCCGGTTGGACTCATTACGGATACCGTTCGGTCGTAGGCGGGCGGCCCGCAGCGAGTCCGAAGTAAAACACCCGAATGCGCGGCGGGCGGAGAGCTGGAAGGTGAGTCTCGATATCCTGTTCTGGCTCCAGGCGTCGTTTTGGGCTCTCGCCGTATCGGTGCTCATCGCCCCGCTTCACTGGGCGCTGCCGGCTTACCTGGTGCTCGGTCACTTGGATCTTTCTGCGGCCACGATCAGCCCGGCCACACAGGTGGGGATCGAAAACGCTGTGAAGGTCGTGCTGCTTCCGGTTGTGCTGGCGCTGCGCTGCGGGCGCCCGCGCCCGAACTCCGCCGCCGTTGCGCCGGTTGGGATGACGTGGTTGCTGTTGATTGCTTACGCGGCCCTCGCTTCGCTGTGGGCTCCGGAGCGATTGCCGGCGCTGAAAATGGTGGGCTACCTGGGCGGCTACGCCGTGATCTTTTACGTCTTTTTAGCCGGCTGGCGCCAGCGGCTCCTGCGCACGAGCGGCGTGCTCGCGGCGTTCTGGGCCGGACTGGCGCTGGCGGCGGTGCAGACCTGGGTGGTTCCGGGGTGGCTTCCGGCGACCGAGCAGCGCTTCACGTCCTTTGTGTCCCCGCAAAGCTTTGCGGCATTCCTGCTGTGCATTCTGGCGCTGTTGCTCTTCAGTGAGCGTCACACGCCGTGGCGATGGCTTCATGCGGCCGTGGCGCTGGCGGCCATCCTGCTCACCGGGAGCCGCTATGTGCTGTTCGGAACGGCGATGCTGTGGCTGATCGCCTGGGGAGCCCGTTTGGTGCGCACACGCAGTCTTCCGGCAGCCGGGCTGCGGATCGTCGGCGGGTTGCTGGGCGTTGTAGCGGCCTTCGGCCTGCTGGAGACCTACCTTTGGTTGTTCCCCGGCAGCCGCCTAGCGGAACTGCGCGAGAAGGATCCGTTCGGCTGGAGGATCTGGGAGCGGCCGGGGACGTGGTCTTGGCGCGCCGTCATATACCGCGATGCGGTCGGTCATCTGGCGGAGCGGGAATGGACGGAGCTGCTGTTCGGTTCGGGCACGAGCAGCGCCCTCGAGTACCGGCTGACGCGCAGCGGGCGGATTGATGCTGCGCAGGTGGACGCCAATCGCGTGCTGCACAACGAGCTGCTGCGCGCCGCCTACGAGTGGGGTCTGGTGGGTCTGTCGCTGCTG
>DATLYE010000066.1:0-42079 GCA_035575135.1 Bryobacteraceae bacterium
GGTCTTTTCAGAATCTTGATGTTCGGGGGCAAACTAAACAGACTGTCGCTCAGGTTCTGATTGATCGCTACGCTTTCGGAAAAGATTTCGTACACCTTCTCTCCGTCACGGCGGCGGACCATCGTGAAGGGCCACTGGATGCCGTCCACCTCCCGGTACTTGCCGAACTCCATGTCTTCCTCGATGCGGCGGCGGGTCTTGGGATCCCGGCGGTAGAAGACTTGGCGCAGCGGAAGCTTCGTGGACCGATGGAAGTAGACGGTCACTACGCGGTTCTCCGAATCCCTGATGTCGACGATCTCCACGGGCTGGTTCATCCACACGTCGCTTCCCTGAGACTCGAAGATCAAACCCGGTTCGCCGAGCCGCTGGCGCAGGATGTAAAAGATGTTGTGTAACGTGCTGAGCCGGTAGCGCTCCAGCAGATCCTCCGGCAGCGGCCGAGCCCCACGGAAGGTGATCTCCCAGCCCGCCTCGCCGCTAAACAACACCGCACTGTACTCGTCCTTGCCAAAGGCTTGGCGTTCCCGTAAACCGAAAAAGCCTGGCGGCACAGGCTCGGGGCGCGGCAAATACTTCGTATAGATCTTGGCAATCGTCAGCCCCGAAAGCTCTTCGCGGTAAAAAGAGTACGCGCGTCCGCTTTCGACCCGGTCCTGCATGGCCAGGAAGCGCTTGCCGCCGAGAGCCTCCAGCGCCTCCTCGACGACGCGCTTGGCGCGCTCCTGCCTGGTTTCCGCCACTGCGACCAGGCAGGCAATTCCGAGCGCGACGAACCGCATCATGAGGCTTCGCTCCTTGCGCCTGTTCCTGGAACTGCGCCGCCTTCGAGATCTTTGTTCAAGGCATCCGCATAGGCTTCGTAGGTAGCCTGGTCGAACAGGACAAAGATCGCTTCCCGTACCGTGTTCTCCTCCCGGGAGAGCCACTCCGCCACAGTGCGGAGGGCGATGCTGGCCGCCTCACGGACAGGATAACCGTATGCTCCGGTGCTGATGGAAGGAAATGTGATCACCTTTACGCCGCGTTCTTCGGCCATGCGGAGGCACGTGCGATAGCAGGAGGCCAGCAATTCGGGCTCATTGTGCCTGCCGCCGCGCCATATGGGCCCGACGGCGTGGAACACATATTGTGCCGGAAGCTTTCCCGCAGTGGTTGCGACCGCACTCCCGGTCGGACAGCCTCCCGTCCGCCGGCGGATCTGATCCAGCTCGCCCATGATTTCCGGCCCGCCGGCCCGGTGGATCGCACCGTCCACGCCGCCTCCGCCCCGTAAAGCCGAGTTGGCGGCGTTGACGATGGCGTCTGCGGGAACCTTCGTAATGTCCCCCACTACAAGACGGAGCACGCTGCCGTTCGGAAACCGCTTCTCCATGCGCTTGTCGTATTATTGTAGCGCCCGCTTCCGATCGCCTGCGGCGCCGAGGCGGCCGGTTGCGGATCCGTTGGCAGATCTTTCCCGTGCCTGACTCGAGCATGGTTCGGAACACCGCCCATACCCTTTTGGTTCTCTTTGACATTGACGGTACGCTCGTGCGCCGTGCGGGGATTCACCACCGCGAAGCGCTCATCGAGGCGGTACGGCGGCACACCGGTTTAGAAACGACGACGGACGGCATTCCGCTTCACGGTATGCTGGACCCCGACATCCTGCGCCGCATGATGCGCAATGCAGGAGCGCCCGAGGCGGTTATCCGGCGCAGCTTGCCCGCAATCATCACCTCCGCCCAGGCGATCTACGTCCGGCGCTGCCCCGACCTGCGGCGGAACGTCTGCCCTGGTGTCCGTCTTTTGCTGAGACGGCTCCGCCGGACGGGGGTGCCACTCGGTCTTGTGACCGGAAACCTTACGCGCATCGGCTGGAAAAAGGTCGAGCGGGCGGGGCTTCGGCGGTACTTCCGCTTCGGAGCGTTTGGCGAGATGCACCCGGATCGCGCCGGGCTGGTGCGCCTTGCAGTGCGCATGGCGCGCGCCCGCGGCTGGATCAGCCGCACCGGTCAGGTCTGGGTGATCGGAGACTCACCGGCGGATGTCCGCGCCGCCCGCGCGGCGGGCGTGCACGTCGTGGCCGTGCTGACGGGAGTCTGTTCGAGAACACAGCTTGCTGCGGAGTCGCCGGACATTCTCGTAGACGACCTCCGCGCGCTCCGTCCGGAGCAACTCCTCCGGCCGTAATCTCCACTGACGCCGTTGGGGGCTCGTCGAGGCCCGGCAGGCGTGGTGAGAGCGGTCTCGCGATAATAGCAGCGATGCAATGGCTTCCGCGTTGCCCGCTTCGCACCCGGCGCCGGCTCGTACTGGGTTTGGTTTGCCTCGCCGGCGCCGGTTGCAAGCCTTCACCGGAAACAAGGCTGAAAGCCATCGTGGGCGCGGTCCTCATTGACGGCACCGGAGGCGCGCCGGTTTCCCACTCGGTGGTGATCGTTGCCGGGTCGCGCATTCGTGCTGCGGGACCACGCGCGGCCGTACCTGTGCCCGCTTCCGCGGAGATCGTGGACGGGTCGGGACGGTTCGTCGTTCCGGCGCTCGTGGACCTGGATGCCGGCGCCGGTGACACTCGTTTTATGCTGAGCCGCGGACTGCTTCCTGCGGTTCGTGAGAACAAGCCCCCTCTTCCGGAGGTTGCCGCGCTTTCGGCCGTGGAGGAGGCCGCCGGCCAGGGTGCGAAAGTGCTGGCGGGAATGATCGAAGACACCGAGGAAGTGGACCTGGCTTTCGCGCACAGGCTCCGCGATCTCGGCGTGGTGTTGGCTCCGCGGCTGGCGGTTCGCACGGGCCGGTCGCTGGAAATTGCGAAGCGGAACACAGTACGCCTGCACCAGGCAGGGGTCGCCATCGCGGTCGCATCCGGCCTCCCCTCCGGAACGAACACGCTGCGCGAACTCGAGTTGCTGGCGGCGGCCGGCCTCAGACCCATGGATGTTCTGGTGGCGGCCACGCGGAACGGAGCGCGGGCGGCAGGGCTGGGCGAGATCACCGGTACTCTGGAGCCCGGCAAGCAGGCGAATCTGCTCGTACTGACGGCCAACCCGCTGGAGGACGTGCGCAATCTCGGCGCGATCGAGCGCGCTATGTGGAAGGGCGAGTGGGTTGCAATCGAGCCGGGCTCTCACTAGAATAGCGCCGGTGCTACACCCATGGAAGCGCAACCGCTGGCGGTCAAGCGCGCTGAAGTTGAGTTCCACAAGTTCGCGGCGTTGGGCGAGGGCGACAAGGCTCTGGCCGTTTACCGGGAACGCAATCGCAACCGCTCGGCGCTGATCCGCAAGCACCTGCCCGGCCCGATCACGCCTTTTCTGGAGATCGGTGCCGGCCCGGGGCACACCAGCTATCTGCTGGTCAACGAGTTCGGCGCCAACGGGTTCGCACTGGACCTTTCAGCCGATGCCTTGCGACACGGAGCGGTCCTGGCGGAGCGTTGGAACTGGCCGCGCGCGCCCGTGCGTATTGCCGGGGACGCACTGCGCCTGCCGGTCCGCGATTGCTCCATCCGTACGGTACTGACGTTTCAGACGCTCAGCCAGTTTTTGAACATCGAGGCCGTGCTCCTCGAAGTAAAGCGCGTGCTGGCTCCCGGCGGGATTTTCTTTTTCGCCGAAGAGCCGATCCGGCGCGTGCTGTCGCTGCAACTCTACCGCTGTCCCTATCCCGAGTGGATGGGGCGCTGGGAACGCAAGCTATACGAATGGCGCCTCCTGCCCTACTTGGTCCGGGATGTGATCGGTGCGGCGCAGGAGGAAAGCTTCGGCATCCGGCAAAACCACTCCATGACGCTGAAACGGTGGCAGCGGCTCCTCGAAACGCATTTCGCGTCATCCGGCTACGAGATCTTCCTGCGCGAGGACGGCTGCCTGGACGGGTGGGTGAAGCGGGTGGCCGTTGCGCTGGATCGCCACCATTCCATCTGGCTGGCCGCCCGCCTGCTCGGAGGCACGCTGGCGGCGGTGTGCCGGAAACCGGGAGAAGCTCCGCACGACTTCCCGGACACCCGCAGCAAGCTGGAGAGTTATCTGCAATGCCCCGATTGCGGCGGCCCGCTCAGCCGTGGACAAGCCGGCCGCTTGGCGTGCCCCTGCGGGTTTGTCGCCGATTGCCAGGACGGCGTCTACGACTTGTTGCCTTCCGCGGAGCGGCAGGAGCTTTACCCAGGCGAGGGGGAGGACATTCTCGATTTCAGCAGGCCCGGCCACGAGAAGGGGCTGCTCGAGGGCTGGGGCCCGCTCGAAGGGGCAGCGGGCAACTGTTACCGCTGGATCGGAGCGCGCGCCACGGCGCGGCTTGCCGCCGGCGACTCGCGTCCGCGCAGATTGCGGCTGCGGGGCTTCGTGCCCCGGCACGCCATCGAAACGCACGGGAAAATACGGATTGAGGTCCGCGTAAACGCCCGGCGAGCAGGTGTCTGGAAGATCCGCCGTCCGGGACTGTTCGTTCTGGAAGCAGACCTCCCGGCGGCACAGGATTACTACGTCGAGATCCTGGCCTCGCCGGTCTGGACCGCACCTCCGGACACACGCCCGTTGAGCATCAACTTGAGCCTGCTACGGCTAGTCTGAGGTCGCCCTTACGCGTCTCGGTGGCGGGCAAACCAGCTGTCGAGCGCGGCTTTGTTCGCCCCGGCGAGGCGCTCGGAGAGGCTACGCATCTCCTCTGCCGGAAGCGGCCGGAAGGCCCGGGCCAGCGCCGCATTCTGTTCGATCAGCTCGAGCCGGGGCATGCCCACAACCGCCGTGGCCACGGGCAGCGAAAGTGCATAGCCGAGGAGTTTTTCCGCAGGGGCTTGGCCCACCAAGGCATCCTGGGCAAAGACCTTCATGGCGATCACGCCGAGATTTTTCCGAACAGCCACCGGCAGCGCCGTGCGCTCGAAGCTCAGCTGTCTACTGGGATTCATGACCATGCCGCCGGGCCCGCTCGTCATGCCCGCCATCGCTGCATTCAGCGCCATCTGCGTGCAGTCGAAATCGTGACGCTCCAATGCGGTTTTCAACACAGCCGGATCGGTGTGGGAAGTGATGCCAATGAAGCGCGTCACTTTCTGGTCCCGGAGTTTGTAGAGCGCCTGGAGAACGCCGTCTGCGGCCTCGATGGCGGCCAGGTCATCGGCGCCGGTGAGGCTGTGAATGTGAATCAGGTCCACCTGGTCCACGCGCAGGCGCTTCAAGCTACCCTCGATGGTGCGCAGAGCAGCGTCGCCCTTGCGGTCCGGAACCTTGGTGGCCAGAAAAACCTCCTTGCGGCGCGTCGCCATGACCTTGCCCACGCGTTCTTCGCTGAGTCCCCGGCCGTAAGAATAGGCCGTGTCCAGGTAGTTAATACCCAGGTCCAGAGCGCGGTTCAACGCTTCCAGTGCCTTGTCTTCGTCCTTGTACATGAGGAAGCGACTGCCGCAGCCCATGGCGAGAACGGAGACCTGCCGGCCCGTGCGCCCCAAGACGCGTTTGGGCATTTCGCTGGAGGCAGGTGCCGCACCCGCGAAAAACGGGGCGACGGTGACCGCGTGAACGAATTGCCGGCGTGTAACGCCCATGGTCTTTGCCCTCCTTGACGCGCTACTCAGCGTATCAGATCAGTGGTCCGCGGCGGGTAGAGGAAGCGGCGCAGCGCCGATCTCCTCGTTGAGCTGCACCGTGAGGTCACGATCAATTGCGCTCAGCGGCGCCTCGCGCTGCCGGCCGTCCAGCGTGCGGTAGCGCACGATTTCGGATTCCACTTCTACCGTTATGACTCGTTCGACCGCGCTCGTGCGAAACGCCAGGTATCTGTAGCCGGGCTGCGCCATGTCATGGTTCTTGCCTTCCGGCGCGGTCTTTGGCGTCTGTGCTTTGGGGGCGGGCTCCGTTTCTGCCACACGGTGGAACCGCTGATGGATCACCACCGGCGTGCGGGCATCGGCCTCAGAGGGGACGCCTTGCACCACCACGACGACCGGCGGCGAAGGCGCATAGCTGAAAGTGGCCACCGGATACGCTGCGGGTCCCCACCAGAACGGGAAGAAGGGGAGAAAACGGCGCGTGCCGAAAAAGCCGGTAAACGGAGCGAGGGGTGGCGCGTGGCCGAGACCCGGGAAAACGACATTGCCGAATCCGTGAGGCGATCCAAAGGTCCGGAATCCGAAGAAAAACCCCCTGTGACTGGTGAAAGGGTGCACGAATCGCCGGTGAAACGGGAAGGGATGGAAGAAGCCACGGTGAAAGCCGAAGGGATGGCCTGAGTGAAGCCTGACTCCAAATCCCGGAGAGAAGCGGAGCCCGCTCCGAAAACCTGCGCCGGAGCGGAACTGCGCAGCTGTCACCGCGGCTCCCGCGAGGATCAGCGCGAGGGTGAGTGCAAACCGCCGCATAACCCCTCCTCCGGCTTCAGTGTAGCACCAGAGGCGGCCGCCCTAAGCGTTTCAGAACACGATGCCGATGACGACTTCGATCTGGTTCGGGTTGGAGCGGACCGGGAACGCATCGAAACTGCGGTCGCGCCAGTGGGTGTAACGGACTTCCGGTATGATCTTGATTCCGACGTCGTCTCGGAGCCGGAGGCCGGCGGTCGCCACAAAGCCGAGAGCGTTGCGGTGAGCGGGACGGATCGGGGTTTCATCGCAGCAGTTCTCATCTCCCAGGCCCTGCCGCTCGATCGTGGTGCGGATTCCGGACAGCGTGCGAACGGCGACGCCCGCACCGCCGAAATAGCGGAATCCGCCCCAGCGCTGGTAGCCGACCCCAAAGCGGGCGATGGCCGATCCCTCCCAGCTGCTGGCCCGTGTTTTCTCCGTGATGCGGACGTCTTCGCCGCCGCCGGTGCGTTTGATGGTCGCTTCCTGGCGGTACGCGGTGCCGCGGTGGAGAAAGTCCAGTCCGAGCGAGACACGATCTAGCAGGCGCAGCTCCAATGACGGTCCGGCGCCGAAGCGGCCCGAAGTCCACTTCACTTCGCTCTCGAGCGAGCCGGCGGGTTGCGCCGAAGTACCTGTGAATTTTCCCGGGAGGACCTGCGCATTACCTGCAATCGTGATCCGTCCGCCAAGCCACAGGCGCCGTTCCATGTGGCGGCGCTCTTGTTCTTCTTCCTGCGCCAAAGCCACGAAAAGACAGCCCAAGGCTACAAGCGAGCGTATCAGCTTAGTGGGACCGGGACGCATCAACCCTCTCTTAGAATACAAGCCGGACGCCGAACTGCAGCGTGCGGGCGGCTCCGGCAATGCCGGATGATTGCAGGCGTGTCGCCATGCCGAAGGCCGCTGCTCCCAAGTAAGCCTCCCGGGACGGCAGCGGGTCGGCGAAGTTCGAGTGATTGAATATGTTCAATGCCTGTACAGCCAGGCTCAGCCGAGCGCCCTCCGCCAAAGCCACCTCGCGCCGCAGCGCAGCGTTGACCTGCGCGAGCGGAAAGCCGCGCAAGGCATTTCGCCGTAGCGTTCCCTGATCGAATTTGTCGGCCAGCAGCAAAGCAGCCGGATTGATCCGGCGGCCTCCCGGCGCCTGCGGATCCTCGGTCCAGAGCGGCTGTCCCGTGTAATCCGGCCGCACCCAGGCATACAATCCCCGCCGGGTTTCCCCGCTTTGTCTGGCTTCGCTGGAGAGTTTCGAGATCGCAAGCACATCCGACGGAAGTCCGCTGCGCGCCGTGGCTGCAAAATCAAGCCACCAGTCCCCGAAGATCGCCCCCACCAGACCTCCCCGCGGACCGGGAAGGCCCACGGAGCCGGAGCCGTTAAACAGATGGCGTACATCGAAATCCGAGTCGGCCCACTCGTTGGTGAACACGGTCGCAAACGCCGGTCCGGGAGCGACACCGATAGGTGCCCGGTCGCTGGCACGCCCGAGCGTATACGATACCTGGGCCACAAAGCGGCCTCCCGCCCTCCGCCGAAACCCGATCTGAATCCCGTTGTACGTCGAGGTACCCTCGTTGACCGTGCGCCGGATGACGTCATAGGCTTTGCTCGTAAAGGAGCGCTCGCTTTCGAACCGGATGAGACGGCGGCCTTTGTTGCCGAGATAAATCACTGACAGGGCCTGATTCCTGCCGAGCATACGCTCGAAGCCGGCAGTCCAGTGAATGATGGCCGGGAAGCGGAGGTCGAAGTCCGTCGTGCTCACAAAGCCAAAGGGGCGCTTGGGAGGAAAGGCGGGCGGCTGCGAGTCGGAAGCCGTGAGCGGAAAACCCGGATCGGTGAGCACCCGGACGCTTGCATAGGGCGCGCCGGTGAACACAGTCGCCGTGGACGCAAACCCGATATCGTAGAAAGCACCCGCGCCCAACCGAAAGATGAGTTCGCGGCCGGGCTTGGAATCCATCTGGTAGGCCAGACCCAGCCGTGGCGCAATCTGGTAGTACTTCGTCGGGTAGAGCGGTTCATTCTGACTCAGCTCGATGATGGTCCCCCCGACGCCTAACGGTCGTGGGCCCCGGCGCATGCCCGGCGGAGGGGTGATGTCCCAGCGGAACCCGTACAGCAGCGTCGTGCGGCTGGTCGCCTGCACGTTGTCCTGCATGTAGAAGGAAAGGTTCATCCACACCGGGTAGACCGCCTTGTCGCGCGTGGCGATCACGGCAGAGGTGGCCGTGCCGGACAGCACGCCGCCCGAGGAGTCCGACAGACCGCGAAACACGACATCGGCGCTGTAAGGGGGACTCAGGTATGTAGGCGCCAGGCGGCGGTAGTCCACGCCGAAGCGGTACTGGTGCCGGCCCACCAGCTTGGAGAAACTTTCGACGACGTTGAGCTGCTGCTGGCGATTGATAGCAAAATCGCCGACGGCCCAGGCGCCGAGTCCCGGGACCGTGAAACGAAACGCGCCGTTGGAGCGGTTGATCCCGCGCGGAAAGACCTGCGAATCCGCCAACGGGACGGCGCCGCCCCAGGCGTCCATGGAAACGGCCCAAGCCGCTTGTGCGCGCGAGTAGTTCACGCGGAGTTCGTTGAGAGAGGAAGTGCTCAACTCGGAGCGCAGAACAACCGTGGCGGCGTGGGTCCAGGAGTCCCGCGACTGGACCAAACTGGAAGCCAGCACCGGGCCGCCGCGCTCTTCGACGTGCGAGCGGCCGTAGCTATAGCGGAGGAACGAGAAGGTGCGTTCCGTCCAGCGCTGGTCCAGGCGCAGACTGGCAGCGTCGCTGCCAAAGGGATTTGAAACGGAAACGGGAAGCGGACTAGCCGTTCCGGATGCAGGCGCGGAAATGCCGGGCAGCGGGAATGCGGCAAGATAGGGACGGATCGCGACGGGCGCGGTGGAACGGGCCGACAGGGACGGCACGGCGGCAACGCTGGTCTCCGGGTCGCGCCCGCGCGAGCCATCGTAGCCTGCAAAGAACGACCAGCCGACCGGGCCCACCGGACCGCCCAACGCTCCGCCGAACTGGTGGTGCCGCATCCTGCCGCGACCCAGGCCGAGAGAGTTGGCAAACCAGTCCGCGGCGTTGAAGCGGTCGTTACGCGCGTACTCATAGGCGGCTCCGTGAAAGCCGTTTCCGCCGGAGCGGCTGGTGATTGCCGTCTGAACGCCGGGACTGTGGCTGAATTCAGGGGCGAGCGCGCCGCTTTGGACGGTCACCGACTCGACGGCTTCCACCGGAGCCACGTGCGGCAAGGCCTCGAGGGAAGCAGGGCTGCGCTGGGCGTAGCGCTCCGGAAGCGTCAGCAAGCCGGTGTCGGGTTCCGGATGTGGCGCGGGAACCACGCTGACGCCGTCGAGCGTGGCGTAGTTCATCTCGGGTGGGACTGCCAGGGCAGAGGGACCCGACGGGTCGGCCTGGCGCTCGAGGGCATGCGGGGAAAGCTCCACGAGGGAGGACAGGTCGCGGCGCTGGAGAGGAAGATGTCCGGCAGCGGCGACCAAGTACAGAGCTCCCGTAGAGAGATCTACGGAGGGGCCTGACCCGGACAACTCCACCGTCTTGGCCGGGCCGCCGTCGGTGGAAAGCTGCAGGCGCAGAAAGCGGCGCTCACGCATGGCGAGATCGAGGTGGAAGCGCACGGTGGCATAGCCGGTCTTGGACGCTTCAAGAGTGTAGGCGCCGGATGGAAGGTTGTCGAAGACGTAAATGCCGGCGGCGTCCGTCTCGGTTTCGCGTACTCCGCCCGCACCGATGAGCTTGACGACGGCGCCGGGCACACCATCTTTGGTGGCGTCAATGACTTGGCCGGCCAGGGTGGCGCGATCCTGTGCCCGCGTCACAGCGGCCAGCAAGAGCAGAGCTACCGCATGCAACCGGCAGCGATACAAGTGGCGACCTCCAGGGTTACGGTTGGAAACGGACGGGCCTCGTGCAGCCCGCACCCTAGTTCAATTTAGTTGAGACGCACCCGCCCCCGCAACGTTCCCCAAAAATCCGTCAGCCTGGTGTGGCACCTTTTTTCGCTCTGGGGCGCACGGCGCAGAAAATGGTGCCATACCAGGCTGACGGATTTTTGGACGGACTTATGACTTGCGGAGGAGGTAGAGCGTCCGGTGGGAAGCGGGCAGAGGCTGGGAGCGGACGATGTGGAAATGCTTCTTGCAGGCGCATTCGAACACGGTCGAGTTCAGGCCGCGATGCAGATGTTCCCTTCCGCGGACGATGCGCTGAAACATCGGATCCTCGGGCCCGACGAACTCAATGAGCGCCAACTCTGTCGTGAGCTCGGCAATCAGACTGACGATTTCCCCCAGCGGGACCCGTTCCGTGACGATCAAGTGGTGGATCAGCGCAAGCATCAAGACGAGATCAAACCGCCCCCGGGCCCGGTCGAGGAAACTCGAGCACTCCGCGTTCCGCCAGCCGACGGCAGGCGTAGGACGCGCAAGATTAACCACGAGCGGGAGAATGCGCAGCCCGTCGGCCCGAGCCATGCGCCAGGCCCGGCCCACGACCACCGGGTCGTAATCGATCGCCACAACGGAGGCTCCCGCGCGCGCCGCCATGGCGCTGAAGTGACCCACGTTGGCACCCACATCGAGCACGCGCCGCGGCCGGAATTCTGAAAGTGCGGATTCGACGAACCGGTCCTTGAGGCGAGCTTGCTCGGCGGAGTAATGGCTACGCGCCTCGGTATAGGCGGACCACTCGGACCGCTTCCCCTCAGGAGGCGCCAGCCTGCCGAGTGTGCGGCGCAGGCTCCGGAAGAGAGTCCGGAGGACGAACCGGGCCTTGTCGGGATCGCCTAAGCGACGGGGCCGGTAGACGGACGGATCATCCCGTCTGCGCCTACCGAGGAGCACGGGCATCGTGACCAAAGAGAACCACGGGGGCAGCAGGCGCCGTCCCCAACCGAGCCAGCCGAAGAAATCCTCGGGTTCTAGGCCGTCCCGGCGTGAAAGCAGCACCTCGCCCGGCGCCACTCCGAACTCGCGCCAGGCAGCGAGCGGCAGTAAGAAGGTACGGACAAACTGAGCGTAGGCCAGCCACGTCGGATCGGCGGGATCCCGCTGCTCGACGGAAAGCACGTCCACGAAGACCGGATCCGGCCCGCGAAACAGCACGTTGTACGGTGTGCCGTCTTTCAAACCTAGGCCGTAAGGAAGCAGTTCCAGCGCGAGTTCCAGTGTGAGCTCGGCGGCGGCGTGCAGCATTTCCGGAGGCCACTCGTAAGGGTAGCTCGGGAATTCTACGGGCTCGTGCTCGATCACCAGTTCGGGCTCGAACCCATGAAGCAAGGGCCGCAGGCGCTCATCACGCAGTACGAGCGCGGTTTGCTCCGCTGTGAGCACCCGGGACGGCACAAGCCGGCCCGTGTCAGTCCAGGAAGACCAGACTGGCGAGGTGTGGAATGCCCGCAGGCTCGGCGCGGCCTCAGGGCTTACAAGACGGAGGAGCCGGCCGTCGAGCGGGATCAGAACTCCCCCGGGATCCCGGAAGGAGAACGGAGATCGCACTTAGTCGCCTGGATCCTTCTTGTCGTTCTTGCCCCGAAACCAGGAGGTGAACTTCCGGACATAAAAAAGCAGACCTACGAGTCCCGCCATCAAGGCCTGCCACAGCAGCGCGCCGCTGCCCGGATCGGTGTAGAGAATCATGACGGAGACGGCAACATTGTACTACGTTTGCGGCCCGACCGAGCTTGGGGCCCTTGAGAGGGAAAACACCCCGGACGGCTTTGCACCAGCGCGCTCCCCGACGGATTCACGCAACAAAGCGCGATTACCGCTATTCTGAAAAAGGAGCCAAAAAGGGGCCACACCAGGCTGACGAATTTTTCAAAAAAGGTGCCATACCAGGCTGACGGAATTTCGGGACGGAAGTTTGGACGGAGTTTCGCGGGATGAGGGAGCCTTCGTATCGGAGATTACTGGAGAGCGGAGAGCTGAGGAGCCGGACCGAGGCGCTCGAAGCGATGCTGGCCTCCTGCAACATTTGCCCGTGGGACTGCCGCGTCAACCGGCTGGCTAACGAGACCAAGGTATGCGTGGCAGGTTACCTGCCGATCGTGTCCTCCTGGGCGCCGCACTTCGGTGAAGAACCGGCCCTGAGCGGCACCCACTTGCCCAAAGGCGAGGCCCGGGGCGCGGGCAACATCTTCTTCGGGCATTGCAACCTGCGATGTGTCTACTGCCAGAACTGGCAGATCAGTCAGAATTTTCGGGAGACCCGGCCAGGCAGTGAAGTCAGCTTCGAGCGCCTTGCGGAAATCATGCTCGAGCTCCAGGCGCGCGGCTGCCACAACATCGGGCTGGTCTCGCCCACGCATTTCGTGCCGCAGATCGTGCGCGCCGTAGAGATTGCCGCACGCCGGGGCCTCAGGCTCCCGATCGTCTATAACACGAACGCTTACGACAGCGTGGACGTGCTCCGGCTGCTCGACGGCATCGTGGATATATACCTGCCCGACCTGAAGTACGCCGACAACGAGGTGGGACGGGAACTGTCGCGGATCCCGGACTACGTCGAACGGGCACGCGCCGCGATTGCCGAAATGTACCGCCAGACCGGCGACGAACTGCTTTTGGATGAGCGAGGATTGCTGCAGCGCGGTCTCGTGATCCGGTTGTTGATCCTCCCCAACGACCTGGCCGGTGTACGCGAGTCTCTGGAATGGATTCGCGCCGCACTTTCACCGCGCGTCACGCTCAGCATCATGACCCAGTATTTCCCCACAAACAAAGTCAGCGACGAGCGGTTCCCCCTGCTCAATCGCAAGATCCGCGAGCGCGAGTATGAGCGGGTTCTCGAGTGGCTTGAGGCTTTCGGCTTCGAAAACGGATGGATTCAGCCGCTCGAGGCCGAAGCTGCCAGCTACTACAGGCCGGATTTTCGCGATCGCGAGATGCCGTTTCAGGACGCCCGGGACTTTCTCACCGTGTAAGGAGAACTTCGCCGGAGGGTGCCTCAGTCGGCGAACATCCCATCGAACAGCGGCGTGCTCAGGTAGCGTTCGCCGGAATCCGGGAAGATCGCGACGATTGTCTTTCCCTCGAACTCGGCGTCGAAGGCAAGCCGGCAGGCCACTGCCGCCGCCGCCCCGCAGGAGATCCCGGAGAGAATCCCCTCCTCGCGCGCAAGACGTTGCGCGTACTCGAACGCTTCGTCATTTGTGACGGTCTCGACACGGTCCACCATGGAGAGGTCCAGCGTGTCCGGAATGAAACCTGCGCCGATCCCCTGAATCATGTGAGGACCGGGGCGAAGCGGCTCCCCGCGCAAGGTCTGGGTGATGACCGGACTGGAGGCCGGCTCCACTCCCACGGAAAGAATCTTCTTTCCTCTGGCCAGCTTGATGTAGCGTGAGATGCCGGTAATCGTGCCTCCGGTGCCGATGCCCGCCACGAGCACATCTACGGCGCCTCCCGTGTCCTTCCAGATCTCCGGCCCGGTGGTTTTGAAATGAATCTCGGGGTTGGCCGGGTTCTTGAACTGCTGCAACATCACGTAGCGCTCCGGGTCCGAAGCCACGATCTGTTCGGCCTTGGCAATGGCGCCCTTCATGCCCAACGAGGCGTCGGTGAGCACCAGCTTCGCTCCGAAAGCCCGGAGAATTTTCTGTCGTTCGACCGAGTAGCTCTCCGGCATGGTCAGGGTGACCGGGTAACCCCGTGCGGCGCCGACAAAAGCCAGAGAAATGCCCGTGTTGCCGCTGGTCGGCTCGATGATCTCTTTGCCCGGACGGAGAACGCCTCGTTTCTCCGCATCCCACACCATCGCTGCTCCGATGCGGCACTTCACCGAATAGCCGGGGTTGCGCCCCTCGATTTTCGCCAGCACCGTGGCGCGAGCCCCGCGCGTGATGCGGTTGAGCCTGACGAGCGGAGTCCGGCCAATGCTATACGAATTGTCCTCGAAAATCACTTACAAACTCCCCCGGAAATTCAAAGAACCTCAATGGCGTCGCAGCAAACCCGAGTTTGCCGGACGGCCTAAATCTCCCACATGGGCACATACCGCGTTTGCTTTTCGGCCCATTTTCGCGCCAGTTCGGCGAACGTCGTCCGGTCCAAAATCGCCGCGACCGCCTCGTCCACCTTTTGCCACATCTCAGTGAAGGGAGTCTCCTCGCGGCTCTGCCTGCGCCCGCCGCGGCTTCCCTCGACGAAGCGCAGCACTTCACCGACGGTGATACTCTCCGCGGGCCGGGCCAGCAGATAGCCACCCTCGGCCCCGCGGCGCGACTCGACAAATCCGCCCTGTTTGAGTCCGGCCAGAATCAATTCCAAAAACTTCTGCGGGATCTTCTGGCGGCGAGCGATGTCGGCGATCTTCACCGGCACGCCACGGGGTTGGTTGGTCAGGTCCAGGATCGCCTGCAAGGCATACTGGCCTTTGACAGAGACTTTCGGCACCACCTTGCAATCACCACATTCACACTAGAGATTAACACATCCGGAGGAGAGGCCTGCGGGCCAGGCTTCAAACGTTGAACAAACGGTCAAAAAACTCTCGCGTACGCATCTGGATCTGCGCCAGTTCCACATCGAGGGGCTGATCGTGCAGATGCTCCGGCGTCCAGCGACAAACCAGCTCCTGAAGGTTGTCCAGCTGCGCCTGCGAGGTGGGCAGGCTACCTTCGGCGTGCCCCGTAGAGACGCGGAGACCATGGTCCACGGCGCGGTAGAAAGTGGCTGCGTCCCGGAGA
Organism: Bryobacteraceae bacterium; assembly: GCA_035575135.1. GTDB lineage: Bacteria > Acidobacteriota > Terriglobia > Bryobacterales > Bryobacteraceae > JANWXD01. Next base: position 15,038 of record DATLYE010000066.1, read on the forward strand.
AAGTCCGCATCGGCGCGTTCGAGGTGACCCATTTTCTCAATCACGTCGATGCGGGCAGGCGTGTTCAAGACCTTAAAGAAAATGCCGGCACCTTTGAGGCGGAGGTACATGAGGGCGAAGTCGATATCGTAATAGCCTCCCCGCCCCGCCTTCAAAGGATTGCCCGGGCCCTGTTCCTTTTCCAGGCGTAGCCGCATCTGAGCCAGCTGTTTGCGAGAGCGCCCGCTTTGACCGTAGCGCCGCCAGTCCACGTCCTGCAGTTCGTGCAGAAACTCGGTGCCGTGCTCGATGTTGCCGGCCACGGTGCGGGATTTCATGTAGGTGATGCCCTCCCAGGCCTCTGCGTGCCTGGCGAAGTAGTCCTTATAGCCGCGCTCCAGTTGTACCAGAGGCCCTTCGCGCCCGTTGGGGCGAAGGCGGGTGTCCACGGCGAACATGACGCCTTGGCCGGTGTAAGCTGTCAGCAGCTCGATGATGCGCTCGGCGACGCGAGTCCAGAAAGCCAGCTCCCCGCTGTCTTGATCCGGAAGGATAAAAACCAGGTCCGCGTCGGAGGCCAGATCGAACTCGAGCATTCCGAGCCGGCCCAGAGCCACCACGAGCATCTGATCCCGCGGCGCGTAGCCGGCAGAAACGGGCGGGCGCGCGGCAAGCACGTGCTCGACGGCCATCCGGTAGACGGCCCGGATGACTGCGTCGGCCAGTTCAGAAGTTCGCTCCAGGGTGGGAAAGATGGGGGCCTGGAGGCAGATGCTCTCGGCCTGAATGCGGAACATTTCCCGCTGGAACATGCGCCGCAGCGCCGTGATGTCGGAAGCCCGGGCAGCGATCTCGTCGTACGACCGGGGGCCTGGATGCTCGCGGAGATCCTTGAGCTCCTCGACAAGCTCCGGTGTACGGACCATCTGCTCGGCAAAGTAAGGGCTGTGTTCGAACAGATCCAGAACCCAGCTCGCCAGCGTGGGATCCGCATCCAGCCACGCCAGCCATTCCGCCCGGTCCAACATTTTTTCGAGAAAGTGCTCGAGGTAGTCCCGGCCGCGAAGAGGGCGCCCGGAGGCCAGGACCGCAGCCAGTCGCGGCGCGCGCTGGTCGAGGAAGCGGACCAGGTTGCTGGTGGGCGGTTCCACTGAGGCCGGTTCGTCGGGAGGGTCTGCGGATGCTCCCGCACAGCCGTAGTAGATCGGGCGCTGTGCGTGGATGACGCGCTCGTAAATGTCCTGAACCTCCTCAAGATGATGGTTCAGGCGCTCCAGGAGCACGGCCGCGCTGGGGTTCGGTCCGATGAAGGCGGAAGGCATCTTCCGCGCCAGCACCTCCAGTTCGTCGGGATCCGAGGGCAGCGTGTGGGTTTGCCGGTCTTCGTCGAACTGGAGCCGGTGCTCCAGGTGTCGCAAAAACTGATAGGCCGCGGCCAGGCGTGAGTACTCGGAATCCGACAGCAGATCCTTGTCGCGCAGCCGCGCCAGAGCCAGAAGCGTACCCGCGTGGCGCACCCAGGGATCGCGGCCCCCGTGCAGCCGCTGCAAGCACTGCACCAGGAATTCGATATCGCGGATCCCACCCCGGGTCAGCTTGATATCCAGAGCGGACGTGTTCTTACGCCGCGCGGCGAGTTTCTCGCTGATGCGATCCCGCGTGGCCGCCAGAGCTTCGACGGCGGAGAAGTCCAGCGTGGTCTGATAGATCCGCGGCTCCACCTGCTCGAACAGCTCCCGCCCCAGGCGGTGGTCTCCCGCCGCCACACGGGCCTTGATCAGCATCTGCAGTTCCCAGTCCCGCGCGCGCGTCTGGTAATAGTTCCTTGCGCCTTCGAGCGAGATGCACACTTCGCCGAGCCGCCCCTCCGGACGGAGTCGCAGATCCACGCGGTAACACATCCCCTCCGAGGTGTACGTAGAAAGTAACTCCGTATATTGATTCGCTACTTTCTTGAAGAATTCTTTGTTGCTGATCCGCGAAGGGCCCGCCGTCTCGCCGTTGGCCTCATAGAGGAACATGAGGTCAATGTCGGAGCTGTAGTTCAGGCCGCGGCCGCCGAGCTTGCCGAGAGCGATGACCGCGAAGCCGCACTCCGCAAGCCCGCCGCCTGCGGCAGGGCACAACGGAGGGCCGTGACGGCGGCTCAGATCTTCGCGTATGCGCCGCAGCGTGACCTCCAGGATGGCATCGGCGAGGTTGGAGAGCTCCTCAGTCGCCTCGGCCAGGGTCTCCAGTCCGAGAACGTCGCGGAGCAGGATCCGCAGGATCTGGCGGCGGCGGAAGACGGCCAGCACAACCGGATCCGGAACGCCGGGACTGGGAAGGAAACGCTCGAGTCGCTCTTGGTACTCCTCCGCCGACAGCATGCGGTGCATCTCCTCGCAGCCGACGAGCTCTTCGATCCATTCCGGATGTTTGAGGATTTCCTCCGAGAGAAAGCGGCTGTAGGAGAAAACGGTGATCAGATACGGGAGACCTGCGGGAGAGGCGATCAGGCGCCGGAACGCGTCCGGCCGCTCCTGCCGCAGCCGGTCCAGGTAGTGGAGGGCCTCGTCCGGATCCGGGCACACGGCCAAGAGGCTGCGCACACGAGCCTGTGCCGCCTCCCCGAGCTCCCCTGACAGCGAGGCGATCCGGACGGCAGCGCGGTCCGGATCGCGAAACTTCACCCGCTCGGCGAGACGCTGCATCCCGTTCGGAACCCGCCTGGTCCGCTGGTGCGATTATACCGTCTCTGGCGTCCCAGGCGGCCGCACGGGTTCAGATGTCATAGTACAGCGCGAACTCGTAGGGGTGAGGCCGCAGCCGTACCGCGTCCGCTTCGTTCTTCCGCTTGTAGTTGATATACGTTTCGAGGAGCTCCTCGGTAAAAACGTCGCCCTTGAGCAAGAAGCCGTGATCGTCCTCCAGACAATCCAGGGCCTCTTCGAGCGAAGCGGGCATGGAGGGCACGTTCTTCATCTCTTCCGGACTCAAATCGTAGATGTCCTTGTCCAGAGGCTCGCCCGGATCAATCTTGTTCAGCACGCCGTCCAGGCCGGCCATGGTCATGGCGGCGAAAGCCAGATACGGGTTGCAGGAGGGATCCGGCGGACGGAACTCAATCCGTTTGGCCTTGGGGCTCGCCGAATACATCGGAATCCGCACCGCGGCCGAGCGGTTGCGCCGGGAATAGGCAAGGTTGACGGGAGCCTCGTAACCCGGCACCAGGCGCTTATAACTATTCGTCGTCGGCGCGATGATCGCTGAAAGGGCCCGCGCGTGCTTGAGAAGACCTCCGATGTACCATAGCGCCAGCTGGCTCAAGCCGGCGTAGCAGTCCCCGGCAAACAGTGGCTGGCCGTCCTTCCACAGGCTCTGGTGCGTGTGCATGCCGCTGCCGTTGTCCCCGAAGATCGGCTTCGGCATGAAGGTGACCGTCTTGCCGTACTGGTTGGCCACGTTGCGCACGATGTACTTGTACAGCATCATGTTGTCGGCGGCGCGCACCAGCGTGTCGTAGCGCTGATCAATCTCGGCCTGGCCGCCGGTGGCGACCTCGTGATGATGGCATTCAATCTTCATGCCGCAGCGCTGCATGGTCTGGACCATTTCGCTGCGGAGATCCTGATAGTGGTCGGTCGGCGGCACCGGGAAGTACCCTTCCTTGTACCGGGGCCGGTAGCCGAGGTTATTGGTCTCGCGGCCCGAGTTCCAGCGTCCTTCCTCGGCGTCGATGAAATAGAAACCGGAATGCTCGTTCTGATCGAAGCGGATATTGTCGAAGATGAAAAACTCGGCCTCGGCGCCAAAGTAGGCCGTGTCGGCGACGCCGCTGTTCCGCAGGTACATCTCCGCTTTCTTGGCGATCCAACGGGGATCGCGTTCGTAGTGCTGGCGTGTGATGGGATCAATCACGTCCGAAATCATGACCAGCGTCGGCGTCTCGGCGAAGGGGTCCATGAAGGCCGTGGTCGGGTCGGGGACCAGCAACATGTCGCTTTCGTGTATCACGGCCCAGCCCCGGATGCTCGAGCCATCGAACCCGAAGCCCTCTTCAAACGATTCCAGTGTGAGCTCTTCGATGGGATACGAGACGTGATGCGTGAGCCCGGGCAGATCCGTGAAGCGCAGATCCACCTGCTTGGCGTCGTTTTTCTTGGCAAATTCGAGTACTTCCTTGGGACTCATCAATCCTCCGTGGATGGATACAATTACTCTCAGGCCGGCGCAGCCTTAACGAACCTCAGAATATCGAAGGTTCCGCCGTCGGTCAAATAGAAAAAAATGATCGAGTCGCAAACAAAACCGAATGGGCCGGCGGCGCGCGGGACGTGAGCAATGGAGCAGAATGCCCTCGATTTTGCCGAACGCCGCGTGTGGAGGGTGGCTGAGCTCACGGCCGCCATCGGGGAGGTGCTGGGCCGCGAATTCCCCGACGTGTGGGTGGCGGGCGAGATCTCCGGAGTGCGGCTGGCCAACAGCGGCCACTACTACTTCACGCTGAAGGACGGCGAGGCGCAGATCCGGTGCGTGTGCTACCGGCTCGCGGCGCGCTATTTGCGCTTCAAGCCGCAGGACGGAGTGGCGGTGCTTGCGCGGGGCCGCATTGACGTCTACGCGCCGCGCGGAGAGTACCAGCTCATTGTGGAAGCGCTGGAGCCGCAAGGGCTGGGCGCCCTGCAACTCGCCTTCGAGCAGCTCAAGAAGAAACTCGCCGAGGAAGGGCTCTTCGACCCGGCCCGGAAACGTCCCCTGCCGAAGTACCCAGGCCGAATCGGCATCGTGACCTCTCTGGACGGAGCCGTGATCCGCGACATCCTGCACGTGCTGGGGCGGCGGTTCCCCGGACTGCACGTGCGCATTTTCCCGGCACAGGTACAAGGCCTGGGCTCCGCCGAGGACGTGATCCGGGCGCTCGACTGGTTCAGTAATTCCGGCTGGCCGGACGTGGTCATTGTGGCGCGCGGCGGCGGCTCCCTCGAAGATCTGTGGACCTTCAACGAGGAGGCGGTGGCGCGGGCCATTGCCCGATCCCGCGTCCCCGTCATTTCGGCCATCGGCCACGAAACGGATTACACCATCGCCGATTTCGTCGCCGACGTGCGCGCCCCGACGCCGTCCGCCGCGGCGGAGATCGTGGCCCCGCTCCGGCAGCAACTGCTCGAGCAGATCGCGAACGCCGGGGAGCGCCTGGAACGGGCGATCCGCTATCGCCTGGCGCAGTGCGGTCGCCGGCTCCACGAGCTGGGCATTGACCGCCCGGCGCACATGCTCCGCCGGCTCATGGGACGGCGGCAACAGCGGCTGGACGAACTGGAAGGCCGGCTTCACGAGCGGTGGCGCGAGAGGTTTCTAGTGCGCCGCAGCCGGTGGCAGGAGCTCGAGGGGAGATTGCGCCGCCAAGACCTGCGGCTGCGACTGGCGGAGGCGCGCCGGCGGCTGGAAGACCTGACCCGCCGGGCCGAGCAGGGCATCCAGCTGCGCCTGGCCCGCGTGCGGACCCGCCTGCAGGCCTTGCGCGCGGAACTGGGCCACCTGAGTCCCCTGGCTGTACTTGAGCGAGGCTATGCCATCGTGCGCGACGCAGGGGGCCGCATCGTGAGGGACGCGACAGCCGCCCAACCGGGCGCGCTCCTGGAGATCCTGTTGGCCCGCGGGAGACTGGGAGCCCGGGTGACCGAATCTACTCCAGCCGATAATTCGGAGCTTCCTTCGTGATGATAACGTCGTGCACGTGGCTTTCCCGCAGCCCCGCGGCCGTAATGCGAAGGAAGCGGCCGTTTTGCTGTAGCTCGGCAATGGTGGCGCAACCGCAGTATCCCATGCCCGCCTTCAGACCGCCCACCAGTTGATAGACCATCTCCGAAAGAGGACCTTTGTACGGTACGCGGCCTTCGATGCCTTCCGGAACGAGCTTGGCGTTTGCTTCCTGAGCGTAGCGGTCTCCCGAGCCGTGCACCATGGCTCCCATCGAACCCATGCCGCGGTAACTCTTGAACGTCCGGCCTTGATAGAGAATCATCTCGCCCGGACTTTCGTCGGTGCCGGCAAACAGGCTGCCGATCATGACGCAATCAGCGCCCGCCGCGATGGCCTTGGTGATGTCCCCGGAATATTTAATGCCGCCGTCGGAAATGATCGGGACCCCGGTGCCGCGCGCCGCTTTGGCGGCCTGCTGGATTGCCGTAATCTGGGGCACTCCCGCTCCCGTAACGACGCGGGTGGTACAGATCGAACCGGGCCCCACGCCCACCTTGATTCCGTCCACGCCCAGCGAGATGAGATCCCGGGCGCCTTCGTAGGTGGCCACATTGCCGGCGATCAGCTCCACGTCCGGCAGGGCGCGCTTGCAGGCCACGATCGCTTCCATCACGCGCTCGCTGTGCCCGTGGGCCGTGTCGATCACGAGCACGTCCACTTTCTTGGCGACCAGCTCCTGGGCCCGCTCCAGAAAGTCGCCCGTGGCGCCGATGGCCGCTCCCACACGCAGGCGCCCCTGCGCATCCTTGGCCGCATTCGGATACTTGAGCTTCTTTTGGATGTCTTTGACGGTAATGAGGCCTTTGAGGTTGTAGTGCTCGTCCACAACCAGCAGCTTTTCGACGCGGTGCCGGTGGAGGATGCGTTCGGCCTCCTCAAGAGTGGTGCCCACGGGCACGGTGATCAGGTTCTCCTTGGTCATGACCTCGGAGATGGGCAAATCCAGGCGGGTTTCAAAGCGCAGGTCACGGTTGGTGAGGATGCCCACGAGCTTCCCGTTCTTGGTCACCGGCACGCCGGAAATGCGGAACCGTTTCATGACCTCGAGAGCTTCATAGATCTTCTGTTCCGGTTCCATCGTGACCGGATCCACGATCATGCCGCTCTCGCTGCGTTTGACGCGATCCACTTCCTCGGCCTGCCGCTCGATGGACATGTTGCGGTGGATGATGCCGATGCCCCCCTCCCGGGCCAGGGCGATCGCCAGGCGGGACTCGGTGACCGTGTCCATGGCCGCGCTGACGATCGGGATGTTCAGCGAGATGCGGCGCGTCAGCCAGGTGCGGGTGTCGGCTTCGGCAGGCAACACGCTGCTGCGAGCCGGCATCAGCAGGACGTCGTCGAAGGTAAGACCTTCGCAAATCTGGTCGGGGACCATACGGGGATGAACTTTTTCATGATACCCGATTCGGCGCTCGGCACCGCGGGCCTTTTGCGAGAGGACTTGCCGCCGACGGACCGGCCGCCTACGGCTCTGCGGAGGACGGGCCTGCTGCCGCCCCGGTCCGGGCCGGCTCGTGGGAACGAGCCGGGCCGCCGGAGCCAGCCAGACGGATCAGCTCCAGCAAACGGGGCTGGCGTTCAAACGGTATCGAGTACTTCTTCTCGATTTTTTCCCGGAACGTCGGGCCGGCGTTGTACGCGCAAAAGGGATAGATCAGGCCGTTGGGGGCCGCATAGTGGATGACGCAGCGCTTCACACGCTCCACATCGTAGTTGTACACGTCCATGAAATGCATGCTGGCCACCATGAGCGTCTTGTAGGTGAATCCCTGTTGTTCCAGTTCGCCGCGGCCGTAGCGTTTGTCGGTGAATCCCTGGAGCGTTTGCAGGAAGCGCTGGAAGGTCAGGCCCTCGGGCGCACGATCTTCGTGGAAGTGCCGGCGAACGGCGTGCCAGGCCCGGACTTTGGAGAAGAGCTTCACGCGCTGATGCGGAATGCTGCGGGCGAGGCGGTCCAGATCCTGCATCATGGCGCCGATGTTGACGAAGCGCGTCACCGGAACGGCGCGGCGGCTAGCATCCACGAACAGATACGTTCCCATGGAGCAGTGCGGGTGCGACGTAAGCGTCGGCGCCTCCTCACCGCGGAGCGCGCTCAGGAACCGGGAGAAAGGCGCAACGCAGGCCAGCGGAAACCAATCCTCGTAGGGGTCGCACAGGCCCGTCTGCCGGTGGACGGCGTGCGCCAGATCGGACTGGGTGAATCGCTTGGCCTCCAGTTCCTTACGCGAGATGCGCCCGCAAAAACTCACGGGCTGGAAACTGATGGCGCTGACGACGTCAATGTGGTCAATTGCCAGACGGATGATGTCGCCGATCTGGTGGTCGTTGACCCCCTTGACGATCGTCGGCACGAAGCAGATTTTCATCCCGGCCTTTCGGACGTTTTCGATCACCCGGAGCTTCTTTTCCATCAGCGGCTCGCCGCGGGTGCGCCGGTAGACGTCGTCGGTGACGCCGTCAAGCTGCAGATAGAGCGTGTGCAGTCCCGCCTCTTTTGCCTGCTGGGCGAACTCCAGGTCGGTGAATCGCAGGCCGTTGGTCGCCACCTGGATGTGAGTAAAGCCCATCTGCCGGGCCAGACGCACCGCGTCGAGGAAGCGCGGATAGATGGTCGGCTCGCCGCCGGAAAACTGGATGATGCGGCCGGGCACAGGACGCTCGTCGCGCAGCGCCTGGAGCATGCGCTGCACCTGCTCGAAACTGGGCTCGTACAAGTAGCCCGCAGCGTTGGCGTTGGCAAAGCAGACCGGGCAGGTGAGGTTGCAACGGTTGGTCAGATCAATATTGGCCAGGCTGGTGTGGCTCAGGTGCATCGAGCAGAGCCCGCACTGCTCCGGACAGCGCGTAGCGCCCGGAATGGCGGGATTCGCGACGCCGCGACCGTCTCCGAAATGCCATTCCTCCATCTTGAGGTACAGCCTCACATCGGAATAGACCACGTCGCGAAATCGCCCGTGTTCCGGGCAGGATTTTTCCATGATCACCTTGCCGTTTTCCTCGAACAGCCGGGCGTCAATGAGCCGCACGCACTCCGGGCAAAGCGATTGCGTCGTCTTCGGAAGACCCTTTTCGAGCGGCCGGATCGGCGAGCCGGCATAGGTGGCTTCCGGCTGGACTATCCGGAAACCGGCGGCCTTCACCGGGGCGAAGGCAGGGGTACTCACGCGAACCTCCTCCGAACAGAACTGGGAACCGGGCTCGGGAGGACGGCCCCGGCCCGAGGCCGCAAAGCCGCCTCCCGATTGGCAGTATAGAGGCGTCAAATCAGATAAAACTATCCAATTATGCCAAAGTGGGCCCGAGGGCGCCTGTGCGGGGAATTTTCGAGGTTGAACGGAGCCCCCGGCGCCGCCGGCGGATGGTATAGTAGTAGTTTTGTTGCCATCCGCAGCCCCATCCGGGCAACCCTGAAGGAGAACGATGCCGAAACTGAAAACGCACAAGGGAGCCGCCAAGCGCTTCAAGAGGACGGGCTCCGGCAAGCTGATGCGCCGTCACTCGTTTGCGCGCCACCTGCTGACCGGCAAGTCGCGGGCCCGCAAGCGGCGGCTGAAGAAGCCGGCCGAGGTCTCTCCCGGTGACGCGGCGCGGATTGCAAACATGCTTCCTTATTCGCACTGAACGCGGATTGGAGTGCGGGCGGCGCGCCAGGCACGTGCCCGTTCCGCCTCGCGCCGGTCTGGAAGCCGGCAATTCCCCTGAGGAGACAAACCGTGCCCAGAGTCAAACGAGGAACCAAACGCCGGAAGGCGCGCAAGAAAGCTCTCAAGCGGGCTTCCGGCTTTTTCCTGACACGAAGCAAGTTGCACCAGGCGGCGGTCGAGGCCGTCGAAAAGTCGCTGCGCCACGCCTATGTGGGGCGCCGCCAGAAGAAACGCGACTTTCGCTCGCTGTGGATCGTGCGGATCGGGGCCGCTGCCCGGCAATGCGGCCTTTCCTATAGCCGTTTCATCAACGGGCTGAAAAAGGCGGGTATCGAGCTGAACCGCAAGATGCTGGCCGAGACGGCCGTCAACGACATGCCCGCATTCCAGGCGCTGGCCGAAAAGGCCAAGGCAGCGTTGGCGGGAGCGCAATGATGCAGCCGGTGCCGCAGGAAGAAACCGACGCCCTGGCGCGACTGGAAGAGCAGATCCGGCGGACGGCGGAACTGGTGGCCCGCCTGCGCGCCGAACGGGATGCCGCCATACAGGCAAGGGAGACGGCGCTCGCGGAACGCAACGCCGCTCTGGAGGAGGCCACCGCAGCGCGGCGCCAGTTGGAGCGCATGGCGGAAGAGCTCGAAGCGCTCCGCAGTGAGCGCCGCCAGGTACGCGCGCGGATCGAGAAGCTGCTCGGCCAGATGGATCTGCTGGCCGCCGGCTAGGCCGCACGAAGGCGCAAGACTGCTTATGGAGCCGGAAGCGAGGCCGGTGCGGGTCACCATTTTCGGACAGAGCTACGCCTTGCGCACGCGGTCGGATCCGGCGGAGCTCGAAATGCTTGCCCGCGAGGTGGACGCATTGATGGATTCCATCGCCTCAAAGACCGGCCAGACCGACAGCGCGCGGGTGGCTGTACTTGCCTGCCTGCACCTGGCGGACCGGCTGCGAACGCTGGAAGCGGAGCTGGTGGCCCTCAAGCAGCGCGTCGAGCAGAAGAGCCAGGAGTTCTCGGCGCTGCTCGAGCACCTCGTCGAGCCCGGATAAGGCGCCATGCTCCGGGGGTTGCTGGCGCTTCTGCTGGTCCTGCTGCGGGGCCTGGCTGCGCAGCCGCTCAACGCACCCGCCCAGCGCCACAAGCCGTATGTTCTGTTGATCGGGCTGGATGGCTTCCGGTTCGACTATGCCGAGCGTTACGGCGCCAAGAACCTGCTGGCTCTCGCCGGGCGCGGCGCCTCTGCCGGAGCGCTCATTCCTGCGTATCCTTCCCTGACCTTTCCGAATTTCTACACGCTGGCCACCGGATTGTCTCCGGAACGCCACGGCATTGTGGGGAATCGCTTTTGGGATCCCGAACGCAACCAGGAATTCTATTTTCGTAACGATCAGTCCGACGGCTCCTGGTATGGCGGCACGCCCATCTGGGTCCTGGCGGAGCAGCAGGGTATGCGCACCGCTACGTACTTTTGGCCCGGCACGAGCGCCCCGATCCAGAATACGCTGCCGACGTTTTTCCATCCCTACAACCCCGTTACTACGCGCGAAGAGAGGATCCGGCAGGTGCTCGAATGGTTTCACCTGCCCGAAGAGCGCCGACCCCACCTGGTGATTGCCTACTTCTCGGAGGTGGACAGCGCGGGACATCAACACGGACCCGACAGTCGGGAGACGGAGCGCGCTGTGAAAGAACTGGACCGCTCTCTGGGGCAGCTGTTCGAGGGCCTGCAACGGGTCCGGCCCGCCGTCAACGTCGTCGTGGTCTCGGACCACGGCATGATGGCGTGCGGGCCGTATGTGGACATCACCGATCATGCCGACTTCAGCCGGTTCAAAGTCGTCAACGACACGGTTCATGTGATGCTGTATTCGTCCGACCGCGGCCTCGTCGAACGAACCTATCGGACCCTGCGCGGCCGGAGCAATCTCTACCAGGTCTGGCGGCGGAGCGAGATTCCGGCCCACTTGAACTTCCGCCGCAATCCGCGCATCGGCGATCTGGTGATTGTGAGCACCGGCCCGCACCTGCTGACCGTGCGGTCCGGCAGCCAGCCCCCCGGCCCGGCGCGGAGTGCACCCAAGGGGATGCACGGCTGGGATCCCAGGCGCTTTCCGCTCATGCGGGGAATCTTTTATTCGGCAGGACCGCAGATCCGCCCGGGGGTACGGCTGTCGGCGATCCGCGCCACGGACGTATTTCCGCTGCTGAGTTCACTGCTCGAGCTGAAGCCGCCGGGAAACCTGGAAGGCAGCTGGGACGTCGCCCGGAAAGTGTACTGCCGGGAGTGCCCGGTCGAGTAACGCAAGCCTGAACAACAGGAGGGGAAGCATTGCGCAGAGCGTGGCGTCTGTCCGCGGCGGCAGGGATACTTACGGCGGCCTGCACCGGCCGCGCCGACACCGTGATCCTCAAGAACGCCGACCGCCTGACCGGGGAAATCATCCGGCTCGAGAAGAACAAACTCCTGCTGAAGACGGATTATGCCGGCGTCGTGCAGATTGATTGGGGCGCGGTGGAGCGTTTGCAAAGCGGCAAACGGTTCCGCGTCGAGACCGACAACCAGCGACAACTGGCGGGCCTGGTTTCGGTCTCCCCGAGAGGTGTGGACGTGATCTCGCAGGACGACGTCGTCTCCATCGAACCGCTGCGCGTGGTGGCCATGGAGCCCGCCTCCGAAGCAAGTGCGGAGGGGAGCTTCTGGAAGGCGCTCGAGGGCAGCGTGGATGTGGGCTACAGCCTCGCCCGGGGAAACTCGCGCTTGAGTCAGTCCTCGCTCGGAGTACGCACGCAGTACCGCGCCCCGGCGTGGCGGATGCAAGTGGATGCCAGCTCGCTTTTCAGTCGCCAGTCGGACGCGCCCACGACGAGTCGCCACGCCGGCTCTCTGCGCTTGGACCGGTTTCTGGGTACCGAAACGTTCGTTTTCACGCTGGCGGCGCTGGAGCGGGACGAGCGCCAGCTCCTGGACCTGCGCGCGAACCTCGGCGGCGGCTTCGGCTGGAAGGTGCTGCGGTCTCGACGGACCGAGCTGTCGCTGCTCGGAGGGGCGACGTTCGTCAATGAGGACTTCCGGCGCCGGGGTCCGGAACAGACCGCGCCCGGCGGCTCGAGCGGGGAGAGCCTGATCGGCTACAGTCTGGAGCGGTCGCTCCTCGGGCGCGCTGTATTGACCAGCAAGACCTCCGTGTTTCGCAACTTTTTCGGCCCGGCCCGCTACCGGATCACCTTCGACGGCGGCTTGCGGGTGCCGCTGGCAGGACCCTTCACTTGGAACATGCGTTTGTTTGACCGCTTCGACAGCCGTCCTCCCGAAGGCGTGTTGCGCAACGACTACGGGTGGATCAGCAGTCTCGGCGTCGCCTTTTGAGCTGCAAAAAAGGGACCCGCAAAAAAGGGACACCAAAAAAGCAAAAAAAGGGACATACCAGGCTGACGGATTTTTAGACGGATTTTTAGAGGGGGAGGATTTCCTCGCGCACCGGGTCGAACTTGATGCGCCGCTTCTCCAGATACGCGATGTTGCCCAGGTGGGAAGCCTGCGCTGAGCGATGGCCGATCAACACGTCGCCGTTCGGAAGCTGCCGCGAGCGGACGCAGTCCAGGAAATTCTTGACGTGCGCCAGCGTCATGTCGGGGTCTTCCGCTTTGACGACGATGGGTTGGGCGCCGCGCCCGGCGGGATGAAACTCATAGCGCCCCCGGTCAATCCACAACCGGCCTTCGGTGCCACAGATCTCCACGGCGGCGCCGCGAATTCCTGGCACCAGTGTTGCCTCGAAGGTGGCGGTGAACTCGTTCCCGTATTCCAGCAACACATTGATCGTATCCGGCGCCGTCCGGCCGTCTTTGTAATGGTATACGCCTCCGGCGGCCACCGCCGCCGTCGGAATGTCTTTGCCGAGAAACATGTGGACCACGTCAATCCAGTGCGTAAACAGATCCGTCACCTGACCGCCGCCAAAGTCGAGATACGCGCGCCAGTTCCAATATTGCTGCGGGTCGTATTCGCGCCACTTCACCGGGCCGAGGAAACGCGCCCAGTCCAGGTTGGAGGGCTGCTTCTCCAGGTAGGCGGGAGCGCGGCGGAGATGATAGGCATTGCCGTGCCACCAAGTCCGGGCCAGGGTGACCCGCCCCAGGCGGCCCTTGTCCACGTATTCGGCCTTCGCCTCCAGATAGTGCTGGCCCGAGCGCTGTTGCATGCCCACCTGGCAGATCCGGCCATGAACACGCGCGGCACGCACCAGAGCCGGCCCTTCCTCGATGCGCAACGTCAGAGGCTTTTCCACATAGACGTCTTTGCCGGCCTCTAAGGCATCGAGGGTGGTGGCTGCATGCCAGTGATCCGGCGTCGCCACCAGGACGATATCCACCTCTTTCATTTCCAGGAGCTTGCGGTGATCGGTGAACGATCGCGCGTTCGGGGCTTTCTGCTTGGCGCGATCCAGTTGCTCCCCATAGACGTCGCATACAGCGACCACATCCACTTCGGCCACCTGCTGGAACTGAGCCATGACGAAGCGCCCCCGCTCGCCCGTCCCGATGACCCCCAGCCCGATCCGATCATTCGCCCCAAGAAGCCGGGAGTAGGAGGCGGCCGATAGCGCCAGGGCGCTCGCTCCGGCTGTACGGAACAGATCGCGACGGTGAAAGGACCCTTGCGACATGTGCGAATTATACCGCGCTCCCGCCACTACATTAAGCGGAGAGCCCGACATGTTGCCGAAGTCCGTCTTGTGTTGGGGTTTGCTTGTCGTTTCACTGTACGCAGCTCAGAACAGGCCCGGCGCGCCGCGTCCTGTACCCGCGGATGCCCAGCTGGAGGCGGCCATCCGCGAGCGCTTTGCCAAGTCCAAGGTGGCCGAGGACGGATTCACGGTGCGCGTGCAGGGCGGGGTGGCCATTATCGAAGGTCGCACGAACGTGCTCCAGCGCAAAGGTGCCGCCACCCGCATGGCCAAGAGCGCCGGCGCAAAGAAAGTGATCAACAAAGTGGAGGTGAATGAGGCTGCCCGCCTGAAAGCAGCGAGGAACCTCACTACCGGCCGGCGGAGGGTGCAGGTGCGCCGAGGCGAGCCGCGCAGTGAGGCGCCGCTACGCCCCTAATCCCTCAGGTATTTCCCCCGGGCCGCCTAGGGCATAAGGCTCGGGACGGCAAATCCGATTCTCCCATCCACTCTCAGGCGCACCGCGCCGAAGGACTGAGAGAAGGCGCTACGGCTGCCGGGCGAAGCGGCTATCGGCCCGGGCGCTGGCTGTGTGTTCTGAGCGGCAACATGCGCTGCCTCTACTGTGGTAAACCGCTGGGGTTCTTAAAGGGCTTGACAGACGGTCAGTTCTGCTCGAGCCGGCATCGCAAGCAACACAAAAAACTCACCAAACTGGCTCTCGAACGCTTGCTGGAACCGCCCGCGGAGGCTCACCCCGGCGGCCAGAAAGCCCGCCAAGGGCCCAAGACGGAACCAGGCGTCCCGCCCCTGCGAAGTTTCCTCCCCGGCAGTCCCCCTGCACGGCGTCCCCAAGGGAAGTTCGAATCCGCCGGAGCGGAACATCTCTTACTCCAACTGGCCCTTCCCCGCCTCCAGACCAGTCTCGGGCGCCCGGTTCTGGCGGGCCCTCCGAACGCCTGCACAAGAATGACGCCCGCCGCGCCCCGTCCGGCAAGCGTAGTGAGCACCGCACCGCTCGGTTTCAGACCAGTCATCAACGGGCCGGAGCGCAGTGCGGACATGGCTTGCCTGCGGCCCACGCCCGCGCGAGCTGCGCGCATGGACTCGCCGCTTTCTGAGTCCACACGCCCCCTGACAGCTCCCTTCGCGTCATTCCCAACCAATGTGTCATGGCACGCACGATTGCAAGCCACCCTGGCGCCTGCTGTTTGGGACGACGAGCCGGCCCGCGTCCCCGTAGTTCCCGCAGCATGCAGGGCGCGGCTTTCACTTGCCGTGCCCGCCCGGCCTCCCTCTGCGTTGCCCTCGCCCGCGCCAAGGCCGCTCCCGTGGAGCAGTACGGTCTGCCTCCCCGTCGCAGACATTTCTATAGCGACGGCAACGCAACCACCCGCTGCTGCCGGCTTGCCGCTGTGGCAGCCCGCCGCAGCGACCACGCAGTCTCGACCGCCGGAATCCGTGGCACTCTTCCCAACGCCGGAGATCGCCCGGCCGACGCTTGGAGTCACAAACCTGGCCAGACTTATGGTCTCGGGGATTTTCCCGCTGCTTTCCGTCCGGGCAACGGCAGTCTCAGCACTGTGGCCCGCAGAAGTAGCCCCGTTCCCTCAGTTGGAACCCCGGGCGCCCGCGACGGGAGCGGGGCATCCCCCGAGACTAGCACGCTGCGACGAGCTGGCGAAAGACCGTTTGGGCCTGCAAACGCACTGGCTCTCCCCCGCCGCGGGAGACTGCCTTCCGCGACCTGTCCCTGGTCTACCGTTGCGGGCGCCCGACCTCGCCGCGCCGCGTGCGTTCGACTTGCGCGTCCTGTCCGGCCCGTCGCGGCATCCGTCGGCTGCGGGCTGGCGGCACCGCCTCGTTCGCTCCGCCTCCTGGACTTGGGAGGTGTGCGCACCCCATGCCCGATGGCTGGCGGGAGGCATCAGCGCGGCGTGCTTGCTATGGATCGCGGCGACTCGTTTCCCCGCTCGGGATTTGGCGCGACAGCAGTGGGTGCAGATCCGGCAGGCCGTCGAGAACCGGGCCGCTATCGAGCTCAGCGATGACTTTCGGGCGGGTTTTGGAGCCTGGGAGGGGCAAACGACATGGCAGCAGACCTGGAAGCTTTCCTACGACGGCTACGTCCTGCCCGGCCGTCTGGCACTCTACAAGCCGTCCATGAGTATGCAGAACTACCGGCTGGAGTTTCTGGCCCAGATCGAACGCAACGCCGTAAGCTGGGTTTACCGCGCACAAGACACGAATCACTACTACGCTGCGAAGATCCGCATCGTCCAGCCGGGACCACTGCCCGCTCTCTCGCTGGTCCGCTACGCCGTCATCGCAGGCAAAGCCGAGCGGCGCACCGAAGTCCCGGTGCGCGTCGTGGTGCAGAACGGGGTGCCCTGCACTGTGGCCTGCGTCGTCAAGGGCAACACGTTCACGACCCTTATTGGCGGCGAGGTCGTGGATGTGTGGAGCGACGGCCGGCTCCAGCGCGGCGGCGTCGGTTTTTTCGCGGAGACGGGCGAGCGCGCACGCCTGTATTGGATGAAGGTCTCCCACCAGGATGACCTCCTCGGTAAGTTGTGCGCATATCTGCGCGGGCCGGTGGCTGCGGCCTACGAAAGGGAGAAGAATGTCCCATGAGCGGCAAGAGGACTCACGAAACGTCCGCATCCCGCCGAAGTGCACTTCGCGGGAGCGGGGCAGGTCCCAGCGCTTCGACGGCTCTGGCGCGTGCGGTGACGCTGCACTTGGAAGGCAAAGCGCAGGAAGCCCTGGATGAGCTGTACGCCGCTTTAGATCGCGGCGAGCGCGAGCCGGAGATCTACCTGGCCCTCGGGCGCCTGCACTTCGAACTGGGGCAGTATGAGGAGGCAGCTTCGAGTTACCGCAAGCTGCTGCAAGCCGACCCGCAGCACCGGGGAGCGTCCTTCAGTCTGGCGGTGTGCCTGGAACGGCTGGGCCGCTGGGAAGAAGCCCTCGAAAGGTTCGAACGCGTCGTGCAGGACGATGTGCACTGGACCGATGCACAGCTCGGAGTCGGGATCTGCTGTCTTCATCTGAGAAGGCTCGAGGCGGCGCTCGAAGCCTTCGACCGCTGCCTGGAACGGAAGCCCCAGCTGGAAGCGGCGGAACTCGGTAAGGCTGTGGCGCTGCAGTTGCAGGGCCGGCTGGAGGAAGCGGCCCAACTCTACCGGCGCATCCTGCGGCGCAATCCCACCTCCGAAGAAGCTCTCAGAAATCTGGTGGCGGCCGAGATGGCCCGACAGGATTTCGATGCCCTGCAGGAGGCGGCCGAGAAGTTGCTCTCGCTTCGACCGGACTCCCGCGTCGCGTTAGAGGGACTGGCCGCCACCGCGCTGGCACGCGGTGACTGGGATGCGGCGGCCGGCTTTTGCACCCGCCTCGTCGAGGCGGCCGCGGATCATTTCGAAGCCTGGTTCAACCTCGGAGTGGCGCACCAAAAAGCGGGACGACTCCAGGAGGCCGCGGGCGCCTACGCGCAGGCGGCACGACTGCGCGCCGACAGCCCGCAGGTCCACGTGAACCTGGGCACGGTAAACCAGGAACTCGGCGACCTCGCAGCGGCCCGCAAAGCGTACGAGCGGGCCCTGAGGCTGGAGCCGAATCATGAGATCGCCGGTTGGAATCTTGCACTGCTGCTTGAGCAAGTCGGCGAGACGGAAGCCGCCGAAAAGCTTTACGAAAAGCTGCTCGAAACCGAATCAGGCCCGGAGGAAGCCCGTTTTCGCCTCGGCTATCTGCGCTTACAGCAGGGGGACCCGATGCGGAGCGCGGAATGGTTTGAGCAGTGCGTTGCCCGGCGCCCTGACTGGACCGCAGCGTGGATCAACCTGGGCATCGCGCGCTGGAAACTGGGCGATCGCGAGGCCGCCCGACGCGCCTTTGAACAAGCGCTCGCCGTCGAGCCCGATTCCACCGAGGCCCTGCGCGGACTTGCCGCCCTTGCGCTCGAAGAGGAAGACGCCGCCGCGGCCCTCGAGCTTCACCTTCGGCTCATCGAACGCGGCGAGCGTTCGCCCGAGGTTCTTTACAACACCGCACTGCTACGGCAGAGGTCAGGTCACCTGGAGGAGGCAGCCGATTTCTACCGGCAGGCCCTGGAGGCGGACTCCAACTTTGCGGAAGCACTGCTCAACCTGGGCCATGCGCTGGAGGCTCTCGGGCAAACGGACGAGGCCCGGCGCTGCTGGCGCAAGGCGCTGGAAGTCAGGCCCGAGTTCGCACACGGCTACTTCGAGCCGCAAGAGCCTTCCTGATTGCGCCGCCAGCAACGGAGTAGACCGCGCAACCCGACGCCTCAGCGGGAGACCGTCAGGTTCTCGAACAGAAACAGACCGCTCTTACCCGCCACGGCAAAATCCAGGTCGCCGTCGCCGTCCAGGTCCGCTACCGGGATCTGCATGCCTCCTCCGGCGCGCGTGCTGTAGTCCACGATGTGGCGGATCCATTCGATGCCGGCGGCGCCCGGACGGTACTCGTACCAATAGACTCCCAACGGCTCGCGTTCGCCCGGATCGCGCCCGTTGTGCGCCATGTACCGCTTGCCAGTGATCAGGTCCGGCCGCCCGTCGCCGTTCAGATCCGCGACGCTGAGGGCATGGGCCTGCGACCAGGAATCGTCAATCACATGCTTGCGCCACGCGCCGTCTTCGCGGCGTTCGAGCCAGAACACGCCGTAGTCGTGCGCCATCGAGCCGACGATGTCCGGGCGGCCGTCCTCGTTGACGTCGAGGACGTGCAGGAAACCCGTGGCTCCCAGATTGAAGTCGGGGTGGAACGTCCATGCGCCCGACCGGGGATCCGGCGGAGCTTCGAGCCACCCGCGCGGTGTGAGGATATCCGTGCGGCCGTCCCGATTGACGTCTCCGGCGCCGATTCCGTGAGGGATGCTTTTTTCAAAGGCGATGTGGCGGACAAACGTGCCGGCGCGAATTTCGTACCACGCCAGCGGCGCCTGTTCGTGGCCGAACTGAGGAAGGACCTCTCGCGCGCGGCCGTCGTTGTCGAGATCGGCAAGAATGGCAAACTCTACAGGGAATCCGCGGTCAACCACTGTCTCCGTCCAGTTTCCTTGCCCGCGGCCCGGGTTGCGGTACCAAACAATGCGGCGGCTGAACCAGGACACGCTGATGACATCCGTGTTTCCGTCCTCGTCAACGTCCAGGGCAAGGTCGCTGAAGTTATCCACGTAGTTGTTGGTGAAGGAAATCTCGCGGAACCGGTGCGGCTTCCAGGAGGGCGCTTCGTACCAAAACTCCCCCGAGATGATGTCGGCGCGACCGTCCCGATTGACATCTCCGAAGGCGCAGGTTTCGCTGGCGCCGAGATCGAGCATGTGCTTGCGGAAGGGAATTTCGGGCGGCCGGCCCGCCGTCCATGCCAGCCATGCCCCCGCGCCCACGACGAACAGCAATCCGTACCGCATGGCGCGATTCTACCGCGGTGCGGCGTAAACCTCGCCGGCGGACACGCGGGCCCGTAACGGGTATAGAATGGGAAGCCTCCGAGGTGAACTATGGAACAACAGGACTCGAACAGCGTATCGCGACGATCATTCCTGAAGGGCTCTGCGGCGGGCGCTTCCTCCTTTATGATCATCAAACCCGAGCTGGTGCGGGGCGCCGGCAAAGAGAAGCTGAAGGCTGGTCTGGTAGGCTGCGGCGGGCGCGGCACCCAGGCCATCATTGACCTGCTCACCGGCACGGAGAACGTCGAAGTGGTCGCCATGGGCGATCTCTTCGAAGACCGGCTGGAGCAGTCGTTGCGGAGAATCCGGGACGCTCAGAAATTCCCGAAGATTCAGGACCGGATCAAAGTGGATCCTGAACACCGCTTTGTCGGCTTCGACGCCTACAAGAAGGTGCTGGCTTCCGACATTGACATCGTGATGCTGTGCACGCCGCCCGGTTACCGTCCGGAGCATTTCGAGGCCGCCATCGAAGCGCGCAAACACGTGTTTTGCGAAAAGCCCTTCGGGACCGACCCGGTGGGCGTCCGGCGTTTCATGGCGGCGGCCAAGAAATCCGAAGAGCTGAAACTCACCGTCGTCTCAGGCGCGCAACGACGGTTTGCACGGGACTACCAGGAGACCATCGAAAAGATTCAGAACGGAGCCATCGGCGAAGTGCTGGCGACGTATGCCTACTGGGTGGGCTCGCCGGTACTCCAGTTCCTGAGCCCGAACTGGCCGGGGCCGAAGGGACAGCGGGATCCCCGGTGGGGCGACATGACTTGGCAAAACCGTAACTGGTACTCCTTCGTGTGGCTGTGCGGAGACCAGGTCGTCGAGCAGCACATTCATAACATTGACGTCTGCAACTGGGTCATGGGGACGCATCCGGTGAAAGTGGTCGCCTCCGGGGGCGTGGCGTGGCGGCCGCGGGAAGAGCCTTATGGCAACATCTACGATCACCTGAGCGCGGATTTTGAATACCCCAACGGCGTCCGCATGTCGAGCTACTGCCGCCAGTATCCGCGCGGCTGCGCCCAGAACGTCAGCGAGCTGGTGGTGGGCACCAAAGGCCGGAGCAACTGTCATGACATGGGCAGCGGCACGCGCCAGGACGTGCGGCAGCGGTTCCAGGATCCGCTCGAAAACCCCTACGTGCGGGAGCATATCGCCATGGTGAACAGCATCCGGGGCGACGGCCCCTATGTGAACCACGCCATGGCAGTGGCCGAAAGCACGATGACGTGCATCATGGCTCGGGAGGCGGCGTACTCAGGTCTGGAAATCACCTGGGACATGATCATGAATTCCAAGCTCGACCTGTATCCGAAGGCCTTCGATTACGACGCAAAAGTCGAAGTGCCGCCCCTGCCGGTTCCGGGCCAGTACAAGTTCATCTGAAAGGAGGAGAAAAGGCCATGGACAAACTTTCTCGCCGGCAACTGATGGGCGCCGGAGCCTCGGCGTTTCTCATCGTCCGCCCGCAACTGGTCCGGGGTGCCGGGGCGGAACTGCTGAAGGCAGGGCTGGTCGGCTGCGGGGGGCGCGGGACGCAGGCCGTGCTGGACCTGCTGTCTGGGACGGAAAACGTCGAAGTGGTGGCGATGGCCGACATCTTCGAAGACAAGCTCGAACAATCGCTGGCCCGGCTCCGGCAGAAGAGGCCGGATCTGGCAAGCCGGATCAAGGTGGATCCTGACAAGCGCTTTGTGGGCTTCGATGCTTATAAGAAGCTGATCGCTACGGACGTAGACATCGTCATGCTTTGTACGCCGCCGGGCTACCGGCCCGAGCATTTCGAGGCGGCTGTCAACGCCGGAAAGCACGTCTTCTGCGAGAAGCCGATCGCCACCGATCCGGTGGGCGTGCGGCGCTTCATGCAGGCGGTGAAGAAGGCGGAAGAGAAAAAACTGACCGTCGTGTCCGGGGCGCAGCGACGTTCCCAGCAGGAGTACATCGAAACGGTGGACAAGATCCGCAACGGCGCCATCGGGGAAATCGTGGCGTTGTACTCGAACTACCTGAGCGGTCCGGTGATGCACGCCAAGGCCCGGGATCCCAAGTGGGGCGACATGGAATGGCAACACCGCAACTGGTATTCCTTCCTGTGGATCTGCGGCGACCAGATCGTGGAGCAGCACTTCCACAACATTGACTTCATGAACTGGGTTATGGGAACGCATCCGGTCCGCGTCGTGGCCTCGGGGGGCGCCGCCTGGAGACCTCGCGAGGAGCTCTACGGCAACATCTACGACCACATGAGTTCGGACTTCGTCTACCCCAACGGCGTGCACCTGTCCAGTCACTGCCGCCAGTACCCGCAAGGCTGTTTCCGGAAAGTGGACGACTTGATTGTGGGCACCAAGGGACGCAGCAACGGGCTCGATCTGGGAACCAAGGGCCCGGTCAGCCCCTACGTTCAGGAACACATCAACATGGTCAAGAGTATTCGAGGGGAAGGCCCGTACCTCAACCACGGCATGGCGGTGGCCGAGAGCACGA
This sequence comes from Bryobacteraceae bacterium, assembly GCA_035575135.1. GTDB lineage: Bacteria > Acidobacteriota > Terriglobia > Bryobacterales > Bryobacteraceae > JANWXD01. The sequence goes on from DATLYE010000066.1 coordinate 37,040, forward strand.
TGACCTGCATCATGGCGCGGGAATCGGCTTACTCCGGCCTGGAGATTACCTGGGACATGATCATGAACTCTAAGCAGGATCTCCAGCCTAAAGCCTTCGATTACAAGCTCGCCATGGAGGTGCCGCCGCTGCCGGTTCCCGGACAGTACAAGTTCATCTGATCAGGCTCCGCTCAGCACCGCAGTGCAGTAAGCGCAGCGCCGTGCCGCGAGCGGAATTTCGCTGAGGCACTCCGGGCATTGCTTGCTGCGAGGCTCGGGCGAGGCCTCGGGCTTGCTGCCTCGGGCCGCAATCGCCTTCATGGGCGCCACGACAAAGACATATACGGCTGTCCCAACCAGAAGGAAGCTGACGACGGCGTTGAGGAAATCGCCATAGAGAAACCGGCTGTTGTTAACGGTAAAGGTCAACCCTGAAAAGTCGGGCTGTCCCCCGATGGCGGCGATCAGCGGTGTGAGCAAGTCTTTGACGAAGGCGTTCACCACGGCGCCGAAGGCGCCGCCCATGACCACGGCAACTGCCAGTTCGATCACGTTGCCGCGAAACAGAAACTCTTTCAGCTCTTTCAGCATGGAAAACCTCCGGTTTCCAGAAAAGTCATCCAGCTCAACGTACTTCGGCGCGACGCGGTTTGTCTAGTCTTCGACGATGGCTCGAATCGTCTCCGGAGCGTTTCCTTCCAGGCGGTTGTTCACGAAAATGTAGGCGGGTTGTCGGGCTTCCTGGCAACGCTCCATCAGCCGGCGGATCGCGGCGCGGGCCTCCGGATTGGGGTCCCGGACCCGGTCATAAGGCTCAAACATCCGTACGGCCTCCTCATACGACCGGCCGCGGCGCAACAGGGCCCGGCAGACCGTAAAATCCGCCGTAAAGGCCGGCCGCAGCGACAGCTGCAACGCCAGTTCCGGCATCCGGGTCCAGGCGTTGAACACGTGTGCCACGCCATGAGCCCGGAGGCACTCGAAATAATCGGGGATCAGGAAATCCGGGTTGCGAATTTCAACCGCGTAGCGGAATGTGCCCGGGAGACGGGAGAGGAACTTGTCGAGATCCGCTGCAAAAGCGACCCCTTCCCGGTAGCGGTGCTTGGAGAACGCTCCGAACTCGATGATGATCACCGCCACCTGGGCGCGGTAGGGTATCAGGCGTTGGAGGAACTCCTCGCGGAACAGCTCCGCGTCCAGGAAAAACTCATTCCGGGTCCCCGCCTGAGCGCCGTAGCGGTCGTGGCGCGGGAAGGTCTCGACGGTGATCTGCTCAGGGGCCTTGAAGGCGTAAAGCAGGCTGGGCGGCGCGGAGCCGAACAGCCGGCGCCAGTAAACCTCTGAGGGAAACTGATAGAAGGAGAAATCGCCGCATACGATGGGAAACGTTTCGGCATACTCAGCCAGACACGTGCTCTGAAACAACTTTTCGGAAAACCGGCCGCGCTCCAGGTAGCGCTCCCGCGTGTAAATCTGCCCGAGCCAGCCCTGATACTTCCACGAACTGGTGCCGACAAAAATGCCTTGGGCGGCCAGCGCGCGCAAGCGGCGCGCCAGCGCCTCGCGATTAAAGGGTCGAGGCGCCTCGAACAGGGCGGGCTGCCAGGCTCGAGCGGGAGGTTCCATCCCAGCCGGTATGATAGCGCCGGGCGGATGGCGAAGCCTAAAATTCGTAGCGCAGCCCGAATTGCATGACCCGCGAACTGGTGAGCGTGTCGCCGTACTTGCCGAACGTTCCGGTGTTGCCGAGGTCCAGCGAAAGGCTGTTGACGTCAAAGCGCACCGAGTTGGTGAGGTTGAACGTCTCCCACCGAAGCTGCAGGCTGTGCCTGCCATCGGCATAGGGCATCACGAAGCGCTTGCTCAGGCCGGCGTCAATCCCGAAATAACCGTCACCGCGCAAGCCGTTGCGCTGCCCGATCTCACCCGGCAACGTGTAATCGTAGGCCTTGATGGCCACTCGCGGGTCGGCGAACAGATTCGGACCTCCCGCGCCCGCGACGGCCGGGGCGTTCTTGGTCGTCTTGGTGGAAACCGGACCAACCTGAGTCGCCCAGCCGGTCAGGTTCCAGTTGGTCGGCCAGAAGCGCCCGTTGCCCACGCTGACGGGAAAGCCGGTGGTGTGGCGGTACAGACCGGAGATCTGCCAGCCGCCCACCAGCAGATCGAGCGCACGGCTGGCCGTGGAGGCAAACCGCTGGCCGCGACCGAACGGGAGGTTGTAGACAAAGCCCGCGCTCACCGAGTGGGTGACGTCGTAATCGGAGACCGCCTTGTACTGGCCCGGGAACCAGGGGTTAATGATGACCCCGGTATTCGTCCCGGCACGCTCGGTAGAGGAACGCAGGTCAATGGACTTGGACCAGGTGTAATTGAAGTCGAGAAAGTCCCCGCTGGCAAACCGCTTCCGGACGTTCCACTGCATGCCATGGTAGTTGCCGCCTGCAATCGACCGGAACACCGACAGGTAGGAGTACTGCGGGTGGAACATCGCCCACGGTCCGAGAATGCTGCAACGGTTGCGGGCCGCGCAGTTTCCTTGTCCCGCACCGGTGTCCAGTTGGTAAAGGGCGAAAGTCCAGTCCGGAGCGTTCACGTAATAGCGGTTGTAGACGACTTGCGTGGCCGTCAGGCCTCCGGATGCCGCTCCGGCCCACATGTTCTCCCAAAAGGGCACCGGCTGGACGTTCGCTACGGGAGTGTCCGCCATGGCAAGGCGAGCCAGAATCTGCGCCGCCTGGAAATACGTCTGGCCGGACTTGGGGTCCTTGAGGTTGGTGGGCGTGGCGACATCGGAACGGGCCAGTGATCTGCGCGAAAGCCGGCCCACGTAGGAGCCTTGCACGAACCAGCCGCCGCCGAACTCCCGGCCGACACTGAAGTTTAGGTTCATGCTGTAGGGCGGCACGAGGGTGTCATCCAATCCGTTGGTAATCGCGAAAAGGTTGGGGTAAGTCGCCGGAAAGCCTCCTTTCGGCGGCGGGGGCAGCAGCGACTCGGGAACGTCCTGGAACCCCGTAAACCGCGGAGCTGAGGCAAGCGTGACCACGGCGGAGGGATTCGTCAGAGACGTGGACAACCCAAACGCTGTGGCGTCATAGGTGCGGATGATGCCGCTGCCGAACAGATCATAAAACATCCCCCATCCGGCCCGGATGGAGGTGCGCCCCGGCCCGCCGAAGAAGAACCTGCCGATCCGGCTGGTTGCCTGCGGCGAGTAGGCGATCGCCAGCCGCGGCGCGAAGTTCTTCTTGTGGTACGGGTACAGCGGCCGGCCCTGCGGGCTGCTGGAAACGACGTAGGAAATCAAACCCGCTTCCAGGTTCGAGCGTCCCTGCTCGGCCAGCCCTCCCCGCCGGTCAAACCAGTCTCCGATGGGGATGTCCGGCGAAATCTGCTGGCCGTTGGCTTCGCGGATGGGCGGCATCAGAGACCAGCGCAAGCCGGCCGTAACTGTCAGGCTTCGCGTGATCCGCCAGCTGTCCTGAACATAAAGCTCATATTCCTCGCCCGCAAAAGTCCGGCGGATGGGATCTCCTTCCTTGAGTCGCGTACCGTCCACCAGAAAGTTGTACCGGGCGTTCCCTTGCGTGACCAGGCCCAAAACGGCCGTGGCGGCATCCCGGAAGGCGACGCGGAAGGTGGGCGCCATGTCGGTGAAGGGGCGGTTAAGTTCGGCGCCGCTGTCGATCAGCCACGACGCGTTGGTGACCGCGCTCGAAAACGAGTTGGCATAATTGACGCGGTTCTGGCGGATCACGCGGGCCACAAATCCGTACTGCACCGTGTGTCCGCCACGGATCCAGGACATGTCCTCGGAAATCGTGTACACAGGGACATTGGCGGCGAAGCCCTTGGTGAGGCCGTATCGGGAATCCAGCCCGCGGAATGTCACGGAGCGAAAGTGCCCGATGCCGGTATCTTCGAATCCTTGTCGCGTGAAGCCGAAGCGGAAATTGCTCACCCAGTTGGGCCGGAGCACGGATGTCAATCCGACAGCCAGCCCCTTACTGTTGTTGAGGTTCACGCTGTTCGGCTGCTCTCCCGGAAATTGGGGAAGGCTGAGCGAGCGGTCATTTTGCAGATTCCCTCGTGCAAACAGCGTGTGGCGTGCCTGGCTGTCCACGGTGTAGTCAAAGCGCGCGATGTAGGTGTTCCATCTCAAGGGGGTGGGCGCCTTGAACCGGAAACCCATGATGTTCAGGTTGTCGCCGACGCTGGTGTCGTTGGGTTCCGGGTAGCTCTGCAGCAGCCGGAGGGCCGCCGGGTTGGGTCCGTTGGGATCCAGTTTGGCGCGGATGTCGGCGGGAGTCACTTGAGCGATGCTTCCGTCGGCGCGCTGGTACTGCAAGATTCCCTGGCGCATGAGCCGGGAGGGCACGAAGCGTACGGCCTGGCCGTCTCGGGCATCCCGCCTGCCCTCGAAATTCCCGAAATAGAACAAACGGTTCTTCTTGATCGGCCCGCCGACGGACCCTCCGAAAATGTTGCGGATCAGCTTGGGACGCTCCACACCTGACGCGTTCAGGAAGAAGTCATTGGCCGTCGTGACGGTGTTGCGATGGTATTCGTAGAGCGACCCGTGAAGCTCATTCGTGCCGTTCTTGGTCACCAGCGCCACCTGGGCCCCGGAGGTGCGCCCCTGATCGGCGGTGGCGTTCAGCGTCGTGACCCGAAACTCCTGAACGGAGTCCAGGGTTACGCGCAGCACGCTCGTGAAGGCGTAGCGGTACTGCTGGTCGTTGACATCCACGCCGTCGAGCGTGACATTGGCCTGGTCGCTTTTGCCCCCGTTGACGGCTCCGTTACGGTCATCCGTGGTGAATTCGCCGATGAAGACCACCCCGGGCTGCAGCGCCAGCAAACCCACCACGTTCCTTGCGTTCATGGGAAGCTGGGTCACGGCCGTGCCGCCCAAGGCATGGCCGAGACTTGCGTCCACGGTGTTGACCTGAACTCCCTCGGCAGAGATGGAGACGGTTTCGGCTACCGCCCCCACTTTTTCAAAGCGGATGTTCACCGTGGCCGGAGTGTTGACAAGCAGTTCGACGCGCTC
>DATLYE010000067.1:0-10461 GCA_035575135.1 Bryobacteraceae bacterium
GTTTCTGCGAGGCATCTCCACGCGGCAGGTGGGGCGGATCGTGGCGACGTTCACCGGGGAGCCGGTCAGCGCCCAGACGGTTTCGAAGCTGACCCGGGAACTGGACCAGGCGGTGCGGAAGTTTCATCAGGCGCCGCTGAACTTGTTTTTGGACGGAGTGAGCCTGCGGGTGCGCCGGCCGGCGGGACGCAAGCGGGTCCAGAGGCTGGTGGCCTACGGGGTGCGCCGGGACGGCCGCCGGCAGTTGCTGGCCTTCCAGCGCAGTTCGGGGGAGAGCCAGGCTGCCTGGGAAGGCTTGTTGCAGGATCTGTACCGGCGGGGACTGGTGAGTTTTTTCCGTTTTCCGAAGCCCCTGTGGCGGCAGTTGCGGACGACGAACATCATGGAGAGGGTTTTCGTGGAGGTTCGCCGTCGCACGCGGCCGATGGTCTGTTTCGTGAACGTGGCCAGCGTGGACCGCATCATCTACTCGATCTTTCAGAGGTTCAATTTGGAATGGCGCAACCGCACCCTCCGGGTTTTTACACAAACAGCTTGACATCACCACCCGGAATTCCGATTTCGGACTCCCCGCTTAGTACAGTCTATCTCCAACCCCACGGCCTGCTTGCCTTCTTTCATCCGCTGTTCGGCCTTGCGGCGGGCGCCATCGAACCACACCGCCGCCCGGGGTGGTCGGCCTGCCGGTGGGGTGACGAAGAAACAACTCGCCCCGGCAGCGTGCCACACAGACAAAATTCGTGCTACCGTAGGGAGTCGGCACATCATGCATATTCCCGACGGCTTTCTTTCCGTACCGGTCTGGGCCGGCCTGGCGGCGGTGAGTGTGCCGCTGGTCGGCGTCGCGGCCCGAAAAGCGCAAGGCGAGATTAAGGAAAGCAGCGTTCCCCTGCTCGGAGTGATGGGAGCATTTGTATTCGGCGCGCAGATGATCAACTTTCCGCTGGCGCCGGGCACGTCGGGACACCTGTTCGGTGGGGCGCTGCTGGCATGTACGCTCGGGCCGGCCGCGGCCGCGGTGGTCATGACGGCCATCCTGGCGGTGCAGGCGGTTGTGTTTCAGGACGGCGGCGTGCTGGCGCTGGGAGCCAACGTCTTTAATATGGCGCTGGCCGGAGTGGCCGCCGGCTATCTCCCCTACTGGGCTTGGGGGCGCGGTTCGAGGCCCGCGCCTGCCGTGGCTGTGGGCGGCTTCTTATCGGTCATTGTGAGTGCCTCTCTGGCCTTGGCGGAGCTCCGGCTGTCGGGATTGCCCATCCCGGGCGCCGTGCTCCCGTTGGCCTCCGGTCTGTTCGCCCTGAACGCGCTGGCGGAGGCGCTCATCACCTTCGTGGTGGTCGAATCCCTCGACCGGCTGCATCCCGGCTGGCTTCGCCGCATGGAGACGCCCCGGCCCGCGGTGGCGAAGTTGTTTCTTGCAGCTTCGCTGTTGCTGGCGGTCTTGGGGGTGGCGGTGGCTTCCGCAGCGCCGGACGGGCTGGAGCGGCTCGCCGAGGATCTCGGCATCGCTCATCGGGCGCGGGTTTGGTGGGAAACCCCGCTGGCCGACTACGAAGCCCGCTTCCTTTCCGGAGGCTGGGTCCGGCAAGCCGCGGCCGCACTGGCCGGAATCGGGATCACCGCCGCGGTCCTGGTTTCCACCGCCAAACTGCTCCAGCGGCGCAGGAGCGTGTAGTGCACCATTTGGTTCTGGACGACTGGAGCCGGAAAAGCAGCTGGATCCACGCCCGCGACCCGCGCGCCAAGCTGGTGGCCGCCCTGGCGCTGGTGGTGGCGATCGGAACTTCCCCCGGGGCCTCCGCGGTGCGCTTCAGCGGCTACGCGCTGCTGCTCGGTGCGGCGGCCGCCTGTGCGGGTTTGCCCCTGGCAGGCACCTTGTTGCGCGCCTGCGTGGTGTTGCCTTTCTCAGCGGTCTTTGGCGCTATGGCTTGGGCGGCGGGGCATCCGGAGCAGGCCGTTGCCGTCCTGCTGAAAAGCTTTCTGTCGGCGTGGGTCATGGTGCTGCTGACCGCCACCACATCGCCGCCCGTTCTGCTTCGCGCCATGGAGTCATTCCGCGCTCCCCGTTTCCTGTTGCTGGTGACTCACATACTCTACCGGTATCTGTTCGTCATTTCCGAGCAGGCCCAGCACATGCGGTTTGCGGCAGCTTCGCGCGGGGGCGCCGGCTGGCGCTTGCGCCGAGGGGGCTGGCGGGCGGCCGCAGGCGCCGTCGCCACTCTGTTTGCGCGCTCCCACGCCCGCGCGGAAGCCGTTCATCGGGCCATGCTCGCGCGGGGGTTCCGCGGAGATTTTGTGCTGCTCGCGCCGCTCCGCTTCCGCGCCGCCGATGGGCTGTTTGCAGCCTGGGCTGTGGCCACCGCCACCGCGCTGCGCATCCTCTGAAGGCGACAAGGACGTGGAACCGCTGATCGAAATTTCCGGACTGCGCTTCCGCTACGAGGACGGCACGGAAGCCCTCGCGGGCGTGGATTTCCGGCTGTACCCGGGAGAGAGTGTGGCCCTTTTAGGCCCTAACGGCTCCGGCAAGACCACCTTTGTGCTGCACCTGAACGGCTTGTTGAGGGGCGAGGGCTGCATCCGCGTCTGCGGACTGCCGCTCGGTCCGGACACCTTGCCAATCATCCGCCGTAAGGTGGGCATCCTTTTTCAGGATCCGGACGAGCAGTTGTTCATGCCCACCGTGCTCGAGGACGCAGCGTTCGGCCCTTTGAACCTCGGCCTGGATCCCTCAGAGGCTTTGCGCGCCGCACACGAAGCCTTGGCGCGCACAGGTATGGCGGCGGCCTGCGACCGTGCGCCCTACCATCTCAGCGCCGGAGAAAAGCGGCGGGTGGCACTCGCCGGCGTGCTGGCTATGAACCCGGAGATCCTCGTGCTGGATGAACCGACGACCTTTCTGGACCCGCCGGGACGGCGTGATCTGGCTGCGCTGCTCCGCGCGCTGCCGCAGGCTAAGATCGTGGTCACACACGACGCCGCCTTCGCCCGCGCGACCACCACTCGCGCCCTCTTCTTTGAAAAAGGCAGAATCGTGAGCGAAGGACCGACCGCGGAGCTCATCCGCCGCCTGGGCTGGGATGCAGGCCCGGCGCCCGCGGACTAGGCTTCCTTGGCTTTCGCCATCGCGGCGCGCTGTTTGCGGTACTCGGCCCAGCGGCGCTTCTGCGCCAAAGCGATTCGCCGCCGCGCCGCCGCACTGAGCTGGCGCCGCTTCGCCGGTTTTGCCACGGTCGCCAGAATCGGAGCCGCTACCCGACCACGGCGGGCTCCCAGCATGGCGCGGATCTGCCGGATTTGTTCCTCGATCCTGTTGCGTTGCAGCTCCAACCCTTCCAGCGCTGCAACCAGGAAGGATCTATCTTGTAGCGTCTTGGCGACTCTCGGCATTTTGTCTCCTCAAACAACATCATCCAACGAACGGCAAATTTTGTCAAATTGTTTTCTCGGAATCCAGCAAAATAGTTACTGGTCCGTCGTTGATAAGCCGCACCGACATCACCGCCTGAAACACGCCGGTAGCCACGGGGACTCCGCGCCGCCGCACCGCCTCCACAAAGTAATCGTAAAGCGGCCGGGCCGCCTCCGGCGGCGCAGCCCGGTCAAAGCCCGGACGCCGCCCCTTGCGCGCGTCCGCATAGAGCGTAAACTGGGAGACAATCAAGATACTGCCGCCCGCTTCCTTGACGTCCCGGTTCATCTTGCCAGTTTCATCCGGAAAAATTCGCAGCCCGGTGATCTTCTCGGCAAGAAACTCCGCATCGGCCCGTGTGTCCTCGCGGGAAATGCCCACGAAGACCACGAGCCCGGAGCCTATCGCTCCGGCGACCGTTCCCTCAACCTCCACCCGGGCTTCACTCACTCGTTGCAGTACGGCTCGCATCGGTCTCTAAGTAGGCCATCCTCGGATTTGCTTCGCCCGGGCACTCCCGCAGGCCCTCCGCTAGCTGGCGCATCACACCGCCCCGGCCCGGGCAGCTGTCTGATTCCCCAAGACCCACCCTGGAGGTGATAGGTACTTCACCAGGGCTGGTACCAGCGGAACTTAGCGCTATGGGCGGTTACGGTACTTCTCGTACAGCATGCGATGTTTATTGTTCAGGTCCACTTCCTTGCCGCGGATGAAAACCTGCTTGACCTGAGTGCGCACTTCCAGCGGATCGCCGTCAGTGAGGATCAGATTGGCTATCTTGCCCGGCTCAATCGAGCCCAGCTCCGCGCCCAGTCCCCAGATTTCCGCTGGGTAAAGTGTGACGCCCTTCAACGCTTCCTGGTAGGGCAGGCCGAAGGCCGCCGACGCAGCGGCTTGGTAAGGAAGGTTCCGTGAAAAGCTGCTGGAGTAGCTGGCAAAGGCGAAACGCACCCCGGCTTTATGCAACTCGGATGCAAGGGTAAACGGCTGGTCGTACGGATCGTCCTCGTTCAGAGGAAGTTCCAGTACGCGAGGCAAAATCACCGGTACGTTGCGGGCCTTGAGCTCCGCAGCCACCTTAGCCGCATCCCGGGCGCCTGCCAGAATGATGCGAATCTTTTGTTTCTCGGCAAATGACAGCGCCTGCCGGATCTCGCGCTCGCGCACAGCCGTGACTACTACCGGTAGCTTTCCCTCCAAAACCGGCAGCATCGCCTCCAGCTTGAGATCTGGCTTGAAGTCCGCGGGAGGCGACTGTCTGGCGCGCTGGTAGCGGCGCGCACTTTCAAACCATTCCTCCAGCTGGCGTAACTGGGCCTGGTAGCGTTTCTGGGCTTCGGCGTACGGAATGCGACGACCCGGCGGTCCGGCCCGCTCCGCCGGAGTGAGGTCAATGGTCGGAAACTGGAGCACCATGGCGAGCGCCGGGCGGGCGGCCATCTCTTCCCAGGTCCAGCCGTCCAGGTGGATGAGCGCAGCCTGGCCGGAAAGAATGCCGCCTGCCGGAAGCACCACCGCCGAGGTGATCCCGTTGGCGCGCGTGACCGGGATGTGTTCGCTCGACGGGTTGACGGCGATGATGCTCCGCAACTGCGGCTTGAAATCGCCGAGTTCGCGCACGTCCACGGTTTCGCGCACGGAGGTGATCTCCGACAGGCCCAGGTCCGTGGCCGAATCGATCATCCCGGGATACAAATGCAGGCCCTTGGCCTCAATGACGCGAACTCCCTTCGGCGGCCGCAACGCAGGGCCTACTTCCGCAATTCTGCCGTCCCGCACCAAGACGCTGCCGTTGGGAATATCCGGACCGGACACCGTGTGGACCGCGGCGCCACGAATGACAAACGTCTGGGCGAAGGCGGGGGCGGCGGCCAGGGTCGCGGCCAGCCAGCGAAGCGCCGGTCTCATTGCGGCCTCCCGGTTTCGCGCTCCCGCGCACGCTGCGGTTGTTTCTTCTCCGCTTCCCGGGCTTTTTCCAGAAGCGCCTTCCGGCGCTCGTCGCGCTCCGGGCGTGCGCTCAGATCCCGGTCGCGGTCAAAATACAGTTCCCCGTCAATGAAAACCTTTTGTACTTTCGCATAACTGGAAAGCGGGTGCCGGTCGAACAGCACCAGATCGGCATCTTTGCCCGGCTCGATGGAGCCCACACGGCTGTCAATCTCCAGCTGGCGCGCCGGGTTGATGGTAATCAGGCTCAGAGCTTCGTCCTCGGTCAGCCCTCCGTACTTGATGGTCTTAGCCGCCTCGGTGTTGAGCCGGCGCATGAGTTCGGCCGAATCGGAATTGAGCGAAACCAGCACTCCTTTGCGCAACATCAGCGCCGCATTGTACGGGATGGCGTCCCATGCTTCGATCTTGTAGGCCCACCAGTCGCTGAACGTCGAGGCTCCGGCCCCGTGGGCCGCAATCTCCTTTGCCACCTTGTAGCCTTCGAGCACATGCTGGAGGGTCTTGATGCGAAAACCGATCTCTTCGGCCAGCCGCAGCAGCATCAGAATTTCGTCGGCGCGGTAGCAGTGGGCATGCACCAGCCGCTTGCCTTCCAGCACCTCGACCAACGGCTCGAGCCGGAGGTCCCGGCGCGGCGGAATGGCGTTCTCCCCCCGCTTGACCTTTTCGTGATACTGCCGCCAGGACTCCCGGTAGGCCTTGGCTTCCATAAACGCCTGCCGGATCACATCCTCGACGCCCATGCGGGTGGCGGGATAGCGCGGCTGGCGCCCCTCGACCGGCGCATAGCCCTGTCGCTTGGGGTTTTCTCCCAGCGCAAACTTGATCCCCGGCTTGGCACCTTCAAACAGCAGGCCGCGTGCATCTTTGCCCCAACGCATCTTGATCACGACACACTGGCCCCCGATGGCGTTGGCGCTCCCGTGAAGGATGTTGGCCGTCGTGACGCCGCCGGCCAGCGCCCGGTAGATGGCGATATCTTCCGGGTCCAGCACGTCCTCGATCGAGACCATGGAGGACACCGAGACACTGCCTTCGTTGATGCTGTCGGCGGCGATGTGGGAGTGGCAGTCAATGATGCCCGGCATGAGATACTGCCCGCCGGCGTCGAACACCCGCGCGCCGGCAGGCACCAGCGTCTTTTCACCGGCCTCGGCGATCTTGCCGTCGCGGATCACCACGGAGCCCCGGAAGCTCCCTCGCGTCACGGTCAGCACGTGAGCGTTTTGGATGACCACGGGCGGCCCGGCCGCTTGCAACAGGCAACCCGCGGCCGCCACACACCACCATGTTCGGCTCATTGTCGCGCCTCCTCTCTGGACTCCGGGACGGGCTGGTACTTCTTGCCGTCCACAAAGACGTATTTGATCTCGGTATTCTCCTGAAACAGATCTCCCCCGGTCACAACGAGGTTGGCAATCTTGCCGGGCTCGATGCTCCCCAGGCGGTCGGAGAGACCATAAATTTCCGCCGCATGCAGGCTGAGCGCCCGGACGGCGTCCTCTTCGGAGAGTCCCGCATTCAGAGCCCGGCGCAACGCCCTCACCAGCTCGCGCCGGTTGGTGAGACCGCCGGTCGAGAAGGCAAAACGCACTCCCGCCTTGGCCAAAGCCGCCGGCGTCGAGGGCGCTTTCTCGCGCAGCTCGAGCACACGCAGGCTTTCTTGCACGTCCGGATCGGCGTCGCGGTCACGCTCCGGCCACCTCAGGCTGACCACTACGGGGACGCCCGACTCTCGAAGCAGTTCCGTGACGCGCCACGCCTCATGGCCGCCGTACAGCACGGGGCTGCGCTTGATCTCCGCCGCCAGCCGCAACATGCGGGCGATTTCCACGGCGGTGGAGGCCGGCAGCAGCACGCGCGGGGCGGCCAGCACGCCTTCCAGGGCGCGGTCGTATTCCGGCCGGCGGAGCCCGGCAGGGTTGCGGGCGTAGATCTCCCGGGCTTGCTGGTAGTGGTCCGCATCGAGGAATGTCTGGCGGATGTAGGCAATCGCGCCCATCAGGGAAGCTGGAAAAGCCCCGCGGCGCGTCGCCAGACTGAGATAAAGACCGGCAGACGGGCTGAGAACCATCTGCCCCGCCTGGTTGCCCGCCAAAGCGATCACGGCTCCATGCCCGCCGAGGATGCCCCGCGTTGGGAAGATCGCCGCTGCGGTAAAGCCTGCGTTGCGCGCGGTCTCGATTCTCCTGTCCGAGGGATTCAGCAGATCGGCCGCGCGGACCCAGGCGGCGTTGATCGGCGCCTCGTCGGGCCGCGCTGCTTCCGCCGCCGGGGGAGCCTCCGTCCGGCGTTGCCCCGTCGCGGTTGCCGGAGCCTCGGGAAGCCCCACCGAACTGAGTGCGTCAATCAGCCCCGGATACACCGTGAGGCCCTCGGCCTCGATCACCCAGGCTTCGGGCGGAACCGAAGGCTGAGCGCCGACGTCTACGATCAGCCCGTCGCGCACGATCACCGTCGCGCGGTCCAGAACCGGGCCTCGCCCGGTGATCACGCGCGCCCCGCGGATCGCGTACACGTCCGGCGCCTCGCCCGCGAGCGGCAGGGCTATGAGCACCGCCGTCAGAATCTTACCCGTCAGTTGCATGATGACCCGCTATACTGTAAGTTCCTCTGCGCCGCATGGCGGCTCGAAAACAAGCAATTCTATACGAAGACGCAGGCGTCAGCATCCGTGAGGCGGACCGTGCCGTGGGGCAGATCCGCCGCCTCGCACGGCGAACCTTCACTCGCGGCGTTTTGACCGATATTGGTTCCTTCGGGGCCGGATACCGGCTGAGCGGGTGGAAGGACCCTGTGCTGGTGAGTTCCGCCGACGGAGTGGGAACCAAGCTGAAAGTGGCCTTTCTTACCGGCCGGCACGACACCGTAGGCGAGGACCTGGTCAACCACTGCGTCAATGACATTGCGGTGCAGGGAGCGGAGCCGCTGTTCTTCCTGGATTATTTCGCCACAGGCAAGCTCGACGCCGGTGTCGCGGCGCAGGTGGTTGCCGGGCTGGCGCGCGGCTGCCGCCGCAACGGGTGCGCCCTCATCGGCGGCGAAACCGCCGAGATGCCCGGCTTTTACGCCGACGGCGAATACGACCTTGCCGGATTCATTGTCGGAGCCGTCGAGCGCGCCCGCTTGCTGACCGGACGCACCATCCAACCGGGCGATGTATTGCTCGCCCTTCCGTCCACGGGGCTGCACACCAACGGCTACTCGCTCGCCCGCAAGCTTCTGTTCGAACTGGGCGGCTATCGTCCCGAAACCTTTGTCCCGGAGCTGGGCTGCACGGTAGCCGAAGAGCTTCTGAAGATCCACCGCAGCTACCTCAAGCCGCTGCGCACTCTGGCGGCCAAGGGACTATTAAAAGGAGCAGCCCACATTACGGGCGGCGGCATTACGGAAAACACCCCCCGCATGCTGCCTGCCGGGCTGGCGGCGGAAATCAACACCCAATCCTGGAAGGTGCCGGCCGTTTTCGAATGGCTCCGCCGTCTGGGCAACATCCCCGAGGAGGACTGGCGCCGGACCTTCAACCTGGGTGTGGGCATGATCCTGGCCGTGGATGCCGGCCGCGTGGGGCAAGCCCGGCGCCTGCTCGATCGTCTGGGAGAGCCGCACTGGGAGGTCGGCCGTGTCATCCGGCGGCCCCGCGGCGCCACAACACGGGTCCTTTATCAATGAAGCGCCTGGGTATCCTCCTGTCGGGACGCGGTTCGAATTTCGAAGCCATCGCCGACAATGTCGCGGCGGGCAAAATTGATGCCGAAATCGCCGTAGTGATCTCCAACCGGCCGGAGGCTCGCGGGTTGGAAATTGCACGGCAGCGCGGCCTGAATGCCGTCTGTATTCCTTCGAGAGGCATGGAGCGGGAGGAGTATGACCGGCTGGTGGTCGCCGAACTGAAAAAGCATCAGGTGGACCTGGTGTGTCTGGCGGGCTTTATGCGGATCCTGAGTGCTTATTTCATTCGCGAGTTTCCCTACCGGATCCTGAACATTCACCCGGCCCTGTTGCCGTCGTTTCCCGGGCTGGATGCCCAGCGGCAGGCCCTCGAGCACGGCGTCAAGATCACCGGCTGCACGGTCCATTTTGTGGACGAGCACCTGGACGCCGGACCGATCATCCTCCAGGCCGCCGTACCCGTCCTCGATGATGACACCGTCGAGACCCTTTCGGCACGCATTCTCAAGGAGGAGCATCGCATCTACAGCGAGGCCATCCGCATCGTGCTTTCCGGAAACTTCCGCATCGAAGGACGCAGGGTGATCCTCACCCGCGGGCCCGCCTAGCGCCGCGGCCGGCCGGTCGCTACTCCGGTGTGCGTTGCACTCCGCCGTTTTGCGGTGCTATCATCCATAGTTGCCAGCCCCGACGAGCGGCGAAGACTTCGTGTGCCTGGGCGGGGAGGGCCGGCGCGGACGGGTGGCCGAGCGGTTAATGGCAGCAGACTGTAAATCTGCCGCCCCTTGCGGGCTACGGAGGTTCGAATCCTCCCCCGTCCACCAGTCGGAAAGGTGAGGCTGAGCCGATGTAGCTCAGTTGGTAGAGCGCGTCCTTGGTAAGGACGAGGTCACCGGTTCAATCCCGGTCATCGGCTCCAGAATTTTCCGAGTCTTCGAACAAAATCAGTACAAGTCAACGGAATCCGGCGGAGGTCATCCCAACCGCCGTACGAGAGAGAGACTATGGCCAAGGAGAAATTCGATCGCAGCAAGCCGCACGTCAACGTAGGGACGATCGGGCACATTGATCACGGCAAGACGACGCTGACGGCGGCGATCACGCGGGTGTTGTCGAAGAAGAACCCGCGGGTGAAGTTTCGGAGTTTCGACTCGATTGACAACGCGCCGGAGGAGCGGGCGCGGGGGATCACGATTGCGGTGGCGCACGTGGAGTACGAGACGGACAAGCGGCACTATGCGCACATTGACTGTCCGGGGCACGCCGACTACATCAAGAACATGATTACGGGGGCGGCGCAGATGGACGGGGCGATTTTGGTGGTGGCGGCGCCGGAGGGGCCGATGCCGCAGACGCGGGAGCACATTTTGCTGGCGCGGCAGGTGGGGGTGCCCTACATTGTGGTGGCGCTGAACAAGGTGGACATG
>DATLYE010000068.1:0-16944 GCA_035575135.1 Bryobacteraceae bacterium
AGCGCTCCGTCCCTTCGAACAGCCCGGAGTCGTGTTCATGCCAGGCAAAACCCTGGCCGCAGCGCATCGCCTCGGAGATCCTCCCTTCGTCGCGAAATAGCGAGGCGACAATCTGGTAGGCCCCCGGAAGGTCCATCCCTAGCGAGCGAGCAGTTCAAGATATGGGTGCGGCGGTTCACGCCGTTCTGGTTGTAATCGGAGACCGTTTGGGGCTATTTCAGGCCATGGCCGGCGCTGGGCCGCTCACCTCGGCCCAGGTGGCCGAACGCGCCGGGGTGGACGAGCGGTACCTGCGCGAATGGCTGAACGCCAATGCCGCCGCGGGCTGGATCGATTACGACGCCGCAACTGGCCAGTACAGAATGTCGCCGGAACAAAACTTCGTGCACCCCCCTCGTGCAGAGTGCTCAGAATCTTTCCAAGCCCCAGAGTTTACTCAGCCCAGTTTTAACACCCGCCTGCGATCCTGTCAAGAAAAGTGTCGACTCCTCGACTCCTCCACTGTGCCGGCCCGGAGGCCCCTGCAGCAAGGCTCGCAGGACGGTTACACAATTACACCAAACCCGGGAACTCAGGCTGGGCGAACCCGCTCGAACGCCGTGGTCAGCGGTGTCGGATCCCGCGCCGTCACGGCCGTGGAAACGTGCGCCGGACGAACCGCTGAAACGCCTCGCCCGTCGGCCGCAGCCGCCCGTCCGGATCCACCAGTCCGCGGGCCCGCGGTCCGTCCAGAGCGAACCACACCGCCACCGGCAGGCCCAGTTCCACGATCTTGGCCGTCACCGCCCGTGTTTGCTCCGGATCGTCGGTGAACTGTCCCACTTCGTTGGTGATCACCGGCAGGCAGGTGCGCGCTTTCAGATACGCCACGGCTTCCTCCAGGGCCCCCGGATCGGCGATATACCAGTGAAAATTTACGTAATCGGCGCCCGCCGCGCGATAGCCCGCCAGCAACGCCTTGCCTTTCCGAATCTGCTCCCTCGCCCGGGCCCCGCCGAGTAACTGCCGCTCGCGCGGAGAAAAGACCCGCGAGGCGAATGCGCGGGCCCGCTGCCCCTCTCCGTTGCTCAGATAATCGTCGTACACCAGAAGCGCCACCAGAGCGCTTACCAGTCCCCCGTTCGTGCACCGGATCCCCTTCCGGTGCGCCGCCTCGCAGGCCGCTTTCAACTGGCTTGCGTAGGCTTCCGGCGTACCGCGGTAAAACAGCGCCGAGTTTTCCTCGTTCTCGACTACGAGAATCTCCGGGCGGTATCGCTCGACAACTTCGGCCACCGCTCGCTGATACATTCCCAGATCCGCCGGCGGCATCGTAGCCTCGGGTCCGTTGTTCCGCACCGTGAGCACCAGCTTGAGCCCCGCGCTGCGGGCCGCGTCGCACACCCCGCAGGCCGCCGGCCGGCCTTCGACAAACACGGAATCCGGGCGCAGGTACGCCGCCCCGAGCTCCCTGGCGACCTGGATCCCCTGCCCGGAGCGGACCAGCCGCGACGGCAGCATCACCCCGAACGGGTTTTCCGCCGCCCGTGCCGCCACAGCCACAACCGCTGCCAGCACGGCTGCGCCGCAGCCCCGAAACCGGCGCTCCCGTCGAACCCGGCAGTCTGTCCGTGCGGGCGACAAACTACCGGGCCCCCGCCTCCCGCGCTTTCAGCACGCCCGCCTGCACCGCCTGCCGCTCACCCTCCTTGAGCGTCACCTTCAGCGCGTGTTGCTCAAACGGTTTCAGCGCTTCCGGACTCCGGTCGTAGGCCACCTCCGGGTCTTCGAACGCATAAAGCCTGTATTCCCCGGGCCGCAGCGCACGCAGCTGGAAACGCCCGTTCTGGTCCGACACGGCGCTGCGTACCAGATACTGCTGCTCTTCCCGGAACGGCTCCGGCGCCAGCACGACAAACATCCCCGCTGCCGGCTTGTCCCCGTCCATGACCGTTCCCTCGAGCGTGGCCGCCTGCGGGCTGAGCACGATCTCGATCTGCACGTGACCCTCCGCGTTGGACAAGTCCAGCTCCCGATCCGGCGCCTCTCGCCCTCCGATTCGCAACGACTTCACATACACATCTCCCTGACTGGCCGAGACATTGACATAGTACTTGTCCGGCATCACGTCCTGTATTTGAAACGTCCCGTCCGCCTTCACCTCCGCCGACAGCGGACTGAACGCCACACCCTCGACCGGCGCCAGTCCCGCCCGCACTGTGCCCAACTCTCTCTTCTGTTCCCCTTCCACACGCACCGTTCCGGACAACGTCAGAGACGCGCCCATCGGGACAATCACATCCTTGAGGTCACTGCTCGTCACCTCTACCGGCACGCGGGCCAGCGCTCGCAGCAGCCCGGGAAATGTGGTCACCGTCACGTAGTAAGAGCCCGGCGCCACTCCCGTGAGCAGGAACGACCCGTCGGCTTGCACGCTCGCGCCGGGACTCGCCGACATCCCCATGAACGCTACATCCCGCCCCCGGGGCACCACTGCCACACGCACCTGACTCGCCGGGCGCTCAGCGGTAAGCCCCACCACCCTCCCCTGAATCCGATACAGAGGCCCTTTGCGCAACAGGATCGTGATTCCCGGCACCTCCTGCCCCGCTCCGACTTCGACGGCCGCCGCACCCTCCGGATCCGGCGCGCTCGGATAATACGTCGGAAGGAATCCCTCTTCGGGAACATTCGGGTTTCCGGGCCGCACCGTCTCCGCAAACAGGCGCAGACGCCCCATCGGCATCGCCCGCAGGAGGTAACGCCCGGGCGCCAGACCCGAGATCCGGAACTCGCCCACGTCGTTGCTCATGGCGCTGCCCCGCAAGCTGGCCCCGGCCCTTCCGCGCCCGGGCCGCACCGCCATGACCTGTACCTGCGGCACCGGCTCGCCCTCCTCGTCCACAACCCGCCCCGAAATCACGCCCTGCGGCAGCAGCTTGAACTCCAGCTCCTTGAGATGTTGCCCCGCCGACAGCGCGATCGGCGTGCCGGCGTACGGCAGGCTCCGCGATCCATAGGCCTGCCGCAGAAACCCCGCACGCTCCGCGATGAGCTGGTAGGTTCCCGGCTCCACATTCTCGAACACAAAACGCCCTTCCTGGTCGCTTGTGGCAATCAGAGTGTCGGCGCTCGCCGCCATCCGGCGCAACGTCAGGCTGACTTTCCGGAGCGGCTCCCCGGTCACCGCGTTGACCACGCGCCCTTCCACCTTGCAAAGCTGCTTCGGATCCGTGACCTCGGACCGCTCACCGGCAGACGGCGTTTGCGGCGCCGCAGAGGTGACCACCCCGGCCGTCTGTGCGAAGCCGGCCGCGCCAAGACCCAGGCACGCCAGTAAACCGATCACTCCCATCGCTTCCTGACGGAGGCTCCCAAACGGAGCGTACGCACGAAGGACCCCGACGAGTAAGCGGATCACTCCCATCGCTCCCGCCTCCTCTCCGGTTTGATTACAGCACAACCCGAAATTCCCCGGCACGGGCTGTTATAATTCAGGCATGGCGGCTCTTGTGGGGCTCGAAACGCTCAGCGGCACGGCGGATCCGGCCGCGCTCGAAGCGAAACAGCAAAAGCTGTTTGCGATTTTGCGCGACCTGGGCCGCGTCATCGTCGCCTACTCCGGCGGCGCCGACTCCGCTTACCTGGCCTGGGCCGCCCACACGGTCCTCGGCGATAACGCACTGGCGGTGACGGCCGACTCCCCCTCGCTCGCCGCCTCGCACAAGCGCGATGCTGCCGAATTCGCCCGGCGCTTCGGCCTGCGTCACGAATTCATCCCCACTTACGAATTCGACAACCCCGCCTACGTCGCCAACAACCCCGACCGCTGCTTCCACTGCAAGGACGAACTGTTCGACCGCCTCGAGCAGATCGGCCGCCGGCGCGGCATCCCCCACATCATTTACGGCGTCAACGTGGACGACCTCGGCGACTACCGCCCCGGCCAGAACGCCGCCCGCCTCCACCAGGTGAAAGCCCCGCTGGTCGAGGCCGGACTGCGCAAGGCCGAAATCCGCGAACTCTCCCGCCGCGCAGGGCTGCCGACCTGGGACCGCCCCGCATCCGCCTGTCTCAGCTCCCGCATCCCTTACGGCACCCCCGTCACTCCGGAAAGGGTCAAGATCGTGGAAAAAGGTGAAGAGGCTCTTAACGCCCTCGGCTTCCGCCAGTTCCGCGTGCGCTTCCACGGCGAACTGGTGCGCATCGAGATCGCACCCGAAGAATTAGCCAAAGCGCTGGACCCGGAAATGGCCCGCCGCTTCGTCGAAATCTTCAAGCCCCTGGGCTTCCACTACGTCACGCTCGATCTTGAGGGTTACCGCCAGGGCTCCCTCAACGAGACGCTCCCCAACCGCTCACAGGCGGGCTAGCTCCTCGGCTACTTCAAAAGGTGCTGCTCCACGAACAGCACCGTCGCCGCCAGCTGCACGTCCCGGTTCTTTTTCTTGGCAAAACCGTGCCCTTCGTCCTCCGCCAGCAGGTACCAGACCGGCACGCCGTTGTTGCGGATCGCCGCCACCATCTGCTCGCTTTCCGACGCCGGCACGCGCGGATCGTTCTTTCCCTGCACGATGAACATCGGCCGGCGGATTTTGTGCGCGTTGGTCAGCGGTGAAATCCGCAGCAGAAACTCCCGCATCTTCGGATCCCGCTCGTCGCCGTACTCGGCCCGCCGCAGATCCCTCCGGTAGGCCTCCGTCCGCTCCAGGAACGTCACGAAATTGGAAATGCCCACCACGTCCAGCGCGCAGCGCACCCGGTCGTTGTAGTGCGTCATCACCGCCAGCGTCATGTAGCCTCCGTAGCTGCCGCCCGTCACCATGACCCGTTCCTTGTCCAGATCCGGCCGGGAGCCGATCCAGTCCAGCAGCGCGCCGATGTCCTTGACCGCGTCCTCCCGCTTCATGCCGTTGTCCAGCGCGAGAAACGTCTTGCCGTAGCCGGCCGAACCCCGCACGTTCGGCTGGATGATGGCCACGCCCAGTTCGTTCAGAAAATAGTTGTCCGCCCCGAGGAAACCGGGCCGGTACTGCGCCTCCGGCCCTCCGTGAATCTTGATGATCACCGGACGGGGCCGCGCAAACTTCGCCGGCGGCTGGTACAGAAACCCGGAAATCATCCGCCCGTCGAAGGACTTCCACCGGATCAGCTCCGGCTCACTGAAACTCTCCGGATTCAGCCCCCCCGTCTCGCTGAACGTCCAGCGCTCCAGTTTGCCCGTCTCCACGTCTATCGAGTACACATCCGCCGGACTGCGCGCCGAACTCAGCGTAAAACCGAGCTCGCGGCCGTTGTTGTGCCACCGCAGCCCGCCGATCACTCCCGCCGGAACAGCCGGCAACCGCACCTCTTTCCGCGTGGAGGTGTCCATCACATACAGCTTCGAAACGCCCTCTTCATTCACCGTGTAGGCCAGTCGCCGCCCGTCCCGGGAAACCGCGATCTCGTCCACGTCCCGGTTCAGGTCCGCGCGCAGGATCTCGATCTTGCGTGAGCCGAGATCCATCCAGGCCAGCCGCAGAAACTCCGAGTCCCGGTCCGTGATCAGGTAGATGCCCTTCCCCTCCCGGTCGAAATACCCGCCGTGGTAGGCGGCTTTCTCTCCGGCCGGCGTGAGCAGCTCTTTGCGCCCCGCCTCATCCACCAGATACAGCGACGTGTCGCTGATCGAGCGGTATTCGCTCACCACCAGCCGCCTCTCGTCCGGCGAAAAATCCACCGCGCTCCAGCCGCCGCCTTCCACCTCGAGCAGCCGCCGCGTGCTCGCCGGATCCCGCGGATCCGCCACGTAGATGTCCGTGTCCTTGCCGTTGCGGCGGGTCGAAGCGTACGCAATCCGCCGCCCGCTCCGCGACCACACCAGCCCCGTATTGCGCGACTTGCCGTCGGTCAGCAGCGCCATCGCTCCCGTTTGCAGATCCTGCCGGAAAAACTGGAAGAACTCGGCGCCCCCGACGTCCTTGGCGAAAACGATCGCCTCCCCGCTTTGCGGATCGTACGAGCCTCCCGCCACGCGATCCGGGAAAAAGGTCAACTGCGTGCGCGCCCCGCCCGGCATCGCCACCCGGTGAATCTGCGGCGCCTCGCCGAACCGCGTCGAGATCAACACTTCGCGCCGCACCGGATGCCAGTCCAGCAAAAACGCCGACCGCGCCTCGCTGTACCGGTTCAGCTTCTCCATCAACGCCACCGGAATCGGCGGAATCCCCTCCGCTTTCAGATTCGACGGAAGCGGGACAACCGCCTCCCCGCACAGCGCCACCGCCACAGCCGCCGGCACAGCCGCACACAGAACCGCACGTCTCATCAGAATCCTCCTCAAGCGGGAATCTCCATCTCCGACTCCCGCACAACTCGAATATACCCTCAGCCCCTGAGTCCCAACGCCCACATCTTGAAATCCGAAATCCTCGCGCTCCCCAGACCCCGCGCCGCCGGCCGCAGGCCGAAGGCATTCCAATCTACCCGCGGAGTGGGGGCGCCTGGTGCGGAAGGAGGAGTTTATTTGCCAAAGACGTAGCCGATCCCGGCCCCGATCCGGAAAAAAGGCTCCCAGCCGAAGCGCACTTCCGGGGCAACGTAGACGCGCGGGGCTACGAAGATCTTGACTCCGAAGCCGCCATGAAAGGTCCAGCTCGTACCGCTCAGGACGCGTCCCTGGTGGCGAAGCAAGCCGAAACCGAAGGTGGCGTAGGGACGCGCGATTGAGTGCCGCCCTAAGTCCGCTGCCAGACTCGGCGCCAGGATCAGCTCGTAGTCGTGGCGCGTGCCTCGGTCGCGCCGACTTAGCGCTGCCCGCCGTCGAAGATAGCCTTGCGTGGCGCCCCTCCCGGCCTTGCGGGACCAACCTCGCCAAGGAAACGTCGAGCGATGGTATTCACGAAATCGGGCCCGCCTTCCCGGAAACTAAGCGGCATGCCGTGCGGCAGACCGCGGGAAATCCGAATCGTACTCGACAGGACCAACGTCTCTGTCTGCCCGTCCGCGTCGGCAGTTGCTCATTGCCGAGCCTGCAACAACCATTGGTGAACAAGGGCCGTCGGCTGTTACCCTCTCGACCCACGCCATCGCCCCGCCACCAAGTCAACCAAGCTCCTCAGACAACCTCTCTTTGACCTTCTCGCCCAACTCCCTGCCCTTCGCTACCTTGGAACTCCTCCCCAACTTCTTATACGGACCCATGACCAACGCGATGGCCCTCTTCACCACATCATCCTCAATCCCTTTACCCGCAAGCTCCGCTATCCTCTCAGGCCTCGGCGCGCGCTCGCAGCATGCAAGCGCCGCAACGCACATGGCCACGTAGAACTTCGTATTGACCACGTCCTCGGGCGTGAGATCTTTGTGTGCCTTCAATCTCCCTTCCGCAAGCCGCACTAACTCGATAGCTGCCCTATACACCTCAAACGAAAAGTCCGGACTAAACACCTTACGATAGTCCTCGTCTTTCTTCAACAGCGACGACGGCCTCGCCCGAGCCGTCCCCGGCTCCTGCAACACCACCGCCATAACCGCCTGACCCAGCTCCGAAATGCTCACAATCCTGTCTAGAGGCTTGCCCGCATTCCTGTAAAAATTCTTCCTCCGCTCGTAAAACCAACCGGATGCCTTCAAGGATTGCTCGATCTGCCATTGAATCTCATCCGACGCCCGCAAAGACGCGACAGGCAAAGTCGTCTGGCTGTTCGTAGCCTTGATAATTCTATCCCGACTTTCCGGTCTTCTCGGAGTCACGATTCTGACGAGAATTTTCCGCCCGTCCTCTTCAACCCCATTCCTGAAATATTCAAAAATCTCGCGAGATGTCTGCAACCCGTTCACTATCTGCGGGTCCTTTACAGTCAACTTCTTCCCGGTCGAACTAACTTCGTCCGCGATCACCGTCACGCCGTTATTCAACCACCAGAAATCCTCCTCCCACCGACCGCTCAGCGCTCTCCGTATCTCTAAGTTCACCAGCGTGCTACCTTGGTAATCCCGCACATTGGATTCAAAGAGGCTCTGCCGAAACTGGCCATTCTCGTCTGTGATAAAACGATAGAAATCCTGGAGTCTAGCCAAAGCCACTACTCCACCATCCTCTGGTGCCAAAATGTCCGTACATTGAAGCTCGTATTGCGATGGCCTGCTCATCCGAGCCAGCTCCACCAGTTCCTTGCCCCCCAACAGCTTCACAGAGCCGGGCTTCTCCGACTGCAAAGGAAATATCCGCGCAAGTTCGTTCTCTAAATCTTGAGCCCTAGCTCGCACCTTCTGGTTTGGCGCAGAGCCAAGCGTCGCATAATATATGTGCAAGCGAAACTGCGGGAGAAGCGCGCTTAACTGTTCAGCCGTCTCACGCAAGCGCTTAGCCGCCTCAAGCACCCTTTCGTTGTATAGGGCCCGAAAATCGTCGAGAGGCCGGTCGAAGTTCAGCAAATTCCGCAGGCTGTTGTGCATTACATCCAAGGCTTTTTCAGCGAACGAATCAGTGAGCTTGGCCTGGAAAATGATAACCTCGATTGTTGCGCCACGGGGTAAGTATTTCCTGGACTCTTGGAAGTCCGGGTCCTCCGATATGAAGCCGCCCTCAAGCAAAACATAAAGCCCGTCTATGCCGCCGTCGTCCGGTCCGTCCACCAGGCCACTCTTGATCTCGTCAGACGAAGGATCGTAGGCTTTGAGGACCTGCTCCGCAACAAACCAGTTGAAATAGTCCGGCTCCCGCCAGTCGGGCGCCCGCTCGTTCCTGTAGGTTTGGAGCATCTTCCTTAAAAGCTCCGCTTCGTTTAGCCTCATTATTCGCCCTTTAGAAATCGCTTAATGGCAGAGCCGGTCCGCTGTGGATACCTGATTTGACACTCCCATAACACCAAACATTTCCATCCCAAACGGCGGAGGCGCCTCAGTTCTGCCCTATCCCGCGCCACGTTCCGCGCGATTTTGGCTGACCAGTACTCGCGGTTCCGCACGGGCATGCGCGCGCCGCGCGAACAAGCGTGGCCGTGCCAGAAACAACCGTGAACGAAAATGACTTTACGCAGGCCAGGAAAGACCAAGTCCGGCTTGCCGGGCAGGTCCTCCCTGTGCAGCCGGAACCGATAGCCCATCGCGTGAACCAGGCGGCGCACCGTCATCTCGGGGGAGGTGTCAGTCGCCTTGACCGCTCTCATGATCCGGCTGCGCAGCTCTGGCGTCTCCTTCATCGCTGGAAGCCGATCTTCAAGCTCCGATCGCCCTCAATGCGCTCCACGATCTCGTTGTATCTGTGAACGAAATCCTGGATGGCCGTCCTCCGACCCTCCCCGTCCGACCTACGCAGGCCCAGTTCATACAGGTTGAGTGCAATAAACTGCTCAATGCCGAAAACGTCAATCCGGCCCTCCAAGCCGGCGGCCTCGGCGAGATCCTCCGCGGTCGATGATTTATCTTCCATGGTGACGATCACGGGACGGTACCCCGTTTCGATGTTTTCGCGACACTTCGCGATCAGCGCCTCACCCGGCGACGTCGTTACGTGAAAGACCACGTCTTGCACACAGAAGTCCCCTGCCCGCCCCGTTGAGGCGTCGGCCGCGGAAAATCGGTTGTGCTGCACCCGGCCTTCCCCGAGTGCGCAGTCCAGCTTTGCGCCCACCAGGTGCTGAAGCACCGCGCCAGCGTAGGCAGCGCCGCCGCCAGCCTTCTGGCGCTCCCGAGCCTGCCTGACGACATCGCGCACCAGCGCCCTCAAGCCCAGCGCCGGGTCGAGTTTGATTTTGAAGGGCCCCTCTGCGAAATAATCCAGGACGCGCTCGATCCAGAACCGCATCACCAGCTCTAAGTCCACATCGCCTTGCTCGCTTAGCTCGTTCAGGAACGCAACGTACTCCTGCATCTTGCCGATGCTGCCCCTTGACGTTCGGCCCCCCTCCTCGGCCAGCACGCGATGAATGCCGTATTTCGCCAAGATCGCTTGAACCGCCGCCTTGCCCAAACCGAGCACTTGCCCGCCCCCCTTCGTGAGGAGCTGTCCGGCATCCAAGGGAAGGCCCTTTTCCTGTGCGTGCTTCGTGACAACCAAGGCCACCGAGAGCGGCCCCTTGCGGCCAAACCCGCGCTCCTGAGCAAAAGTCTCCAGTCGTCGCCGCAAGGATTCGCCACTCGTCAAGCCGCCTCCTCTTCGCCTGGTTGCTCCGATTCGCGGCCAAGCAGCGGCTCCAGCAAGTGCTGTGCCAGAAATCGCACGACCGGCACCACCACGCCATCGGCGATCAGATGGTATGCCTCGTTGTAACGTTCCGGGAGTTTGTACGTGTCCGGAAGACCCATCAGGCGCGCCGCTTCGCGCGGCGACAACAACCGTGACCGCACCTCCTCGCCCTCCACCACAATCACGATTTGCCGGCTCGAACCGCCGACTGGCGTGCGCAGACATCCGGAAACGTCATCGAATCGGACTTCGGCGCGTTGGAGTCGGCCGCCGTTCCCGTCGCTCCGCGTTCGCCTGTAAACCGTGCCGATCATCCGCCTCCCCATCCGCTTCGCCTGCTCGACCTTCCTCCGGTTGACCGGGCTCATCATCCGCAAAAGCTGCCTAGTCTCTTCCGGGTCGTGCCACTCCACGCCCACAGGCTGCTCCTCGATCAGGTCGCGAAGCCTTGCCTCCCGTCGCGGCGGCAAAGGCAGCCGCCACCACACCCATCCTTCCTTCAGGGCACCGGAAAGCCCATCATGCGCCCTGATGAGGCCCGCCGGATGCCACGGCGCGGATGGAGCGGCATTCACTAAGGCCGACGGCGCCGGGCGGGCCTGCTTAACGGCTGCTATGAACAGTCGCGGGCGCGATTGCGGCACAAAACGGATCGCGTCAATGACGAGAGCGCCGTACCGATATCCGGCTTCCCGTAGTGCTCCGCA
The DNA here is from genome assembly GCA_035575135.1 of Bryobacteraceae bacterium. GTDB lineage: Bacteria > Acidobacteriota > Terriglobia > Bryobacterales > Bryobacteraceae > JANWXD01. The sequence goes on from DATLYE010000068.1 coordinate 10,861, forward strand.
GATCGCCGCAAAGTCCCTGCCACCATGAGACGTGATCGCGCCGCACACGTTTTCCAGGACAACTAGACGCGGAGCGCGGACCTCCGCCACTAAGGCCTTCATAAGGTTCCAGAAAGGCCAGAAAGTGCCTGACCGCTCCCCGTCCAAGCCTACATAGTTCCCTGCCAGCGACAAGTCCTGACACGGGAACGAAGCCCAAGCCAAGTCGACCTGACCTGGCAGATCCGCGGCGGTGAGCTTGCGCACGTCCTCGACCTTAAGGACGTCATTACCCCAATTCGCCTTGTAACTCGCGGCCTTCCTCGGGTCTATGTCGTTGGCGAAGACGCACTCCCACGCTTCCCCTAGACCCGCGCGGACCATGCCCCCGCCCGCAAAGAACTCGTAGAAGGTCGGCATGGCTAGCCAACCCCGCCGCTCCGGAACAGCGGCCACCTCTCGGCCAGGTAGCGTTCGGCCGCGTCTCTCACCACCCACGCCACCGACACCTTCTTCTCTTTGGCGATTTCGGCCAGCGTTCGGTACACTTCTGCGGGGAAACTGACCGAAGCGCGGACAACGCCGGCGCGAGTCGATCTAGCCCTGAGTCGGGAAGACCCTTTACCCTTCATGGAAACAACCTCGAAGTCTCGTTCACCACAATACATCAGATCGGTGAACTGATCAAGCCCCTTTACGCCCCTTACGCCCCTTTGCCCCCAATTACCCCGCTTTTCTGCCCAGCCGCGTCTTCAGCCCGCTCGATTAGATTATTCACGGCCGGGATAGGCCCCTAGCACCCACGCCCAACCCACCAGGCATCACGCCCTAACCGCTACACGACCCGCATCATCCTACCTACCCCCTCCCGCCCCACCGGCCCAGAATCTCCAAATACCGCGCCACCGTTTCGATGCCGCGATAGAAATTCGGCAGATGAAACTTCTCGTTCGGTGCATGCAGATTGTCGTCCGGAAGCCCGAATCCCATCAGCACGCTGGGAATCCCTAAATGCCGGTCGAACAGACCCACAATCGGAATCGAGCCCCCCGAGCGCACGTAAACCGTCTTGCCCCCGAAAACTTCCTCCAGCGCCTCCGCCGCCGCCCGCAGGAACGGGCTCTCCGGATCCACCCGTGACGGCGCGGCCCCGTGGATCCACCGCACCTGGACCGTCACGCCCCGCGGCCGCGCCGCTTCCACCGCCCCGCGCAACTGCTCGAACGCCTCCTCCGGCCGCTGCTCCGGTACCAGCCGCATGCTGATCTTCGCCACCGCCCGGGCCGGGATCACCGTCTTGGCCCCCTCGCCCGTGAAGCCTCCCCGGATGCCGTGCACCTCCAGCGTCGGGCGCGCCCACAGCCGTTCCAACACCGGCACGCCCGGCTCGCCCACCAGCTCCGGCGCCCCCACTTCCTTTTCCCGGTACTCGGCTTCGTCAAATGGAAGCCGCGCCCACGCCTCCCGCTCCTTCGGCGAAGGCGGTTGCACCCGATCGTAGAAACCCGGAATCTGAATCCGCCCCTCACGGTCTTTGAGCGCGCACAAGATCTCGGCCACCGCCTGGATCGGATTCGGAACCGCGCCGCCGTACACGCCCGAATGCAGGTCGTGCGAGGCCCCCTGCACCTCCACCTCCGCGTAGACAATCCCCCGCAACCCCACGCACAGAGTCGGCAGGCCGGCAGCGAACATCTCGGTGTCGCAGATCAATGCCGCATCCGCGCGCAGCCGCGGCGGCCGGCTCGCCACATACTGCTCGATGTGCCCTCCCCCGACCTCTTCCTCCCCTTCGATCAGAAACTTTACGTTGACCGGCAGCTCGCCTCGCGTCTTCAGGAACCCTTCCACCGCCTTGATGAGAATGTATGTCTGTCCTTTGTCGTCGGAGGCGCCGCGGGCAAAGATATCCTCGCCGCGAACCACCGGCTCGAACGGCGGCGACTTCCATTCCTCCAGCGGATCCGGCGGCTGCACGTCGTAGTGCCCGTAAACGAGCAGCGTCGGCTTGCCCGGCGCGCCGGTCCACTCCCCGTAGACCAGCGGATGCCCCGGACCCTCGATCAGCTCCACTTGAGCAAGTCCCGCCCGCCGCAGCTCTTCGGCCACGAACTCCGCCGCCCGCCGGATGTCGGCTTTGTGCTCCGGCAGGGTGCTGATGCTGGGAATCCTCAGAAAGGCCTTCAGACCTTCCAGAAACGCAGCCCGGTGTTCCTGGTAGTAGTTCATCCTCAGCCAGTGTAATCCCCGCCGGCCTGCCGGGCGGGATCGAGCAACCGGTCCAGTTCTTCTTCGTCCAGGCCGCTTTGCTCCCTTGCCACCTCCCGCACCGTGCGGCCCGTGCGCGCGGCTTCCTTGGCGATCTCCGCCGCCCGGTCGTATCCGATCGCCGGAACCAGCGCCGTCGCCAGCGCCAGGGACTGTTCCACCAGCGCCTCAATGCGCGCCCGGTCCGCCTCGATCCCCCGCACGCACTTCTCGGCGAAGTTGCGCGAGGCCGCCGCCAGCAGCTCAATCGAATCCAGCAGATCGTACACGAGGAGCGGCATCATCGTGTTCAGCTCGAAATTGCCCCCCGCAGCGCACCACGCAATCGCCGCATCGTGCCCGATCACCTGCGCGCACACCATCAGCACGCTCTCCGCAATCACCGGATTCACTTTGCCCGGCATGATGCTCGAGCCCGGCTGCACCGCCGGCAGCCTCAGTTCGCCCAGACCGCAGCGCGGCCCGGAAGCCAGCCACCGGATGTCGTTGGCGATTTTCGCAAGCGCCACGGCGTAGCCCCGCAGCGCGCCGCTCAACTGGAGCGCCGCATCCCGCGCCGCCTGCGCCTCGAACCGGTTCCGTGGCTCGCGGAACGGCAGCCCGGTGCCCTCGGCGAGAATCTGGATCGCGCGCTTGCCGAACCCGGCCGGCGCATTCAATCCCGTGCCCACCGCCGTGCCCCCGAGCGGCAGCTCGTAGATGCCGTCGAGCGCCGCCTGCACGCGCTCCATCGAAGCCTCCACCTGCCGCGCATAGCCGCCGAACTCATCCCCCAGCCGCATGGGAACGGCATCCTGCAAGTGCGTCCGCGCGATCTTGATCACGTCGCCGAAGGCCGCCGCCTTTTCCCGCAGCGCCTCGTACAGCCTCGCCATGGCCGGCAGCAGATCCTGGCGCACCTGCCTCGCCGCCGCCACGTGCATCGCCGAAGGGATCACGTCGTTGCTGGACTGGCTGCGGTTGACGTGATCGTTCGGGTGCACAGGCCTGCCTCCCAGCGCGCGCGCCGCCAGCGCGGCGATCACCTCGTTGGCGTTCATGTTCGTCGAAGTGCCGCTCCCGGTCTGGAATACGTCCACCACGAACTCGCCGTCCCAGCGCCCCTCGGCTACCTCCTGCGCCGCAGCCTCGATGGCCTCCGCCACCTCCGCCGCCAGCGCCCCGAGTTCCCGGTTGGCGCGCGCGGCCGCGGCTTTCACCGTTCCCAGCGCCCACAGAAACGCCCGCGGAAACCGCAGCCTGCTGATCGGAAAATTCTCCACCGCCCGCTGCGTCTGCGCCCCGTACAGGGCCCCCGCCGGCACCCGCACCTCCCCCATCGTGTCCCGTTCGATGCGGTACCCCTGCGGCATGACCCGATCATACCGCCCGCGCCGCGCCCGCCGCCGCCAGCACCTCCTCGACCGGCGGGCGTCCGCGCCGCGCGTACCGGATCGCTCCGTCCGGACCGATCACGTACACCGTCCGCCGCACGATCGGTCCGTCGGCATGGTACAGCCGCGCCACCTTCTGCCCGCGGTCCTCGAGCAGCGGAAACGGAAACCCGTGCCGCCGGCGAAAGCGTGCATGGCTGGCGGCGCTCTGCGGATTCACCCCGAACACCGCCACGCCTTGTTTCTCCGCCGCCGCCCACTTGTCCCGGAATTCGCACAGCTGCGCCCGGCACCCCGGCGTCTCATCGCCCGGATAGAAGACCAGCACCACACTTCGCCCCCGCAGCTCCGACAGCCGTACGAGCCGCCCCGTCTCATCCGACAGCGCAAACTCCGGCGCCGCCTCCCCCGGCTTCAGCGGTTCGGCAAACCACCCGCGCCACATCGTCTCCGCCTCCCTCCAGTATCCTGTAACTCCCCTCCCGGCCACCGATCCCCGGGCGGCGGTGGAAATCCAAGGCAGCCAAACTCCGGCGCGGCAGACACCTTCCGGACGGCCGGTCGCGCTGACGGGGTGGTATGGGGGGCGCCCGCTCGCTCGCACGTTTCTCGAGACCCCTTAACAACGGCCCTACCACAGGGCCTGGAACATGCTCTACGACTCAGGGGCGAGCAACAGAGACCGGTTCCTCCGCCAAGTCAAAAATCCTCGGGCAAGGGTCAGGAAAGAGAACGGGATGCTCGGCGCGTTCGAAGTCGTAAGCCCACACTGCTGAGCCTTCCGTGACCGCTGTGGGGCTTCTCTGACCGGTGTGGGACTACTGGTAGTCCATAATGACGTAAAAGTTGCCGGTCAAGGAACCTTGGCAAGAGAATATACGCCATGGCTCGGTGGGGGTATAGTCATGCACGAGCTTGCACCCGCACAGTTCACCGCCATTCTCGTGATGGCACCACAGCACGATATAACCGTTCGCTCCAGGCGCTCCCGGGCCAAAGAATACGCCCCCGAACACCGGCCGCAGTCTCGCTCCGACGGCGGAGAGAATCTGATCGGCTGCTTGCATCAGTTTGCCCGCCGGATCAACGAGCGGCCCGACTGAAGAACCAGCCGCCGGTGGCAAAACCTTGGCCTCAATTACGATGTCACGCGAAGAATCATGATAATCGAACAGAATGAGCTCCCCTCGGGGTCCGAGTGTGCAGACAGGCTCCCTGCGCGCCCTGTCATTGCCCGGTTCCGTCACTTTCGCAGGAGCCTGGTAGACAGGGCGCCCGTCGGGGGTGAGGAACTCTGCAAGGAAGCGGCCGCCGTCGCCTTTGACGCGGACCAGGTAGAAGCCGGCGGGCGCCGCAGCAGACAGATCTCGGGACGTAAAGATCAGCAGGGACGGAAGAGCTATGTTCGCAACATTGGCACGATCCCACAATCTCTGGGAAGATGCGGCCGGGCTGCCGGCAGGCATTGCCCGCGAATTTGAACTCTCCACGGCCACGCTGCCGAGCACCGTCCTGTTCGGCCCGGCGTACCAGATCAGGCTCCGCCGCTGAATGCGCTGCTGAAAGGCGGCTGCCGCCTCTGCGAATGCGGCCTCCACTTGGGGCCGCAGCCGGCGAACAGCTTCGGCGATCCGGGCCTGGCTTTCGATTGGCGGGACGACCTCAAAATTCTGGGGTACAGACACCGGGGCCGGCCGTCGCCCTGCGCCTTGCCGGACCTCCTGCGCCTGGCAGGCCGGCGTCCAGCTGCCTCCCCCCAAGGCGGCGACACTCACAACCAACGACAACGTAAAGTGCGGTGTTAGCTTCATCGAACAACAGGATCGGACCCGTTTCGCTGCGACTTTAGTTTGAATTAGCTCGCCCCTTGCCATGCGCGTCACCGCTGCTTCCCGGTCTTTTGCAAAGTCAAATATTGAAAACCCCACTCAAACCACCCTGGCATCCAACAAGCCCGCCTCCCCGCCTGCCCCATTTGGCGTTCACAGCACTCCCCAAAATCTTTCTTGCTCCGCTTTCAACCACTTACAGGACGCAGCCCCACGCCGGCCCCTCGTCCCTCCGCTACCCTCAAAGCAGAGTGCCCGTCCGGGTTCCCCGGCGGGCCCCTGCGCACGCGGTCCGGACCCGCGCATCGCCGAGCAGTACGATCTTGGCATCGTCTGGTGCTTTCTGCGCTTCGGGAATCCGCCTCCGGCGGTGAAACGAAGCTTGCCGCTCCGGTCACATTGGGAGAAGAGCGGGACAGGAGGGAATCGGTTCCCTAAAGCAGAGACGCGAAGGAAAGCGCCCCGTCAGTTGAACCGGTACCACCGGCCGGCCACACCGTAAGGCCTTGATCGGTCGGGCCGAGAAGGTCGTCCCGGCCGGCTTCTCCAAGACTGGCCCGTCAAGCCGCCTTCCGTCTTGCGCACCCCGCTGGGTGTCCGTCTGCGCGCACGTTCCTCGAAACGGGACACCCAGC
>DATLYE010000069.1:0-39751 GCA_035575135.1 Bryobacteraceae bacterium
GAACCGGTCCAGAATCTCGGACACTGTCACGGACTTGATGCCTTCGTACTTGATGGAGCGCACCATCTGCCGCTCCTGCAGCACGAACCGCACGATCTGCCCGGTCTTGCCCGGCTCCACTTCCAGGCGGATGTCGTCAAATCGGCCTGTGTTCCACAGCGCCATGAAGTCCCGCCGGAGCACGTCCTCATCCAGTTTGTCGCCCCGCCGGGAGAAGATCATGGCCCGCAGGGTGTCGGCCGGGACGCGCCGCGCGCCGCGAAACTCGATGGCTTCTATCACGTTTTCCACTTTGGCGGGCGGCGGAGCTTCTGCGGCCGGTTTGGGCGCCTCGAAGGGTGAAGGCGGCTGCTGGCCGGGCTGGGGACGCGGAGCCTGCGGCTGGGTTTCTTCGGCGGGGCGGACCGGTTCGAAGGGGTTGGGGGGCTTCGGCTTCTCCGGTTGCTGGGCACCGGCCAAGGCCGCCCACACGCAGGCGCAGGTGAACGCTGCGCCGGAGAGCCTGATGAGTCTCATCGGGTGCTTCCTGGTCCCTTTCGACTTTCGGCCAAACAGGAGACGTGCGTGCAGCCCCCCAGGTTTCCCGGATTCTCTTGCGACCTCAGGCTGCCCGCGAAGTCTCATTCTAGCTGATTCCCGGGGATGCCAACAATTGGCCGCGCCCTTTGGCCGGATACACTTGTGAATGCTTTCTCCTCCAAACGAGCGGAGCCATCGCCGGCAGGCGAATTCCTGAAGGGTGGGAGTCACGGCTCGATTCTCGCCCACGGGACGGTACGCGTGTCTTGGTTGCCGCTCTGCTAGAGTGATCAGTTGCACCTATGACGTCAACTCCTCAGACAACCGCGCCCCTTGTGGCAATCATGATGGGAAGCAAGTCCGACTGGGAGACCATGAAGCACGCCGCCGAGACGCTGGACCGGTTCGGCGTCCCGCACGAGTGTCGCGTGCTGTCGGCCCACCGGACACCGCAGCAAACCGCCGAGTACGCCGGGCAGGCCGAGCTCCGGGGAATCGAAGTCATCATCGCCGCAGCAGGCGGGGCCGCCCATCTGGCCGGAGTGGTGGCGGCGCACACTCTTCTGCCTGTGCTCGGCGTGCCGATCGAGAGTCCCTCGTTGAAAGGCCTGGACTCTCTTCTTTCCATGGTCCAGATGCCGGGCGGCATTCCGGTTGGGACGCTGGCGATCGGCAAGGCGGGCGCGATCAATGCGGCATTGCTGGCAGTGGCCATCCTGGCCAACCGGCGTCCGGAACTTCGCGAAAAGCTTCGCGCCTTCCGCGAGGAACAGGCCCGTAAGGTGCTGCAAGAGAAGATATCCTGATCGCAGGGGATTCCTTCGGGAGAAATTGTCTGGCGCGCGGCCCACTTACTAGGAGAAGGCCGTGCGCGAACCTCTTCTGCTGCCTGCCGTGTCGCTGGCCGCAGGCATCGTTGTTTCGCGCCTGATTCCTTTCACTTCGGCGGAACTGACGCCCCGGATCGCTGCTCTGATCCTGCTGGCCTGGATCGCCGCCCGGCGCCGGTCTGCCCGGCTGGCGTGGATTTCGGTTTGCCTGGCGGTTTTTTTTGCCGGGATCTGGCTCGAGCAAAGCCGCCGCCCCGGCTCGCCCCCTGAGCTCGACGCCGGCCCCCGCGAAGTCGTCATCGTAGAAGGCTGCGTGGTCGAGCCGCCGGTCACTTTTGCGGATCGCCAGCGTTTCGTGCTGGAACTGGCGCCGCAGGCGCGAGCGCAAGTGACACTGTACTGGAAAGAGACCGAGCGGCCGCCCTCGCTCGGCTACGGGCAGCGGGTGGAGCTGGAAGCCCGCCTGCGGCGGCCACGCAACTACGGCAATCCGGGGTCGTTCGACTACGAGAGGTACCTGGCGCGGCAGCACATCTACTGGCTCGCCTCGGCGCGCGCAACAACCGTGCGGGTCCTGCCCGGCTCGTGCGGAAGCCGTCTCTGGAGTGCGGTCTACCGCGCGCGGGTGGCGGCGATCGAACGCCTGGACTCCCTCTACCGGGGCAGCCCATATGCGGCCGGCATGATGCGCGCCATCCTGGTGGGAGACAAGGCTCGCCTGGAGCGGGTGTGGTCCGACACCTTTCGCCTCACCGGAACCTATCACGTCATCGTGATTTCAGGGTTGCACCTGGCCGCCTTCGCGGCCGTGTTTCTGTTCCTGATTCGTGTACTCAGCCTGCCGCAGGGTCCGGCCTTCGCGCTGACGGCCTGCTGCGCATGGGCCTACACCCTGGTGACCGGCGCCGAGACTCCGGTGCTGCGGGCTGCGGGCGGCCTCACGCTGTACTTGATCGCGCGCTATTGCTACCGGCGGACGCGCGTGCTGAACTTGCTGGCCGCGGTCGCGATCGTATTCCTGGTCTGGGATCCTCACCAGCTGTTCGATGCGAGCTTCCAACTTTCGTTCTTGTGCGTTCTGGCTATCGGGGCGCTGGCGGTGCCGCTGTTGGAGCAGACCTCTGCGCCGCTGGTCCGGGGCCTTGTGGATTTGCCGAACCGCGAGCGCGACGTCCACCTGGCTCCGCGGGCGGCGCAATTTCGTGTGGAACTGCGCTTGATCGCTGAAACCCTCCGGCTCCTGGTGCGACTTCCGGAACGGTATACGCTGGCGGTACTCTCTGGGGCACTGCGGCTGGTGTTCTACGCCTATGAACTGCTGGTCGTTTCGGCGGCCACCCAGGCAGGTTTAGCCCTGCCCATGGCCGTTTATTTCCATCGGCTGTCGTGGTCCGGCTTGTCGGCGAATCTGCTGGTGGTGCCTCTGATGTCCCTCGTGGTGCCGCTGGGGCTCGTGGCGGTGCTGACAGGCTCCGACGGGGTGGCGCGCGCAGCCGGAGTGCTTCTGGAGGCTTCCAGACACGTCGTGGAATGGCATGCCGCTCGGGAACCGGCATGGCGTGTGCCGGCGCCGCCGCTGTGGCTCGGGGTTGCGCTGGCCGCCTCGCTGGTCCTGATCGCGTGCACGCTGCGCCATGCTCGCAGGTGGCGTGTGGTGGCCATGGTCCCTTTCGGGCTGTTGCTGGCGCTTCTGGTCTGGCACCCGTTCCCGCCTAAGCTCGCCGCCGGCGTCTTGGAGCTGACCGCCGTTGACGTCGGGCAAGGCGACGGACTTTTCCTGGCTTTTCCGGAGGGCCAGTTGATGGTGGTAGATGCCGGAGGGGTGCCGCAATTTCTCCGGCAGTCGCGTTTCGACACGGGAGAACAGATCCTGGCGCCCTACCTCTGGAGCCGTTCCATCCGCCGCCTGGACGTCGTGGTGATGTCGCACGCCCATGAGGATCATATGGGCGGGTTGCACGCCCTCATCCGCGAGTTCCATCCCAGGGAACTGTGGTACGGAGCCGCACCGGAAACCGAAGCGTGGAGAAGGTTGCGGAACGCGGCCCGGCAGGCGGGCGTGCGATCGCTACAGCTCCGTGCGGGACAGCAGTTGCGTTTCGGTGGAGCGCAGATTGACGTATTGGCGCCACCGCCCGATTACCGGCCCGCCGAGCGGCCCCGCAACGATGATTCCCTGGTGCTCCGGGTGACTTACCAAGGGCGCTCGTTGCTGCTCACAGGGGACGCAGAACGCCGCACGGAGCGATTTCTTGTTGAAGGGGGACTGCTCTCCCGCAGCGATGTGCTGAAGGTGGCGCATCACGGCAGTCGCACGTCCACCAGTGAGGCTTTCCTCGATCAGATCTCACCGGTGTTCGCCGTGATCTCCGCCGGAAAAGACAACCTGTACGGGTATCCGCACCCGGAGGTCTCCGCGCGGCTGCGCGCCAGGCGGGTGACGGCGCTCGGCACGAATGAGTGGGGCTTGATCACGTTACGTACGGATGGCCGGCGGTGGGAACTGAGCACGTACCGCTGGTCCAAGGCTTTGTGGAACCCGATGCCCGGCTGGCTTACGCAGCCGGAGGCCGCGCCGTAGCGAGCTGCGTCCGACGCGAGTCGCCGTTAGCTGACGGCGGAAGCGGCCTTGAGGATCTGGTAGACGTTCCAGAGGACGATTGCGGCAAAGACGTAGTTGACCCAGTGGATGACGTTCATGCGCCGTTTCCAGACGCAATAGCCGCCCAAAACGAAACCAATCAGCTTGACCACCGTGAGCCCGCCCACAGTGTCGATTTGCATCAGCCACCGGGCAAACGGGCTCATTTCAACTCCGCCCATACGCAACCCGGCAAGGGTGGTCATGAAATCCAGAACCTGCAAGAGGAAAAACAGCTCAATGGGGTTCATCGCCCTCTCCCTCGGCACCGCATGCGCGTCCAACGCCTCCTGGAACCATAGTGCAAGCAGTGTCCCAATTGTCTCACCTTTCGAGGAATCGGGCGTGACGGACCGCATCTGTAGCCCCAAGCCCGCCGTAGCTGCTCCGTTTTCCCCTCGCCTGCCGTGGTAGCGTAGAAGGTAGAGGCAGCACGGAGCGTGGGAGGCAACGGCGACATCGCCATCCGGACCGAGCATCTGGCCAAGAGCTATCGCTCCGGCCCGGACGAGCTGGTTGTTTTTGCCGACCTCAACCTCACCGTGCACCGTGGGGAACGCCTGGCGGTCGTGGGCGAATCAGGGGCGGGCAAGTCCACGCTGCTGCATCTGTTGGGCGGTCTGGACAGGCCGTCGGGGGGTAAGATATACTTCGGATCGAAAGAGATCACCGCACTGGCCGATTCCGAGCTTGCGGAGTTTCGGAACCGGCAGATCGGTTTTGTGTGGCAGATTCACTGCCTGCTGCCGGAGTTTACGGCGCTGGAGAATGTGATGATGCCGCTGCTGATCCGGGGTGCGAGCCATGCAGAGGCGGCGGAGGCTGCGCGGCTACGGCTGGAGGAGGTGGGCTTGGGGGCTCGGTTGTCGCACCGTGCAGGCGAACTTTCCGGAGGCGAGCAGCAACGGGTGGCGCTCGCGCGCGCTTTGGTCGGAAACCCTGCTTTCCTTCTTGCCGACGAGCCCACCGGGAATCTGGACTTCAGGACCGGTGAGATGATCATTGGCTTGCTGGGCCAGCTGCACCGGTCTCACGGACTGACCTCCGTCTACGTCACTCACAATCTCTCCTTCGCCAGACGCTGCGACCGGGTTCTCAAGCTGGAAGCGGGTTGCTTAACCTCCATAGCGGCCGGAGCCCCGGTCTTCGAGCCGGTGCTGGAGGCTGGAAGTTTCAAGGACGAAAATCCGTATGTTTGAGCGATACACGGAAAAGGCCCGCAGGGTCATCTTTTTTGCGCGATACGAAGCCAGCCAGTTCGGCAGTCCTTATATTGAGACCGAGCATCTGCTGCTCGGCCTGCTGCGCGAGGACAAGGCGCTGGCCACGCGCTTTTTGCGCTCGCATGCCGCCATCGAGTCCATTCGCAAGCAGATCGAAGCGCACACCACCGTCCGCGAGAAGGTTTCGACTTCCGCCGATCTCCCGCTGAGTCACGAGTGCAAGCGCGTGCTGGCTTACGGCGCGGAAGAAGCCGAGCGCCTCAACCACAAACACATCGGCACGGAGCACCTGCTGCTGGGGCTGCTGCGCGAGGAGAAGTGCTTCGCCGCCGAGATCCTCCACGAGCGCGGACTGCGCCTGTCGCAGGTCCGGGAGGAAATTGCCCGCTCGTCATCGGAAAAAATGTCTTCCAAGCCCAAAGAGAGTTCGCTGTTGGCCGAGTTCAGCCGCGATCTGACGCAGGCCGCCATGGACGGGTTGCTGGATCCGCTGATCGGCCGGGATTATGAACTGGAACGCGTGATCCAGATCCTCTGCCGCCGCACCAAGAACAACCCCGTGCTCATCGGGGAGCCGGGAGTGGGCAAGACCGCCATCGTCGAAGGTCTGGCCCAGCGGATCGCCGACGGAGATGTACCCAGCTTCCTGGCCGACAAGCGCATTCTGGCGCTGGACCTTTCTTTGATCGTCGCCGGGACCAAGTACCGCGGCCAGTTTGAGGAGCGCTTGAAGACCATCATGAAGGAGCTGATGGAGAATCAGAACGCCATCATCTTCATTGATGAGTTGCACACGCTCGTCGGCGCCGGCTCGGCGGAGGGCTCCCTGGACGCGGCCAACATCCTCAAACCCGCACTGTCCCGCGGCGAGATCCAGTGCATCGGGGCCACGACACCGGCGGAGTACCGCAAGTCGATTGAAAAAGACCGTTCGCTCGAACGGCGCTTCCAGGCCGTCAAGGTCGCTCCGCCGAGCGAGGCCGACGCCATCAAAATCCTGTTCGGCATCAAGGAGCGCTACGAGAAGTTCCACGCCGTGGTCTATACGGACGAGGCCATCGAGACGGCCGTCTACACTTCCTCCCGCTACATCCCCGACCGCTTCCTGCCGGACAAAGCCATTGACCTCATTGATGAAGCGGGAGCGCGCGTCAAGCTGCGCCAGACCACCCTGCCGGCGGAAGTGGCCGAAATCCAGAAGCGCATCAAGTTCATTGTCAACCGCATGGAGGCGGCCATCCAGAACCACGAGTTCGAGAAGGCACGCTTTTACTCCGACGAAGAGCGGCGCGAACGAGAAAACCTGCGGCAACTCCGCGAGAAGTACAACCTGGATGACACCTCCACCGGCGTTGTCACCAAGGACGATATCGAGGATGTGGTGGCGCGCTGGACCGGTGTGCCCATGACGGCCATCCGCGAGGAAGAGGCCGCCAAGCTGCTCCGCATCGAGGAGGAACTGCACAAGCGCGTCGTGAGCCAGGATCGCGCCATCAGCGCGCTGGCGCGTGCCATCCGCCGCTCCCGCGCCGGCCTGAAGTCGCCCAAGCGGCCGGCCGGGTCGTTCCTCTTCCTCGGGCCGACAGGTGTCGGCAAGACCGAGGTGGCGCGGGCGCTGGCCGAGTTCCTCTTCGGCAGCGAAAAGGCGCTCATCCGCTTCGACATGTCTGAGTTTATGGAGAAGCACTCCGTGTCGAAGCTGATCGGCTCGCCGCCGGGCTACGTGGGCTACGAGGAGGGCGGCCAGCTCACTGAGCGCGTCAAGCGGGCGCCCTACTCGGTGATCCTGCTGGACGAGATCGAAAAGGCGCACCCGGATGTCTACAACATCCTCCTGCAGGTCTTCGAAGACGGCCAGCTCACCGACGGGCTCGGCAACACGGTGGACTTCAAGAACACCATCATCATCATGACTTCCAACCTCGGTGCGCGACACCTGGACAAGAAGGGCCAGCTGGGCTTCTCGGCGCCTGCCGGACCGGGTGGCATCCCGCCGAAGGTCGAAGACCTCGTGATGCAGGAAGTCAAACGCGCCTTTAACCCCGAATTCCTGAACCGGCTCGATGACATCATCCTGTTCACCTCGCTGACGGACGAAGATCTGCTCAAGATCATTGATCTGCTCGTGGGCCAGATCAACCAGAACCTGGCGCCGAAGCAGATCAAGATCCAGCTGGCTCCCGAGGCGGCCAAGTACATCCTGGAGAAAACGTGCTCGGATCGCAGCTACGGAGCCCGTCCGCTACGGCGTGCCCTGCAGAAGTACATCGAGGATCCGCTGTCGGAGGCGCTGATCCAAGGCACGATACCGCGGCCGGCCGAGCTCGTGGTCTACCTCGGCGAGAACGGCCTGTACGTGCGGCCCTTGCGGGAGGAGCAGTTGGTCGGGGCGGGAGATCCGCCGGCAGGCTCGCCCTTGTACACCTTCTGAGGCTTGGTAGGATCCGCCCCAGACTGAGTGCCGCCGCAAAAATGGTGCCATACCAGGCTGACGGATTTTTAGACGGATCTTTCAGATGAGGAGGTGGGCGGGGTTCAATTCTTCTTCGCGCTTGGGCTCCGCCAGCCAGCCCAGCTGCACCGGAACGGTATAGAGCCGTCCCGGCCCGAAGCGCGCCCAGAAGGGCCGTAAACCCGGCGCCAGGACCTTCACGACAGGTAATTCCACGTCGCTCCGGCTCTGATCGAGCACGAGAACTTCCATGCCTTTGCCACGCAGCAGTGCCACGGAGGCTTCGATGTCTCCAAGCAGATCGGTTCCGTCCACGCGAACATAGTCGGAGGGCCGTCGCTCCGGCTGCGTTTCATCGGGTAACAGATACTGCGTCTCGGTGATTTCCTCTGTTGCCAGGCGGCGCCGTCGCCCTTCGAGCAGCACCGGCAGAAACTGATTCATTTCGCTGAGCGCGCGGGAGACCGCAATCTCGGGATCGAAGTGGGCCCCGAATCCGAGCACAAAGTCGGGGGCGCCGCTTCCGGGCTTCCAGGAGACGGCGGCCATGGCCGGGACGCCGAGGTCGGCCGTTACGTCCAGAACCCAGACCTGCCGGCCTAACCGGGCGTGATAGGCCTGCACCGCATCGAAAAACCGCGAGTCGAAGCTTCCGAGGTCCACAGCCGGGCGTCGCAGCCGGTTGTACCACCAAAGCGCCACCGAGTCGCGTTCGATCAGTTCGAGCAAGCCCTGCAGGATCGCATCTTCCAGGCTGGTGCCCGCGGCATTGCCGTTGGAATCCGCACGGCAGAAATCGTGCTCGGCGGGAACCGGGTAGTTGTAGTAGCAGTAGGCGGCCGGCACATACTTATGGCGGCCGTGCGTGAGGGACCACACCGGGACCCACTCGACGCGACGGCTTTCATCGAACGGTTCGGGTACCCAGTTGAAGTCTCCCTCCCGGCGGTTCCATGCCTCGCGTGCCGCGTATTGGGCGGCGCTGAAACTCATGCACGAGTTCGGATGCACTGCCGCCTCGCCCAGCTCGGCCGCCGCGGCGGTGATGCGAAATTCGTCGCCGCGGAACACGCCGCAGTACCGTTCCAATGCTTCACACAAAGCGCTGGTGCGGGCCTGTGTCGCCGTCGCGCCTTTCCCCAGGCTCTTGCGGCCGAACAGCCACGGCAATGGTACGGCAAGCTGATGGCGGAGCCAAAAATTGTTCCCCGCGGTCCAAACGTGAATCCGGCCGCCGTCGCTTGCATCAAAGGGCTCCAGATATTCGACGACGCCCGTCAGCGGGCTTACCTGATGTCTGAGGCGCTCGTAGGTCGCTTCGGGGGGAAATGCGCGGTGACCCCCGTCGGCGATGTAAAGCTTGGGGCGCGGCCGAAGTTCCGGTGCGGCCGGGGGCACCCGGGCGCGGTCCCGCTCGCCGCAAACGGGGCAGGCGCTGTATCGCGGCACCGCATGGCGGTCCAGCCGGGCGCTCCGGCAGTCAAAGGTGAGCACACTGCCCGCCAGAGCGCTCCGCTCAGGCTCGACGATCCACTTAGCGATCTCGAGCGCGGCAATGTGGTACGCAGCGGCGTGGCCCTCGCCGCCGCAAGCGGTCTGAAGTTGTACCGCGCCGAGTGCTCGGATTCGAGCCGCAGTCTGCCGGGACCGGTTCTGGCGCAGTCGCTGTGCCAGACATTCCCAGCAGGCCGTTGCGGGGAGCCGGAACACCGGGCCGAGCCAGCTTACGGGTTCCGAGAGCTTCAGGGGCGCCCAGGCGAGCCGCTGAGAAGCCGCCAGGCGGTTGACTTCCTCGAGCGACTCGTCAAGATAATCGTCCACCAAGACAAGGAGCAGCTTAGCGTTCCCGGCGGTGCTCACACCGGCGGAATTCAGCGCTTCTCGGAGGACCTTTTCTGTCTGGGCGCGCCCGGAAGACCGAATCGCAACGGGCGCCGCTGCCAGACGCCTCCGGGCGGCTGCGGCCTCCAGCCCCATCGCATCCCAGAGCAGCAAGTCTGCGCCTTCCTCGCCGCAGTCTCCTTCGGTGAGATAGCCCTCACGTTCCAGTTGGGTCACACCGAATTCGATGTCGAGCGTGGTGAAGCCTTCAGCGAGTGCTTCCG
Source organism: Bryobacteraceae bacterium (assembly GCA_035575135.1). Classification (GTDB taxonomy): domain Bacteria; phylum Acidobacteriota; class Terriglobia; order Bryobacterales; family Bryobacteraceae; genus JANWXD01. The sequence goes on from DATLYE010000069.1 coordinate 9,771, forward strand.
CAATCTGCGCCAGATCCCGGCTTCCATCTAGCAACGGGGCGAGGGCCGCGTAAAGCCTTCCGCGAATCACAACCGGCTCCCCGTCCGCCAGGAGAACCAGGGTGTCCGGCCCGACGAGGCTCACGGCATAATGGCGCCGGAAACGGGGCCTTTGCAGCATCTCGGCCGGGCTCGCGATCAGAAAATGAATTTCAACCCGAGCTGGATCTGCCGCGGGGGCTTGTTGCCGAAAGCGTTGGAGGATCGCACGCGGCCGAACGTCGGCGAGTCGGAAATCCGATCCGGAAGATCGAAGTTCGGGTGATTGGGAAGGTTGAAAAACTCGAAGCGCAACTGGAGCCGGCGTGCCTCCGAACCCAGCGGAAATTCCTTCAGGGCGGCGAAATCCAGCTGGAACAGTCCGGGTCCGGTGAGGCTGTTGCGCCCGGTGCTGCCAAAGCGGCCCGGCGCGGCGGCGAACGCGCACGGGTTGAACCAGCTGGATGGATCGCGCACAACGTCCGCGGCGCGGCCGCCTTGCGAAACGCTGGCATGACACAGCGGATCGGGATGGGCGGCCACCGGGCCTGCCACAAACGGGTTGGCGATTACGTCGGGACGGTCACTGGGAGCAATCAGGAAAGTTCCCGTACCGCTTTGGTCAATAGCCCGGTTCACCGTGAACGGCCTTCCCGATTGGACTGTCCAGATGCCGGACACGATCCAGTTGCCGAACAGAGCCTGGCCGGGTCCGCGAGTCAGCCACCGGCGCCCCTTGCCCCAGGGCAGTGCATAAACGTAACTGGCCACAAACCGGTGGCGCGCATCGAAGTTCGACAGACCGCGCTCGCCACGGAGGTTCGCCGAGTCCTGAGGGAAACCCGGTTCCCCGAACGTGCCTAGCAGCGCCGAGGCGTCGTCAATGGACTTTGACCAGGTATAAGCGGCCAGCAACGTGAGCCCGTCGGCAACGCGTCTTTCCGTGCGGAATTGTAACGCATGGTAGGCGCTCGAAGCCCCGGATTCGAAAAACTGCCATGCTCCGAACTGGGGATACGGCGGCGAGCCGCCTGGGCGGGGCTGATTCGGGTTCGTCCGGCGCAGCAGCGCCGTCCCCTTCGATCCCACGTAAGCAAGATCGAGCACCCATCCCGGACGCGCCTCATACTGAACGTTGAGATTCCAGTGTTGCATGTAACCGTCGCGGTAGGACGCGGAGAATACGCCCGCGGAGGGCTGCGGGGGAAAGCCAGGCTGGTCGAAGATATTCTGAATCGTGCTTGAGCCGGAATTCAGAAATAGCAATGCCTTGAAAAACGGCGGGTTAAAACGGGGAACCACGTTGGCATTCATAATCCCAACGTCATAGAAGATTCCGTAGGCGGAACGGATCACAAACCGTTCCGTGGCCAGCGGCCTCCAGGCGAAGCCAATCCGCGGCGCCAGATTGTTGCGGTCCGGCCGGTAGGCGGACCGCGGGATGCCAGAGGTTCCCACCCGCAGGAACTGGCAGTCCGGCTTGGGCGCACAGTCCAGAGAGGCAGGGCTCAAATCCGGCACACTCAGCCTGTCGTGGGCTTCGGTGACCGGACTATTGTATTCATACCGCAGTCCGGCGTTCAGCACGAGACGGCGGTGGATCACGATGTCGTCCTGCACGAAGACGCTGTGGCCTGTGGTGCGGAATGAGGAGAAGCTGTCTCCCCGCACTCCGAGCGCGAACGTGGGGAGCCCCCGCAGCAGATCCTGGACCGGGTCCCCGGTAAAAACGCCGAAGAATTGCCACATGCCGCGACTGAAAAGATCCAGAAAATTATGCATGCGAAATTGACGGATGTCGGCGCCGAACTTGAAACGATGCCTGCCGCCCGCAAAGGCCGGGTTCCAGGCGAGGTTATTGGCGAAATGGTAGGTGTTGTCGTGACGCTGCTGCGGAGTGTTGAGGGGCTCGCCGATCCCGTCGAAGCCGGCCACGACTACATTCGGGTAGCCGAAAGCCGCCGGATTGTTCAACGGCGCCGGGAAACCCAGTTCCTCGCTGCGGTTGCGACCCCGGCTTTCCTGAAAGATCCCGGCGCTCAGACGGTTATAACCCAGGCGTGTCTCATTCACTAACCGGTAGCTAAAACTGTGGATCCACGTCAGACCTGCATTTTGTCCGCGGTTGAGTGAGTAACTTCCGAAACCGGGAAGGTTCGTAAAGGCGAAGAAAGGATCATATGGGTTGTAGCGCTCTTCGTCGGACAGCACGTAATGCCCCGACAGCGAATCTGTGTCACTGAAACGGTGGTCCAGTTTCACCAGAAACTGGTTCGTGGTGTTTCGGAGCACCGGTGCACCCGCATACCGGTTTGACGTGACCAGATCCGGCCCTGCATTGGCGGAGGGATAGAGCTTGAGGATGGCCTCGCCCGCCGGGTTGCGTTGTGCTGTGGGAACGGCCTTCAGAGCCGCGGCACGGTGCGCCGCGGAGGGCACGGTCGCCTCACGCGTGACGGCCTGCCGGAGCCTCAAGCCTTCGTACGAAACAAAGTAAAAGGTTTTGTCTCGGCGGATGGCGCCGCCGAGGGTGGCCCCGAACTGGCTGCGGTCGAGGCGCGGGATCGGCCCGCAACTTCCGGCAAGCGCGCCGGCCGTACAGTCTGGAAGGTCGAAAAAGTTTTTCGCATCCAGGTGGCGGTTGCGGGCGAACCAGAACCCTGTGCCGTGCAGGTCGTTGCTCCCGCTCTTGAGCACCACGTTAATCTGCGCACCCCCGGTGCGCCCGAATTCCGCTGAGGAGTTACTGGATTGCACCTGAAATTCGCGTACCGCATCCAGCGAGGGCAACGCGCTATAAATGTTGATCACAAGGTCGTTATTGTCCACGCCGTTGAGGAAGTAATTGTTGGACTGCTCGCGCGCTCCATTCACGCTCACGGCCGCGCCCTGAGTCGAGTTCTGCGAGCCTTCTGCCGGAAGCTGGGCTCCCGGCACGAGCAAAGCGAAAGAGAGGAAATTCCGCTCATTGAGCGGCAGGGACACGATCTTCGTGCGGTCCACGACATGGCCCAGGGCGGATGTGTCGCTTTGCAGCGTAGGCAGGGCTTCGGTGACCACGACCTGTTCGATCAGATCACCCAGTTCCATCCGGACGTCCAGTCGCACCGTGCGGTTCACTTCCACATTCACGCTGCGGTACACCGCTTGGCGGAAACCCGGGGCTTCGACCTTCACCTCGTAACGCCCCGGCGCCAGCAGGGGCACGGAATATTCTCCGAGCGCACCCGTCCGGGCCTCCCTGGAGGCGTTGGTGTCCTCGCTGCGGACGGTGATCTTAGCGGCAGGCACAAGGCGGTCGTCCGGATCCGTGACCGTGCCCACGAGGGTCCCGCTGGGACCGACGGCTGCCAAACACGAAGCGAGCAGTGCGCACACGACTACCGCCCGCCGGAACACATGGAGGGTGTTCATTTCCTCACTCCTGGTACGTAGAATCATTTCGCCCGGAGATCCTGTCCTGACGGGCCCGATTCCGGCGGGATGATGCCTTTGAGGCTACACTAAAAAGACCTGCATGTCAAATCAGCCTTTGGGACGCCGCCCGGGTCGCGCTCTGAACGTGTTGGTTTGCGGCACGAACTACGGCCGGGTCTATGTGGACGCGATCGCACTGTGTCCGGAGCGTTTTCGTCTGGCGGGCTTGCTTGCGCGCGGCAGCAGCCGGTCCCGCAAACTCGCGGAACAGTGTGGCGTTCCCCTTTTTCTTTCGGCCGAAGAGCTCCCTCCGAACATCGACGTGGCCTGCACCGCCATGGGTACCGGGGCGGAACCCACCATCCTTGCGCTGCTCAGGCGGCGAATCCACGTGTTGTGCGAGCACCCTGTGACCGGCGTGGACGCGATGGAGGCGCTCGCCGGAGCTGCAGCCAGCGGCGTCTGCTTTCATGTCAATGGTCATTTCGCAGAACTGCCGGCGGCCGGCGCATTCATCACCCGCGCCGGTGAGCTGGCGCAGGAATGTGAGCCGGTCTTGCTGCGCATCCTCGCCACCGACCGGTCCCTGTGGGGCACGCTCGACATCGCAGCAAGAGCCTTCGGGGGCTTGCTCGCGTTCCGTCCCGAGGGCGTCACCAAACTGGGGAGTTTCGCGGTCGTCACAGGCTTTGCCGGAGATACGCCGGCGGTGCTTCAGATCCAGCTCTCGCGGCGTGAAGGAGAGATGCCGGCCGACGGGAGCCCGGCCTATCTGGCGGACGTTCATGTTTCCCTCGGGTTTCGCTCGGGGATCCTCACACTGTCCAGCATCGTCGGGCCGGTGTTGTGGAACGCCAACTACGCACATTGCCAGCGCACGGGCGCACTGCTGTGGGAGCCCCTGCAAGCCGATCCGCTGATCACCGCCGCGGGCCTGTACCGGCAGAGAACCCTCGCCAATCTGGAAGCGATTGAGGTGCTCGTACACTGCGCGTCCGGAGGCGCCCCTCCCCTCTCGCAGCGCGGCGAGTACCTGGTGAGCCTCAGCCGCGTGTGGGAACAGGTCGCCGGATTACTCGCTTCATGAATTGCCATACAGCGCGCGCAGCAGGGCGGTTCCCATGGGACTCCCCAAACCCGTGCAGGGATCCCAGCCTGGTCCCGCTCGGAAGCGGCCGCTTGCGCCCTCGGTGATGTCCCGTATCGCGGCTTGAAAGTCCTCCTGGTAGAGGAGCGCGTTGAGGTAGCCGGCAGGAATGCCCAGCTTTTCGTTGATGCGGGCGATCAGCGCCGCCCATAGCGGCGCCGCGGCACTGGTTCCCCCCATGGGCAGGAGTCGCCCGCCGACGATGACGGGATAGCCCGTAGCGATATCGGCTTTGGCGGCGACGTCCGGCACGCCCCGGCCGTCGCGCCCCGTGGCGCTCGGCACGCCGGCGCCTGCCTGCCAGGGCGGCCTCCGGAAGATCGAGCTGGCGCCCCCGCCCGTGGCCAGTTCGAACGAAACATTTTCCACCACGATTGTTTCGTCCCATGCCGTCTCCCCGGCGCCGTCCAGATGCGTACCGCCGCAGGCGAGCACGTGGGGGCTGCTGGCTGGAAACTCCACGTCGCCCAGGTCTCCCGAGGAGAAGCAGATCGTCACGCCCCGTTCGATCGAACCCGCCAGCCGGGCGTCAAGTTCCCGCGCGTACTGCCGCCCCGCGCTCCCTGAGAGACGTGACTCGGGAGTTCCCCAGCTCGAGGAGATGACCGTGGGCCGGTTCTCGGCGTCGGTGAGAGCGCGCGCGAATGCTTCGAACTTTCCCCTTGCCGTCGGAGCAGCAAAGTAAACAGCCAGCCGCGCTCCGGGAGCGAAAAAGGCCGCCAGCTCCAGATCCATGGTCACTTCGATCGTCCACCGGATGCGGTCCACGACGTCCGCTGGCAGACCGGAGACGCCGCCCCCCAGGTAGGCGTCAATATAAGTCCGCAGATCCGCCGGCGCGGCCGGAGCGTTGGTGCCCTCGCCGCCCGCCTCCGGGATCTCCACCACGGTGATCGAAGGCACTTGCAACCGGTGGTTGCGGCAGAACTGCTCGATGTCCTCCCGGTGAAATCCCCCGCCCAGCTCGATGAGTGCGATACATTCCCCCTTGCCGGTGGCCTCTTTCGGGAAATCATAGGCGGCGCGAACCGCGGCGGGCTCGCAAGCCTGGAGGATCCTCCGTGGTGCGGCTTGAGCGTGACGGCGCGCCAGCCGGCGGTTGTCCAGGCCCACCACGCCCGTGATGACTCCCTCGAGTTCCGCAGGAATCTGGACGGCCTCATCGTGCGATCGGTAGGTTTCGGCGCCGTGACGATAGCGGCGAAAGCGGATCCCGAAGGCCCGCGCAACCGCCTCCGGCGTGCCTTCCAGCGTCACCGCGGCGCGAGCGGCACTTGCGTCTACGATCGTGAGGTTGTGCGCAGAGGCGAAGGCGGCCACGCGCGCCACATCCTCGGACGCCGCACCGCAGTCTGCGGCATATTCCTCCAGCGTACGGTAGCGCCGCTCGCGAGGTAACTGCGCCGCGAGCCGCCGTACGGCCTCTTGGCGATCCTTGCGCGAGGTGTGCGTCCGGACCAGTACCGTCACGCGGATCTGCGATTCGTCCCCCGCAGCCTCCCCTGACGGTGTGGCGCCGGCCGGATGATCGGGCCGGCTGGCCGGCACGGGTACGTAACCTTTTCTGGATGGCATGTGGATCTCCTGGCGGTTCTTACCGCCGAAACTGCCAGATCTTGTAGGCACACTGGCCTGAGGCCAGCGAGAGCCGCATGGCGAGGTTCTCTTGCACAATACGGCGTATCAGTTCAGAGTTGTGGGGGCGTTCCAGACTCAGGAGCAGGCCGGAAAGACCGTCTTCACTGCGCAGTGCAAGAAAGACCTCCTCGCTGATGTCCTCCTCGCGAAGGGCTTCCCAACCGGCTCGACGGAGCGATCGCTCGCGTGCGTCCCAGTCGTACGGCAGCACGCTGAGACGCCAAAGATCGGCCAACGCGAAGACGCCGCCGGGGCGCAGCACGCGGCGCACCTCGGCCAGAAACGTCTCGAATGCGGCGTAGCAATGCGCGGATTCGATGTTGAGCACCAAATCTACGGTGGCATCTCCGAAAGGAAGCCGCTCGGCGTCGCCGGCAATCACGTGAATCCTCCGGCCGCGGCAATTTCGCCGCGCCAGGCGGACGCTGGATTCGCAGCGGTCCACACCCCAGATGGAAGAGGCCTGCGTGTAGCGGGCCAGGTACAGGCAGTTGCCGCCGCGACCGGCGCCCACCTCGAGCACCGTCCGGCCCCCGAGTTCCACACCGGCAAGCACGCGGTGTACGAGGTTCAAATGCAGGCGCCAGGGTCTGTCTGAGGCCTCGATCCAGCCCTCGCGCGCAGGATCGGATTCTACCAGGCCGTAGTTGAGAAACAGCAACCGCGGGTCGGGGACTTGCGTTGCGACTTCCTCGTAGAGGCCGCTCACGCTTCCAGCCCCATACGCCGCAGGTACTCGGTCAGGACAGGATGCTGGTGGCCCCTTGCCCAGCGATTGGCCAGATGACAGGCCAGCATGTAATCGCGTTCCTCATACGCCTTCTCGAGCCAGCGGGCAGCTTGCTCGGAATCGCCGATCAAAGCGCAGACGTAGGCCAGGTCGGAGGGACGACCCTCGGAAGGCTGCGAGGCGACCTCGTCCAAAATCGCGCGCGCTTCCTCGTTTCTCCCGGCCACGGCGTAAGCAATGGCGAGGTTGGCTTTGCGCCAGGTCCAGCTCCGGATCTCGCGGATGCCTTCCTCGTACATGCCTTTGCCGATGTAGGCGATACCCAGCGTGTTCCGCGCTTGCAGGCAGTTGGGATCGAACTCCAGTGTGCGCAACGAAAGCTCGATCGCTTCATCGAAGCATCCCGCCGTCACCAGGACCCAGGCAAGACTTGTCGTTGCGAAACCCAAAGGATCCAGGCGCACGGCTTGCCGCGCCTCGGCGATCGCCTGCTCCGAGCGCCGGCGCAGCGCCAGCCACCAGCTGTAGTACATCCGGGCATCGGCGCGGTTCGGATCGAGAGCGATGGCGCGGCGGAAGCTGTTTTCCGCCGCCTGCCAGTTCCAGTCGTAGAACATCAGAGCCAGTCCCATGGACACATGGGCTTCCGCCAGCTGCTCGTCGAGTTCCAGGGCCTTGCCGGCGGCCGCCTTGGCCCGGGGGAATCCGTCGCGCGGCGGCATGTAATCGTAATGGGCCGCCAGTGCGTAACAGGTTGACAGTCCGGCGTAACCGTTCGCCAGCGTCGGATCCAGATCGAGAGCCTCCTGAAAGTGGCGGATCGCCTTGCGCACTTCATCCGGCAGCAGCCGGTTTAGAAAATAGCGACCCTTGAGGTACAGCTGGTAGGCTTCGCTGTCCCGCGGCGCGGTCTCCAGGCGGCGCAAGGCAGTAGGTGACAGCGTCGTGGCCAGAGCTGCGGCGATTTGGCGGGCTACGTCGGACTGTACGGCGAAAATATCATCGAGTTCGCGGTCGTAGACCTCCGCCCACAGCTGGCGGTTCGTGGACGCGTCCACCAGTGCGGTGGCGATGCGGACACGGCTTCCCGCGCGGCGCACGCTGCCCTCGAGCACGTTGTTCACGCCCAGCTCCCGGGCGATTTCCGCCAGATCTTTCTGCGTATTCCGGTAGCGCATCACCGACGTACGGGCGATGACCCGGCAGCCCGGAATCTTGCTGAGCTGCGCGATGATGTCCTCTGTGATCCCCTCGCTGAAATATTCCTGCTCCGGATCCGCGCTCAGGTTGGCGAGCGGGAGCACGGCGATCGACAGACCGTTGGCCCGCGGTGCGGTGCCGGAACTGGAAGAGTCAGAAGGGATACCGCGCAGAGCGTTACACACCTCGCGAGCGGAGGAGTGCCGCTCATCCGGCTCTTTGGCGAGCATCCGCGCGATCGTGTCCTCGAGTCGGCGGGGACAATCGGGGTTATAGCGGCCTACGGGCGGCGGGGTCTCCTTGAGGATCGCAGCCAGCGTCTCCACGAGCGAGGATTTCTGAAACGGGTTGTGGCCGCTCAGCATTTCATACAGCAGCAGCCCCAGGGAGAAGATGTCTGTGCGGTGGTCCACCGACGCGCCGCGGGCCTGCTCCGGCGACATATAAGCCGGAGTGCCAAGCAGCGCACCCTCCACGGTAAGCGTGGCTGCGGTTTGGAGCTCCGCCCCCGGAGAACTGACGCGTTTGGCAAGGCCGAAGTCCAGCACCTTGACGTGGCCGTCCGGCGCGAGCATGACGTTCGTGGGCTTGAGGTCGCGGTGCACGACGCCTTTTTCGTGCGCCCGGGCGAGCGCTTCGGACACCTCGCCCGCAACTCGGACCGCCTCCTGCCATCCCAACGGACCGTTCCTCAGGCGTTCGCCCAGCGTCTCGCCCTCAACGAACTCCATGGCGATGAAGATGACGCCCTCGGATTCTCCGACCTCGAAGATCTTGCAGACGTACGGATGGTCAATCGCGGCCGCGGCCCGCGCCTCTCGCAAGAGGCGTTCGCGGGAGGAGGGATCGGCCTGGGCTTCGGGGGGCAGGAGTTTGAGGGCGACTTTACGGTGGAGCGAAGTGTCCACCGCCAGATAAACTTCCCCCATGCCGCCGTGGCCGAGCTTCGGCAGCACCGTGTATCGCCCGATCGTCTTTCCCGTCATCTGCGCTCCCGCCAGGACTCCGCCTGCGGAGCCGCTTCCCTTTCAGTATCCGGGCACCTCCGAAATGCAACAGCAGGTGTGCGGATCGTCTTTGCCTTCCCGCCCTCTGGGTACGCCCCAGTGTTGGACGAGCGCCTTCTGAAGGTCGTCGTTGGTGAAGTGAAAGTTGTGCTTCTTGGCGACTTCCAAATGGTGAGTCAGCTTGCGCATCTCGTCGCGGAGGGCCTTATCCTCATCCAGCTTCTTGAGAAACGCGAGGGCCGCATCCACTCCGGTCATTCGGGACTTTTGAGCCATTGGCCCCTCCTTCAGGGGTGCGTTGATTGTATCACGAAACCTCCTCACCCCAGGCGAGAGCCTCTGGTTGCCGGCGCGGGGGCTCCGTGCTTCGGCCCGCCAGGTCTCAGTGTGGCGGGGCGTAGCGCTGCAGGGTCAGCGTGCGGTAGTCTGCGTTGGTGATGACGTAATACCACCCGGCGAAGCGGTCGTTCAGGGCGCGGGCCAGCGGCGCGGCTTCTTCACTGCCGGCGCGCGCGGTCACCAGCACGAAGCGGTTGTCGCCGATCGCGCCGTCGGCGGCGCGCGGGTCGCTGCTGCCGCTCACCTCGCCGAAACGGAGTGTGTAAATTACGTTCTGGTCCGTCTCGACCGTCATCTCCCCGGCATTGGCCATCAGGCGCCCGGACGGCGTCAGGAAGAAACCGCGCTGGCGCAGCGAAAGGGCTGCCTCGAGAGTCAGAGCGATCTTGCCGCCGCGCAAGTCCTGAGCGAGCGTCGGCGGCTTCGGCCGGACATCCACGATGCGCAGCGAGCTGAGTGCGGCCGCCACCGATTGTGCCGCAGCCTCGCTGACTCGTTCGTCCCCGGACGACTTCCACTTGCCGCCTTCCCGTTCGAGCGTGATGCTGCGCACGTTGGTCACGCGGCCCATTACCTCGTCAATCAGATACCGGTGAATGGCGATCTTGCGGATGGCTGGGGCTGAAACCCGCAGCAGCCCGCCCTCGACCCAGTCGGCGAAACGGGCCGACGGATCCGCTTCCGTCTTCACCGCGTAGGTACGCTTTTGGCCGGGTACGCGGACGTAGCGGTAGCCCGGCTTGCCCTCTACCGGCCGGCCGAAGACAAAGTCGGCCAGCACGCTCCCGTGGCGGTCGCGCAAGGTGACCCGCTTGCCGCGCCCCGTCAGAGTCGCCGTCTTGGTGTCGAGCGGGTCAATCACGCCGTAGCGCCCGTGCTGCTCGGCGGAATCCGAAACGACGCTGTCCTTGCGCAGGTCCACCAGCGCCGCGGCCGTACGCGCCAGGCGTTCGGCGGCTTCCACAGGGTAGTTGTAGTGCGAAGCAATCACCCAGCGGCCGCGCTCGAAGGCCACTTTGAAGGGCCGCGCCGTGGCTGTGGATTCGTCGTAATCCAGAATTTCGATGCTCCGGGCCGCGCCCGGGTCCCGGAACTTGGGATAAAAAAGCTCGCCCTCGTCGCTCAGGATGCGAGGCGTGGCCGCCTCCGGCTGGCGCCAGGCGGCAATCACCGCCGCCACGACTGCAGCCGCCACAAATGCCCCTGTCTTGACCTCTTCCCGCATTCAGGCTTCGACCAAACGCCCGGCCGTGGCCCGTTCTCTCCGCAGCTTGCGCACCGAGACGGCCAGGAACATCAGAAACGCCGGCACCGGCGGCAAGACCACAGCCAGCAGCTTGATGGTGTTCTGAATGCCCCGCACCGAGTTTTCCATCTCCGCCCGGGCCGCCTCGATCTGGCGCTGCTTTTCATCCTCGATGTTGGTGCGGGCCACCGCAAGCCGCCGGTTCTCCACGGCCTCCACATTGCGGATCATGATCTGCCGGGTCTGCTCGTCGATGTCCGTGCGGCGCCGGATCTCCTCGATGGCGCGCTCCAGGCGCGCCTGGGCTTCCTTGAGCCGCTGCTCGGCGACGGCCTCGGCCTGGCGAATCTGCTCGCGGCGCCGCGCCTCGTAAACCTGAGTCCGGGCCTCGACCGCCTCGAGCGTCCGGTGCCGCGGCCTGCGCTTGCGCAGGGCGATGAACGACGGATCCCCGGCCAGATCATCCACGGCGTTGAGCAGGAACGTCACGTTGTCGAAGCTCAGCTCCTCGATGCCGCGCCGGCGGAGCTCGAAGAACTGTTCGCCCATCAGGTCTATGTCCGCCACCACAACCGCATGGAGTTTCCCTCCGCCGGCCGCTCCCCGCACGCGCACCGCCAGCACGTGGCGGGCGGCATCGGGATTGTGCGGCAGGCTCTGGTTGATGGTGATGCCGAACAGCGAGCGCTGCACCAGGCTCTCCCACCGCACCAGGCCCGATGAGGGCGTGGTCTCCATCAGCGGCGTCACCGGCGCGCCCGGCCGGAACGTGAGAGCGCCCGGATAGAGCAGCACGACCTCCTGCAGTCCTGCGGTCACCGGATCTTTATCGTTGAACTGTTTGACAAAGACGAATTCCTTGGGCAGCGTGCGCAGCTGCGGGTGCGGGTTGTAGTCGTCCCAGGCGATGCGATTCGACCGCCATTCGATGCCCAGCAGGTCGAGCAACGGCTTCAGATTCGCCCTCGGTTCGGAAGATGCCGGCGCTGCAAACGGCCCGTCGGCGGCGGCGATATCGTGAGGCGCCAGATTCAGGTCAAAGGCCGGCATCGGATCCAGCAGAATCAGAGCCGGCCGCCCGGCCCGGAGGTAGGCCACGAGCCGCTCCAGCTCCGGCTGCGAGAGCGTCGAAGGCTGCGCCACGATCAGCGCGTCCAGATCCTGCGGGTAGTCTGCGTCCGGCGGCACTTGCACGACCTCATACTGCTTGCGGAGTTCGGCCACAATGGACCACTCCTGGCTCTGCACGCGGGTCTGGAAATCAAAGCCGCCGAACAGCCTCACTTTGGTTCGGAGCACCCCCACCTTCTTGCGCTGCGCGCGCGAGACGACGCGCACCGAACGCATCAGTTCATATTCCACGGGCAGCCCGCGGTCGAAAAACGGGATCACGAATTCTTCGGAGCCGCACGTGAAGGCGAGTCCCAGGAAAATTTCGTTGATCGCGCGGGCGCTTTCCTCGGTGACGGGCACCCGGTGCGGCCGGATGCCGAAACGCTCCTGGGCCTGCCGCGCCTCGGGCGAGTATTTGAGGGTTTCATAGATGCGCACGTGCAGGCCTTCGCCGCCCACGGCGTCGAATTCCCGCAGCATCCCCACCAGATTGTTGCGGACGCTCACGTAGCTGCGCGGCACTTCGGGACTGAAATAGGCGTAGATGAAGACCGGCTGGGCGGGATCGAGCCGCCGCAGCAACGCCAGCGTGTCCGGTGCCAGCGAGTGGATTTTCTCCGCGGTCGCGTCAATGCGCGCGCGGCTGGTGGCGGCAAGCGTAGTGGCGGCGCCGAGGAGTACGATCAGCGAGAGGCCGCGCAGGAAGACGTGCCGGCCCATACGCGGGGCGCGCGCTCCGGAGGGCCAGCGTTTCCGCCCGAGAAGCAGAACGTTCAGGTAAAGGCAGGTCCCCGCCAGCAAGACAAAGTAGACGACGGGGGCCGGGGTCACCACACCCGCCAGCAGGTCGCGCAGTTGTTCGGGCACCGAGAGGCGCTCTGCCAGCCGCTGCCAGGAGCCGCTCAGAAGCACGCCGGCGCGGTTCAGAAATACCGGCACGGCGCAGAAGACCGCCCCGAGCAGGAACGCCACCGTGAGATTCTCGGCGAGGAGCGAAGCCAGCATCCCGAGTGCAAGCAGCGCCGCCCCGGACAACCAGTAACCGAAATATGTGGACAGCATCAGCCCCGGGTCCGGGCTGCCCAGCCAGGCGAGAACCAGCACGTGGCTGAGCGAAAACATCAGAGCTACGGTGTAGATCGCCACGGCCGCCAGGTACTTGCCCGCCACGATCTCGGCGTCCCGCGCGGGAAGGGTCAGCAGCAGCTCTTCGGTGCCTTGTTTCTTCTCCTCGGACCAGAGGCTCATGCTGATGGCGGGCGCCAGAAACAGCAGCAGGTACGGGAAGAATTTGTTGAGCGGATCCAGGTTGGCCAGATTGCTGGCGAAAAACTGTTCCTGCCAGAAAGCGGCTACCGCGCTCAGGAAGACGAACAGCGTGATGAAGACATAGCCCGTCGGCGTGCTGAAGTAACTGCCGAGTTCGCGGCGGGCGATCGCCAGAATCACGCGCCGGGTGCGTGCGCTCATGGGCTGTGCTCCGCGGGAGGCTGTTCCGGCACTCCGCCGTGGGTCAGGGCGTAGAAAGCTTCGTCCAGAGAGGGCCAGCCGGCGCGCAGCTCCTCCGGTGTCCCGTCGAAGATGATGCGGCCGCGGTGGATGAAGATCACGCGGTCGGCGACGGCTTCCACTTCTTGCAGGATATGAGTCGAGAGCAGCACGGTCTTGCTCCGTCCCAGCTCGCGGATGGTCCGGCGCACTTCGCGGATCTGGTTGGGATCCAGTCCGGTGGTGGGCTCGTCCATGATCAGCACGTCGGGCTCGTGCAGCAGCACTTGAGCCATGCCCACCCGCTGCCGGTACCCCTTGGACAGCTTGTGAATGCGCTTTTCCAGCACAGGCTCCAGCCCGCAAAGCGCCACTACGGCTTCAATCCGTGCCTTCAGGCGCTGCCGCGGCAGACCCCGTGCCCGCCCGAAGAATTCGAGCAGGCCGAGCGGCGTCATTTCCGGATAGAGGGGGCCGTTTTCCGGGAGGTAACCCAGACGCTCGGCGGCTGCCAAGCGCTCGCGCTGCACATCGAGCCCGGCGATGCGCGCGACGCCGGAGCTGGGGGCGAGATAGCCCGTCAGGATCTTCATCGTTGTGGACTTGCCGGCGCCGTTGGGTCCGAGAAACGCTGCAACCTGACCCTGCGGGACCGAAAAGGACACGTCGCGCAGTGCCGCGAAGTCTCCGTAGAGCTTGCTGAGGCCCACGGCCTCGATCATCGGGACGGAGTTCGAATCGGCCATCGTTCTGGTCGGTCCGAACAGCGGTCGAGGGCTACAGATTCAGATTTACCACCGTCTCGCCCGTCCCTGCAAAGGGAGGCCGCAGCCTCGGGGGGTGGTCAGCCCAAAAAAGGTGCCATACCAGGCTGACGGATTTTTGCGGCGGCGGCCGGGATGCGCCGCATCAGGTCGTCGAGTTCGTCGCGGTTGGCCGGCCCGATGGTGAAGCAATCCACGCAATCCAGCGAAAGCGCGAAGCTGAGGGCTTCGTTCACCCGGTCGCGCAGACCGCCTTCGCCCAGAATCTTCATGCCGATGATACCCTTGCCGGCCGCCTTCATCTCGCGCAACACGCCGAGCACGGTTTGGGGATCGGCGTCCATCAGCAGACCGGCCGGATTGATTCGCGCCAGATCCACACGGACCCAGGGCGTTTTGGCCGCAGTCTGGAGCGCCTCGAGCGTGTGGCAGGACAACCCGTGGGTGCGCACGATACCCTTTTCGCGGGCCTCGGTGAGCACGTCCATGGCGCCCTGGTAAAGCTCCGGCCAGTTGCCTGCTCGCACCGCGTGCAGCAGCACGATGTCTAGATAGTCCGTGTTCAGTTCCTTGCGGAAGCGGTCCAGATCGGCGCGCATCTGTTCGGCGGTACGGGCCCGGGTCTTGGTCAGAATGGTGACCTTCTCCCGAGGCACCCGCTTGAGAGCTTCAGCGACGTGCGGGTGGGTGCGGTAGGCATCCGCCGTGTCCCAGAAGAAGATGCCCTGGTCATAGCCGTAATGCAACATGTCCGCGAGTCCCTGCACGCCGAGAGCGCGCTGGATGGTCCCTCCGCGCGTCCCCGTGCCGATCGCCATGCGGCTCAGACGAATCTTGTCCGGTCCGAGGAGCACGACATCGGTGGCTTTCGGAACTTCGCTCCACAGCGGAGTGCGGCTGGCGGCCGCCGCCCCCAGTGCCGTTTGAAGGAATCTGCGCCGGTTCATCGAATCGCTCCGTAAACCCAAAACGGGATAATGTTTCCTCTCCAGACTACATCCGGGGGACCCGGGCCGGCAAGGTCCGTATAATATCCGGCCGAAATATCCGGCCGATAATCAAGAAAGGAACGCGCAGGCCTGCCGCTGCGTTTCCAAGAAGGAAGGGGAGTGACGACCATGACGCGCAGTGTTTGGCGGTGCATGCTGGCGCTGGCCGCTTCCACGGCCTGGATGCCGGCCGCGGACCCGGCCTTGCTCGGTATGGTGATGCCCGAAGCACGCGTCATCGCGGGGGCGGATCTACGGACGGCGAAGACCTCGCCGCTCGGTCTGTTTCTGCTGGAGAGGAGCCGGACGGCAGCCGAGGATCCTCGATTTCGCCAGTTTCTCGAAGCGACGGGGTTCGATCCGCGCGAAGACCTCCACGAGGTGCTTCTGGCCTCAACCGGGGACCCCAAAGAGCAAGAGGCGCTGATCCTGGCGCGGGGCTTGTTCGACGTGGCCCGCATCAGTGCGCTCGCTTCAAAACACGGTATGTCCGCGTCCACATACGCAGGCGCCACGGTGCTCACCTCAGTTCCTGGCGCAAGGAAGGATGCCCCGGCCGAGCCGGGCTCCTTGGCTTTCTTGAACGGCTCGATCGCAGTGGCAGGTGACGCCGCCTCCGTGCGCGCCGCCATCGATCGTTACCGGCAGGGGGGCGCGCCTCTGAGCCCGGAGCTTACGGCGCGAGTGATGGATCTGAGCCGCCGCTATGACGCCTGGAGCGTTTCGCTCGTGCCCGCAGTCCAATGGCGGGCCGCCCCGGATCCGCAGCTCGGTGACCTGTTACGGAACAACCCGCTCCAGGGCATTGTCGAGACTTCCGGGGGTGTGAAGCTGGGGCCGGAGATCAGCGTGGACGCCGAGGTGGTGGCGCGCTCCGACAAGGACGCCGCAGCGCTGGCCGACGTGGTGCGATTCGTTGCCGGCATGATGGCCATGAACGCCTCGGACCCGAG
Organism: Bryobacteraceae bacterium; assembly: GCA_035575135.1. GTDB lineage: Bacteria > Acidobacteriota > Terriglobia > Bryobacterales > Bryobacteraceae > JANWXD01. Next base: position 25,820 of record DATLYE010000069.1, read on the forward strand.
GGCGGCTGAACTGGTGAAGTTACTGCAATCGCTCAAGCTGGTGGTGGAAGGCGCCCGGGTCAAGCTCTCGTTGCGCATCCCGGAGGCCGAAATCGAGAAAGTGTTGCTCGCCGCCCAGGCTTCCACTCCGACTCCGGCTCGAAGAACGCTCCGCCGGAGCCGACCCCGGTAATCCGCTCACCGTAGAATGAGGCCCGGCCCCGCCCCCCGGTGCCCCTCCGCGGCGCTCGGAAGTGCAAATTTCCGTCCCGGCGCCTGAAAAACTCTTGACCCGTTCCACACCCTCGGATACCATATCCCTGAAGGGGTTAGCAGTCCGAACTGAACAAGGAGTGTGCCACGATGTTCACACCAGCGCGCGCCGTGGCAGTCTTCGTCACGGCTTTTTTCCTGATGGGCGGGGCTTTCGCCCAGTCCGATTTGGCTCAAATCTCCGGCTTTGTTCGTGACCCGAGCGCGGCGGTCGTTCCCAACGCGACCGTAACCGTTACCAACGAGGCGACGAACGCCGAGCGCAAAACCCAGACCAACGAATCAGGCTATTACGTGGTCCCGAACCTGCCGCCGGGTTATTACACCATTTCAGTCGAAGCGGCCGGCTTCAAGAAGTTTGTGCGGACCAGAAACAAGTTGGACGCCAACCTTCCGCTGACGGTGGATGTGACGCTCGATGTCGGCGCGGTCACCGAAACGGTGGAGGTGGTGGCCTCGGTGGCGGCGGTGCAGTCGGAGACCGCCACGGTGGGACGGCTCGTCGAAAGCACCCAGATTCAGAACATGATGCTCAACGGGCGCAACCCGATCTGGTTGGCGCTGCTCAAGGCGGGCGTGCGCAGCGGGTCTTCACTGGCGAGCTTCAATTACGAAATGACCACTGCCGGCCTCAGCATCAACGGCGGCCGCACGCAGGATTTTCTCATGACCTTCGACGGCGCGGTCGCGGTGCGGACCCGTGCGAACGGAACGTCCATCGGCGTGGCCGACGTGGACACGGTCCAGGAGATCCAGATCCTGACGGCAAACTACAACGCTGAATACGGACGCTCCGCCAGCGGACAGGTGCGGATCGTGACCAAGAGCGGCACGCGCGACTTCCACGGAAGCTTCTACGAATATTTCCGCAATTACACGCTGGATGCCAATTCATGGTCCCGCAATCGTGCAGGACAGCAGCGGCCGAAGAACAAGTTCAACCAGTTCGGCTACAACATCAACGGCCCCGTCTTTATCCCGGGCAAATGGAACACCGACCGCAACAAGCTCTTCTTCCTGTGGACCCAGGAGTGGGTGAGGTACCGCGAGGAGGCTACTTCCATCATTACTGTGCCCTCTCTCAAGATGCGCCAGGGCGACTTTTCCGAGCTGCTCGACCCGCGCAACTCGTTCTTCGGGAGAGTGCGGACGGTGAACGATCCCGACACGGGGGCGCCTTTCCCGGGCAACATCATCCCGGCAAGCCGCGTAAGTCCCAACGGGCTCGGCTTCCTGCGCGCCTACCCTGAGCCGACGCCGGGCTTCTTGCAGGGCACCAACAACTTCATCCAGACGCGCCCGCAGCCGACCAACCAGCGCAAGGATACGGTGGCGATTGACTTCAACCCCTCCATCAATCACGCCTTCCGGTTCCGCCACCAGAACTACTCCTTTACGCGGTTGGATGCCTTCCGCGGCGGCACGGACCGCGCCGTAACGGACTGGAACCGGCCCAACAAGACCGCTTCGCTGAATTATGTCTGGACCATCTCGCCGACCTTCATCAACGAAGCGCTTGTCACGGCCAGCGTGGACCGGGTCTTTATCGGCGTCCAGCGGGAAGGCGAGCGGTTTGCCCGCAGCAAGTACGGGATCAATTATCCCTACATCTTCCCGGAGCGCAAGGAGATTTTCGACAAGATCCCGACCGTGGACATCCCCGGATTTGCGACGCTCGACGGCGGACCGTATCCTTCCTTCTCTTCCGGCCCCATCTACGTCTTCTCGAACAATATGACCAAGATCTACCAAAACCACACCTTCAAGTGGGGGGTCTTGTATGAACGCTCGGGACAGAACGATTTCGATCAGATCAACGTGACCGGGGTCCCCGGGGGCACCAACAATCAAAACGGGCGCTTCGTGTTCAGCGATACGCGCGCGGGAGCCACCTCTACCGGTGTCGCCATCGCCAACGCCGCGATGGGACTGTTTACGACTTACGCCGAAATCGGACAGCGCGCCTTCACGCCCTATCGGGCCAACATGTTCGAGTGGTTCTTGCAGGATTCCTGGAAAGTCACTCCGAAGTTCCGGCTCGAGCTCGGCGTGCGCTGGACCTACATGACGCCTTACTTCTACAGCCTCTGGGGCAACATCGCGGTCTTCGATTCCAGGCGCTACAACCCAGCCAACGCGGTCGTCCAGGATCCCGCGACGGGCTTCATCCTCAGCGGAGACCGCTTCAACGGGATCGTCATTCCGGGCAAGGGGTGGCCGGAAGCCGCCCGTGGTCGCGTCGCCCTGGCCGATGACCGCAGCTTCGATCGCCTCTTCAACGGCGGTCCTCGTTACTGGGGCGAGCGGCAGTGGACCAACTTCCAGCCCCGGATCGGAATTGCCTACGCATTGGATCCCAAGAATTCCATCCGCGCCGGATTTGGCCGCTTCATGGCCCGCCCCGGCGTCAGCGACAACATCTTCCTGGGCGGCAACCCGCCGCTGCAGCCCATGGTCTCGATCGCCAACGGCCAGGCGGACAACCCGGCGGGCGGACGTCCTTCCAACTTCCCGCTGTTCTTCATGACGACGGATCCCGTCTTCAAGATCCCGGGCGGTTACATGTGGAACGTGACCTACGAGCGCGAGATCGGTTTTAACACCACGGTTTCAGCCGCCTACGTCGGGCGCGTGGGGGTCCACCTGGAGCGGGAGCGCAATCTGAATCCCTTGCAGGTGGGCACGCTCCAGCGCCCCGAAAACCGCGGAATCGAGCCGAGCGTGCTGCGGCCCTTCAAGGGCTTCCAGGTCATCGCGCTTGGCGAGAACGCGGCGCGCTCGGAGTACAATGCGCTGCAGATCGAGGTCAACCGTCGCTTCTCCCGAGGCCTGAGCTACGGGTTCTCCTACACTTACTCCAAGAGCATGGATAACGCTTCCGGGCGCCGCGATCGCATCTGGAACCCCTGGGATGATCGCATCTTCTGGGGACCCTCGAGTTTCGATACGCGCCACATCGCGGTCGTGAACTTTATCTATCAGTTGCCCTTCCTTCGCGGCCGCAACGATTTGACGGGCCGTCTGCTCGGCGGCTGGCAGATCACCGGAATCGCGCAGTTCCAGACCGGCGCTCCGTTCACGGTCGGCACGACGGACGACTTTGCCGGCATCGGCGCCGTGGGTGAGGGCCAGCCCTGGGAGATGCTCGGCGATCCCAAGCTTCCGCGCGGCGAGCGGCGGTTCTCCGAGAGCGCAGCCGACAACAACTTCTGGTTCCGTACCCGGTTGCCGGATGGCTCGCCGCTGTTTGTTCCGCCGGCCGCCGGAACGTTCTCAAAGACCCAAACCCGGAACCTGTTGTACAACGTCGGGTTCCAGAACTGGAACGCGGCGATTTTCAAAGACTTCGGGGTCAGGGAGGGTCATACGCTCCAGTTCCGCGCCGAGTTCTTCAACTTCCCCAACCACCCGAACTGGGGCGGCGTGAACACCAACCCGCGCAGCGCCACCTTCGGCAAGGTGACAAGCAAGGGTGGCGAGCGCAACGTCCAGCTCGTGCTGCGCTATAACTTCTAAGACTCAAGGGGGCAGGCCCGAGAGTATCGGGTCTGCCCCCACCCCTTACCGCACGACACCTTCGAGCGGGCTGCTGGCGGAAGCGTAGAGCTTCTTTGGTATGCGCCCCGCTAGGTATGCAAGCCGTCCGGCCTCGACCGCGAGTTTCATCGCGCGTGCCATCATGACGGGCTCGTCCGCACACGCGATGGCTGTGTTCATGAGTACCCCGTCCGCCCCAAGTTCCATCGCAATCGTGGCGTCGGACGCCGTGCCCACTCCCGCGTCCACAATGAGCGGAACTTCGGTGATCATCTCCCGGAGGATGCGCAAGTTGGCCGGATTCTGCACACCCATGCCCGATCCGATGGGAGCGGCAAGCGGCATCACCGCTGCAGCCCCTGCATCAATCAGCTTCCGTGCAAAGACCAGATCATCGTTGGTGTACGGCAGCACGACGAACCCTTCCTTGACCAGCACGCGCGTGGCCTCGAGCAGGCCTTCGTTGTCGGGAAACAGGGTCTTCTCGTCGCCGATCACCTCGAGCTTGATCCAGTTGGACAAGCCGACTTCGCGGGCCAGCCGCGCAGTCCGGATCGCTTCCTCAGCCGTGTAGCAGCCCGCGGTGTTGGGCAGGAGGAAGTATTTCGAGCGGTCAATGTAGTCCAGCAGCGACTCCCGGGAGCGGTCCGTCAGGTTGACGCGCCGCACCGCCACGGTTACCATCTCCGCGCCCGAGGCCTCGTGACAGCGCGCCATCTCCTGAAAACTGCGGTATTTGCCCGTCCCGACAATCAGGCGCGAGCGGAACTCCCGTCCCGCGATGACAAAGGGGGTATCTTGCATACACCTTCATTGTAGTGCCGGGCGCCGGCAAGCCGTCAGAGAAAGAAAACCCGCCGCACTGTGTTGACCAGCGCGTGTACGAGGGCGGACGAAAGCACGCTCGAAGACTTCTGAAACACTTTCCCGTAGACGAGGCCGGCGATGGTCGCCAGGATCATGTAGCGCCAGTTCGGCAGGGGCTGGGGGCCGTTGTTCAGGTGCGCGGCGCCGAAAATGAGGGCGGCCATGAGCAACGTGCGGTTCGACTCACCCAGCCACTGCATCAGGCGGTTCTGGATAAGCGAGCGGAACAACAGCTCTTCCGGGAGTGCCACGCCCATAAGGATCACCGCAAACGTGGGCGCGAGCTCCGCGACCTCTGAGCCTGCCGGGATGCGGAACGGGCCCAGAAAGCCAAGCCCGCGCCCGAGGGGGATCAACAGCAGCGCCGCGCCTGCGAACGCGAGTAGCGGATTCGTGAGGTCCCGCCGGGTCGTGAGCAAGTTGTACTTCATCCCTCCGAGATTTCGGTAAACCAGAAACAGCAGCAGGGCGAGAATCACGGCAGCGCCTTGCGCGATTTCGTAGGCGATCTCGTGCCCCCCGGGCGGGATCATCCTGCCAACTACGGCCGGAAATTCCAGAGGAAGCCACAAGCCGAGAATGGCCAGAAAATCGAGCGCCGGCGCGCGGCGCCGATTCAAAACCACCAGGAGCGTCGGAAGAGCCACATACATTGCCGGCAACACCAGGGCAGGGAGGGACGCCGCACCCGCCTGATAGAGCGCGATCCAGAATCCTGCCATGAGCAACACCGGCCCCAGCCAGGTGCGCCAGCCACGGCGCTGAAGCCGCTCCCGCAACGAGGCTTGCAGCCGCCGGCTCAACAGCGCGAGCATCAGGATCACGAACGCTGCCTGGATTGCTCGTTGCACGGTTTAGGAGCCTAGGCGCAGCCTGCCGCGGTTGTCAAGTCGGGGCACGGAATGCGCTTCTCGAAACGCCTCCCGGATCATGGCCGTGGCATCCCCGGAGCAAACCCGAGGTGCTACACTCAGGATGGCAAGGGGCCCTTAGCTCAGCGGTCAGAGCAGCGGACTCATAATCCGTCGGTCGCAGGTTCGAATCCTGCAGGGCCCACCAGCCGCCGGGCGCGCGCTCAGCGGGAACGAACACGCGCACTCATCTCCAGCAGGCGTTCCGCATGGCGCAAGGCTTCCGCCGTCAGCTTGTGCCCGCTCAGCATGCGGCCGATCTCACGGATCCGTTCTTCACCCTTCAGCTCCTCGATCGTCGCCCGGACCCGCCCGTTGACCTCGCGTTTGTCCACAAAGTAATGGTGATCCGCAAAACAGGCGATTTGCGGCAGGTGGGTCACGCACAGCACCTGATAGGTCGAGGCCAGTCGCTTGAGCCGGCGGCCAACGGCCTCCGCGGTGCGCCCGCCGATCCCCGCGTCCACCTCGTCGAAGATCAACGTCCTTGGAGGCCCGGCCGAAGACTCTTCGTTCTGCCCCTGCAGGCAGGTCTTGAGAGCAAGCGCAATCCGGGAAATCTCGCCCCCGGAAGCGACGCGTTCCAAAGGCCGGGGCTCTTCGCCGACGTTGGGAGACACCAGGAACCGCACTTCGTCCACTCCGGTGGCGGACCGTGGGCCGGCGGATAGCTCGACACGAAAGATGGTGCGCTCCATGGCGAGAGAAGCCAGTTCTTTTCGGACGCACCGTTCCAGCTCCCCGGCGGCGTTACGGCGCAACGCGGAGAGACGCTGGGCGGCCTGTTCGTAGGCCGCCTCGAGCTCGGCCGCCTCCCGGAGAAGCCCGGCCCGCCGCGACTCGGCATCTTCCACGGCGTCCAGCTGGGTGCGAAGCTCCTCCAGATACGCGAGGACGTGCTCGATGGTGGGCCCGTATTTTCGCTTCAGTTTGTCGAGCGCCGCCAGGCGGGACTCGATCTGCTCGAGGCGCTCCGGGTCCGCCTCCAGATGCGAAAGATAATCGCGCAGCCCCAGGGCCGCTTCCTCGGTGGCCAGTTCGGCCGGCCGGAGCGTCTCCGCCAGGGCCGCCATGGCGGGATCCAGCCGCGCCAGTTCCTCGATTCTCCGCGCCGCAAAGCGGAGTCGGGCCAGAACGGAATCCGGCGACTCATAAAGCGCTTCGTAAGCGGCCGTGGCGGCCTCTTGCAGGCGGCCGTAATTTTGCAACCGCCGCCGCTCGCCTTCCAGTTCCGCGTCTTCGCCCGGCTTCGGCGCGATTTCTTCGATTTCGCGCCGCTGGAACTTCCACAGGTCCGCCAGCCGCACCTTCTCCTGCTCGAGACGCTCGAGTTCCTCGAGCTGGCGGCGGCAGGCCTGCCAGCGCTCCCAGGCGGCGGCGACTTCCCGCACAAGGGAGCTCGCCCCGGCAAAGGCGTCCAGCATCCGCCGTTGCGCAACGGGCGAAAACAACTCCTGCTGGTCGTGCTGGCCGTGGATGTCGGCCAGATACGGGCTCAGCTCCCGGAGCAGCGCCGCAGTCACCGGCCGGTTGCTTACGAAGGCCCGCGACTTGCCTCCGGCGAGGATTTCCCGCTCGATCAGGATCTCGCCCTCCTCCGGCTCGATCCCGGCTGCTTCCAGCACCCCTCGTGCCGCATGCCCGCGCTCCACCTCGAAGATGCCGGCTACGCGGGCGCGGGCGGCGCCCGTGCGGATCACATCCGGCGAAGCGCGGCCCCCGAGCAGCAGGCTCACGGCGTCCACCACCATGGACTTGCCGCTGCCGGTCTCCCCGGTGAGCAGATTCAGGCCCGGATGGAAGCGTACGCGGATCCGCTCGATGACGGCGTAGTTCTCGATCACCAGCTCCGCCAGCATCGAGCGCATTATACGGCTGCGCGGCCCGCGTTCGATCAAACACAAATGCGCCTATTTGTTTCCGCGGCGCGCCGGCCCGCCGCCTGCACTATCATGGTGTGTGGAAAGGAGAACCGTTGACGCTGTTTCCGCCGCCCTCGCTGTGGCTCCAGATCAGTCTGTGGGAACTCATTCGCCGCGCCTCGCCCGTGGGCATCACCGTTCTGCTGATCCTGCTGGCCTTCTCCGTCGTTTCCTGGGCCATCATCTTCGCCAAGTGGAACTCCTTCCGTAAGGCGCGGCTTTCGAGCGCGCAGTTCCTGCGGGCTTTCCGCAAGGCCAACGGCCTCGAGCAGATTGCGCTGGCGACGGAGCAGTTCCGGGCCTCGCCGCTTGCGGGCGTCTTCGAGTTCGGCTACGAGGAGCTCGAGCGCCAGGTGAAGGCGCGGGGGACACTGGCCAACAAGCTCGCCCTCGAGCGCGCGCTCCAGCTCGGCATCAGCGAGGAACTGGCCCGGCAGGAGCGCCACATGAACTGGCTGGCCACAACCGCATCCGTGTCGCCGTTCATCGGGCTGTTTGGGACCGTGCTGGGCATTATTGACGCCTTTCACGCTCTCGGGCAGGCGGGCAGCACCAGCCTTCGTGCCGTTGCTCCCGGCATCTCGGAAGCCCTGGTCGCCACCGCCGCGGGCTTGGCCGCCGCCATTCCCGCCGCCATCTTTTACAACCACTTCGGCCACGTCATCCGGGAATTCGCCGCCCGGATGGAAGACTTCGCCCTGGAATTCCTCAACGTGGCGGAGCGGCAGTTCGAGGAGTGACCATGGCGTTCACCGCGAACTCCGGAGGGCCGCTCACCGGCCGCGGCCGCTTCCGGCGCACGATGACGCTTTCCGAAATCAACGTGGTGCCGCTCGTGGACGTGGTGCTGGTGCTGTTGATCATCTTCATGCTGACGGCGCACGTCATGGAGTTTGGTTTGGAAGTGGAAGTGCCCAAAGTGCGCCAGGTCCGCGACAGCGCCGAGGAGCTTCCCGTGGTCACCATCACGCGCGACGGACGCCTGTTTCTCAACGAACAGCCGGTCAACATCCACGAGCTGGGCGCGGCGGTCGTCAAACGTTTCGGTCGAGGGCAGGCAGTCTACCTGCGCGCCGACAAAGCGACGATCTACGATCCCATCGCGCAGGTGGTCAGCGAGCTGGCGGAAGCCAAGATCGAAGTGCGGCTCGTGACGCAGCCGATTGACGAGACCGGGCGGCGCCGGCGATAGCGTAACGAGTGTTGCCGGGTGTGGGATAGAATGGAGCCATGGGCGAACGGGATGGCCACTCACGCCGACATCCTGGAGACGCGCGACGAGCTCAGGAGGCCCTTCCTGGCTTCGGCCGCGCTGCATGCCGTCGTGATCGCCGCTCTGGCCTTGCAGACTTTTCTGCAGCGCCGTCCTGTAGAGACATGGGGTGACCCCAACTCGCTCGGCGGCTCCAGCGTAGGCATCACTCCCGTCCGCCAGATCCCTCTTCCCTCCCGCGGAGGCGTGCCGAATCCTCTGGCCAGCGACACGGAGTCCGCTGTGCCGCAGCCTCCCGCGCCCAAGCCCGAGCCGCTTGCCCGCCGGCAGCCCGAGCCTGAGGCGATTCCGCTGCGAGGCCCGGCGGAGACCCCCGCGCGTTCCCGGCCCGCTCCGCGGGCGGCAGCACCCGCCAAAACGCCCGAAGCGCGGGGTCAGCTTTACAGCGATGCCGGGCGCGCTTTGTCCTCCCCGCTGGTAGGCCAGACCGGGCGCGGCGGCGTCGGCATCGGCGGCCGGGGCGCCTTCGGCAGCCGCTTCGGCTGGTACCGCGACCTGCTCGAGCAGATCATCGCGCAGAAATGGCGGACCGATCAGGTGGACCCGCGCCTCGAGAGCGCTCCCCCGGTGATCGTCACCTTCGTCATTCACCGGGATGGGAGGACGTCCGACATCCGCATCGAACAGTCGAGCGGCAACAAGGCGCTCGACTACTCCGCCTTGCGCGCCATCTACGACGCCAGCCCCTTCCCGCCGCTGCCGCCAGGCTACGAGCGGAACGAAGCACGCATCGAAATCTGGTTCCAGTTGCAGAGATGAAGATTCGATCCCGAATTCTCGCTGTGCTTGCCGGCCTGGCTGTGCTGGTCATCGCCGGCCAACAGCAAAGCGACATCATCATCAAGATCGTCAAGGGCGAGCGGGCCGCCATCGCGGTGCCGGACTTCCGCGGAACCGGCGAAGCCCAGCGCCTCATGGCGGTGTTCAACGAGACGCTCTACCGCGACCTGGAGTCCTCCGGGCTGTTCCGCATGGTGCCCAAGAGCATGTATCCGCTGGAGACGCCGCAGCGGCCCCAGGACTTCCGCGAGCCCCTGGTCAAACCCGCACCGCGCGGCGGGCGCCCCGAGGTGATCCGGCGCGGCCCCTGGCTGACGGACTGGTCGGATCCCCCCGTCAGCGCCAATTACCTGGCGTTCGGTTACTCCGCGGTTCAGGGCGACCGGCTCGTACTGTTCGGCTGGCTCTATAACGTCACCCAGACCGATCTGGCCAACGCCCAGATCCTCGGCAAGCTGTATTTCGGGTCCCTGGACGAAGAGGGCGCGCGCAAAGTGGCGCACGAGTTCGCCGCCGACATCATGGCCCAGTTCGGCTACAAGAGCCTGCTCGGGACCAAGATCTATTTCGATTCGGACCGGACCGGCAAAGGGACGCGCGAAATCTGGTCCATGGATCCGGATGGATCCAACCAGAAGCGCCTGACGTTTTATAACTCGCTGAGCTTCATGCCCGCCGTCTCGCCGGACGGTACGCTGCTTGCTTTCACCAGCTACGCCCGGGGGCGCCCGATGATCATGCTGCATTCGCTCATCACCGGCGCGCGGCTCAACTTTTACAACCAGGAAGCCTCGATGAACGCCACGCCGGATTTCACGCCGGACGGCAAGCAGATCGTGTTCTCCTCCACCGCCGCCGGGCGCTTTGCTCAGATCTACATTGCGAATCTCGACGGAAGCGGTCTGCGGCGTCTCACCTTTTCCAACTCGATTGACGTCGAACCCAAAGTAAATCCCAAAACCGGCGCCGAAATTGTCTTCGTTTCCGGCCGCTCCGGTACGCCTCAGATCTATAAAATGAATATGGACGGCGCCGACGTGGTGCGGCTGACGCCTGGAGAAGGCGATGCCGTCAACCCGTCCTGGCACCCGGACGGGCAACACATCGCGTTCGCCTGGACGCGAGGCTACGCTCCCGGAAATTTCAATATTTTCGTCATGGATGTCGCCACGCGCGAGTTTGTGCAGCTCACGCACGGCGCCGGCCGGAACGAAAACCCGGTGTGGGCGCCGGACGGGCGGCATCTGGCATTTTCTTCGAACCGCTCCGGCAGCACCCAGATCTGGACCATGCTGGCGGACGGCACGCAATTGCGGCAGCTCACGACCGAAGGGCGCAACATGCGCCCCGTATGGAAGTGAGGTTCCGCGTGGGATAGGATGGTTGGGAATTTGGATACGCCGAGGTCAAAATGAACATGCGCAAGATCAGCATCGTCTTGTTGGGATTCTCGCTATTGCTCGTTGCGGCCGGATGCAGAAAGAAGGTTGCGCCTCCGCCGCCGCCTCCGCCGCCAAAGGAGGAGCCGCCTCCACCGCCGCCGCCGAAGCCGGCCATTAATCAATTCACGGCCGAGCCTTCCACGATCCAGCGGGGACAGTCCGCAACGCTGCGCTGGGACGTCAGCAACGCGACGGACATCTCCATCAGCCAGGGCATCGGACCCGTGCCGGCTCGCGGCAGCCGTCAGGTGTTCCCGAACGACACGACCACCTACACGCTGACGGCCAAGGGGCCCGGCGGCGAGGACAGTCGTTCGGTCACCGTAACCGTCACCGTGCCGCCCCCGCCGCCTCCGCCGCCGCCTCCGCCGCCGAAGGTGACTCTCAGCGAGATGCTGGAAAAGCGCGTGCGGGACGCCTACTTTGATTTCGACAAGTACGACATCCGGGAGGACGCCCGCGCCACGCTGACGCAGAATGCGGAAGCGCTCAAGGAGATTTTCCGCGAGTACCCGGAGGCCACGGTGGTCATCGAAGGCCACTGTGACGAACGTGGCTCCGCCGAGTACAACCTCGGACTGGGCGACCGCCGGGCAACGGCCGCCCGGGAGTTCCTGACCCAACTGGGCGTGCCGGCCGATAAACTGAAGACCATCAGCTACGGCAAGGAACGCCCGCAGTGCACCGAGAGCAACGAAGAGTGCTGGCAGTTGAACCGGCGGGTGCACTTCGTGCCCGGACAGTGACATAACGCATTTCAGACAACAGACCGGCGCCGCGGGCTTCGCAGGGAGTCCCGGCGCCCGTCCGGTGGAGGGGAACATGACCACACGGTGGGCGGCCGTGATGCTGCTGGCGGCAGCGTGCCTCTGCCCGGCGCAGCGCAAGGAATATGTGGAACTGCAGCGGGAGATCGCCCTGCTGGGCGAGCAGGTGCGAAGCCTCCGCAGCGCCATGGACGAGCAGTTCAACAAGCTCACGCTTCTGGTCCAGCAGGCGGCAGACACGGCTGCCCGCACCAACACCTCGGTTGCGTCGCTCGACAACGATCTGCGGCAGCGGCTCCGCGAACAAGAGGCCAGCGTCGGCCGGCCGGTGGCTGCCATCGGCACCAAAGTGGATGCGCTCGCCGCCGAGTTCCAGGCGTTGCGCGAGTCGGTGGCGGAGTTGAGCCGCCGGATGGGCAAGCTCGAGTTGCAGCTCGTAGACATCTCCTCGGCCGTTCGCACGCTGCAGGCTCCGCCCTCACCGCCCTCGGGCGGCGGCGGGCCGCCGGGGGGCCTTTCCGCCGAGAGCCTCTACCAGAACGCCCTTCGCGACAAGAACGGCGGTAACCTGGAACTCGCCCTCAAGGAATTCACGGACTACCTGCAATACTTCGGTAACACGGAACTGGCTCCCAACGCTCAGTTTTATATCGGTGAGATTTACTATCTGCGCGGAGAAATGGACGAGGCCATTCGGGCCTTCGATCTCGTGCTCGAACGATACCCGGAAAACAACAAGACGGCGGACGCTCATTACATGAAGGGGATGGCCCTGCTGAAAGTGGGCCGCCGCAATCAGGCTCGCGACGAGTTCTACAGCCTGATCGAGCGCTTCCCGAACCACGAGCTGGCCGCCAAGGCGAAAGCCCAGCTCAAGGCTCTGGGCCTGCCGGCTTCGCGCAAGAAAACCCGGTAACAATCCATGGAACCAACTGCCTTGCCCCCGCGGCCGCCCCTGACGAAATACGAAGACCTTGCCCGCATGATTGACCACTCGCTGCTGCGCCCGGAGCTCACCGAGGAGCAGGTCGAGGAGGGATGCCGGATTGCCCGCGATTACGGCGTCGCCAGCGTCTCCGTCCGCCCGGCGGACGTGGATCTGGCCGTCGAATGGCTTCGCGGAACGGACGTGGCGGTAGGCTCGGTGGCCGGCTTTCCCCACGGCTCCTCGACGACCGCAACGAAGCTCTACGAGGTGCGCGACCTGATCCGCCGGGGCGCGCGCGAAATTGACATGGTCCTCAATATCGGCAAGCTTCTGTCGCGGTGCTTTCAGTATGTCGAGACGGAGTTGCGGCAGATCGCGGACGCCTGCCACCAATCCGGCGTCCTGCTGAAGGTCATCTTCGAGAACGCCTACCTGACCGACGAGCTCAAGATCATCGCCTGTAAGATCGCCACGCGCGCCGGGGTGGATTTCGTCAAGACCTCCACCGGGTTCGCTCCCTCGGGAGCCACGCTCGAAGACCTGCGGCTGATGCGGCGCTACTCGGGGCCGAACGTACGCCTGAAAGCTGCGGGAGGAGTCCGCAGCCTGGAGATGGCCCTCGCGGTGTACGAAGCGGGCTGTGATCGCTTCGGCGCGACGGCCACCGTCCAGATCCTCGAAGATTGGAAGGCCCGCCTGCGCGAGGCGGCAAAGGCGCAGACCTGAGAAGACACCGCCGCCCGCGGGGTGCGCCTCCGTCCGAGACCGACGCCTGCTAGACTGAAGTTCGAGGGGCGAAATGAAACTGGGGTTTTTCCTTCCGGCATTTTTCGCGGCCCGTCTGGCTGCGGGCCACAACCCGCCGTTTCCCGATCCCGCCGTGGACGAGCCCCGCGCGTCCACAACCACCCTCAAGAAGGCGGTTCTGGCCGGCGGTTGTTTTTGGTGCACCGAGGCCGTCTTTGAGCACGTCGAAGGAGTCGCGCAGGTGCTCTCCGGCTACAGCGGAGGCACGCCGGAAACGGCTGATTACCGGATTGTCTCCACGGGACAGACCGGGCATGCCGAAGCCATCGAGATCACTTACGATGCCTCCCGCATCACCTTCGGGCAGCTGTTGCGAATCTTTTTCGAAGTCGCGCACGATCCGACGCAGCTCAACCGCCAGGGGCCCGACCACGGACCGCAGTACCGTTCGGCGATCTTCTATAGAAACGAAGAGCAGAAACGCATCGCCGAAGCTTACATCCGCC
>DATLYE010000070.1:0-38037 GCA_035575135.1 Bryobacteraceae bacterium
AGCGCTCCGTCCCTTCGAACAGCCCGGAGTCGTGTTCATGCCAGGCAAAACCCTGGCCGCAGCGCATCGCCTCGGAGATCCTCCCTTCGTCGCGAAATAGCGAGGCGACAATCTGGTAGGCCCCCGGAAGGTCCATCCCTAAGAGCGCGAAGCTTTGCTCCGGCGACATTCTGTACTGGCCAGTTGCGGCGTCGTAATCGATCCAGCCCGCGGCGGCATTGGCGTTCAGCCATTCGCGCACGTACCGCTCGTCCACCCCGGTGCGTTCGGCCACCTGGGCCGAGGTCAGCGGCCCAGCGCCGGCCATGGCCCGAAATAGCCCCAAACGGTCTCCGATTACAACCAGAACGGCGTGGACCGCCGCACCCATATCTTGAACTGCTCGCTCGAGGAATTGAGCGAGCCTGGTTTCGTCAACGGCTTCCAGTGCTTGCATGCTCAGCCCCTCTCGTTCAAAGTGCTCAGAACATTCGGAAATCCCAGAGCTTAACCGGGATTTCCATTTCGGAGTCCAGTCTACGCTCCCGGCCCCCGGGTGTCAAGCTCCACATCGTTACTTACATTGTTTGCACGCTTCGCGCCTTTGCGTAGCCCCGAATGGTGCGCTGCCGCCGCCCTTCGGCAGCTCCAGCGCCCAGATATTAGGGTCCGAGGAAGACTGAGGGAGATACTCCCCGCTCTGCGACGACCGTTAATCCTGCTTGCTCCGCTCTGGCGCGTGCTCGGCAAAGAAGGCATCCGCCAGGAACAACACCTGCCTGCCGTGCTACTGCTCCCGCTCCGTCTCGGGCAGCAGCAGTTGCTCCCAGCGCGCCGCTGCGGTCCACGTTGCCCGTCCGCAGCCGAGCTGCCATATAGAGCAACCACACGTCGGGGGGATCCATGCCTTCTGTCCAGCGCAGGGGCGAATCTCCCGGGTCAGCGGTTGGTGGTGACGATCCGACTCTGAAGTGCGAAATAAGCTACGGTTACATGGTGGCCCCAATCCTCAAAGGCTACACCGAGCTGAGCCGAGAAGAGGTCGTGGCCGCCCTGGAATACGTGACCCAGGTTACTGGTGAAGAGCAGAACTCATGGACCGAAAGCGAATCCGCGCCCGCAGGTTCCGGGCCAGGAACTAACAATTCGACTGTCGCCTCGGTCGCCTGCCCTGCCGCGCACCGGACGGAACCCCTGTACAGACTCGACTCCAACTGCGCCGTCGTCGAACTGAGCCTGCATGGCGCTCACCCCTCCGGCGGGACCTCCACGAACCCCGCGACCAAGGCGCACCAGGTTCGCCGAAAGCTCTGGGGGACGTGGCAGAGCGTCGCTGGTTCGAAGCCAGCCGAGCCTCCCATGCAGCCGCTCGCCGCGCGCCAGGCAGTAGCATGGAATCGTCCCCCCATGAAGCACGTCATCGCAGGCACGGCCGGCCACATTGACCATGGCAAAACCGCCCTCGTCAAGGCCCTCACCGGAACGGACACGGACCGGCTGGCTGAAGAAAAGCGCCGCGGCATCTCCATTGACTTGGGGTTCGCCCATCTGGATCTCGCCGGCGTGCGTATCGGTTTCGTGGACGTACCCGGCCACGAACGTTTCGTCAAGAACATGCTCGCCGGCGTCTGGGGGATCGACTTTGTCCTGCTGGTCATCGCCGCCGACGAGTCCATCAAGCCGCAAACGCGCGAGCATTTCGACATCTGCCGCCTCCTGGGTTTGTCCTCCGGACTGATCGCTCTGACCAAAGCCGACCTCGTGGACGCCGACCTGCTCGAACTGGCGCGCCTGGAAGTGGAGGAGTTCGTGGCAGGCTCGTTTCTGGAAGGTGCGCCCGTGGTGCCGGTCAGCTCCGTCACCGGTCAGGGCCTCGAGGAGCTGAAGGCGGCCTTGCGGGAAGTGGCGCTGCGGGCGCCCCAGAAAGACGCAGCCGGCTGGCTGCGGTTGCCCGTGGATCGTTCCTTTAGCCTTCGGGGTTTCGGTACCGTCGTGACCGGCACCTTGATCTCCGGCTCGGTCGCTCCCGA
Source organism: Bryobacteraceae bacterium (assembly GCA_035575135.1). Taxonomy (GTDB): domain Bacteria; phylum Acidobacteriota; class Terriglobia; order Bryobacterales; family Bryobacteraceae; genus JANWXD01. The sequence goes on from DATLYE010000070.1 coordinate 2,010, forward strand.
GCAGGAAGTGGAAGCGCATCCCGCTGCCCGGCGCTTGCGCGTCCGCGGCGTGCAGGTGCACGGCCGGCCGGTTGCGCGCGCGGTGGCGGGCCAGCGCACGGCCCTCAACCTAGTCGGCGGCGAGCCGCAGGAGTTGCCGCGCGGCACCGTACTGGCCGAGCCCGGCCGCTTCCGCGCCGTTCGCCAGATCGAGTGCCGCTTTCATCTGCTCCCTTACGCCCGGCCGCTGAGGCATCGTGCCCCTGTCCATTTCCACGCCGGCACGGCGGAGACCGAAGCGGAAGTGCGCTGGCTGGACGGGCGCAGCGCCCTCGAACCGGGCCAGAGCGCTTTCGCCCGGATCCTCCTGCGCGACCCGCTCCTGCTGCTTCCCGGCGACCGCTTCATCGTGCGCATGTTCTCTCCCGTGATCACCATCGGCGGCGGCGTCGTGCTCGATATCGGCGGCCCGCGCCGCCGCTCCCGGCACGCGCTCCAGCGGCTCACGACGCTGGAAACGGCCCGTCCGGAAGAGCGAGCGGCCCTGCTCGTCGGCGAATCACCCTTCGGGGCGGGCCTTTCCGACCTCGTGGCACGCACCGGCCTGCCGGAGGCGGAGATCCGCCGTGCGGCCTCCGGCGGCTTGGTGGCCGTCATGGAGAGCGCCGAACCCTGGCTCATCGCCGCGGCACGCCTCGAGGAGGCCGCCGCTCGCGTGCGCGAGGTGCTCCGCCAGTTCCACGAGCAGCACCCGCTGCTGGCCGGGATGCCCAAATCCGACGTGCGCAGCCGCGCCCTGGCGCGCGCCCCGGCGTTTCTGCTGGATGCCCTCGCCGCCCGCTTCCCGGAGATTGTGATCGAGGGGGAACGGGTGCGGCTGGCGCATCACCGTCCCGAGCTCAAACCAGACGAGCAGGAGGCTCTCGCCGCGATTGAACGCGCGTTTGAAACCGCTGGCCTGGCAGTGCCGACGGTCGGCGAAGTTCTGGCACGGTCCGGTGTGGATCCCGAACGCGCCCGCATTCTTTTCGAGATGCTGTTGCGCGACAAACGCCTCGTGCGCATCGGTGAGGATCTGGTCTTCCACGCGCGCACCCTCGAGTCGTTGCGCCGGCTGGTGGCCCAGCACAAGGGCGAGCGCTTCACCGTGCCGGTGTTCAAGGCCTGGACCGGCGTCAGCCGCAAGTACGCCATTCCACTGCTCGAGTATCTGGACCGCGAGCGCGTCACCCGCCGCGAAGGTGACGAACGCATCGTTTTGTAAGTGAACTTACTCCTCCTCCGCGCTCGTGTCGCCTTCCGGCTTGGAAGCGCCCGCCTCCTCCTGTTCCATTTCCTCGAGCGCCTGCTCGAAATCTTCGCCCATGTCCTCGCCGAGCTCCTGACCCATACGCTTCACCCAGCGGGCGACGCTCCTGGGATCGTTCTCGTCGAGCCCGGCCAGACTGGCCTCATCCGCCAGGCGCTCCAGGCGGCTCTCTTCGCTGCGGGCGATGGCGAAACGCGACCACAGGCGGCTGAGCTTGCGGCTGCCGCAGCGCGGACATGCCGCTTCGGTTTCCTGATCCGGCCGCCGGATCAACAGGGTCACGCGGCGGCCGCAACCTTCACAGCGGTACTCGTAAATCGGCATCCGGCACCTCGGTACGTCGGGCGATCCTGCAGGCCACTCCGCGCTCTGCTAGCGCAGGTTGAACTTTTTCATCTTATAGCGCAGCGTGTCCCGCGTGATCTTCAGCAGCCGCGCCGCCTGCGTCTGATTGCCGTTGGTCTTCTCCAAGGCGCGTTTGATCAGAGCCTTCTCGTTCTCTTCAAGGGAAAGACCTTCGTCCGGGATGAACGGCACCGCCGGCACGGGCTGCCGCGTCGAGGCCTGGGTGATGGAGATGGGCAGGCTGGCGGGCGTAATATGGCTGGACTCCTCCAGAATCATCGCCCGCTCAATCGCGTTGCGCAATTCGCGAACGTTGCCCGGCCAGTCATGAGCCAGCAGCAGTCGCTGGGCTTCCGGCGTCACGCCCTGGATATGCCGCCGGAATTTGGCGTTGTAGTGCTCGATGAAAAACTTCACCAGCGGCATGATGTCTTCCGGCCGCTCCCGCAGGGGCGGAATCGTGATGTGGATCACATTGAGGCGGAAATACAGATCCTGGCGGAAGGCGCCTTCGTTGACCGCTTCGCGCAGGTTCTTGTTGGTGGCGGCGATCACCCGCAGATCGAGCTTGATATCTTTGAGTCCGCCCAGCCGCCGGAAACTCTGTTCCTCGAGCACGCGCAGCAGCTTGGCCTGCAGCATGAGCGGAATCTCCCCGATTTCGTCCAGAAACAGCGTGCCTTTGTCCGCCAGTTCGAAGATGCCGCGCTTCTGCGCCCGGGCGTCCGTGAATGCCCCTTTTTCGTAGCCGAACAACTCGCTTTCGAGCAGCGTGTCCGGAATGGCGGCGCAGTTGATGGCGATGAAGGGCTCGGCCTGTCGCAGGCTCTCATAGTGAATCGTCTTGGCGATCAGATCCTTGCCGGTGCCGTTTTCGCCTTCCAGCAAAATGGTGGTCGCCTCGCTGGCCGCCACGCGCCGCACGAAGTTCATCACCTCGCGCATGCTGGGCGACTCGGCGATGACCTCCCGTTTCTGCGGCGCCACCTCATCGGTCACGTCACGGATGGTGGCCACGACGCCCGTCAGGCGGCCGTGTTCATCGAACAGCTGTCGGGTGCGGATCACCGCCAGCCGCTCGCGACCGTTGTCCGTGTGCAGGCGCACCGTCGAATTGGCCACGCCCGGTGACTGCTGCAGGCCGATCAGCATGCCGCAGCCCGGTTCGCAAATGCCGCAGCGGAAGACTTCCCGGCAGGAGCGGCCCACCATCTCCTCAGCGCTCATGCCGAACAGGCGTTCTGCTGCCTCGTTGACCCCGGTGATCCGGTACTCACTGTCGTACAAGATTAAGCCGTCGGAAAGTTGGTCGAAAATCGCTTCCAGGACCGAGGCTCGCTGCCACTCCGGGATCAGTTTTGACATGCGCCGGCGGGAACTCCACTCACCGCTTTCAGTATATCAGTCCGCTTGGGCGGCGGTGCGTGAATTCACCCAGTTTGTTGATGTTTGGCGCCCCATAGGGGGCCTCAGTGTGGGATTTCCGAACGGAAGCAGGGCCGTGGAGCGCCGTTCGGGACTGGCTAGCGGATTGCAATCCAAAGGGCGAGGCGTACAGGCGCCCCATGGACGTGATCCAGCTAGCCATTAGCGACGCTGCTTACGCTGCTGCGCTGCGCCAGAGGCTGGAACGGAGCGGCAATTGGGAGGTGCGCTGCGTGGACACCCCCAATTGGGAGGCCGCGGGAGTGGTGGTCGTGGATGCAGGCACCTTCGAGCGTTTGCCCCGGCCTTTGCCGCACCCTGAGCGCGTCGTGCTAGTCGCCACGAATGAGCCCGACCAGCTTTCGCGGGCCTGGGAAGCCGGCATCGCCTCGCTCGTATACCAAAACGACCCCCTGGACACCGCCCTGCTGGCGATCATGGCCGCCCGGCTGCGTGCCGCACGAGACCTGCGGCGCGTCCCCAACCGCGGATCCGGCGCGGATCAGGATCCGCAGCAGGAGGCATCCAACGGAGCGCCCGGGCGCCAGTCTGGCCCGGAGAGGAGACGAATGCGATGAGCCGTTCACTCGAGGAACTGGAAGCTGTCGTCCGCCGTCGGATCTGCTCGGTCTGTACGGAGCGCACGGTGGACGGAACCTGCGGTCTGGAGGGCGCCAGCTGCGCGCTGTTCCGGCTGTTTCCGGCGGTTGCGCGCGCTATTCTGTCCACCCATAGCGACGACATCCGCGCCTACATCGAGGCCATTCGCCATCAGGTCTGCCCGCTGTGCCGCGAGCAGGCGCCCGACGGCAGCTGTGCGCTCCGCGACCAGGTGCGGTGCGCCTTGGACGCGTACTTGATGCTCGTCGTGGACGCGATCGAGGAGGCGACCGGCAAGGCGTTTGACCGCAGCGTGCTGGTGCCGCCGGGCGGCCAGGCGCTGGGGCGGCTCGAAGCCCGGCTTTGAACGACCACAAGGAGGGACAGCCATGAACTGGAATCTGACACCCTTTGCCATCGGCTGGGCGGTCCTGGCGACGATCGTGATCGTCCTGGCCATCTACCGCAAGAGGGTCGCCGCCCAGGAGGACGACATCATCCACCTGGAGGATACTTCCGGCACGACCCTGGCGCGGCAAATGGAAATCGCGCGCAAATTGGATACCATTGACCGTTGGGGCAAGTCCCTCACGGTCGTGGCTTTGATTTACGGGCTGGCCCTGGGGGCGGCCTATTTGTACCGCGCCTGGTTGGAAAGCTCACGTTACCTCGGTTAGCAACGCCATGACGCGGGGAGGCTCCGGCGGGTTTTCATGACGCGTTTGGCCGTTTGCGCTGTCGCCGTCTGCCTGAGTCTTGGAGCCCCCGCCCCGCTCACGGCCCAGGCGGCTCTGGACTGCGCAGCCTGCCACGAACAAGCGGCCAAAATCAAGGATACGCCCCACGGCAAGCTGGGCTGCGCTGCCTGCCATCCCAAGCACGAAACCTATCCGCACCCGGCCGGAGTGCCGCGGCCGCCCTGCGCCCAGTGCCATGAAGACGTTGCGAAGCGTGATGCCCAGGGTGTGCACGGGCAGGCGCGCGCTCGCGGTGCGATCGCTCCGGATTGCGGCGTCTGTCACGGCGACGTTCACCAGGTGCTGCCGCCCAAATCCATGGCCTTCCGGCAGACTGTGCCGGACACTTGCGGCATGTGCCACAGCGACGTGGTCGCGCAGTACCTAGGAAGCGTCCACGGCACCGCCCTCAAGCAAGGCATCCCGGACACCCCGCTGTGTACGGACTGTCACGGCGAACACTCCATGCTGCCTCACACCCACCCCCAGTCCCTGGTGCACCGCAGCCACATCCGGGAAACGTGCGAGCGCTGCCACGGCGACGTCCGTCTGGCGCGGCGCTTCCAGTTGCCCGCTGATCGTGTGGTGAGCTACGAAGCCTCCTATCACGGCCTGGCCGCCAAGGCCGGTTCCCAGACCGTAGCCAACTGCGCCAGTTGCCACGGCTACCACAACATTCTGCCGTCTAGCGATCCGCGCTCGACCATCCACCCCCAAAACCTCGGAGCCACCTGCGGCCAGTGCCATCCCGGCGCAGGCAAGCGCTTCGCGATCGGCCAAATCCACTGGGTCGAAGGCCGGGCGGAACCGGCGCCGGTGCGGTGGGCGAGGCTGTTCTACCTCACGGTCATCCCGGTCACTATCGGCCTCATGCTGCTGCACAACGGAGCCGACTGGATTCGTAAACTCCTGCGGATGCGCTTCGGCAACCCGGTGCTCCATGCAGGCGCCGCCCCGCTGGTGGTTTCTGCGGGAGCGGAAGCCGCCCGGACGGGAATGCCCGGCGAAGTCCGGATGTACCGCTTCGAGCGCATCCAGCACGGCCTGCTCGTCGTGTCGTTCTTCGTGCTGGTCTGGACCGGATTCGCTTTGAAGTATTCCGATCAGTGGTGGGCGCGCCCGCTGGTGGCCTGGGAGCATGTGTTTCCCGTGCGAGCCACCATCCACCGGGTGGCGGGGGTGATTCTCATCGGCGTCTCGGTGATGCACGTGGTCTCGCTGCTCGTGGACCGCAACCTGCGCCGTCACTGGGAACAGCTGCTGCCCCGCGCCGAGGACGCACGCCAGGCATTCGCGAATCTGACCTGGCTGCTCGGCCTTCGGAAACAGCGGCCGCCCCTTTCCGGCCACAGCTATGTCGAAAAGGCCGAATACTGGGCCGTGGTCTGGGGTACGGCCATCATGGCCGTAACCGGCATTGCCCTCTGGGCCACCGATTTCATGCTGGCCTACCTGCCGAAGGTGTGGCTCGACTTTGCCACGACGGTCCATTTCTACGAGGCGGTGCTCGCCACGCTTGCCATCGTTGTGTGGCACTTCTATGCTGTAATTTTCGACCCTGAGGTCTACCCGATGGATCCGGCCTGGCTCACAGGCCGCAGCGTCCGGCGGCGCATTCCTGCACCCTCATACGAACCGTCGCGGGAACCCGAGGATTCGAACGAAACATGAGCGCAACGAATCTGTGGCGCGAGCAGCTGCGCGCCTGGCTGGGCCCCCTTGTCCACCTGGCCAACAACTGGATCAGCCTCGTCGGAGTCGTGCTGGTGACCACCTCCGCCGTCTTCTGGCTGTTTTCCCTCCCCATCACCATGCGGCACGAAGTGGACAACCCGTACGCAGGCATTCTGCTGTTCCTCGTGATCCCCGCTGTGTTCGTGGGCGGACTGCTCATCATCCCGCTCGGCATCTACCGCCAGTTCCGGCGCGAGCGGCGAAGCGGCAGGAATCCCACGGCCAACCCGCTCAACTGGCGCAATGTGGATCTCCGCCGCCTGGCGATTTTCGTGGGCGTCACCACGGTGGTGAACGTCGTCATCGCCGGCCAGGCCAGCTACAAGGCCGTCACCTACATGGACAGCGTGACCTTCTGCGGCCAGACGTGCCACACCGTCATGGCGCCGGAATTCACCGCGTATCAGAATTCGCCGCATTCTCGTGTGGAATGTGTGGCCTGCCACATCGGCCCCGGCGCCTCCTGGTTCGTACGCAGCAAGCTCTCGGGCGTGCGGCAGGTCTTCGCGGTCGCCTTCAACACGTATTCGCGCCCGATCCCGACGCCGGTCCACAACCTCCGCCCCGCCCGGGAAACCTGCGAAGCCTGCCACTGGCCGCAGAAATTCGGTGCGGATCGCCTGCGGATTCTCGACAAGTTCGCCGACGATGAAGCCAACACCCGCACCAAGACGGTCTTGCTGATGCGCATCGGCGGAGGCCGCAAAGGGGGACCGGGAATCCACGGCGCGCACCTCGGGGAAGGCGTCACGATCCGCTACGCCCACGCCGACGAAGCGCGCCAGAACATCCCTTGGGTGGAAGTCACCCGTCCCGGCGCCGGGGTGACCACCTACTGGGCCGCCGGCGCGACGCCGGAGCAGGTCAAAAACCTGCCGGTGCGGATCATGGACTGCATGGACTGCCACAACCGGCCCACGCATGCCTTTGACCTGCCGGAGCGCGCCGTGGATCACGCGATGGCCGAAGGCGAGATCTCGCCCACCCTGCCGTTCATCAAGCGCCGGTCGGTGGAGCTGCTCAAAGCAAGCTATGCCAGCCGGGAGGAGGCCGCTGCGCGCATCCCTTCGGCGCTCCATGCGTTTTATCGGGACAACTACCCGCAAGTCTACGAGGCACAGCGCCCGCAAATCGAGCGTGCCGCGCAGGCCGTGGTCGCCATTTACCTGCGCAACGTCTTCCCCGAAATGAAGGTCACCTGGGGAACCTATCCGAACCACATCGGCCACACCGATTTCCCCGGCTGTTTCCGCTGCCACGATGAAGCGCACACCAGCACCGCCGGAAAGACAATCACGCAGGATTGCAGCGCCTGCCATCAGGTTCTGGCCATGGACGAGCCGGCGCCCAAGATCCTGACCGATCTCGGCCTGGTTACCAACGGTGGCGGCAGATGAGCGCGCCGGCACCCCGCCCTGTTTGCTAGCGTCAGAGGGGAGGAGGCCGTATGCCTTCGTTGTCCAGGATTCTGGTTCCCGTGGATTTCTCCAGCCGCTCCGCGGGCGCCGTGCACTACGCCGGGGCGCTCGCGGCCCCATTCGGCTCCGAGTTGACGCTCCTGCACGTGCTGCCGCCGCCGCATTACGAGTTCAGCGCCTTGGAGGTCGGCGGCTCCGTGTTGAACGAATTGTTCGCCACGCGCTCGGCTCAGGTGCGGCAGGAGCTGGAAAACTTCCTGCGCGACGAGCTGGCACGCCTTTCCGTACGGCGGGTGATTTTGGAAGGCGACCCGGCTCGAAAGATCGTCGAATTCGCCCAGAACGAGCGCATGGACCTGATCGTCATGCCCACACACGGCTACGGCCCGTTTCGCCGGTTCATTCTGGGCTCGGTTACCGCCAAGGTCCTGCACGACGCCGACTGTCCTGTTTGGACGGGCGTCCACCTGGAGGAGGCCCCTCCGGCACAGGACATCGCCATAACGCATGTAATGGCGGCGCTGGATCTGGGGCCGCAAAGCCTCAAAGTGCTCGAGTGGGCCTCCTGGCTGGCCGCTGCCTTCGGCGCCCGCCTTTCGATCCTCCACGCAACTCCCTCCCTCGAAGGCAGAGCAGGGGAGTACTTTGACCCGGAGTGGCGGCGGCATCTGGCGGAGGAGGCCCGCAAGGAAATCCAGCGGCTCCAACAGCAGGTGGGCTGCGAGGCGGAGATCCTGATCGAAGCCGGCGACCCTCCGCGCGCCGTCGCCGAGGCCGCCGCCCGGACGAAAGCCGGCGTGCTCGTGATCGGTCGCGGCTCTGCCACGGGCCTTTTCGGCCGCCTGCGGACCAACGCCTACGCCATCATCCGGCAATCGCCGTGCCCCGTGGCGAGCGTGTAGGTGGCAGCCTCGCCTTTGCCGTCGAACAGTTCTCCTTGCGGATCGGCCTCGCCCGCTTCCGGCACGTACTCGGCGGGGGCCGCCGCCAGGCCGTGCCGCGCGCGGATCTCCGCCAGCCGCCGGCGAATGACCGTGAGGTAAGGCCCACGCAGGTACGCGCTCCGGGAGAACATCCGGCGGTAACGCGGCGCCAGATGCGGGAAGTGTTGTTGCAGAAACGGAAAGAAGACCGCTTGCGCGCAAGGCTTCAGGTAGACGACGCCGCCTCCCAGCCAGCGTGCTCCCGCCCGGGCGGCCGCGGCAGCCACGGCATCGAGATTCTCTGCGCTGTCGGTCAGCCCGGGGAGGATCGGGTTCGGGAATACCCCCACGGCAATCCCCTTTTCGGCGAGAGCTTCCACGGCGGCCAGTCGCAGGGCGGGCCTCGGAGCGAGGGGCTCGAGCAGGCGGGCGAGCGTTTCGTCCGTCGTGGTGACCGTGATGTTGACACACAACAGATTTCTCCGGCGGATCGCGGCGAGCAGGTCGAGGTCTCTCCGGATCAGGTCGGACTTGGTCGTGAGCGAGAGCCGCCGCCCGCGTTCACTGGCCAGCACCTCCAGTATGGCCCGCGTCACGCCGAAGCGCCGCTCCGCGGGCTGGTAGGGATCCGTCGCCGTCCCGATGGCGATTTCCTCCTGGCGCGGCACCCGGGAGAGCTCCGAAAGAAACGTTTCCTTATCGAAATGTTTTACAAAGATCTTCCGCTCGAACTCCTCCGGATCCCGCAGCTCCATGAACTCGTGGGTGTAGCGCGCATAGCAGTACCGGCAGCCGAACTCGCAGCCGCGGTACGGATTGATGGTCCAGCGAAAGGGCATTCGGGGACTTGAGCAGCGGTTCAGCAGGCTCCGGCATTCGAGCTGCGAGTATTCCGCCGCCCGCTTGCGCTCCAGGCGGGGAGCCGCAGAAGCCAGGCGCGCGATTCCCACCAGGCGCGGCCCTGCGTACTCGGGGAACAGCACGGCTCAATTTTCGCCTTTTGTTCGCCAGAAGTCAAGGGGCTGGGAAAGCCCCGGCACCCCGGGCCGCGCATAGGCCGAATTCGGCAAACGGCGTGCAAGGCCCAAGCCCGAGGGGAGAAGATGATCCTATGAACGTTGGCGTGTTACGCGAGCACGCGCCGTTTGAGAACCGCGTGGCCTTGACGCCGCCGGTGGTTCGCCAGCTTGTCGAGCATGGAAACACGGTGTGGGTCGAGGCCGGTGCAGGGGACGCCGCCATGTTTCGTGACGAGGACTATGTCCGCGCCGGCGCTCACATCGCTTATTCCCCGGCCGAGGTGATGCACCGCTCGGAGCTGGTGGTCAAGGTCGCCGTGCCGTTGCTCGAAGAACTGGACCAGTGCCCCGTGGGGGCGGCGCTGATGGCCTTCTTCCACATGGCGGTGGCGTCCCGAAGACTGCTGGAGCGCCTGATGGCGCGCTCGATTACGGCGATCGGCTACGAGATCATCCAGTCCGATGAGGGCCGCCTGCCTGTACTGGCCGCCATCAGTGAGATTGCCGGCCAAATGACCGTTCCTCTGGCGACGCACCTGCTGCGGTCCAGCTCCGGCGGGCGGGGAATCCTGCTGGGGGGTAGTCCTGGCGTGCCGCCCGCCCACGTGGTCATCCTGGGCGCCGGGGTGGTGGGAACGTGGGCGGCGCGCACGGCGGTGGCCGCGGGCGCGCGGGTGACCGTGCTGGATGTAGACACGGACAAGCTGCGCCGGCTGCTGGAGCATCTGCCGAACCTTTCGACGGGCCTGGCCGATCCGGACACGGTGGCCGCCGCCGTCGCCGAGGCCGACGTTCTCATCGGCGCCGTGCTCGTGGCGGGCCGCAAGACGCCGCACGTGGTGAGCCGCCAGATGGTGGAGCGGATGCGTCCGGGCAGCGTCATCATTGACGTGGCCGTTGATCAGGGCGGCTGTGTGGAGACCAGCCGGCCCACGAATCTCGCCGAGCCCTCCTTCATCCACCACGGCGTGGTCCACTACTGTGTTCCCAACCTGACCTCCGATGTGGCCCGCTCAAGCAGCATCGCCCTCGCCCAGGCGCTGCTGCCGTTCCTGCTGGACATTGCGCAGCGAAAACTCGACGGCGCCTTGCGAAGCCGCACCGATCTGGCTCGCGGCGTGTACACTCATGCAGGCTGGTGTGTGCGGTCCGGGCTGGCGGAGGCGCTGGGCGTGCCTTGGCGGCCGCTCCAGGAAGTGCTCGGGTCCGGAAGCGGCGCTTGAGGATCGCATGTCGTGGATCGAGATCTACCGTTCAAAGGTGAAGACGGCGGACCAGGCTCTGGCGGTGTTGCGCTCCGGACAGCGCGTCTACATCCATCAGGGTTGCGCCGAGCCGGAGGAACTCGTCAGGGCCATGGTCCGCCGCGCTCCGCACGTCCGGGACGTGGAAGTCATCCACTTGGCCACCATGGGCACGGCCGAGTATGCACGCCCGGAGTTCGAAGGCCACTTCCGGCACAACGCACTGTTCATCGGGGCCAACGTGCGCCGCGCCGTGCAGGAGGGCCGCGCCGACTACACGCCGATTTTTCTGCACGAGATCGAAGCGCTGTTCCGCAACGGGGCGCTGCCGCTGGACGTGGCGCTGATCCAGTGCAGTCCGCCGGATGACTTCGGCTTCATGAGCCTGGGCCCCGGCGTGGACATCACCCTCACCGCCGCCAAGCACGCCCGGCACCTTATCATCGAAGTCAACGACCAGTGCCCCCGCACGCTCGGCGACGCCTTCCTGCACGTGAGCAAGGCCGACGCCATTGTGGAAACCTCGCATCCCCTGCCGGAGTACCACAAGGGGGAAATCACGGAGGTGCACCGCGCCATCGCCGCCCACGTCGCCAATCTCATTCCCGACGGCGCCACGCTGCAAACCGGGATCGGCGGCATCCCGGACGCCGTGCTGCTGGCGCTCGTGCACCACAAAGACCTCGGCGTCCACACGGAGATGTTTTCCGACGGACTGGTCGAACTCATCCAGAGCGGCGTGGTGAACAACGAGCGCAAGACGCTGCACCCGCACAAGGTGATTTCGGGCTTCGTTCTGGGAACGCGGAAGCTGTTCGATTTCATCCACGACAACCCGATCTTCGAGTTCCACCCCACCTCCTACACCAACGACCCGTTCGTGATTGCCCAGAACGAGCGCATGGTGGCCATCAACTCTGCTCTGGAGGTGGATCTGACCGGACAGGTGTGCGCCGATTCGCTCGGCCACCTGCCCTACAGCGGCATCGGCGGGCAGGTGGATTTCATCCGGGGAGCCGCACGCTCCAAGGGGGGCGTGCCCATCATTGCATTGCCGTCCACAGCCCGGGAGGGAACGGTGTCGCGCATCGTACCGGTGCTGCGGCCCGGCGCCGGAGTGGTCACTTCACGCGGCGACGTGCACTATGTCGTTACGGAGTTCGGCGTGGCTTCCCTGCACGGCAAGACGCTGCGCCAGCGAGCCGAGGCTCTGATCCAGATCGCGCACCCGCGCTTCCGGGAGGACCTGCTGCGGGAAGCGGAACGGCTGGGCTATTTGCGCCCCGGGCGGCCCGCCCTGCGGCCGGGCGGATCCTGAGGCGGCGGGACTTGGTGGACGGCATGGGATTCGAACCCACGACCCCGGCGTTGCGAACGCCGTGCTCTCCCAGCTGAGCTAGCCGCCCACCGTCGCTTCTCGATGACAATATAGCACGCGCCCGGCTGCGGGCTACAATAACGCCAGATGAAGCGCATCAGTCTCGAAGAGCAGCTCCGGCGCATGGAGCGCGACTGGGACCGCAGGGCCCGCGAAAACGCCCGCTACTACGTCGCCACCGGCAAGCGGGACTGGAGCGACGAGGAATTCTTCGAGTCCGGACGGCGCACCGTGGCCGAACAGATCCTAAACGACATGATCAACATCTGCCAGGGCAAACCGCCGCGCCAGATGCGGGTGCTGGAGATCGGCTGCGGTGCGGGCCGTGTCACCCGGGCTCTGGCGGAGGTTTTCGGAGAAGTCTACGGCGTGGACGTCAGCGGGGAGATGATCCGGCGCGCCCAGGAGGCCTGCCGGGACTTGCCCAACGTGCACTTGTACAAGAACAACGGGATGGACCTTTCCGTCCTTCCGCCCCTGGAGTTCGATTTCGCCTTTTCCAGCATCGTGTTCCAGCACATCCCCAGCCGCGAGATTATCGAGAACTACGTCCGGGAGGTGCACCGGCTGCTGCGGCCCGGTGGGCTGTTCAAGTTCCAGGTGCAGGGCGATCCCAGTTTGGAGACGTCGCCGGAAGATACCTGGCTGGGCGTCCCCATCTCGGATGAGGAGGCCGTGGCGATGGCCGAGCGATGCGGTTTCGAGGCGCGCTACCGCCACGGCGCAGGCACCCAGTACTTCTGGCTGTGGTATTTCAAGCGGCCGGAGCCGGCGCGGCGTTAGTTCCGGCCCCGCTCGTCCCTGTCCGGTCCCCGGGCCCGCCGCTGGGCCCAGTATTTCTTCATGCGTTCGGAAACCATACGCCGTTCCTCAGGGCTCATGCTTTTCCTTCCCCGGCGCTTTTTTAGCAGGGAGTTGAAAACGCCGGCGGCCGATTTCGAAGCCAGCAACTGTTCGAGGGAGGCGATGGCTTCCTCGATTCGTTTTTTCTCCTCGTAGAGTTCGCGAATGGCTCGATATAGGTCCATAGGAAGGCCCGCCCGCCACACCACAGGCCGGAGCGCAACGCTGCTATCGTATAACGAAAGTCGCTGCTGCGCCAGAGCCGAAGGCGGCCTGACGTCAGCGCACCAGAAACGGCCAGTGCGTCTCCAGGCGGTAGCCGTAGCGCACCATCGCCAGGTAGACTGCGCCGGCCACCGCCAGCAGCACGCCCGCCCCGACCAACATCACTTTGCGCCACGGAAAGCGCCGCTGCTCGCGGTGCAGCACGAGCAGATAGCTCGCGAAGACGCCCACAAAGTAGAGCAGACACATGGGTACCGAAAACAGCATCAGGTTGAAGACGTCCGGAGTGGGCGTGATGATAGCCGCGGCGATGACGATGATGAGGATGGCGTAGCGCGTGTTGCGGATCAGGAACCGCGGTGAGACCACGCGCAGCAGCGTGAGGAAGAAGATGAGGACGGGCAACTCGAAGACCAGGCCGATGCCCAGAGTGACGTTGACGAACAGATCGAAGTATTCCGTCAGAGAAACGACCGGTCTGACGTTGATGTCGCGCCCGATGCTCAGCAGAAACTCCAGCCCGAAACGGAAGGCGACAAAGTAGGCGAACAGCCCGCCGAGGATGAACAGGCCGGCCGTGCAGATGATGAACGGCGCAGCCCACCGCCGTTCGCGGCGGTACAGCCCGGGGGAGATGAACGCCCAGGCCTGGTAGAGCACCCAGGGGGAAGCCAGAAAAATGGCCGTGAGCATCGGGACCTTGACCCAGATCGTCAGGAAGGCGTCCATAGGGGTGATCTGGGCCAGGCTCGGCTCGGCGCCGATGCGCCGCAGGGCTTCGACCGCCGGAGCGCTGATGATGAGCCAGAGCTGGTTGGCAAATACGAGGCAAAAGACGAAGGCTACGCCGATGCCCGCCAGCGCCAGGAGGATCCGCATGCGCAGCTCTTCCAGATGCTCCATAAACGACATGCGGAGCATCTCCTCTTCTTCGTCTTCCTCGGCATGGGAGGCCGGAGGCTTGGCAGGAGGACCGCCCGCTGCTCCCCCTGTGGTTACGGGCGGGGCGGCGAGCCCCGTTTCCTCGCCGGAACCGGCCCCATCGGCGGGGTGATCTGCGCTCGGAGGCGGAGAGGCCTCGGCCGACACCGCCTGGTCTCGGGGAGCCTCTGCCCCCTGCTCTGCCTCGTGATGACTCATCCGGTCAGGATCGTCTTAGGAGGAGACAGCCTGGGATTCCGAAGCCGCCTGCTGGCCAGGCTGGGGAGACGCTTCGCGGAAACCTGACTCAGCGCCGGAAGTTACTCCAGCGGCTGTGTCCGTTTCCGGAGCGGCGCCCGAATCCGAAGATCCGGGGACGGAGCCGGCGCCCTCAGTTGCGGATGCGCCGGCCGCAGTGGACGGGGAGGAGGAATCCCACGAGCTCGAGGAATAGTCGCTGTAGCCGTCGTAGGAGTCGTAGTTGTAGTTGTACGAGGAATCGTGATTGTAGATCTCGTTCTGGTAGCTGGCGCTGATCTCCTTGAGCGACTGGCTCTCCTGCTCCAGGCTGCGCATCTCCCGGTCCCAGGTGGACTTCAGTTCGTTGGAAGCCCGCCGGAATTCGGTGATCGCCTTCCCGATGGTCCGGCCAAGTTCCGGCAGTTTTCGCGGGCCGAAGATGAGCAGGGCAAGCACGAAGATAAAGATGGTCTCTTGCCAGCCCAGAGGACCCATTCAGTCTCCTCCCGTTGAATCGAAGATAACCGCTTCCATCATAGCACCGGGGCGGGGAGGGAGCCACTCAGGAAGGCTTACACCTCAGGGTAGCGCCACGGCGTCCGGTAAGCCCGGCGGAGCAGCGTGTTGGCCTCCGCGTCGCCGATGACCTCTTCTTTGTCGCCATCCCAGTGAATGCTTCGCCCGAGCTTGAGGCTCAACATGCCCAGCAGGCTCATGTTCGTCGAGCGGTGACCGATTTCGATGTCGCAGACAGGGCGGCGCCCGGTACGGATCGCATCCAGAAAATCCGCCCACAGTTCCCGGATGTTCTGATCATCCGGCTGGCCCAGTTTCGGATCTTCGTGCAGGATGGGCTTGTTTTTGTCGGCCGGGTAAAACGTCCAGCCGTCCAGCCAGCCCATGTGGAACGTGCCTTCGGTCCCGTAGAAATAGCAGCCGATGTTGGTCTTTTCAGCGTTGTTGCCGGCATACTGGCGGTGCTCCCAGACGGCCGTGAAAGACTCGAACTCGAAGGTGGCCACCTGTGTGTCCGGTGCATCGGTCGAATCCTGTTTGATGTACCGTCCCCCGGTGGAGTACACCTTGCGCGGCCACTTCTCCTCAGTCCACCAGAGGATCTGGTCCATCCAGTGGATGCCCCAGTCGCCCAAGGTCCCGTTGGCATAATCCAGAAACTGGCGGAACCCGCGGGGATGGATGGCGCGATTGAACGGTCTCAGGGGCGCCGGGCCGCACCACATGTTCCAGTCCAGACCGGCCGGCGGATCTGAGTCCGGCGTCTTTTTGCCGGGCCCCCCGGGGTAATGGACGAAGGCGCGCACCATGCCGATCTTGCCCGCACGTCCCGACTTAAGGAACTGCATGCCGGAGACGTTATGCGGCGACACGCGCCGGTGTGTGCCGACCTGAACGACGCGCCCGGCCTCCCGTGCGGCCTTGACCATCGCCCGGCCCTCGCGGATCGTATGCCCGACCGGCTTCTCGACGTAGACGTGCGCGCCGGCCTGAACGGCAGCGATCGTAATCAGCGCGTGCCAGTGGTCGGGAGTGGCGACAATGGCGATCTCCGGTTTCTCTTTCTCGAGCAGATCCCGGTAGTCCTTGTACTTTCGCGGCCGGTCGGGGGTGAGCTTCTCTACTTCCGCCGCAGCGGGGTTGAGCTGATTGTCGTCTACGTCGCACAGGGCCACCACCTGGACCTGGCCCGACTCGAGCGCACAGCGGAGAATGTTCATGCCCCACCAGCCGCTGCCGATCAACGCGGTCCGGTATTTCTTGTCTCGCTGTGCCAGCAGGGGGACGGCCCCGATCGAGGTCGCAAAAAATTTCCGTCGGCTGACGCTGTTTTGCATGGGATTCGCCTCGTACGCCGCAAACATACCGGCAGGGGTTTCGACCCTACGATTTTCTGCCGCCCGCGCCGGGGTGTCAAGCGGGACTGCGCCGGCGACAACTGCTTGGAGCCTGGCCGGCTTACCGTGACCCGGGCCCTGCCGCCGCGGCCCTTCACAAAAGCAGCCCAGGCGCGCAAAACAGCGAAAAAATGCTTGCAATTTTCCAGAGAACTCGTATAATTCCTCCACACAACGTAAAGGACCAGGGCTCTGCCGCCGATCCAATGCGAGCGGAGAGCAAGGGAGGAGGCCCCGATGAAACGGACTAGCACTCAGGGGCGAGGCCAACAGCGCTACCGGGAAGCTCTTCTGGCCAAGCGCGCCGAGATTCTGGAGAATCTCGGAGTCAAGTTCGATACGCTGGCCCGCCTGGGCCGCGTCGCCGAAGAAGATCAGCCCGCCATCACTCACGATGAGTTCATCTCGTTGCAGCGCAATAGTTTGGACTACGAACAGCTGCGCATGGTCGAGGAGGCTCTCGACCGGCTGGGTTCCGGTGATTATGGCGTCTGCCTTGCCTGCGAACGCCCCATCCCGCCCAAGCGCCTGCAGGCGTTGCCGTGGGCCCGCTACTGCGTGAGCTGCCAGACCCAGTTCGCGCAGCAGGCGGAGCCGGCCCCTTCGCCGCCCTGGCGCTCCGAAGTCTGGTAGCGCCCGAGCCGAGTTCAACCTTTCGCCTTCCGAATCTCTTCCACCAGCGCCGGCACCACCTCGAAAAGGTCCCCGACAATCCCGTAGTCGGCGACCTCGAAGATCGGCGCCTCCGCGTCCTTGTTGATGGCGACGATGGTCCTGGATCCCTTCATCCCGACCAGATGCTGGATTGCGCCAGAGATGCCCACCGCCACATAAAGCTTCGGCGCCACGGTCTGCCCGGAACTGCCGATCTGTCGCTCCATGGGCAGCCAGCCGCTGTCGCAGATCGGACGTGAGGCCCCGAGCTCCGCGCCGAGCGCCTCCGCCAGTTTCTCCACCACCGGGAGATTGTCTTTCTCTTTGATTCCTCGCCCGACTGCCACGATGATCTCCGCGCTGGACAGATCCACTGCCCGCTGGGACTCGCGGAACCGCTCCCCGGGCTGGGCGCGAATCATGGAAGCATCCAGTTCAGGACGAAATTGCTCCACCCGCGCCGCGCCCGGCACGGCCTTGTCCGCCCGGAACGCTCCGGCCTGCAAAGAAACGAAGTGCGGAGGTGGACAAGCAAAAGTCACGTCGGCGTTCAGCTTCCCTTGAAAGACCTGACGCACAAACACCAGCCCGCTGTCCGCCACGCTCCACCGGATGACGTCGCTGGCCAGAGCCGAACCCAGACGGGCAGCCAGTTTCGGCGCGAAATCCCGGGTTTGGTAGGTGTGCGGAAACAAGACCAGCTGGGGCTGGAGGCGGCGGATCAGTTGTTCGAATCCCGTGGCGTAGCCGTCCGCCGTGTAACGGGCCAACAGCGGGTGATCCACCGCCCAGACGCTTTCGAGCTGATATCGGGCTACCTCTGCCGCCAGCGCCTCCACGCCGTCTCCGGCCACGGCAGCATGGACCGCCGCACCCAGGCGCTCTCCCATTTCCTGCCCGGCCGCCAGCGCCTCCCAGGACAGCCGGTGCCACCGCCCTTCCTGCTGCTCGAGCACGACCAGAACGCTCATAGCACACGCGCCTCGAATCGGAGCTTTTCCACCAGTTTGGCCGCCGCCTCCTTCGGAGATCCCCCGAGAATCTCGGTCCGTTTGGCACGTGGCGGGGCGTAAAGGCGCTCGATCCGCAGGGCCGCCGCCGTCTCCACCCCGAGTTCGGCCGCCGTGAGCCGTTTCACTTCCTTGGTCTTCGCCCGCTTGATCCCCATGAGCGTGGCGTAGCGCAGCTTCTTGATTCCCGACTGAATCGTCAGCACGGCGGGCAAGGGGAGCTCGATGTACTGAAACCAGCCCTCTTCGAGCTCTCGTTTCACCCGGAGCCGCCCGTCTAGCTTCTCGACCTGCATAATGATGGTGGCGTGCGGCAGTCCGAGCAGCTCCGCCAGGATCACGCCCGTCTGGCCCGCCCCGACGTCGTCCGACTGCAGCCCGGTCAGAATCAGGTCCGGGCTCTCCGGTTTCGCGGCGGCCGCAAGCAGCCGCGCCGTCGCCATCGCGTCCAGGGCCGCCGCGTTCTCTTCTTCGATGTGGATCGCTCGGTCGGCCCCTTTGGCGAGCGCCTCCCGGATGGACTGCGCCGCACGCGCGGGACCGGCCGACAGCACCACGACTTCGCCTCCGTACTGTTCCTTGAGCTGCAGGCCCTCCTCGAGGGCGTAGGCGTCGGGCTCGTTGATCTCGAAGCTGAGGTCGCTCTCCTGAATCCACCGGCCGGAGGAGTCGGGCCGGAGTGCGGAATCCCGCCCCGGCACTTGCTTGAGGGCAACCAGGATCTTCATCCGCGCCGCCGTCACTCACCCGTGTAGCGCTTGAAAATCAGGCAGCCGTTGGTGCCGCCGAATCCAAAGGAGTTCGACAAAGCATACTCGATGCGCATCGGGCGGGCCTGATTCGGCACATAGTCCAGGTCGCATTCCGGATCCGGCACTTCGTAATTGATCGTGGGCGGGGCCACCTGGTCGCGGATCGCCAACACCGTCACCCCCGCTTCCAGGCCCCCGGCCGCGCCGAGCAGATGGCCGGTCATGGACTTGGTGGAGCTGACCGCCAGCCGGTAGGCATGCTCGCCGAAGCAGCGCTTGATGGCCAGGGTCTCGATCTTGTCGCCCACATCCGTCGAGGTCCCGTGGGCGTTGATGTAATCAATCTGAGACGGCTCCAGTCCGGCGTCGCGCAGCGCGTTGCGCATCACCCGTACGGCGCCGTCCCCGTCTTCGCACGGGGCCGTGATGTGGTAGGCGTCACCGCTCATGCCATAGCCGACGATCTCGGCGACGATCGGAGCGCCGCGGCGGCGCGCATGCTCGAGTTCCTCCAGGATCAGGATCCCGGCTCCCTCGCCCACCACAAACCCGTCCCGGCACTTGTCCCAGGGACGGCTGGCGCGCTCGGGCTCGTCGTTCCTCGTCGAAAGCGCCCGCATGGCGGCAAAGCCGCCGATGCCCATGGGGCAGATCGGCGCCTCGGCTCCGCCGCAGATCATCACGTCCGCATCGCCGCGCTGGATGATTTTGAAGGAATCCCCGATCGCGTGGGCGCCGGTCGTGCACGCCGTCGCCGTCGCCGAATTCGGACCTTTCGCTCCGGTGCGGATCGAAACGTAGCCCGCCGCCAGGTTCACGATCGTAGCCGGAATGAAAAAGGGAGAGATGCGCCCTGGTCCTCGCTCCAACAGGTTCTTGTGTTCGCGTTCGATGATCTCGAAACCGCCGATGCCGCTGCCGATGTAGACCCCCACGCGCTCCGGATCCGTCTCGCGCACCTTCAGCCCCGAGGCCGCCAGCGCGAAATCCGAGGCCGCGATCGCAAACTGGATGAACCGCCCCATCTTCCGGATCTCTTTGCGTTCGATGAAGCGTTCCGGTTCGAAACCCCGGACCTCTCCCGCAATCCGGCAGCTGAATTGAGAGGCGTCAAAGGCGGTGATGTGCGAAATCCCGCTCCGGCCCTCCTTGAGCGCCTGCCAGGACTCCTCGGTGCCGATTCCCACCGGGGAAACCAAACCGATGCCCGTGACGACAACTCGCCGCGCCAAAGCTCACGCTCCCCAGATGCTCCGACAGCCGGGTGCTACTTCTTGGCCGTCTTCGACTCGATGTAGTCTATCGCGTCCTTGACCGTCTTGATCTTTTCGGCATCCTCGTCGGGGATCTCCAGCTCGAACGCCTCTTCGAATTCCATCACCAGCTCCACCAGGTCCAGAGAGTCCGCTCCCAGATCTTCCACGAAAGATGCCGTCGGGTCCACCTGGCTTTCGTCCACATTCAATTTTTCGACGATAATCTGCTTGACCTTCTCTTGGACAGACATGAAACCTCCCGGCGTCTCGCAAACTCCACGATTCTAGCATGGTGTTCCGCCGCCGCAAGGCCTGCTCGGTCGTGTCGGCGCCGCCGTACTGCTATGCTGGTCTGGATAAGGCTCGGGAGGCGGCCTCTATGGAATTCAACCATATCCATCTCTATGACGGCGAGGAATGGATTTGCGGGCGGGCCATGGCCTTTGAGGATCAAGAGCTGATCCGGACCGAAGTCCGCCATCGCGATGAGGACGAGGCCTGCCGCCGCTGCGGGGAACAGATCCTGAGCTACTTCGGCGCGCCGATGCACGTCCACTGAGGCCGCCGCCGTCACAGTACAATCGGGCATATGGCGCGCGGCCCGGTCAAGGTCGGCATCATCGGCTCGCAGTTTGAAGCCGATATTCATGCGGCTTCCATCCAGATGGTTCCTGAGGCGGCCGAAGTGGTCGCCGTAGCCTCACCGACGCCGGGGCACGCGGCCGAGCTGGCTCGCCGCTACGGAATTCCCCGGGTCTTTCTGGACTACCGCGAGATGCTCCGCGAGCCGGACATCGAAATGGTCACCATCACCGCGCCGAATCACCTGCACGCGCCCATGACGCTGGACATCGCTCGCGCCGGCAAACACGTGGTCTGCGAAAAACCCCTGTGCATGAACCTCGAAGAAGCCGAAGAGATGATCGACACCTGCCGGCGCCAGGGCGTGCTGCTGCTGTACGCCGAAGAGCTCTTTTTCACCCCGAAGTATCGCAAGGCAAAAGAAATGGCCGATCAGGGCGCCTTCGGCAAGGTCTACCTTGTCAAGCAGAGCGAAAAGCACTTCGGGCCGCACAGCGCGTGGTTTTGGGACGTGGAGCGCTCCGGCGGCGGCGTGTTCATGGACATGGGCTGCCACGGCATCGCCTTTTGTTATTGGTTTCTCGGCCGTCCCGCCATCCGCAGCGTCTATTGCCAGATGGGAACCTACGTTCACACCGACAAGACTCTCGGAGAAGACGACAGCATCGCCATCTTAGAGTTCGACAACGGCGCCGTCGGGCTGGTGGAGAACAGCTGGGCGCGGCGGGGAGGAATGGACGACCGTACGGAGGTCTACGGCGAGGGCGGAGTCACCTACGCCAATCTGCACATGGGCAACGCGCTGCCCACCTATAGCGAATATGGTTACGGTTATGCCGTCGAAAAGGCGCCGACCACCAAAGGCTGGAGCTGGCCCGTGTTCGAAGAACTCTGGAATTACGGCTTCCCTCAGGAGATGCGGCACTTCGCACGGTGCGTCCGCGGTTTGGAAGAGCCCCAGGCTACGGGCGAAGACGGCCGGGTGGTGCTCGAGGCCCTTTACGCCGGCTACGCCTCGGCGGGCGAAGGCCGCAAGATCGCGCTGCCGTTCCGCCCGTCGGGTGTGAAAAAACCGGTGGACCTGTGGCTTCGTGCCCGCGGGCTTGCCGGCACGGCGCAGACATGATTGCAGTCCTGCCGGCCGCCTTGGCCGTCTTGGTTGCAGCGGCCCAAAGCGCGGGTGAGCCGCCGCTCGAGAACATGCTGGCGCGACTGGCTGAAGAGGCCGCGGCATTTCGGGCCGTAGCCCCCAACGTCATCGCAGAAGAAACGCTCACGCACCGCGCCCGCCGGCGCCCCGCCCGGTTCCGGCCCCGGATCGGCAGTTCCGCCAAACCCACACCGCCCCCGTTTGAAACCAGGAAGATCGTTTCCGAGTACGGCTTTGCCGTCTTGGGCGTTCCGCCGGGATCGTTGCATGAAGCCCGCCAGGTGGTCTCCGTGGATGGCAGGCGCGTGGCTTCGGCCGGGCGCGCCCGCCGGAGACTCATCGAAGGGATGAGCTCACCCGATGACCGCCTCAAGCGGCGCCTGCTCGAGCCCTTCGAGCGCCTCGGCCTCCGGGATGCGGCCGCGGACTTCGGCCCGGCGCTCCTGCTGTTTGAAAAGTCCGCGCAGGCACGCTTCGAGTTTCACTGGTCCGGCCGGCGCAAAATCGGCGCCGAAGACGCCCTGGGATGCGCCTTCCGGCAGACCGGGACTACTTCCGTCGGGCTCACCATCTTCGAACCTAAGCGCATGCTCCGCTTCCCTCTGGAGGGCATCATCTGGATTCGGGAAAGCGACCTCGTTCCGTTGCGTATCGAATTCACCGTCCGGCGCACCCACGACAACATCCCCATTCGCGACGAGGCCGCCGTGGACTACGCCATGTCTGCCCACGGGGTGTTGCTGCCGGTCTCGGTCGTTCACCGCCAGTTTGCCGGCGACCTGATGGTGGTGGAGAACCTGTTTCAGTACTCGGCCTTTCGCCGTTTCGGCGCCCAGACGGAAATCCGGTTCCCCGAAGCCCCACAGGAACCCACCCGGGAACCCTAATGGGTGCGGCTGTAAATTCCCGATACGTGTTTGTGGAGGCGGATTGGAATCTTGACGGGTCGTGCTACAATTTTTGGTAGCGCTGTGGGCGCGAGCCTGCAACCGCGCAGCGGAGCGGACCGTCTCCCACAGAGGAAAGCAAAAAAGCCGTCTTGAGGCGGCCAACGGGCAGGATGCATGGATCGCCAGGACGAGGGCAAGGCGAAGGTACCGGACATTGAGGTGCCGGGGCGCGCTCCGGAGGTGAGCGCTGACGAACATTTAAAGCGGTTGCTGCCCTTTGAAACGCAGCAGCCTTGGTTCCGCTCTTTCCTCCAGAATCTTCGGGATCTGATCTTCCCCGAGAAACTCCCGCCGCTTCAGGTGACCGCCAAGCCGGTCCAGGTCAAGGAGATCTGGGGCCTTTACGGCCACAACCGGAAGTCGTTCGTCACTTCGTTCGTCGTCCATACCTCGATCATCGTGTTGATGTTCTCCTTGGCCACGAATCAGACGGTGCAGCAGCACGTCAGAGAGACCATCACGCTGGTGGCGCCGGATATCGCCCCGTACATCCCGCAGGCCAAGCCGAAGCCCCAACTGATGGGAGGCGGGGGCGGAGGCGGGGACCGCTCGCCGCTGCCTGCAAGCAAAGGACGCTTGCCGAAGCTGGCCCCACGCCAGTTCACGCCCCCGGCGGCCGTGATCACTAACCCGAACCCCAAGCTCGCCATGGAGCCCACCTTGGTGGTGCCGCCCGATATCACGCTGCCGAACGTCAACATGGCTCAGTACGGTGACCCGCTGGGCAAGATCGGACCTCTTTCCGGGGGTCCGGGATCCGGCGGCGGGATCGGTTCCGGCTCCGGCGGCGGCGTGGGACCCGGACGGGGACCCGGCTACGGGCCCGGCGAAGGGGGTGGCTTTGGCGGCGGAGTGTTCCGCGTCGGCGGCGGAGTGACGGCGCCCGTTCTCGTCTACAAAGTCGAACCGGAATACTCCGAAGAGGCTCGCAAGGCTAAGTTCCAAGGCACGGTGGTTCTCTATTGTGAGGTCACGGAGCGCGGCGTCTGCCAGAACATTAAAGTCGTTCGCGCCCTGGGTCTGGGTCTGGACGAGAAGGCCATCGAAGCCGTTCAGAAATGGCGTTTCCGCCCTGGCTATAAAGACGGCAAGCCCGTTACCGTCGCGGCCACCATCGAAGTCAACTTCCGGCTGCTCTGAACGGAGCATCCCTGCCTCCGCGCTGTGACAGCCGGGTCCTCCCGTGCGGTACAATGTCGCCTTTCACCGGAGGGTCCCATGCTGCGCTTGACCGTCTCGGCGCTTTCCTTCACGCTCCTGCTGGGCGCGCAACCTAAGAAGATCCTGCTCTTCAATCCCGATCCTGCTCTGTTGCGCGAACTGGAGAACGTCACTCCCTTGGCCAAGATTGTGCCCGTAAACGCCGAAAGCGTCATGCAGGAAATTGCGGACGCTGACGCCTTTATCGGCAACATCCGCCCGGAACATGTCCGCGCCGGCAAGAAGCTCAAGTGGGTCCAGGTCATGAGCGCCGGCGTCGAACAGGTGCTGCATCTTTCCGGCGGAACCGACCTGCGCGACAGCGACATCGTTCTGACCAACAATCAGATTGTCCAGGGCCCCGAAATTGCCGACCATGCGATGGCGATGCTGCTGGCTCTTGCGCGCCGCATTCCGGAATTTGTGGAGAACCGGCGTCTGGAGGTCTGGCGCACCGGACGTCCCTATCAGGGAATCGAGCTGAACGGGCGGAGCGCGCTGGTCGTGGGAGTCGGCGGCATCGGGATGCAGATCGCCGTGCGCTCGTGGGCCTTCGGCATGAATGTTGTCGGCGTGGATCCCGAGGATATCCCGTACACTCCCTTCCTCCAGCGCGTGGTCAAGCCGGACCAGTTAGAAGAGGTCTTGCCGGAGGCGGACGTCATTTTCGTGGCGGCACCGCACACCCCGGAAAGCTACAAGATGCTCGGCGCGCGGCAGTTTGAACGGATGAAGCCCGGGGCCTACTTCATCGCCGTCAGCCGCGGCGCTCTCTACGACATGGACGCGCTGGTCAAAGCCCTGGACAGCAAGCGCCTGGCCGGCGCAGGCGTGGACGTCACGGATCCTGAGCCGCTGCCCAAGGGTCACCCCCTCTGGAAGTTCGACAACGTCATCATCACTCCGCACATCGCCGGCCGCTCCGACAAGGACCGCGCGCGGATGGTGGGCACCGTCAAGGAGAACATCCGGCGGTTCGTCGAGGGCAAGCCGCTGATCAACGTCGTGGACAAGCGCAAGGGCTATTGAGTGCCGGCTTCCACCGGCTCGACGGCTTCGGCGGCGGTGAAGTAGACGCAGTCGGGGTGGTGGAAGACCAGGGCGCTGACGCTGGCTTCGGGCTCCATCATCATCCCTTCGGTGAGCTGCACCCCGATCTCTTCCGGTCGCAGCAGCTTCCAGATCCCGGCTTGATCGTCAAGATTCGGGCAGGCCCCGTAGCCGAAGCTGTAACGCTTGCCGCGGTAGCGCGCCTGAAAGCGGTCGTGCATGGTCAGCGAGGGCGGATCCGGGAAGCCCCAGTCTTCGCGGATGCGCCGGTGGAGCCACTCGGCGGCGGCCTCGGCGGTTTCGAGCGCCAGCGCCTGCAAGGCGTGCGCCTTGAAATACTCGCCTGCCTGTTTGAGGGCTTCGGCCCGCTCGCGAATGCCCTCGCCCGCCGTCACCACGAAGATCGCGATGTGGTCGCGCCTCCCTTCTTCGGGATCCAGCACGAAGTCACTCAGGCAAAGGCCGTCTTCGCGCGCCTGGCGGCTGAAGCGGAACGTGTAAAGCGGCTTGGTGCCGCCCGGCGCGAAGACGTGGATGGAGTTGCCTTCTCGCTCGGCTTCGAAGAACTGCCAGACCGCACGCACGCGCAGGAATGCGGCAGCTTCCCGCTTGAGCTCCTCCACTTTGTGGTACAGCTCGAGCGCCTTCGGATCGCGCTCCGCCAGCCGCTTTTCGAAGTTGCCGCGGAAGCCCAGGTGTTTGCCGAAGAGCATGTTGGCGTTTAAGTAGCTCCAGATCTCGGCCAGATGCGGAACTTCGCGCACCTTGCGGTCCAGATACGGAGCCTCCGGGATGGGAATGTCCGTACGCACCCGGCGGCTGCGCGCTTCCCCGGGCGGGCCGGTGACGGGGCGGGCCTCAGCCGTCACCGCTCCGGTGTGGCGGTGCGCCCGTAACACTTCCTCACGGCGCTGCGGGTCCATGATCTCATTAAGCACGCGCAGGCCCGTCATGGCGTCCTTGCAGTAGCAGACCGCTTCGCCGTAGGCCGGAGCGATTTTCAGGCGCGTGAACCTGTCGGAAAGGGCGGCCCCGCCGACCAGCAGCGGCACGCGAATCCCCGCCTCCTTCAGGTCTCCCGCCGTCACCACCATCTGCTGCGCGCTTTTCACCAGCAGTCCTGAAAGACCGATTACGTCGGGGCGATGCTCGTGAAACGCGCGGATCAGCTCCTCCGGCGGAACCTTGATGCCGAGGTTGATGACCTGGTAGCCGTTGTTGGTGAAAATGATATCCACCAGGTTCTTGCCGATGTCGTGCACGTCCCCTTTGACCGTGGCCAGGATCACTTTGCCGCGAACCGCCGTGTCGGCCTTTTCCATGAAGCGCTCCAGATAGGCCACGGCCGCCTTCATCGCTTCGGCGGACCGGAGCACCTCGGCTACGATCAGCTCGTTATTGTTGAACAACCGCCCCACCTCGGCCATGCCGGCCATCAAGGGGCCGTTGATGATGTCCAGCGGAGCCGCGCCTTCGGCCAGCTTGCGGTCCAGGTCCTCGAAGAGTCCGTCTTTGGTTCCCTCGATGATGTAGCGGGCCAGCCGCTCGTCCAGGCTCAGCGGACGCTCCTCGGCCTGTTTGCGCCGCGACCGTTCGCGGAAGTGGGCCGAGATGGCCGCGATGTGGTACTGGTTGATGGCAATTTTCTGTTCCCGCGTTTGCAGCCGCCAGTCCTCGGGCGCCAGCCGCAAGCGTTCGTCGTCCGCTTCGGGCGGCGGCGTGTTGAACAGCAGATGCTCGGCCAGCCGCCGCTCCTCCTCCGGGATCGAGGCGAAGCGCTCGAGCTTCTCGGCGTTGACGATCGCCAGATCCAGCCCGGCTTTGGTGGCGTAGTAAAGGAAGACCGAATTGACGACCTCCCGCGCCGCCGCCGGAAGCCCGAAGCTGATGTTGGAGATCCCCAGAATGGTCTTCACATAGGGGATGCGTTCCTTGATCAGTCGCACTGCTTCGATGGTTTCCACCGCGCCCCCGATGTAGTTCTCATCCCCTGTGGCGCACGGGAATACCAGCGGATCAATGATGATGTCCTCCGGCTCAATGCCGTACTTCTCCGTCAGCAGCCGCACGGAGCGCTCCGCCACGGCAAGCTTCCGCTCCCGCGTGAAGGCCTGGGCCTGGACCGGATCCTCGTCAATCGTCCCGACGATGAGCGCTGCTCCGTAGGCCCGCGCCAGCGGACACACGCGCCGGAACTTCTCTTCGCCGTCTTCCAGGTTGATCGAGTTGATGATGCTCTTGCCCTGGCACCAGGTGAGCGCCTCTTCGATGGCCGCCGGGTCCGTGGTGTCAATCATGATCGGGACTTTGATCTTGCGGATCAGGCGGTCGTAAAAGCGCGGGATGTCGGAGAGTTCTTCGCGCTCGCTCTGCTGGAGGCACACGTCCACGATGTGGGCGCCGTTGCGCACCTGGCGCCGCGCGATCTCGCTGGCCTCCTCCCACTTTTCTTCGTTGATCAGCTGGCGGAACAGCCGCGAGCCGACCACGTTGGTGCGCTCGCCCACGAGCAGCGGCCGGTTGCTTTCCTCGGCTTCCACGACTTCGATGCCGGAATAGAAAGCACGCCGGCTCCGGGGCGGCACCGGGCGCGGCGAACGACCTTCGACGAGCTGCGCCAGCGCGCGAATGTGTGCCGGGGTGGTCCCGCAGCAACCCCCCACGAGGTTCAGCCACCCGTTGCGGATAAACCGTTCCAGTTGGGCGGCCAGGCTCTCGGGCGTCTCCGGATAGCGCCCTTCTTCATCCGGCAGTCCGGCGTTCGGGTAGCAGGAGACCCGCGTCCAGGCCATCTCGTGCAGCGTGCGGATGTGGTCCGTCATGAATTCGGGCCCTGTGGCGCAGTTCAGCCCGACCGACACCAGATCCATGTGCGATACCGAGACCCAGAACGCGTCCGCCGTCTGGCCGCCCAGCATGGTCCCGCTCGGCTCGATGGTGCAAGAGACCATCACCGGGATCTCGAAGCCCAGCTCCCGCCGCAGTCGCTGGATGGCCAGCAGCGCCGCTTTCACGTTGCGCGTGTCCTGGCAGGTCTCGAGCAACAGAACATCGGCGCCGCCCTCTACCAGCGCCCGAGCTTGCTCGTAGTAGGCGGATTCGAGTTCGCGGAACGTCACCCCGCCGGTGACCGTAATCGCCTTGGTCGTCGGGCCCATGGAGCCGGCCACAAACCGGGGCTTGTCCGGCGTAGAGAAGGCTTGAGCGGCTTGGCGAGCCAGCGCGGCCGCGCGGCGGTTGATTTCGCCGACCTGATGTTCCAGACCGTATTCGGCCAGCACGATCCGCGTGCCGCCGAACGTGTTGGTCTCGATAATGTCCGCACCGGCTTCCAGATACGCCTCATGGATTCCCAGGATCACGTCCGGGCGCGTCAGCACCAGGTGTTCGTTGCAGCCCTCGAGCGACGGCCCGCCGAAATCTTCCGCCGTCAGCCGCGCCTGCTGTAGCATCGTTCCCATCGCCCCGTCCAGCAACAAGATTCGGGCTTCCAGGGCTTCGAACAGACTCTTCCGGCGCAGCTCGCGATCGTACATCGGAAACCGAGTTCTTGCCTCCAATTCTAACAGGGCGTCGTTGTCACCCCGGAACCACAGGCCGGAGGGCAAGCGCGTGGCGGGCCGGACGTACTGCTTGTGGCATAATGCCTCCGTGACTCGTCTCAAAACCCGCCACAAGGTCCTGGCGTTCCTGTTCCTGCTCTCGATCATCACTTACATTGACCGCGTGTGCATCTCGGTCGCCGGCCCGCGGATGCAGGAGGATCTGAACATCTCGCCGGAACGTTGGGGCTGGGTTGTGGGTGCGTTCACCATCGCCTACGCCGCCTTCGAGATTCCGAGTGGCGCTCTCGGCGACCGTATCGGACCGCGCAAGGTGCTTACCCGGATCGTCATCTGGTGGTCGGTGTTCACCACGCTGACCGGCCGGGTCTCAAACTACTGGCTGTTGCTGCTGGTGAGGTTCCTGTTCGGGGCGGGCGAGGCGGGAGCCTACCCCAACTCTTCAGCCAGCATCGCCCGCTGGTTCCCCACGGCCGAGCGGGCTCGCGCCCAAGGCGTCGTGTGGATGGCCAGCCGCATTGGCGGCGGGCTCACGCCGTTACTGGTCGTGCCCATTCAGCAGCGCTGGGGCTGGCGCACCTCTTTCTATCTCTTCGGCATCCTGGGCATCCTCTGGGCGGCCGCGTGGTATTGGTGGTACCGCGACCACCCCTCCGAGAAGCCGGGCGTGAGCCCGGAAGAGATGCGAGAAATCGGCGCCGCGGCCCGACCCGAGGCGCACCGCCGTCTGCCTTGGCGCCAGGTTTTTACGAGCCCGAACCTGTGGGCTATCATGCTGATGTATCACGCCTACTGCTGGGGCTCTTACTTTTATCTTTCCTGGCTCCACACCTACTTGCAGAAAGGTCGAGGCTTCAGCGAGAACCAGATGGCCTTGTGGTCCACGCTGCCCTTCGTCATCGGGGCTTGTGCAAACCTTGGCGGAGGGGCTTTGAGCGATTTTCTGGTCCGGCGCTACGGCCTGAAGATCGGCCGGCGTACCGTCGGGGCAGCGGGACTGGGACTGGCCGCCCTGGCGATGCTCGGCACGGCGCTAACAGCGAGCCGCACGCTGGCTGCCGTATTGCTGGCCGTCGGTTACGGATGTATGGACTGCATGCTTCCGGTGGCGTGGGCGGTTTGCCTCGATGTGGGCCGGCGTTACGCGGGCGCCGTAACCGGCGCCATGAACACCGCAGGCCAGGTCGGGTCCTTTCTGTCTTCGGTCGCGTTCGGCTATATCGTCAGTTACTTCCACAACTACAACGCCCCGCTGTTCCCCATGTCGGGCATGCTGCTGTTGAGCGCCGCCCTGTTTTTGAAGATTGACCCCACCCGCCCGCTGGTTCCGGAGCCTGCCTCCGTCACCGCTGAACAACCGCGCCATGTTTGAAGTTCTCGATCACACCGCCGATATCGGTTTTCGGGCTTGGGGAGCGACGCGCGCCGAGCTGTTCGCCAACGCCGCCCTCGCCCTGGAATCCATCGCCGTGGATATGAGCGGCGCACGGGACCTGGAGCCCTATCCCATCGCCGCTTCCGGTGACGACGAAGAGTCGCTCCTGGTAAACTGGTTAAACGAAGTTCTCTACTACCTGGACGGGAGGCGGGTGGTGATGTCCCGCTTCGAAATTGAAGAACCGGGGCCGTTCCAGGTTAGTGGCAAAGCGTGGGGAGAGCCCAGGGATCCCGATCGCCATCCGGGCAAGCTGGTCGTCAAGGGGGTGACCTATCATCAGCTTAGGATCGGCAAAGACGCCCGGGGCTGGTACGCGGAGGTTTACCTGGACATTTGAGCCATGTCCGAAAAGATTCCCATCGAGCCCATTGACGAGGTGCGCTTCCGCATTCCCCGCGATGAGCGCCGCGGCATGCGCACCGACGTCATCGTGTACGCCAGCCGGGAGATCCTGGAACAGATCCGCAAGGATCTCTCGCTCGAGCAAGCGATGAACGTGGCCACGCTGCCCGGAATTGTCGGGCCCAGTCTGGCCATGCCCGATATCCACCAGGGCTACGGCTTCCCGATCGGGGGCGTGGCCGCCACCGATTGGGAGCATGGTGTCGTCTCCCCCGGGGGCGTGGGCTTCGATATCAACTGCGGCGTCCGCCTGGTGCGCACGAATCTGACCCGCAACGAGGTCGAGCCCCGGCTGCGCGATCTGGTCAACCAGACGTTCCGTGACATCCCGTGCGGCACCGGGGGCGCCGGGCACCTCCAGATCACCGAGAAGCAGCTGGACGAAATCCTGGTCAAGGGCGCCCGGTGGATGGTCGAGAACGGCTACGGAGAGCCCGCCGACGCCGAGTTTGCCGAAGAGGGCGGCCGTCTGGAAGGCGCCGATCCCGACAAAGTCTCCCACCGTGCCAAAGAGCGGGGCCGTCCCCAGCTCGGAACCATCGGCAGCGGCAACCACTTCCTGGAGATTCAATACGTCGAGCAGATTCACGACGAAGCGGCGGCACGCGCCATGGGCCTCGAGCTCGGCCAGGTGGTTGTGCTGATTCACTGCGGCTCGCGGGGCCTCGGCCATCAGGTCTGTACCGACTACCTGGCGCAGATGGGCGCCGCCATGAAGAAGTACAACATCACGCTCCCCGACCGGCAGCTGGCCTGCGTGCCCATCCAGTCGCCCGAAGGACAGGCCTATCTGGCCGCCATGCGGGCTTCGGCGAATTTCGCCTGGGCCAACCGCCAGGCCATCCTGCATTTCCTGCGGGGCTCCTTTGAGAAGGTCTTCGGCAAGAGCGCGCGTTTGAGCCTCATTTACGACGTCTGCCACAACATCGCCAAGCGCGAGCGGCACGCCGTCAACGGCGACAAGCGCGATGTCCTGGTCCACCGCAAGGGAGCCACGCGCGCGTTTCCTCCCGGGCACCGCGAAATCCCGGCGGCGTACCGCCACATCGGCCAGCCGGTGCTGATCCCGGGGAGCATGGGCACCGCCTCCTGGATCTTAGTGGGCGCCGAAGGCGCCATGAAGGAGACCTTCGGAAGCGTCTGCCACGGTGCCGGGCGCTTGATGAGCCGCACGGCCGCCAAAAAGGGCCGCGACGCCAGACAGGTGCTCAAGTCGCTGGAAGAGGCCGGCATCGTCGCCAAGAGCGAAACCCGCGACGGGATTCTCGAGGAAATCCCGGAAGCGTACAAGAACGTGGACGAGGTGATCGAGGTGGTCCACCGCGCGGGCTTGGCCCGCAAGGTGGCGCGCCTGCGGCCCATCGGCGTCATCAAAGGATGACGGAATCGTCGGATTCCCGGCGCCGCCGGCCTGCCAGCGCTCCCAGGAAGGCGAACACCCACGCCGCCAGTCCCAGCCGCTGCATCGGGTAATCCACCACCGCGTGCGCGAACACACTGAGCAGGCCCAGTCCCCAGACCGAGCGCACGGCCGGCCCTACGGCCCACACCGCCAGCGAGATCAGCATCAGAAAAAACGGCACGCCCCCCTCGGCCAGCCATTCGGCCCAGTCATTGTGTGCGTGATTGACCACGAGCCCGATGTCAAACAGCGCGTAGGCCGGATAGGCGGTTTGAAACGTGCCGAGCCCGAATCCGGTCCAGGGGCGTTCGTGCGCCATCGCCAGAGCGGCCAGGAGCATGTCGCGGCGGTGGACGTAGGGATCGGCCTGCTGGTATCGCCTCCACAGAGCTTCCCAGCCGACCACGGCGACAAACAGCACGGCCAGGCCCGCGAGAGCCGCCGCCGTCGCCCAGAAGCGGCGCCCGGAGAGCACACCACGGACACGCCCGAGAACCAGGATGGCGATGACCTCGGCCGTGGCCAATGCCGCGCCGGCCCGCGACGTGGAAGCGATCACGGTGGCGTACATCACCGCCGCCGCTGCGGCGTACGATAAGGACCGGCTGCGGTCTGCCAGGGCCAGCCACACCGCCGGCGCCAGCAACAGCTCGATGAACGCTGCGTAATTGTTGTGATACACAAACGGCCCCATCACTTTGTCGCGATAGGGCGTTGCGAAGATCCAGAAGACTTTGCCGGGCGAGGTGAACCACTGCAACACCGAAACCACGCTGAGACCGAACCCGAACCACACCGCGGAGCGCAGAAACACGTCGCGAATCGAGTCTTCCGAGAACAGATTTGCCGCGACGGCCACCAGAACCAGCGCGGTCAGCCAGTACAGGAGTGCGTTTTCTGTTTCGAAGCGGTACACCGTCCATCCGGCCGCCAGTTGAAGCGCCACCCACGTTGTGGCCCCTGCGACGCACCACACCGGAAACGGAAAACGCAGTCCTGGAGGCCGCACTGCCGTTCGCACGACCCATGCCAGGCCCAGGGAGAACACGCCGCACTGGAATGCGCTGAGCGCCCAGCGGCCCCTCACCCAGAGCGAGAGCACCGCGTAGCACAGAAGCAGCCCCAGCGCTACGGCCGTGCGGCGGCGGAATGCGTCAGCTTCGGGCGTGACCTGGCGCTGCACAGCGACATCTTAGTATGCTCCCCGAGCCGCCAGCACCGCCCGGACGGTCCGCGCCAGGATGTACAGATCGAGCCACGGCGACCAGTTGCGGATGTAGTAGGTGTCGAGCTTTTGTTGCGTCTCGAGGTCTCCGTCACTGCGGCTGGAAACCTGCCAGAGACCGGTGAGCCCGGGACGCACTCTCCGCCGCAGGTTCAGGAACTCGGGCGGAAACCGCTCCAGGTGATAGGCCGGAAACGGGCGCGGCCCGACCAGACTCATCTCACCCCGAAGCACGTTCCACAACTGCGGCAGCTCGTCGAGGCTGGTGCGCCGCAGCCAGCTGCCGATGCCGGGAATCACCCGCGGGTCGCGCTTGAGTTTCAGGAACTGCCGCCATTCCTCTCGCGCCGAAGGGTCCGAAGCCAGATGCCGCTCGAGCAGCCTCTCTGCGTCCGGGTGCATGGTGCGTAGCTTCCAGATGCGGATCCGCCGGCCGTTTTCGCCTTCCCGCTCCTGCGCGTAGAAAGCCGGCCCCGGACTTTTCCGCCGGATCAGCAAAGCCGCCAGAGCGATCACGGGCAGCACGCAGGCGGCGGCGGCTGCGGCCAGCAAAATATCGAGGCCGCGCTTGAGCCGGCGGTTGAAGGGGCTCAGCAGGTTCTGCCGGATTTCGAGCCCCAGGACTCCGTTCAGATCCCGCGCTGACACCCACAGGCTTGCCATGCCGAGCAGGTCCGGAACCACGATCACGTGCGGGAAGACCGCGCCGAGCCGTTCCACACTGCGCAGCAGTTCGGCGCGAGAGGTCTCCGGCATCGCCACGAGCACGTGCCGGATCCGCAAGGCGGAGGCAAGCTCGCCTGCCAGCTCGCGGGCTTCGCGTTCGTCTACGACGGCGAAGGGTCGCCATCCGAGGGCCGGCTCCTCGGCGAGCCGCCGCAGCACCGTGCGCGCCGCCTCACCGGCGCCGACAATCAGCACCGGAGCGCCCCACCAGCTGCGCGAGGCGCACAATCCGCGTATCACTCCGCGGGCCGCGGGCGCCAGCACCAGGGCTGCGGCCCAGGAGCACACGTAGACGCCGCGAGAGTGCAAGGCCGCCTGTTTGCCCAGGAAAATTGCAGCGGAGCCCGCCAGATAAACGAGCGACACGGCCAGCACCACGCGCCGGAGTTCCTCGGCGGGGTTGATCCCCACACCGGGGTAGAGGCCGAACAGAGCGTAGGCCGCCACGCACACCGCCCCTAGGGGCCACACCCCCCAAGCCGGGGCCTCCGGGTGGATCGCGCTCCACGCCGCCACGCCCAGAGCCGCTGCGGCCATCAGTCCTGCCAGATCGCCTGCCAGCAGCGCCAGTCCCGTCAGTCTCGGGCGTGCCGTGGCAGGCGACAGGGCCCGGAGCGCAGCCCGGCCGCCGCAGATCTCAACTACGCTCCCCATCCGAACGACGCTCTAGCCGCATGCGAACGCAGGAGCCGGGATGCGGCCCTGGCGCCGCAACTCACCTTCGATCCAGCGGTAGGTAGGGATGAGACCTTCCCGCAGGGGCGTGCGAGGCTCCCAGCCGAGAACTGCTCGCAGCCGCGTGTTGTCACTGTTCCGGCCCCGCACGCCCTGGGGCCGCGCGAGGTTGTGACGCTTCCGGATACGTTTGCCGGCGATTCCCGCCACCAGGTCTACGAGCTGGTTCACGGTGACCAGCTCGTCAGTGCCCAGGTTGAGCGGCTCGGAATATTCCGAACGCATGATCCGCCAGATCCCCTCCACGCAGTCCTCCACATACATGAACGAGCGGGTCTGCTCGCCGTCGCCCCAGATTTCGATCTCATCGCCCTCGGCCGCCAGCGCCACTTTGCGGCAGATTGCGGCCGGGGCCTTCTCCTTGCCGCCTTCAAACGCCCCCAGGGGCCCGTAGACGTTGTGGAAGCGAACCACGCGTGTCTCAAGTCCGTAGTCTTCGCGAAAGTAGCGGCACAGCTTCTCCATCCAAAGCTTTTCCCAGCCGTAACCCTCTTCGGCGTCGGCCGGATAGGCATCTTCCTCTTTGAGCGGGGCCGCCTCTGCACTTGCCTGTCGGTACTGCGGATACACGCAGGCTGAGGAGGAAAACAAGAACCGCTCGACACCGTTCAGCCGTGCCGCCTCGAGCATGTGAACATTGATCATGGTGTTGTTGCGGGCGATCGCGGCATGGAAGGCCGTGATGTAGCCGATGCCGCCCATGTCGGCGGCCAGGTGATAGATTTCGCGGACGCCGCGGCTCGCGATCAGGCAGTTTTCAAATCGCCGCAGGTCTAACAGTTCGAATTCCTCGGCAGGACTGGGTTCGAACTCAGGATGTTTCAGATCCACTCCGCGGACGCGCAATCCCCGCGCCGTGAGGTATTTCACCAGGTGGTGACCGATGAAGCCACCCGCTCCCGTCACCAGTGCATCCATGGCCATTGGACGTGCTCCTTGCCAGTCTGGGAAGAAACCCCGAAACCTACAGGGGCTCACGCCTTATATCGGCGGAGTCCCGCCAGTTCAAAAGAGAACAGCGCCAGGAACCGCGGATTTTGTTTGAGATACCGCGGCCCGAGCCGCCGGGGTTCGGTGGCCAGCCGGAACAGCCACTCCAGCCCGGCGCGCTGCATCCAGCCCGGCGCCTGCGGCTTGGTCCCGGCAAGAAAATCAAAGGCCGCCCCCACCCCCAGCATCACCGCCGGCACCCGCCCCCGGTGGGCCGCCATCCAGTGCTCCTGCTTGGGCGTACTCAGGCCCACAAACAGAATCCGAATGCCGGAGGCCCGGATCGCCTCGGTGATGCGGGCGTCCTCTTCGGGCGTCAGCGGCCGGAAGGGCGGCGCGTAGTAATAGCGGATGGAGAGCTCGGGATGCCGTGTGTGCACCGCCGCGCGCAGCCGCGCCAGCACCGCCTCGGTGGCGCCGTAGAAGCCCACCGGGAGGCCGGCGGCGGCTGCGGCCCCCAGCAGCCGCCGCATCAGCTCCGGCCCGTAGACGCGGCCGGCGGCAGGCACTCCCAGCCGCCGCAGTCCCCACACCAGCGGCATGCCGTCCGGGGTCACCAGATCGGCGGCGTTCATCAGCGCGCGGAAGGCGGGTGCCTCACAGGCCTGCATGACGTTGTTGACCGAGGCGCAGCAGACCATGCGCGACTCCCCGCGCCGGGCCCACTCCACCACCAGACGCGTCGCCTCC
>DATLYE010000071.1:0-23421 GCA_035575135.1 Bryobacteraceae bacterium
CGCCGCGCTTAGAAGTTCGCGGCAGCCTCTGAGGAGGGCGTTGAGCGATCCGGCCCCGAGCGTGCGGATCGTGGCGGCTCAGGCGCTCGGGGAAGTTCCGGTGCTTTTGGAACTAGCCAATCTCGAGCGCCAGAGTCTTTACGTAGTCTTGCAAGCTTTGAACGCCCTCGATGCGCTCGGGCCGGCCGCCCTGCGGCCCTACCGCGCCGCCATCGAGGCCCTGCCGCTCAAGCATCCTTCGATTCCCGCCAGGATGGAATCTTACGTTCCGCGACTGGTGGAGTACATCCGGTCCAGGCTGATCTGAGGGCCTATCCCGGCCTGCTGACTTCGAGGTACTTCCAGGCCAGATCCGTCGCTTCGCGCTTGAGAATGTCAAAGGGACCTACGGCCCACATGGCGCCGCCCACGTGAATCAGGCGGTTCAGAAAATACCAGTCTCCATCCAGCGCCACGCGCCAGGTTTCGCCGCCGTCCTCGCTCACCAGCAGGCCGCTGTCGCATGTGATCCAGCCCCGTCCGGCGCCGTCAAACAGCACGGAACTGAGCGACGTTCTTACCGGACTTTCCTGGGCCTCCCACGTCCGCCCGCCGTCTCGGGTGCGCAGGATTTGCCCGAAGCGGCCCACGACCCAGCCGTTTTGGGGGTCCCGGAAATAGACCGCGGAAAGGGACCACATCGCCGCGGACGTCTTGACCTGTTCCCAGGTCTGGCCGCCGTCGGTTGTGCGCAGAATCGTCCCGACCCAGCCAACGGCCCAGCCGTGGCGTTCGTCGGCGAAGTAGACGCTTTCCAGTGCAACCAGGATGCCGGTGTTCTGGCGAACCCAGGACCGCCCGCCGTCAGAGGAGTGAAGCATCGTGCCGCCGTAGCCCGAGATCCAACCCTTCTGGCCACGGAAGTGAATGCTGGTGAGCGTTTCTTCCGTCGGGACTGGGACTTTTCGCCAGGTTCGTGCACCATCTTCCGTCGCCAGAAGCGTGCCGCGCTCTCCGGCTACGAACCCCCGCTGCCGGTCGAGCAGGGCGACCGTGCGGAGCCGCGCTTCGGCGGGCAGCCTGCGCTCCGACCAGTTCTTGCCGGCGTCCTCGGTGACGAAGAGCCGTTCCTGTTCGCAGAGCAGCCAGACGGTTTCGCCTGCCGCAGCTGCATTCTGCACGCGGCAGGGGGTACGGCCCAGTTCGGCGCCACGGGACGGCACCCCTGCCAGGATCAGCGTCGCCACAGCCACACCGAGCGCCCTGCTCACTGCTTTCCTCCGGTTGCCATTTTCTCAGATGCGCAACCGGCTCAACAGGTTACGAGCCTCAGGCGGCCTTGAGCAGGCGGATGGCTCCGTTTGAGGTTTTCAGATCCAGCACCGGACCGCCGTTTCCGATCGTGCCTTCCAGACGTGTCTTGCTCATCGGGCCCCGGACTCGGAGGTCGAACTCGGTGGTGATCGTGCTGTTCGAGGTCGTCGCCCGCACTTCGGCGGAAATGGAGGCAGGCAAGCGCAAAGTAATGGCGCCGTTACTGGTGTACACGTGCACGCCGGTGCTCACTTCCGGCAGTTCGAGCTCGATGCTCCCGTTGGAGCTGACCGCCCTGAGGGGATCCCGGCCCTGGAGCTGCTGGATGGAGGCACGGATCGTGCCGTTCGAGGTGGCGACATCGAGGATTCCCCGCAGCGCGGTACCGCGGATGCTGCCGTTGGAAGTGCGCACGAAAATCCGCCCCTCCACGTCGTCCAGTTGCACGCTGCCATTGGAGGTGTGTGCCTCCACATCTCCCGCCAAGCCCGCAAGGCGCAGCGATCCGTTGGAGGTTCGCAGTCGCGATTCGCCTTGGATATTTTCGACCCGGAGGGCGCCGTTGGAACTTTCGATCCGCTCGAGCGTGACGCGGCGCGGCAGACGGATGACGTATCGGGCTCCCATGTTGCCGCGCCGCTCCGAGGGCCGCACCGTGCGGATGCGAAGGGAGTCTTCCGCAGCTACGATGTCCACTTTGAGGGCGTCCAAGAGGTCGCGGCTCGAGGCGTACTTGGTCCCGGTGATTTCCGCCCTCTCCTGGTCCCAACCGGTGACCTCGATGGAACCGTTGAAGTTCTCTACGTACAGCCGCGCGCCCGGCTTGAGGGGGTAGCTATAATGGAAATCCTCTTTGTAGCGGCCGCCATGGTCCCAGTCGCTGAACTCGCAGCCGGCCAGCAAAACCAGAATTACGGCTCCCAACCGTGCGTTGCACATGGGCAGTTGTCTCCCCTGACTGGATTACGCCGCCGGCTCCGGCGCAGTTCCATGATATTCTGAAAGATCATCCCCGCATTTCCGACCGGATTCCATGCGTAAATTGCTGGCGTTAAACCGAGGTGAGATCGCCATACGCATACTCAGGGCGGCCAATGAGCTCGGACTCCGCACGGTAGCGATCTACTCCAAAGAGGACCGCCTGAGCCTGCACCGCTTCAAGGCCGACGAGGCCTATCTGGTGGGCGAAAACAAGGGCCCGGTTGAAGCCTATCTGGATATCGAGGGCATCGTCGGTCTGGCTCACGAGAAAGGCGTGGATGCCATCCACCCGGGCTACGGTTTTCTTTCAGAGAATCCCGCCTTGGCGCGCGCGTGCGAGAAAGCGGGCATCACCTTTATCGGGCCCAGTGCGGAGCTGCTGGAACTGCTGGGCGACAAGACTGCGGCGCGGCGTCTGGCGGTGAAGGCCGGCATCCCGGTGGTGCCGGGAACCGAAGAGCCCGTGACCTCAGCCGAGAAAGCTGCCAGGATTGCAAAGCAGATCGGCTTTCCCTTGATCATCAAGGCGGCCTTCGGAGGGGGCGGCCGGGGGATGCGCGTCGTGCACTCCGCCGCTGAATTTCCGCAGCGGCTGGCGGAAGCCCGGCAGGAGGCGGCGGCCGCCTTCGGCAATCCGGCCGTCTTTCTGGAGCGCTACATCCGCCGCGCGCGGCACCTGGAAGTCCAGATCCTGGGAGACCGGCACGGCAACATTCTCCACCTCTACGAGCGCGACTGCTCGGTCCAGCGCCGGCACCAGAAAGTGGTCGAAGTGGCTCCCGCCGTAAAACTGGACCCGCAACTCCGGCAGGCTCTGGCCGACGCCGCCGTGCGGCTGGCGCGCGCCGCAGGTTACTACAACGCGGGCACGGTCGAGTTCCTGGTGGATGCGGAGACAGGGGAATGGTTCTTCATCGAAGTGAATCCCCGGATCCAGGTGGAGCACACGGTCACGGAGATGGTCACGGGGATTGACATCGTACAGTGCCAGATCCAAATCGCTCAGGGCTACGAGCTGCACGGCCCACAGATGCGCCTGCCGCGCCAGGAGGAAATCACCCTTAACGGTTATGCACTCCAATGCCGGATCACCACCGAAGATCCGGCCAACAATTTCATCCCGGACTACGGCAAGATCCATACCTACCGTTCCCCGGCCGGCTTCGGCATCCGTCTGGACGGCGGCCAGGCCTATGGCGGAGCGGTCATTACGCCGTACTACGATTCGCTGCTCGTGAAGGTGACGGCCTGGGGACGGGAGTTTGTCCAGGCCTGCCAAAGGATGGACCGGGCCCTGCGCGAGTTCCGGATCCGCGGGGTCAAAACCAACATCCCGTTTCTTGAGAACGTCGTCAACCACCCGCAGTTTCAATCCGGGGAGGTGACGACTTCATTCCTGGATGAGACGCCCTCGCTGTTCCGCTTTGCGCCGCGCAAGGATCGCGCCACCAAGCTGCTGACCTACATCGGCGAAGTGCTGGTGAACGGCAATCCTGAAGTGGCGGGCAAGCCGCGCCCCGAGAAGTTTCCCCCTGCTCCGATCCCGCGCCATGAGCCGGGTGATCCTCCCCCGGGTACGCGGCAGTTGCTCGAGCAGCTCGGTCCGGAAGGCTTTGCCGAATGGACGCGGAAGCAGAAGCGGCTGCTGCTGACGGACACGACGTTTCGCGACGCCCATCAGTCGCTTCTGGCGACGCGGATGCGGACCTACGACATGCTCGCCATCGCGGATTTTGTCGCCCGGCGCCTGCACAACCTCTACAGTCTGGAGATGTGGGGCGGGGCGACGTTCGACGTCTGCCTCCGGTTTCTGCACGAAGATCCCTGGGAACGCCTGCGGCGGCTGCGCGAGCGCATCCCCAACATCTGTTTTCAGATGCTGCTGCGGGCTTCCAATGCGGTCGGCTACACGGCTTACCCCGATAACGTCGTGCGCGAGTTTATCTACGAGGCGGCAGCCCAGGGGATTGACATTTTTCGCATCTTCGATTCGCTCAACTGGCTGCCCAACATGAAAGTGCCCATGGAGGCGGTGCGCAAGGCGGGGAAGGTCTGCGAGGCGGCCATCTGTTATACAGGCGACATCCTGGATCCGAACCGGCCCAAGTATTCGCTGGACTACTACATCCGGATGGCGAAGGAACTGGAGCGTATGGGCGCCCATATCCTGGCCATCAAGGACATGGCCGGGCTCTGCAAACCCTACGCGGCCGAAAAGCTCATCCGGGCGTTGCGGCAGGAAATCAGCATCCCGGTCCATTTCCACACGCACGACACCAGCGGCATCAGCGCCGCCTCGGTGTTGAAAGCCGCCGAGGCGGGAGCGGACGTGGCCGACGGCGCCATTGCGTCCATGAGCGGCTCGACCTCGCAGCCGAATCTGAACTCGATCGTCGCCGCGCTGGCGCGCACGCCCCGGGATACGGGCCTGGATCTGGAGGCCCTGAACCGCTGCGCCGATTACTGGGAGGTCGTGCGCGGCTATTACGCCCCCTTCGACACGGGCCCCCGCACCGGGTCCGCCGAAGTCTACGTGCACGAAATGCCGGGCGGCCAGTACACCAACCTGA
Source organism: Bryobacteraceae bacterium (assembly GCA_035575135.1). Classification (GTDB taxonomy): domain Bacteria; phylum Acidobacteriota; class Terriglobia; order Bryobacterales; family Bryobacteraceae; genus JANWXD01. Next base: position 4,845 of record DATLYE010000071.1, read on the forward strand.
AAGAGCAGGCCGAAGCCATGGGCCTCGGCGATCGCTGGGACGAGATCAAACGTGCCTATGCCGAGGTGAATCTGGCTTTCGGCGATATTGTGAAGGTCACTCCCTCCAGCAAGGTTGTCGGCGACATGGCGCTGTTTCTGGTGAGCCACGGCATGACCATGCGCGAATTCGAGCGGCTCGACGCCGACCACCACTTGCAAATCCCCAATTCCGTCGTCGAGATGTTCAGCGGCGCGCTGGGCGAGCCGGAAGGCGGCTGGCCGAAGAAGCTCCAGCGTATTATCCTTCGCAACGGCAAGCCGCAGCGCGGTCGCCCCGGGGCGCGTTTGCAGCCGGCCGATTTTGAAGAGACGGCCGCCTTACTTGAAAGAAAACTCGGGCACCGACCCTCGCGTGACCAGGTTCTAAGTTATCTGCTCTATCCCGAGGTATATCTCAAGTTCGCCCGCTTTCATCAGCTGCACGGTGACATGGAGATCATCCCCACGCCTGTGTTTTTCTACGGGATGCAGGTGGGCGAGGAGATCACCGTAGACCTGGAACCGGGCAAGACGTTGATTATCAAGTTTCTGGCCGTGGGCGATCCGCATCCGGAGGGTTACCGGACCGTATTTTTCGAGCTCAACGGCCAGCCGCGCGAGGTCAACATCCGCGACCGGTCCCGGCAGGTCACCGCTCCGGCCAAGCCGAAAGCCGATCCGACCGTACCCGGTCATGTAGGCGCCCCCATGCCCGGCGTCGTCACCAGCATCGCCGCCGAACTGAATCAGGAGGTGGCCAAAGGGGACCGGCTGCTGGTGATGGAGGCGATGAAGATGCAAACGACGGTTTATGCTCCCGTATCCGGTAAGGTGACCCAAAAACTGGTCCACCCCGGCGAACACGTCGAAGCAAAGGATCTGCTGCTGGTGATTGAATAAGACCGGAGGCCAATCCGGCCCTGGGCCAGATTCTTTCCGGCTTCCTCTAAGTGGTTTGTTCGATTCCTCTGACTTCTTTCCGGTGTTACTTTCGAATTGTCAGCCGACACACACTTTCCGGAAAGGAGGATTTTTATGGCGGAGTTGGTAAAATCGTTCTGGAGGGAGGACTCTGGGCAGGACCTGATCGAGTACGCCCTCATGGCCGGTTTCGTGGCTGTGGCCGCGGGAGCAATCATGCCCAACGTCTCCAGCAGCATCAGCAGCATTTTCAGCAAAGTGGGCAGCGTGCTCTCCGCCGCCGATTCTGGCTCCTAAAGCTGGCGGTACGGAAACCGGCGGGTGGACCCTGGGCCTCCCGCCGGTTTTTTATTTCCTTCCTCACACCATGGCGCCGGCCGGCGCCGGCAGGGGCGCCAGGTTGCCCTGCGCATCGAATTCGAGAACGCGGGGTTCCCCGAGAATCTCCAGCGCGGAGTTGCCTTCGATCTCTGCGCGCAAGTTCTCGCTCAGCGCCAGGACCTCCAGTTCCAGTGTGTTGCGGATCCAGCCGATGGTGATCTCCAGCGGATCCAGCTTGCCCACCGTAGGCGCAATCCGCTCCAGACACTCGCGATCGGTGGGGAAATGCACCGGCGTGCGGATTGCCTCCGGTGTTGAGGCTGTCAGCGAGTTGATCTGGGTGGGCGTCCAGTCAATCTTTTCGAGGAGGCGGTCCGCGATCACATCCGCCATCCCGATGCCGACGCCGTTGCCGTAAGAGAGGTCCGTCAGATCACGCGCGAAGATCCGCTCGATGCGCGGTGCGTGGGGCCACGGGTTCCGCTCGCCGTGGACGCCGCGGTTGATGACCTTGGTGTCCATCCCCGCGCCGCTGATGTTCTTGCCGATCTCGTCCACAATGAGGATATCCAGCGCTTCAACCGGGATGCGTCCCCTCCAGGACTTGGCCAGCGCCAGCAGTTCTTCCTCGCGAGCTTCCATCTCTCCGCCGGCGACGCCCGCCACCTTTGCCGTGTTGTGCCGCGCGTCTTCGATAATGGCCAGCCCGCCGAGCACCTTTCCGGAGGCCAGTACCTTGCGTCCTGCACTGCGGATGACACGCTCCAGGCCCATCCGGTAGCCGAAGGTGTGATACTGCCGCGCCCCGGCGAACTTGCCGAGGCCGATCGCCATCATCTTGAACAGCCCGCTTTCGATCTTTCCCTCGAAATCCGTGTGCCACTTGACTCGATTGACCAGGAAGACGCCGTCGCTCTCCCAGGCGTGGCGGTCCATGAAGACCTCGATGCCTTCCGGAGTTCGTCCGAGCGAAACCACTTCGAGCGAACTCACCACCGGGCAACGCATCGTGGCTTCGTGAATTCCGTAATGCGCGAGCACATCCGCCTGGCCTTCGGCGGTGGCGGCTCCGTGACTTCCCATGGCCGGGAAAATAAACGGCTCCATCCCGTGCGATTTCCAGTAGTCTACGACCGCACGGACGATGGTAGCGATGTTGGCGATCCCGCGGCTTCCGACCCCGATGGCCACACGCGAGCCCGGTTTTAGCTGCGCCGCAAAACCGCAGCCTTCCAGTTCGCTCCGCACGGCGCCTGGAATGTCCTTGAGGCTGCGGTCCGGAAAATTCTGGCGAACCAATAGCATCCGAGGGAATTGCATTGCACACGATTATAGCTCGCGACCTGCGTTCCCCGTGCTCGGCTGGGAAGCGGGCCTCCGCTGCCTGCCCCTCAGAAGATGTACTTCAAAGCAAACTGCAGATTCCGCATGTTGGTCCGCGTGCCCGTAATCCGCCCGAATGCGGCGCTGTTCAAGTCCGTATTCGGGTTGCCCCAGTTCGGGTGATTGGGGAAGTTGAAGGCTTCGAAGCGGAACTGCAACCGGTGGCTTTCGCTCACCGGAAAATCCTTGAGGGTGGAAAAGTCCCAGCCGATGATCCCCGGTCCGGTGAGCGTGTTCCGTCCGACGTTGCCGTGCGTTCCGTCGGGCTGGCGGGTGAAGGCGGAGGTGTCAAAGAAGCGCTGCGGGTCCTGCTGGCCGCGCGGCAGGTCCGCCCGCTTGCCGGTGGAATTGGGCCGGTCGAAGAAAGCGCCGGTGTTGGAGGGATCGCCGCCGATCGTCACGGTGATGGGAAATCCCGTTTGCAGGGTCAGGATGGTGCCGATCTGCCAGCCGCCGAAGATGGCGTTGGCAACCGGATTCTCGATGCCGACCGCCCTGCCTTTACCGAACGGCAAGTCCCACAGCGCCGAGGTCACAAAGCGGTGGCGGACGTCGTGGCTGGAGCGCGCCCGCTCGCACCGCCTGCAGTAGCTGTTTTGCGGAAACAGCGTGTCGCCGCCCTGGTTGCGAATGGCAGTCGCCGTGTCGATGGACTTCGCCCACGTGTAGCTTACAAGGTAGGTGAGCCCGCTGCTGTAGCGCTTGGTGACTTTCAAGCCGAGCGAGTTGTAGTTGCCGTTACCTCCGTTGTCGACCAGCTGGATGCGACCGAAATTGGGGAACGGAGAGCGCGCCGGGATGCTCAGTCCGGTGGTGCGCGGTGCGGGCAAGGCCTCGTTCACCGCCCGGAGCGCTTCCAGGCGGTGGCTGACGCTGCCCAAGTAGCCGGCCTCCACCACGGTCTGCCCCGGCAGTTCGCGCTGGATGTTGAACATGTACTGGATCGAGTAAGGCGTCCGCCGGTCGTACGGATTCGCGAAGGTGTAGGGACGCGGTACCTGGGCGATGCCGCCGGCGATGCTGGCCAGCGAATTGGCCCAGTTCAGGTGCGGGAACTGCGTATTGGAGTTGTCACGCAGCCGCCCGGCCAGGTTCCGCGCCATATCGAAGCGCGGGTTCCCCGTGTCTTGGGAGTAAAAGACCCCGGCTCCCGTCCGAATCACCCAGCGGGACGTCGGATTCCAGGTCAGGCCGAAGCGGGGCGCGAAATCGTTGTTGTCCCGCCCCACAAGACGGTTGCCGAGACTCCCGTCCCGGCGCACTTCGATGTCGGGCCAGCGCAGGTTGATTCCTTCGTACGGCTCGCCCCGTCCCTGCCGCATGAAGAACGGGTAGATGCTGCGATCCGCCACGTTGGCGTTGCGGAAGTCGGCCGGGCGGATGTCGCGCCGCACGATGCCGTTAAACAGGCGTCCCGTCTGGTCCTCCCACGGTGGCGTGTTCTCGTAGCGCAGGCCGAAGCTCAACGTCACCGTACGGGAGACTTTCCAGACGTCGTCTACGTAGAGATAGAAGCTCGTGGCCCGGAAGCGTGCTTTGGCGATGGAGACGGCCGCCTCGGCCTGAAACACTTCGCCAAGCAAGAAGTCGGCAAACGGATCGCCCGTGACGCCGGGGGTCGCCAGGTCGTTGGTGGCGTTGCGGATGAACGTGAACTGGCCGCGGGCAAACTGGTTGCCCACCTGATCGTAGGCATCCCTGCGGACCTCAGCGCCGAATTTCAGCGTGTGCTTGCCCCGGGTAATCGAGGTGTTGTTCATCCACTGCAGCGAGTAGTTGTCGTTCTCATAGGGCCCCTCCGAGTCGTTGCCGAATCCGGAGTAGACCCCCAGGCTGATGTTGGGAATCCCCCACTGCACCGGAGGCCCGCTTGCGAGTCCCGGGATGCCGAGTTCGCCGACCACGTCGCGGCTGAAGGCCAGCTCCGGGCCCGTAGTGTTGTAAAAGCGCGTGTATCCGAAACGGGATTCGTTCACCACCGCAGGGGACAGGACACGGGTGTTGGAAAGCATCGCCTGTTTGAAGCGGGTGATGATCTTCTGGCCGTTCAGCTTCAATGCCTCGGTCAGCTGATTTTCATCGCCCCAGCTGAAGCGGCCGAACCACTGCGAGTTTGGCGACTCGACGAAGTCGGTCCGCTCGACGAATTGGTCGCGGTTGATCGGAAGGCCGACGGCTTTAACGTGGTTGCTCCGCAACTGGGGATTGGGTAGGTTTGGGGTGGGATAAAACTCGAGCAGCTTCTGGGAAATCGGGTGGATCCGCGACTTGGGAATGACGTTCCCCGGAAACTGCTGCGCCACAATCTGCCCGCCCACGTTAGCCCGCGTCCTGGGGTCGAAGATGCCCCGGGTGCCCAGGGGCAACTCGGAGAAATCTCCGGCCTGCATCGCGGCTGACGGCAGGTCGTAGACCGCCTGGACGGCCCGCCGCTGCCGGAACCACTCGTAGTTGGTCATAAAGAACAGCCTGTTGCGCCCGTTGAAGAGCTTGGGCACCCACACCGGACCTCCCAGGGTGAAGCCGAACTGGTTCCATTTGAACGGATCTTTCGGCGGGCGCGCTGTTGTGAAAGCGTAGTTTTTTGCGTCCAGTTTGTCGTTGCGCAGAAAGTAGAACAGGGTGCCGTGGAATTCGTTGGTTCCCGGCTTGGTGGAGACGTTGATCTGGGTGGCGGCCCGACCGAACTCGGCCGGATAAATCCCGGTCTGGACCTTGAACTCCTGCAGGGCGTCAATCGAAGGCAGCACGACAAAGGTGTTGAAGTTCGGATCGGTGTTCTCGACCCCGTCCAGCGTGAAGTGGTTGAACTGGGCCCGCTGGCCGCCCACGGCGATGCTTTGGTCGGCGCGAATCCCGCCCTGGCGCGCACCTGCCTGGCCCGCGGCCGGAAAGCCGAAGCTCACGTTGGGTGCGATAGCGACCAGCTGCAGGTAGTTGCGCCCGTTGAGCGGCAGGTCCACGATGCGCTTTTGCTCGACGACGGTGCCCACCGTGGCGTTTTCCGTCGCAAGCAGCGCCGCGGTGGCCGAAACCTCGATGGTTTCGGTGACCTGACCGAGCGGCAGCTCAAAATCGAGCCGGGCGCTCTGCTGGACCTGGAGCTGAATGCCGGCGTGCGTGACACTCTTGAAGCCTTCCTTCTCGGCCCTCACGTTGTACGTTCCCGGTGGCAGCGACGGAAAACTGTACACGCCCGCCTCGTTGCTCACTGTAGAACGCGTTGCGTTGGTCGCCACGTTGGTGATCGTCACGGCCGCCCCGCTGATGACGGCGCCGCTCGGGTCGCGAACCGTACCGGTGATTTCACCAAAAGTCTGCGCTGCCGCCGGGATGGCAACGCCAAGCGCTAGCACTATCCCCACAAACAGGCTTTGCCGCTTCATTCACGCCTCCGGAATGTCAAGCTGTAAACTCCCTACCCCGGCCTTCCGGATCCGCCCAGACCCTCGGACGGCACGGGATTGCACCCTAGTATATATCTAGTAGGGAAGGCTTTCAATGCAAATTTCAGGGGCTTTTACACAGGCCGCCTGACAGTTTCTTCCGGCTCCTGGGGGCCCTGAGGCCAAAGGGGGAGGCCGCGCGGAGCGGCCTTCAGCCGAGGAAATCAAACAGGCTGACCCGAGGAAGCTGGGCGCGGGCCCGTAATGCGGCCTCCTGGTGGGTCTGGGCGTGTTGCAGCTCGGTGATCGCCTGCGTCAGATCCGCATCTTCCTTGGCGCCCAGTTCCGTCCGGATCCCCACCTCCATGCGTCCGGCAAAGTCCAGCGCTTCCCGGATGGTGGCCTGGACCGTGCCGTAGTAGGCCAGCTGGAGGTTGAGGTAATCCGAAGCGGCCCGGAGGGAGGTGAGGGCCGTAGCAATGGCCGTCTCGTCATCATTGGCAAGCGCCACGCGCAGGCTGTTGACCGCGGCGAACACGTTGTCGGCTGCGGGGGTGTCGTCGGGGTTGCGGTGGTCGAAGATTTCCTCTGCGGTCCGGGCAGGCAGGAACGTCGTGCCATTCGGATGTTCAATTCTCCGGCTTGCCTGCGTGACAAAGCGCCGCATGACGCCCGTCGGGGCATTCAGGTCCAGGTCATACTGTGGTTCCTGATCCCGGTCGCCGCTGAAGATGTACCGTCCCTGCACGGCGGTTCGGCTGGCTGCGACCAGGTTCTCGAGCACCGACTGCACCTCGGATGCCAGGATCTGGCGCGTCTGGGCGGAGACGAAGGAGCTGGCGCCCTGGGATCCCAGGGTCAAGGCTCGGTCCAGAGCGGCGACGGCCGCCCGGAGAACCTGTTCGGCGGTGTCCACTTCCGACTGTACTTGTCCGAGGTTGTCCCGGATCTGAGCGTTGCGTGCCAGAGCACTGCGCAAGTCGAGGATGTCGCTGATCGAGTCGGGCGCATCGGAAGCCGCGTTCACCCGGAGTCCTGTGGAGATCTGCCGCATGGCTCGTTCGATCGAAGACTGGATGCGCTCCAGGGCCGCCAGGAACTGCTCGGAGGACGGATCAAGGTTGCGGATCATGGGCCTCTGTTACTCCTTTTCGGTCGAATTGTTCACCGCATCAGAGCCAGGGTCGTGTCGAGCAGCTCGTTCAGCGTGGTGAGCAGCCGTGCGTTGGCCTGATAGGCTCGTTGGAACTCCACGAGCCGGACTGCTTCTTCGTCCAGCGAGACGCCGGAAAGCTGCTGCCGGAGGTTGCGGGCTTGCGCCACGGTTTGAGACCGGAAATCACGGTTGTCACGCGCGGTTTCAAGTTCTCGTCCGATCCGGCCCGCCAGGTCACCGTAAAACTCTGTGAAACTGAACCCGTTGATGCGGTCGGCCGGATCCTGGGCCTGCGCCATGGCGGCCAGTTTCAGGGCCGTGCCGTTGCTCGCGTAAGGCGGGCCGGGATCGATCGCCGCCAGCATCTGCGGCGTCACCGAGGCGTCCACGGCGAGCGAACGGGCGACGTTGGGATCACTGGAGGTGTCGTAGGTGAACAGGGGCACGCCGGGTTGCGGCGGCGGTCCGTCACTAATCCGGCCGGACGTCAGCAAACTGTTCACCCGGTCTGCCAGCGCCTTGGCGAGCAGGTTTAGATCTCCTGCCTGGTAAGGATCACCGGTGAGGGAGGGCAACACGCGGTTGCGGGTGTCCACCAACGCCGCAAGCTTGCCTCCGGTGAGCAGCGCAGTGACCTGTTGGCCGGATGTGCTGGCAATGGACACCGGAGGCGGCGCGGTGGGGTACAGCGGCGGCGGGCTTGCCGGAATGTGGTAGTTCGCGCTCAAGGTGTAGACATTCTCGCCGACCACCAGAGGCGCCTGGCCGCCCAACAACACGGTTACGGTGCCGTCCTCTTGGTACAGTGTCGTGAAGTCGGCCAGAGCCGACAGCTCTTCGAGCGCGTTGTGAAGTTGAGCGTCCAGGCCGGCATCGCCGGCCCCGCCGCGGCGCCGCTCAGCGTTGATGGCTGCCAGACGCCGTCCCAGTTCGTTGGTTTGGTCAATCGTTTGGCGGATCTTCCGGTCGGTGTCGGTGCGGACCGTGTCGAGAGCGGCGGCGGTTTGCCGGAAGGTGGCTGCCAGTTCCTCGGCCCGCAGGAGGACGTTCTGCCGGGCGCCGGCGCTCGAAGGCGAAGTGCTGAAGGCGGAAAAAGCCTGGTAAAGCCGATCGAGAGCCGCGGCAATACCGGTGCCGGCGGTGACCGGGAGCGCGGCTTCGATGGCCTCCAGTCTGAGCGACTGTTCTTCAAAGCGGCCCAACAAAGAATTCTGGCTCCGGACGGCCTGCTCGCTGTAGACGTCCCGTGCGCTTTCCAGAATCCCGGGCCGCACACCGCCGGGGAGGCCGGCCAGCGGATCAAACGGCTGCGCGATCAGAGCCAGCCGCTGGGCGGCATAGCCGGGCGTTGCGGCGTTGGCTACGTTGTTTTGAGTGACTTCGAGCGAACGTTGAAAGGTGCGCAGCGCGTTGGACGAGGAAATCAACGTTGCCAGCAGGCTCGACATGCCCGTTTCCTCTCCCGGGGCCTTTTCTTATGCCTCCAGCCTCAGGCGCGGCTCCGGCGCACAGTCCGCAGGAGCGCCGCTTGAGGAGTAACCCGCCGTCAGTGTGTTCCGCAGGCGGATCCAGTTCGTGTAGAACGCGGCGGTCTGTTCGAGCAGAGCGGTCACGCGGTGCGCTTCGCGGCGCAAGGCAAGCACCACGGAGGGGGCAACCCGGGCCTGCTCCATCACCGAGTGGCGCGACAACCGCATGCAGGCTTTTTCCAGGGCCGCGGCACACTCATCGAGCGCCGGAGGCGAGCCCTCTACGGCCAGCCCCTGCGCTCGGCGAAGCAGCTCCAGCGCTTCCCCGAGCTCGGCGGGAGCATCGAACGGCGCCATCGCCATGGAGTTACCCGGCCGGCTGCGGCGAGATTTCCGCCAGAATTTCGTCGGCGATCTTGCGGCTCAGGGCGGCCACGTCCACCTGGTAGCGGCCGGCCTGATATTCGTTCCGCAGGTACGCCACTCGGGAGGCGTGCTCGGTCTCACTGGCCGAAAGCGATTCGGCCACATGCCGTGCGAGCCGGGAAAGCTGCACCTGATCGGCCGCCGACTGATAGACCCCTTCGGGTTGCGCCGGCGCGCGCGAAACACCGCCGGAGGATTCCGGTCGTGCGGCCCCCGTTTCCCGGATGTTGTTGTCACCGACTCGCATCTTTGTTTCCGGCCACTCGAATTTCGCTCACGGTCCTGTTTGCTTTATCGGCGGCCTTGCCCGGAACTTTAACCGCCCTCGAGATTCCGGCCTTTGTTTCTCATAAAGTTCCCCCGGACAACGCCCGATCTCTCTTGCGGTCTCATGTCGTCCCATCTGCAGATCCTGTGGCTTTCGGCGGACCAGTCGGCCCCAGGCCAGCTCGCCGAGCGATTCCCGGTCACCCATGCCGCCAGCATCGGCGAGGCGCTCAGGTACCTTCAAAACGAAGAAGATATCGGAGCGGTAGTGGTCCAGTGCCCCCCGCCGCAGGCCACGGCCGCCGAAGCCTTGCGATTGCTTGGCGAGGCGGCGCCCCAGGTTCCGGCCTTGGTTCTCCACGCGGAGGCCACCGTTGAAGAGGCGGTCCGGCTGGCCCGTCTCGGCGCCTGGGACGTGCTGCCGGGCGCCGATGCCGCCCGCCTGGCGGCGCGCCTGGAGGCCGCCCTCGAAGAGCGGCGCTCGCAAAGTCTGGCTCGCCTCGGCGCCGCCGTCGCCGGCGAGCCCTGGCGCCAGTATCTGGTCGGCGAAAGCCCGGCCATGCGCGAGATCATCGAGATCATCCGGCTGGTCCGTAACCGCCGCTGCACCGTGCTCATCACCGGGGAGACCGGCACGGGCAAAGAGATGGCCGCCCGCGCACTGCACATGGCCTCGCCGCGGGCGCACCGCCCTTTGGTGACCGTGAACTGTTCGGCGCTTCCGGAGCCCTTGCTCGAAGCCGAGCTGTTCGGGCACGTCAAAGGAGCCTTCACCGGAGCCGTCACCAACCGCATCGGCCGTATCGAACAGGCTCACGGCGGGACGCTGTTTCTCGACGAAATCGGCGACATGCCGGTGGACTTGCAGGCCAAGCTCTTGCGCGTGCTCCAGGAGCGGGAATTCCAGCGGCTGGGAAGTTCGGAGACCATCCGTGTGGACGTGCGGGTTGTGGCGGCATCCAACCGCAACCTCGCCGAGCGCGTGCGGGAAGGGAAGTTTCGCGAGGACCTCTACTACCGCCTCAACGTCGTCCCCATCCAAATGCCTCCGCTGCGCGAGCGGCTGAGCGACGTGCCTTTGCTCGTGTACCACTTCATCGAGAAGATTTGCCGGCAGGAGGGGATCCCCCCAAAACAGATCGTGCGGGAAGCCCTCGACCGCCTGCGAACGTACTCCTGGCCCGGTAACGTCCGCGAGCTGGAAAATGTCGTCGAGAAAGCCATCGCCCTGAGCGGTGAACGTCCGGTTCTGTACCCCTCGGATTTCCCCCTTCCGCAGGAGCGCAACTGGAAGGACGTACCGGCGGCGGGCGAGCTTTCCGTGAAACTGCCCGAGGACGGCATTGATTTTGAAGCGGTGGTGAGCCGTTTTGAATGGAGCATCCTGGAGCAGGCCTTGCGGCGGGCCGGCGGCAACAAAACCCGCGCCGCAAGCCTGCTCCGGCTCAAGCGAACGACTCTGGCGGCAAAACTCCGGGCCCTGGAAGCCAAAGCCGGTTGCTGAGCACCGCCCGCCCATGCCGGGCAAGCTCTCAGGTGCGTGCGGGAAGCTCCGGATGCGCCCCTTCGGCCATGCCCGCAGCTTGTCGCAACTGATGGATTTTGATCAGAAGCTCCACCTCGCCCCGCGGCAGGGCTAACATCGAGGCAATCTGGGCCGAGCTCTGCCCGTTTCGATGCAAACGCAGCACCTGTGCGCGCCGCGTCAAGTCCAGCCGCAGAGGGGGTAAACCGGCGGGCCCGCGGCCCGCCGCCAACTCACTGCGAGCCTGATCGAGGTCTTTGCGCAGTTCTTCGACGGCTCTTTGGAGGGCTTGGTCGCGCTCGGTGCACTCCAGGGCCGCTGCCTGCGCATCCCGTTTGAGCAGAAAAAAGAGCCAGAGGCAAAGGCAAACGCCGCCGAGCACCAGCAGGCCCTGGACCGCGGCCAGCGCGATCGTCACCATCCCGACGGGAACGATGCTCATCCGCGCGCCTCCTCGGTTCCGGGCCGTGTTGCAGCCGAGCCGGTACGCAGTCGGTCGGCACGGCTGGCAATCCGCTGAATCCGCACGCCGTAGTTGCCGTCCACGACCACGACCTCGCCGAGCGCCACGACGCGGTTGTTCACGATCAACTCCACGGGATCGTCAATATTGCGTCCGAGTTCGATCACGCTGCCCGCCCCCAGTTTCAACAGATCTTCCAGGGGGAGGCGGGTGCGCCCGAAAGAGACCGAGACGGGCAGCTCGACGTCGAGCAGCAGATCCATGGGCGAGGCGGCGTCTGCGTCAGGCGCCACTGTAGCCGCAGCGTCCGCTTGCGTCGGCGCCTCGCCGATCACCCATCCTGGATCCACCCCCACCAGAGCGATGGCGGGAGCGCCGTCCCGGAGCTGGTATTCGATGCGGATGATCCTCCATCCTTCCGGCGCCGCGTCGGCGGTCGCGCCGGCGGTCACCGAAAGCTCCGCCCCCAGCCGGGCGGTCGCCGAGACGGCAAAGGAGGAGAAGGCCTGCGCCAGCATCTCCCGGAGTGTGTTGGCGACTTCCTCTTCGGTAATGGAGTCCACGCCGGCTGCCTTCAGAACGGAGCGTCCCGTCTCGGTCCAGCCTCCCGCTACCAGGCCCGCCCACATGGCGGGCTGCGGTCCGCTCTGAAAGGATTGCTGCCATCCCAGGAGCTGTTCGCCCAAGAGAGCCTCGTCGCCGCTCCGGCATTCCCATGGCGGCCGCGTGCCGGCCAGAGATTCCACCACGCCCGCAAACGCTGCGGCCCAGAGCTCCGCCAGCTCCAGCGTCCTGTCCGTCGAGGGCGTGATCTCCATCGTCATCATCCTCTCCAACCGCCCCGGGTGGGCCAGCGGTCCTCCAGATACGAGCGCAGCCGCAGGATGGCTTGCGACTTCAGTTGAGAAATGCGCGAGAGGTGCAGGTGCATGACCTCGGCAATCTCCCGCAGCGTAAGTTCCTGCTCGTAGTACAGGCTCAGTACCTCCCGCTCGGCGCGGGGCATTTGTTCGATCGCCTCGGCCACCAGCCGTTCCAGTTCGGCGCGCTCAAAAATCTGCGAGGGCAGCTTCTGGACGTCGTCCGAAATCCGGTCGAGCAACCCGCGCGCCCCCTCCGCGGGCCCCTCGAGCGTACCCCAGCCGAGTCCCTGCACCTCCACCAGCCAGGAGTGGTACTGTTCAAGCGTCAGTCCCAGTTCCTCGGCGATTTCCTCCTCCGTGGGCGCCCGCTGCCATTTCTGCTCGGCTGCGGCAATGGCCGCCTCGATTTTCTTGGCCTTGCGCCGCTTGTCGCGCGGCGCCCAGTCCAGCCCGCGCAGGCTGTCCAGAATCGCTCCCCGGATCTTGTGTTCGGCGTACGTCTTCAGCTTGACGTTCTGGGTGGGATCGAAGTTGTCGATCGCGGCAATCAAACCCAGCACGCCGGTGGAAATCAGATCATCCAGGCTCACGCTTACGGGCAAGCGTTCATGGATTCGCCGGGCGATGAGCCGGACCTGTGGCAGGTGTTCCAGAATGAGCCGTTCCCGCTCGGCGCTGCTCAGTTCGGCCTTGGCACATGGGTACATAGCTGCCGGTGAGCGGCCGGCTCTCAGGCCGCCGCCAGTGCACGCGCTTGCCCGCCGAGGACTGCCTCCACGATCCTGGACGCCGAGGCCGGTTCGAGATCTTCGGGGATGCTCTGCCCCGTGCCCAGGAATGAGACCGGCTTGCCTGTGAGCGCCGCTACGGAAAACAGCGGCCCGAGCGAAACGGCCTCATCCAGGCGCGTGAAAATCAGCTTCGACGGGCGGAAAACCTCAAAGCGCTCCACTGCGAAAAGTAGATCGGCAGTTCGGCCCGTGGCCGGTAGGACCAGATGGATGTCCAGCTCCGGCTGGCGGCACAGCCAGGAAGCCAATTCGGCCGCCTCCTGCCGGTCCGCCGGGCCGAAACCACGCGTGTCGAGGAGGATCAGATCCCGGTTGCGGTGTTCTTCGAGCACCTGCGCCAGCGCCCCGGATGTGTCCAGGATCTGGAATCCGGCGCCCAGGATGGCGGCGTAGGTGCGCAGCGGCTCGGCCCCGGCCACGCGCTCGCTTTCCGTGGAGATGATGTGGAGGCGTTGCTGGTGCTGGATGCCGAAGCGCACCCCGAGCTTCACCAGGGTTGTAGTCTTGCCCGCGCCCGGAGGACCGACGAGCGCCACCACGCGCGGGCGCGCACCCTCCCGGCCCAGTTCCGGGGCCGCTTGCAACCAGGACTCCAGTTGAGCGGCCAGCCCGGCGCGCGCCTCCGCAGGCGCGGCGCCGGCAAGGGCCGAGTTCGCCCGCTCCAGGATTTGCCGGGCGAGGCCGGCATCCACATCCGCCTGAATTAGCAGCTCCCACAGGGGGGAAGACAGGTCCGCGGGTTCGCGGCGCCACAGCGCCTGGCGGAGCTCCTGGATCTGCCGGCGGAGTTGCGCCAGTTCCCGGCTCAACAGATCCGGCAGGCCGGGCCGCGGATTTTCAATGCGACCCAGCTCGCCCAGAAGCGCTGCCGGCGACTCTTCGCCCGGCGCAAGCAAGGCACAGACAACTTCATACGCGCCCAGCGCCCTGGCCTCCGGAGGCGCCTTGCGCGATTCGACGATCACGGCCTCAGGCCCCATCTCCCTCCGGGCCTGCTCGACGGCAGCTTCCACGGTCGGTGCGAAATAACTTTTGAGCTTCACGGCATGGCCTCCTCTCGGCTGAAACTTTTCACTGGATCACCCCCAGAGAAACGACCCGCGCGGCCGGCGGAACCTCGCTGTGGGAGAGGAAAAACACGTTGGGCAGCGAGGTTTCGACCATCTGGCGCAGGAAATAGCGAGCGCCGCTCGAGGTCAGCACAACCACAGGCGTGCCGCCCGCGCCCACTTTCCGCTCGATGCGTTGCACGATGTCACGAATCGTCTCGGGCGATGCGGCCAGATGGCTGGAGTGCTCGCCGTGTTCGACTGCGGACTCGACCGCTTTTTCAATTCCCGAATCCAGGAACCAGGCCGGTAGCTCTCCGGCGGCGTTCAAATACGGCTTGACGACCGCGCGGCGGATGGCCTGGCGGACGTATTCGGTGAGCAGCACCGGGTTTTTCGTCATGGTGGCCGCCTCCCCCAAGGCCTCCAGAATCGAGACGGCATCGCGAATCGGCACCCGCTCCCGCAGCAGGTTCTGGATCACCCGCTGCAGGGTGGCCAGGGGCAGCAGCTTCGGAACCAGATCCTCGACCAGCTTCGGGCTCTCGGCACTGACGCGATCGAGGAGCTTCTTGGCGTCCTGGCGCGAGAACAGCTCGTGCGCGTGCCGCCGGATCAGTTCCGCCAGGTGTGTCCCCAGCACGCTCACGGCGTCCACGACGGTGCAGCCCGCCTGGCGGGCGGCTTCCGCCTGCGCCGCCGGAACCCACCAGGCTGCGATCCCAAAGGCGGGTTCGCGGGTGGGTCGCCCGCTCAAGGAGGGCGGCAGCGCCGTGGTCGGGATCGCCAGTTCGAATCCCTGGGGCAACTCGTAGCGCGCCAGCGGTTCTCCCTTGAGCAGGACGACGTACTCGTAGGCGCCGAGCGAAAGGTTGTCGGTGACGCGCACCGGGGGCAGGATGAATCCGAGTTCGGCGGCGATTTGCCGGCGGATGGCGCCGATGCGCCGCAGCAGAGGGGAGTTGGCGCCGCCTTCGACCAGCTTCACCAGCCCGAGGCCGACTTCGATCGCCAGCGGCTCCACCCGCAACAGGTCTTCCAGGCTGTCGCGCGGCGCCGGCGGCTTGGCGGCGGGGGCGGAGGAAGCCGCTGCCGCACGCCTGCGCATGCGCCACGCGGCTGCGCCGGAAACGGCGCCGAGCAACAGGAACGGAGTCTTGGGGAGCCCGGGAAAAGCCGCCACCGCTACCAACACGCCCGCGGCCAGCAGCAGCGGTTCGGCCGCACCGAACACCTGGCGCTGGAACTCGGCTCCCAGCCGCGCGTCCGTGCTGGCTCGCGTCACGATCAATCCGCCCGAGATGGAAATCATCAGCGCCGGGATCACCGTCACCAACCCGTCGCCGATCGTCAGTACCGTGTAAGTCTCCAGCGCCCGGCGCAACTCCATGCCGTGCTGGAACACGCCGATCAGAAAGCCGGCGATGATGTTGATCCCTGTGATGAGCACGCTCGCCACCGCGTCCCGCTGCGTAAAACGCGAGGCCCCGTCCATGGCGCCGTAAAAATCGGCTTCCAGAGCCAGCTGCCGTCGTCGCTCCCGGGCCTCCGCTTCGTCAATCAGTCCGGCGTTCAGGTCCGAGTCAATGGACATCTGCTTGCCCGGCAGAGCGTCCAGCGTGAAGCGGGCGGTGACCTCGGAGATGCGCACCGCGCCGTGGTTGATCACCACGTACTGGATGGCGATCAGCACCAGGAAGATGACGGCGCCAATGATATAGTTGCCTCCCACCAGGAAACTGCCGAAGGCTTCGATCACACGCCCCGCCGCCGCCGTACCCGTGTTGCCGTTGAGCAAAATCAGCCGCGAGGAGGAAATGTTGAGCGCAAGCCGGAACAGCGTCAACAGCAGCAGGGTCGTGGGGAATACGCTAAAGTCCACAGGCCGCCGGATGGACATGGCCACCATCATCACGGTGAGGGACAGCAACAGGTCGGCGGCGATGAGGATGTCGAGCAGGAAGGGAGGCACCGGGATGATGAGTGCGGCGACAATGGCCAGTACCGCCACCGGAACCGCCATTTCACCGGCTCCCGCCGTGAAGCGCCAGCTTGTCGTCGCCGTTTGGACTTCGGGCATCTCGGGCTATCTCCTGTCCCGCCTGCGAAGTGCGCTCGTGGCGTTTGGTGTCTGCATGGCTTGCTATCCGGGCAGCCGCCCGTTCAGGAGGCGGTAAATGTAAGCCAGAATCTCGGCCACGGCCCGGTAGAGGTGGGTTGGGATTTCCTGGCCCACCTCGGCCGACTCATAGAGCGCCCGCGCCAGCGGCGGATTTTCGATCACCGGCACCTGATGGGCCACGGCAAGTTCGCGTATCTTCTGCGCCAGCCAGTTCTTCCCTTTGGCCACCACTACCGGCGCCCGCATCGTCTCCATCGAGTAGCGCAGCGCCACGGCATAGTGGGTGGGGTTGACGATCACGGCCGTCGCCTTGGGAACCTCGCGCAACATCCGCCGCCGGAGACGCTCCCGGAGCAGGCGGCGAATGCGCAGGCGCACCTGCGGATGACCTTCGAGCTCGCGGATCTCGTCGCGCAGTTCCTGGCGGCTCATCTTCAGGTTTTCCCGGTAACGGCTCCTCTGGCGGGCCAGATCCACGATGCCGAGCCCGACGAGCACCCCGGCGGATTTCCACAGCAGATCTTCGACAGAAACCGCCACGACTCTGAGGCCTGCCGGCAGGCCGGCCAGCGGCAGCGCCAGGAAGGCGCCCAGCCGGTCCTCGACGGCGTAGTAGACCACCGCGGCGAACAGCGGCAGCAGCAACACGGCCTTCAGCAGACCTGAGACGTTGTTGCGGAACTGTTCCTCCAGGCGCGGCCGCACGGCCAGCCGCTTGCCGTCGGGCGCCAGACGTTTCAGACTGAACCCGAAACGCGTGACGGCCAGATGTGCCAGCAATGCCGCGGCGGCAACCAGACCGCCCGCCGCGGCCAGCGGGGACAGGACCTGCCACGCCAGGCGGGCAAGGAGCCGCTCGAGCTGGCGCAACTCCAGATCCGCGCGAAAGGCTTCCTCAAGCACCCAGCGCAAGGCCTCCATTGTCCGGGCCAGCCAGCCCGCCGACCAGGCCGCCGCCACCATGACGAAGACGGCAAAGTGCATGGCCCCGACGAATTCCCGGGACACCACAAACTGCCCTTCGCGCCGGGCCTTTTCGATCTTTCGCGGCGTCGGTGGTTCGGTTTTCTGGCCACGTTCCGGCACGGGGCTCGGCTAACCTCCTTGCGCCACCATGCGGCGCACGACAGCAAAGACCTGCCGCGCATAGCCCTGCATCACTTCCGGGAAGACCCGGGCTGTGAGCGCCAGCACCAGCAGCGCGGCCAGCATCTTCACGGGGAACGACAGGGTCAACAGCTGGATTTGCTGGTGCACGCGCCCGAGTAAGGCCATGACAATGTCTCCCAGCACCAGCAGCGCCACGGCGGGCATCGCCAGACGCAACCCCACCGAGAAAATTCCCCCGCCTGCCTGAAGCAGCGCCTCAGCGCTCTGAGTCGTAAGCAGCCAGGCGCCCGGCGGCCAGGATTCCAGGCTGGCGGCCAGAATGCGCAGGACCTGCCCCTCCAGCCCGAGGGCAAAAAACAGCAGCCCCGCCGTCAGCTGTCCGAACAGCAGAAGCACTCCGGAGTCGGCTTGCGTCTGCGGGTCCACGATCGAGGCGTACGCGAAGCCCGCCTGCAGCCCGATCGCCTGCCCGGCCAGCTGAAAGGCTTCGATCAGCAACATCACTGCCAGCCCCACAGCGATTCCGAAGGCAGCCTCCGCCATGAGCCAGGCGGCCACCAGGCCCGGCGTAACCCCGGTGATCCCCTGCGGCCAGCGCGGATAGAGCGCCGCCGTCAGTGCCACGGCCAGCAGGATCCGTGCAGGCTCCGGCCCGCCGCGAACGCCGGGTAACGGAATCAGCGCCAAGGCTCCGCCGACGCGCGCCAAAACCAGCCAGAAGGCCCACACGGTCTCCAGGGGAAGCTTCAGCTCACCGGGCATAGCGGGCGAAATCGCCGAACAGCACCACCGTGTAGCGGATCAGCCGCTCCAGCATCCAGGGCAGCAGCAACATGAGGCCTGCCAGAAAGGCCGCCAGGCGCGGCACCGAATTGAAAGCCGTGTCCTGAATCGAAGTCACGATCTGGACCAAGCTCACGACCACACCCGCAGCAAAACCCACCGCCAGCAGCGGAGCACCCACCCAGAAGGCGGTCAGCAGAGCCTGCCGCACCGTTTCCACCACCAGCTCCGGACTCATCCTGTTCACCTCCCGCCTATTGGTAGAAGCTCCGCACCAGCGAGCCGATGACCAGATTCCAGCCGTCCACCAGCACGAACAGCAGGATCTTGAACGGCGCCGAGATCATCACCGGCGGAAGCTGGATCATGCCCACCGACAGGACCACGGCGGAGACCACCAGGTCAATCACCAGGAACGGCAGGAACAGCACGGCTCCGATCTGGAAGCCCGCTTTGAGCTCCGAGAGGATGTAAGCGGGAATGAGCACGCTCAACTCCAGATCCGCCGGGCGCGCGGGCGCG
>DATLYE010000072.1:0-18066 GCA_035575135.1 Bryobacteraceae bacterium
GATGGACGGGGCGATTTTGGTGGTGGCGGCGCCGGAGGGGCCGATGCCGCAGACGCGGGAGCACATTTTGCTGGCGCGGCAGGTGGGGGTGCCCTACATTGTGGTGGCGCTGAACAAGGTGGACATGCTGGAGGATCCGGAACTGCTGGATCTGGTGGAGCTGGAGGTGCGGGAGCTGCTGAAGCAGTACGGCTTTCCGGGGGACGAGGTGCCGGTGGTGCGGGTCAACGCGCTAGGGGCGCTCAACGGGGAGGAGCAGTGGGAGAAGGGGATCGAGGAGTTGATGGAGGCGGTGGACAACTACATTCCGGTGCCGCAGCGGGATGTGGACAAGCCGTTTTTGATGCCGATCGAGGACATTTTCTCGATTCAGGGCCGGGGCACGGTGGTGACGGGGCGCATCGAGCGGGGCCGGATCAAGGTGGGTGACGAAGTGGAGATTGTGGGCTTTCGCGAGACGCGCAAGACGGTGGTGACGGGGGTGGAGATGTTCAAGAAGCTGCTGGATGAAGGGGTGGCGGGCGACAACGTGGGTCTGCTGCTGCGGGGTGTGGAGAAGGACGAAGTGGAGCGGGGCCAGGTGGTGGCGCGGCCGGGCTCGATCACGCCGCACACGAAGTTCAAGGGGGAGGTATACGTGCTGAGCAAGGAGGAAGGGGGCCGGCACACGCCGTTTTTCTCAGGCTACCGGCCGCAGTTTTACTTTCGGACGACGGACGTCACCGGGACGGTGAAGCTGCCGGAGGGGACGGAGATGGTGATGCCGGGGGACAACGTGAACCTGACGGTGGAGCTGATCAGCCCGGTGGCGATGGAGAAGGGGCTGCGGTTTGCCATCCGGGAAGGCGGCCGCACGGTGGGCGCCGGCACGGTGACCGAGATTCTGGAGTAGGGCACGCGGCGCGCGGCCCGCATGCGGAGCCGCCGCCCGCGAGCCGGGAGCTACAGGCGGAGACATGTTGAAGGAGCGCTTGAGAGACCGTATTCGGATTCGGTTGAAGGCATACGATCACCGGATTCTGGACGAATCCACGAAGGCGATCGTGCGGACGGCCGGGGAAACCGGCGCGCAGGTGGCGGGACCGATCCCGCTGCCGACCGTCAAGAATCGCTACACGGTGCTGCGCTCGCCGCATGTAGACAAGAAGTCCCGGGAGCAGTTCGAAATTCGCACGCACAAGCGGTTGCTGGACATTCTGGAGCCGACGCAGGAGACCGTAGACGCCTTGATGAGGCTGGACCTGCCGGCGGGCGTGGATGTGGAGATCAAAGCGTTCGGGAAGAAGTAGCCGGCGGCGCCCGGCCGGCGCGGCCGCGAAGGCCGCGGGGCGGGGCCGCAAGGGTGCTGAGGTGCTATGAGCCCAGGAATCCTTGGCAAGAAAATCGGGATGACGCAGGTGTTCCGGCCGGACGGGCAGGTCGTGCCGGTGACGCTGCTCAAGGCGGGCCCGTGCGTGGTCGTGCAGCGCAAGACGCCGGCCACGGACGGCTACGATGCCGTGCAACTGGGTCTGATGGAGTACGTCAAGCCCAAGCGGATCAACAAGCCGATGGCCGGCCATCTGAAGAAGGCGGGCGTGGAGGGAGTGCGGTTTTTGCGAGAACTGCGCCTGCGGCCGGGGGACGCCGATCTCAAGACGGGCGACCGGGTGCTGGTGGATCAGTTCAAGCCAAACGACCGCGTGGATGTGACCGGGATCAGCAAGGGACGCGGCTTTGCGGGATTCGTAAAGCGGCACCACTTCCGCGGCGGCGATGCCACGCACGGTTCCATGTTCCACCGGGCGCCGGGCTCGATCGGCGCCTCCAGCTTTCCATCGCGGGTGTTCCCGGGCTTGCGCATGGCCGGCCATATGGGCGTACAGCGCGTCACGGTGCGGAATCTGGAAGTGATCGAGGTGGATCCGGAAGAGAACGTTCTGGTGGTGAAAGGGGCGGTGCCCGGCCCGAACGGCGGCTATGTCATCGTGCGGCGTGCGAGGAGATGAAATGATGCCGAAGGTGGACGTCTTTGACCTCGACAACCGCAAGGTGGGCGAAGTGGAGCTCTCCGACGCGGTGTTTGCAGCGCCGGTGAACGAGGCTCTGCTGTACGAATCGGTCCGGCATTACCTGGCGTGCCTGCGGCGGGGCACGGCCAAGACCAAGGTGCGGGGCGAGGTTTCCGGCTCGGGCCGGAAGCTGTGGCGGCAGAAAGGAACGGGGCGGGCGCGCATGGGCTCGATCCGTTCGCCCCTGTGGCGGCACGGCGGGACGGTGCACGGCCCGGTGCCGCGTGACTACAGCTACCGGCTGCCGCGCAAGATGCAGCTCGGCGCGCTGCGGGCCGCCCTGTCGGCCAAGCTGCGCGACGGCGAGATGAAGGTGATCAAGGAGTTCTCGCTGCCGGACCACAAGACCCGGACCGTACGGGCGGTGCTGGAACGGCTCGAAGCGCGGCGGACCGTGCTGCTGGTGGACAGCGAGAACAATCGAAACCTGATGCTGGGCTCGCGCAACCTGCCCGGCGTGACGCTGGTGGCTTCCCGGGAAGTGCACCCCTATCACTTGCTGGGCCACCAGCAGGTGCTGATTTCCGAGGCCGCGGCCCGGAAGCTTTCGGAGGCGCTGGCGCCATGAATCTTTACGAAGTCATCCGCAGGCCGATCGTCACGGAGAAGGCCGTGGCCAAGAAGGAAACGGCGCGGACCTTGTGTTTCGAAGTGGCGCGCGACGCCAACAAGACCGAGATCAAGCAGGCGGTGGAGAAGCTGTTCAAGGTCAAAGTCGAGGAGGTGCGGACGCTCAACCAGCGCGGCAAGCTGCGCCGCCGCGGCCGCTTTGCAGGTTACCGTCCGGACTGGAAGAAAGCTTACGTGAGACTGAAAGCCGGCGAGAAGGTGCCGGAGTTTGCGGAGATTTGAGATGCCGATCAAGAGCTACCGCCCCACGACCCCCACGCGGCGCTTTCAAACCGTGCTGTCGCGGGAAGACATCACCAAGGAGCGGCCGGAGAAATCGCTCGTCGAAGGCAAGAAGAAGTCGGGGGGGCGGAACAACCGCGGCGAGATCACCATCTGGTTCCGGGGCGGCGGGCACAAGCGCCGGTACCGCATCATTGATTTCAAGCGGGACAAAATCGGGGTTCCGGCGCGGGTGGCCGCCATTGAGTATGACCCGAACCGGTCGGCGCGGATCGCCCTGCTGCATTACGCCGACGGCGAGAAGCGTTACATCCTGGCTCCGGTCGGCCTGAGCGTGGGGCAGACGGTCATGTCCGGGCCGGATGCCGATATTCTGCCGGGCAACGCGCTACCGCTGGCGAACATTCCGGCCGGGACGGTGGTGCATAACATCGAGCTCCGGCCCGGGAAGGGAGGTCAGATGGCCCGGGCGGCGGGGGCCCAGGCGCAGCTGGTCTCCAAAGAGGGCGAGTACGCGCTGTTGAAGCTGCCTTCCGGGGAGATCCGGAAGGTTTCCGTGCGGTGCATGGCGACGGTGGGCCAGGTCGGCAACCTGGACCATGAGAATGTGTCAATCGGCAAGGCGGGCCGCAGCCGCTGGCTGGGGCGCCGGCCCCACAACCGCGGGGTTTCCATGAATCCGGTGGATCACCCGCACGGCGGAGGTGAGGGAAAGACCTCGGGCGGGCGCCACCCGGTTACCCCGTGGGGCCAGCCGACGCGCGGCTACAAGACGCGGCGCAACAAGCGCACGGAGAAATGGATCGTGGCGCACCGGACCAAGAAGAGATAGAGAGGAAGGACGGCGGGAAACGATGGGCCGATCGCTGAAAAAAGGACCGTTCGCCGACGACCACCTGGTCCGGAAGGTGGCGGAGCTGAACGCGCGCAACGAAAAGAAGGTCATCCGGACCTGGTCCCGGCGCTCGACGATTTTGCCGGAGTTTGTGGGGCATACCATTGCCGTCCACAACGGCAAGAAGTTCATTCCGGTGTATATCACCGAGAACATGGTGGGGCACAAGCTGGGCGAATTCGCTCCGACGCGGACGTTCAAGGGCCACCCGGTGAAGTCCGCGACCGAAAAGTCATCCAAGCCGGCATGAGGGACGCCATGCAAGCCAGAGCGGAAGCAAGATACATTCGAGTCTCTCCCCGCAAGGCCCGGCTGGTCGTGGATCTGATCCGCGGCCGCAAGGCGGGCGAAGCGCTGACGGTGCTGCGCACGACCAACAAGCGCGTGGCCCCGCTGGTGGAGAAAGTGCTGCGCTCGGCGATTGCGAACGCGCAGCATCAGTCGGCGGATGTAGACGTAGACCAGCTCGTGGTGCGGGAGGCCTACGTGAACGAGGGACCGCGCATGAAGCGCATCCGCCCGGCGCCGATGGGGCGGGCTCACCGCTACCAGCGGCGCATGGCTCACATCGCCGTGACGGTGTCGGACGAATGAAACGGGCAGGGAGTTGACGATGGGACAAAAGGTTCATCCTTACGGGTTCCGGCTCGGATACACCAAGACCTGGCGCTCGCGCTGGTTTGCCAAGCACGACTACGCCCGGCTCCTGCGGGAGGATCTGGAGCTGAAGGACACGCTGCGGGAGCGGCTGAAGGCGGCGGGCGTCAGCGCCATCGAAGTAGACCGCCCCGGCAACAAGCTGCGCATCACCATCCGGACTTCCCGTCCGGGGATCATCATCGGGCGCAAGGGGGCGGAAATCGAAAAGCTCAAGCAGGAGCTGGCCCGGAAAACGGGCCGGGAAGTGTTTATTGATATCCAGGAAGTGCATCGTCCGGAGCTGGACCCGCAGCTGGTGGCCGAGTCCATCGCCCTGCAGCTGGAAAAGCGTGTGGCGTTCCGGCGCGCCATGCGGAAAGCCGTGGATTCGGCCTTGCGGTTCGGCTGCAAGGGAATCAAAGTGCGCGTTTCCGGGCGGCTGAACGGCGCCGAGATCGCACGCAGCGAGTGGTACTTGCAGGGACGCTTGCCGCTGCACACGCTCCGTGCCGACATCGAGTACGGCTTTGCGGAAGCCTTCACGACCTACGGCGTGATCGGCGTGAAGTGTTGGATTTACAAGGGCGAGGTTCTGGAGTCTCAGATGCGCCCCTCGCTGTTCGGCGAGCCGGAGCCGCGCCGCCAGCCGCCGCGGGAGCGCAGGGAGCGTCGGGCGCCGGCGGCCGAGTCCGGAGGACCTCCGATCCAGCCGCCGCCGGCGGAGTTGTCACAGCCGGCGCGTCCGGCAGGCGCGGTGGCGCCGCCTCTGACCCCGCCCCAGCCGGCCTGGAAGGATGAGCTGAAGCAGCAGGCGCCTGAGGCAGGCGAGCCCGCTTCGCCGGAGCCGGGCACGGAGGCGGAAGGCGGATCCGAGAGCTGAACGGCGAGCGGAGGTGAATGACCGATGTTGATGCCCAAGAAGGTCAAGTACCGCAAGCAGCAGCGCGGTCGCATGAAAGGCAAGGCCTGGCGCGGCGCGGAACTTTCCTTCGGCGACTACGGACTCAAGGCGCTCGGCTGCGCGTGGGTGACCGACCGGCAGATCGAGGCGGCCCGGGTGGCCATGACCCGGTTTATCAAGCGCGGAGGCAAGATCTGGATCCGGTTGTTCCCGGACAAGCCGGTGACCAAGAAGCCGGCGGAAACCCGTATGGGGAAAGGAAAGGGTGCACCGGATCACTGGGTGGCGGTGGTGCGCCCCGGCAAGATTCTGTTTGAGATGGAAGGCGTCAGCCGCGAGGTTGCCGAGGAGGCCATGCGCCTGGCGGCGCACAAGCTTCCCATTCCGTGCCGGCTGGTCGTGCGCCCGGGTCTGGAGGGCTGAGATGCGAGCGGAGAAGTTTCGCGAGCTCGACACCAACGAACTCCAGGTTCAGCTCCGGGAGATCACCGAGCAGCTGTTCCGGCTTAGGATGCAGTTATCCCTTGGGCAGACCGAGGCCTTGAAAAAATACCGCGCCCTCAAGAAAGACCGGGCGCGCGTGTTGACGATTTTGCGGGAGCGGGAGCTGGCCGCGGCCGCCCCGGCGGGAGGCAGGCGATGACCGAAGCAGCCGCAGCGTCGCGGAAAAACGAAAAGGTGGGCGTGGTCGTCTCCGACAAGATGCAGAAGACGATTGTGGTCGAAGTCAGCCGCCGGGTGCCGCATCCCCTGTACAAGCGGATCATCACCAAGCGCAAGAAGTTTTATGCGCACGATGAAAATAACGAAGCGCGGATGGGGGATGTGGTCCGGATCGTGGAGTCCCGGCCCTTGAGCCGGCTCAAGCGGTGGCGGCTGGTGGAGATCGTGCGGCGTGCCGCGCAGGTGGCCGTGGAGCCCGAGGAGCTGGAGGCGAACAGCGTTGCGGGTGCGCCGCAACGCCCGGCGAAGTCGTAAGGAGAGAGCACCATGATCGGAATGCGAACCATTCTGGAGGTGGCCGACAACAGCGGGGCCCGCAAGCTGCAGTGCATCCTGCCCCGTGGCGGCGACGTCGGTTTGCGGGCCGGCCTGGGTGACGTAGTGACGGCGAGCGTCAAGGAGGCCGCTCCGGATTCGCCCATCAAGAAGGGCAAGGTGGTGCGCTGCGTGATCGTACGCATGAAAAAGGAGACGCGCCGCAAGGATGGCACCTACATCCGCTTCGACTCGAATGCGGCGGTGCTCATCAACGAGGCGGGCGAGCCGATCGGGACGCGCGTCTTCGGTCCAGTGGCCCGCGAACTGCGCGACAAGAAGTTCATGAAGATCGTTTCTCTGGCGCCGGAGGTGATCTGAGATGGCACGGCGCGCGCAACCACGCAGCATTCCCCGGCGGATCGAAATCCGCAAGAACGACATTGTGAAGGTGATCGCCGGACGCGACCGTGGCAAGACCGGCCGGGTGCTGAGCGTGGACCGCCAGCGGGGCCGGGTGCTGGTCGAAGGGGTGATGCTGGTGAAGCGGCACACCCGCGCCAATCCGGCGCGCCAGATCAAGGGAGGCATCGCGGAGCGGGAGAGCCCGATCGCGGTCTCCAACGTCATGATTGTGTGCAACTCCTGCAACCGGCCCGTGCGGATCGGCCACAAGGTCGAGATCGTGGCGGGCAAGGCCCGGCGGACTCGCATCTGCCGCAAGTGCGGAGCGCCGCTCGAGCCGAAACGCTGAGAGGCGGAAGTCGAAGCAACTATGGCCGCAAGACTGAAAGAACTTTACAAGGAGCGGGTGGTCCCGGCGCTGATGAAGGAGTTCGGCTACAAGAACGTGATGGCGGTGCCGAAACTCGAAAAGATCACGGTGAACATCGGGCTGGGAGAGGCCACGCAGAACCCCAAGCTCATGGACGGCGCCGTAAACGAACTGGCGCTCATCACCGGCCAGCGCCCCGTGGTGACCAAAGCCCGGAAGTCCATCGCCGCCTTCAAGCTGCGGGCCGGCATGTCCATCGGCTGCATGGTGACGCTGCGCGGGGACCGCATGTACGAGTTTTTCGACCGCCTGGTGAACGTGGCGCTGCCGCGCGTGAGGGACTTTCGCGGAGTCTCGACGAAATCCTTCGACGGGCGCGGCAACTACACGCTGGGCATCCGCGACCAGCTGATCTTCCCGGAGATTGATTACAACAAGGTCGAGAAACTGAAGGGGATGAACATTTCCATCACGACCACCGCCCGGACGGATGCCGAGGCGTTATCGCTGCTCCGGCATTTGGGCATGCCGTTCCGGCAGTAGGAGGTAAGGAAAGCACGGATGGCCACGACTGCCAAGATCGCCAAGGATTTGAAGCTGCTGAAGGCCAAACAGGCCGGCAAGCCGAAGCTGCGCTGCCGCCACCGCAACCGCTGTTTCCGCTGCGGGCGACCGCGCGGCTACATGAGGAAATTCGGACTCTGCCGGATCTGTTTCCGCCAGCTCGCTCTGGCCGGGGAAATCCCCGGAGTGATCAAGGCCAGTTGGTGAACGGCAGGGGAGGGCGGCAAGATGACTTCTGATCCGATCGCGGACATGCTGACGCGGATCCGCAACGCGCTCAAGGCGCGGCATCCCAAAGTGGACGTGCCCGCCTCGCGGCTCAAGCTGGAGATTGCCCGCATCCTTCGGGAGGAAGGCTACATCCAGAACTACAAGCTGGCCGAGGAGGGGGCGCGGAAGCTGATCCGGATTTATTTGAAATACGGGCCCGATAACCGCCCGCTGATCTCGCACCTGGAGCGGGTTTCCCGGCCGGGGTGCCGTGTGTACGTCGGCAGCCGGGAGATTCCGAAAGTGCTCGGCGGCCTGGGGATCAACATCCTGACGACGCCGCAGGGAGTCATGACCGGGCGGCAGGCGCGCAAGGCGGGCGTGGGAGGAGAGGTTCTGTGCCAGATCTGGTAGCGGGCGGTTTCCGGAACGGGAGGAAGCCATGTCGCGGATAGGGAACAAACCGATCACGTTGCCGGCGGGGGTCAAGGTGGAGATCGGCCGGGAACTCGTGGTGGAAGGGCCCAAAGGCAAGCTGGCCGTGCCGATTCCGCAGGGAATCCGCGTCGAGCGGCGGAACGGTACGCTGCTCGTGCAGAGAGAAGCGGACAAACATGCGGCGCTGCACGGTCTGACGCGTGCGCTCGCCGCCAATGCCGTGCAGGGCGTTTCGAGCGGATTCACCAAAGAGCTGGACATTGTAGGGATCGGATACCGGGCCGAAGCCAAAGGCCGGATCGTGACCTTCGTCCTCGGCTACTCGCATCCCATCGAGATGCTGCTGCCGGAGGGAATCGAAGTCAAGGTGGAGCGGCAAACGCACCTGGTGGTGAGCGGCGCCGACAAACAGCTCGTCGGGCAGGTGGCGGCCAACATCCGGGCGCTGCGGCCTCCGGATCCTTACAAGAACAAGGGCATCCGTTACACCGGAGAGGTGCTGCGCAAGAAAGTGGGCAAGACAGGTGCCGGAGCAAAATGATCAAGAAGCTTTCCCGAAATGAAATGCGGCTGCGGATCCACCGCCGCATTCGCAAACGCGTGCGGGGTACGGCGGAGCGGCCGCGGTTGAGCGTGTTCCGCAGTTTGCAGCATATCTATGCGCAGGTGATTGACGACACGCGGGGCCACACGCTGGCGGCTGCGTCTTCGCTCGAGGAAGGCGTGGCGGGAGGCGGGAACCTGGCCGGGGCACGCGTGGTGGGGCGTCTGGTGGCGGAGCGGGCCTTGGCCAAGGGCATCCGCCGGGTGGTTTTCGATCGCGGCGGCTATCTGTACCACGGGCGCGTGAAGGCCCTGGCGGAAGCAGCGCGCGAGGCGGGACTGGAGTTCTAGCCTATGCCGGCCATTCTCACCAAGCGCATCAGCCCCCAGAACCTGAACCTCAAAGAGGAGGTGGTCTCGATCAACCGCGTCACCAAGGTCGTCAAAGGGGGTAAGAACCTGAGTTTTTCGGCCCTGGTGGTGGTGGGGGATCCCGAGGCCAAAGTGGTAGGCTACGGAACGGGCAAAGCCAAGGAGGTTCCCGCGGCCATCAAGAAGGGCATCGAGGCCGCCAAGAAAAATCTGCGGAAAATCAATGTGCTGGAGAGCACGATTCCGCACCCGGTGCTGGGGAAGTTCGGAAAGGGCCTGGTGTTGCTCAAGCCGGCACCGGAAGGCACGGGCGTCATCGCCGGAGGTCCGGTACGAGCGGTGATGCAGGTGGCCGGGATTCCGAATGTGGTGACCAAGTGCATCGGATCGCACAACCCGCATAATGTGGTCAAGGCCACCATGGATGCGCTGGAGCAACTGCGGGACCGGCAGGCGGTGGCCGACCTGCGCGGCATTCCCCTGGATCAACTGCTGTAGGTGAGCGATGCCTCAGGGAACGATCAAGATCAAACTCGTGCGCAGCCCGATTGCCACGCCGGAACGCCACAAGCGGATCGTGCGGGCTTTGGGCTTGCGGCGTCTGAACCAGGTCGTGGAGCGGCCCGACACGCCCGTGTTTCGCGGCATGGTGGCCAAAATCCCGCATCTGGTGACCGTGATCGGGGAAGGGAGTTCGCAATGAATCTGAGTCAGCTCAAGCCTCCGCCCGGACAAAAGCACGCCAAGCGGCGTGTGGGGCGGGGAATGGGTTCCGGGCGCGGCAAGACAGCAGGCCGCGGGACCAAAGGGCAGCGGTCCATATCCGGATTCCGGCAGATGCGGGGCTTTGAAGGCGGCCAGATGCCGCTGCACCGCCGGCTTCCCAAACGCGGATTCACCAACGTCTTTCGCAAAGAATACGCGATCGTCAACGTCGGGCGCCTGCAGGAGTTGGAAGGCGACACCTTCACTCCCTCGGTGCTGATGGAAATGGGCGTGATCAAGAATCTTCGCGACGGTCTGAAGGTGCTGGGCGAGGGCGAGCTGAACCGCCCGATCGTGGTGCGCGCGCACCGGTTTTCCAAGACGGCCGTGAGCAAGATCGAGGCGGCGGGCGGCAAAGTGGAGTACATCGAGTCCGCCGGCGCGTAGCCGGGCCGGAGGACGCCGTCGAAAGGCGGATCGGTTATGAAGAAATTCTTCGAGGCGGTTGCGAACGTCTTTCGCATCCCCGATCTCCGCAAACGCGTGCTGTTCACGCTGGCGCTGCTGGCGGTGTACCGCGTCGGCGGCCATATTCCCACGCCGGGCATCAACACGTACCGTCTGGAGGAGTTCTTCCAGCAGAATCAGGGAACCCTGTTCGGCTTCATTGACCTGTTTTCCGGCGGCATGTTCCGGCGGCTGACCATCTTCGCCCTGGGGATCATGCCCTACATCACGGCCTCCATCATCCTCCAGCTGCTGACGGTGGTGATCCCCACCCTCGAGAAACTGCAGAAAGAGGGCGAGCTGGGGCGCCGCAAGATCACGCAGTGGACGCGCTACCTGACGGTGGGGCTCTCCATGATGCAGTCGTTCGGCATCGCCACCGCGCTGCAGTCCAGCCAGGGCGATTTCGTGCTGAACCCGGGCTGGGGCTTCATCCTGATGACGATGCTGACGCTGACCACGGGCACGGCCTTCATCATGTGGCTGGGCGAGCAGATCACCGAGCGGGGGATCGGCAACGGCATGTCGCTGCTCATCTTCGCGGGCATCGTGGTCGGGCTGCCTCACGCCATCGGCGAGATCTACACCAACGTGTTCGTGACGCGCCAGTGGAGTCCGCTGCAGACGCTGATCATCCTCATCATCATGGTGGCGGTGGTGGCCTTCATCGTTCTGGTGGAGCGTGGCGAGCGGCGCATTCCCGTGCAGTACGCCAAGCGGGTGGTGGGGCGGCGGATGCTTGGGGGCCAGTCCACGCACCTGCCGCTCAAGGTCAACGCCGGGGGCGTGATTCCGGTGATTTTCGCCTCCTCGATTTTGGCTTTTCCGCAGACGCTGGCCCTGGTCCCCTGGGTCAAGAACAATCCCTGGCTGAGCAGCATGCTGGCGGCGCTCGGAACGCGGGAACCGCTGTATATGGTTCTGTTCGTAGCCGGGATCGTGTTCTTCTGTTTCTTCTACGTTTCGATCATCTTCAACCCGAACGAAGCGGCGGACAACATGCGCAAGTACGGCGGCTTCATTCCCGGGATCCGGCCGGGACGGAACACCGCCGAGTACATCAACAAGATTCTGACGAAGATCACCCTGGTGGGCGGGCTGTACCTGTCGTTGCTCAGTTTGATTCCGCAGATCATGATTTCCGGCATCGCCCTGCAGCACCTGCCGCTTGTGGGCAACTGGATTGACGCTCACTTCCCGCGCTGGCTGCTGGACGGCCTGGGAGTGACGTTTTATTTCGGCGGCACCTCGCTGCTGATCGTGGTGGGGGTCGCCATGGATACGGTGAACCAGATCGAGGCGCAGTTGATCATGCGCCACTACGAAGGATTCACGCCGCGGGCGGGACGGATTCGCGGCCGACGGAGCGTGTTTTAAGCTTCAGCGAAACTTCCGCCGCCCGCTCAGAACAGATCGAGTCCCGGCGTATGACGGGAGAAGACAGCCGGGTGGCCGTGGTGCTGTTCGGTGCACCTGGATCAGGCAAGGGAACGCAGGCCAAAGCCTTGGCGGACCGCTTCGGCCTGCTCCACATCTCCACGGGCGATCTGTTGCGGGAACATGTGGAAGCCGACGACGAACTGGGACACGAGGTCAAGGCGCTGATGGAGGCCGGGCAGCTGGTTCCGGACGAACTGGTCAGCCGGCTGGTGGAAGCCGAGATGGACCGGCCGGAGGCGCAGCGCGGCGTGATTCTGGACGGTTATCCGAGGACTCTGGCACAGGCGGAAAAGCTCCACCAGCTTCTGGACGCGCGAGGGATCCGCGAAGTGGTGGTGCACTTGAGAGTGGATTACAATGAAGTTATAGCGCGGCTCGCGGCGCGGCGGCAGTGTGCCCGCTGCGGCGCCGTCTATAACCTCGTGTCGAACCCGCCCAAGCGGCCCGGTGTTTGCGACCGGGACGGCGGCGCACTGGTGGCCCGGCCGGACGACCGGGAAGAAGTGATCCAGAGGCGGCTGGAGGCTTACGAGCACCAGACGCGGCCACTGCTGGATTACTTTGCGCGCACGTCGAGTCGGTTTCATGAGGTGGAAACCAACAGCCGGCCCGTGGAGGCGATCACGGAAGAGATCGCCGGGCTGGTGGAGGTGCGATGATCACGCGGAAGTCGCCCGAAGAGCTGGAGAAGATGCGGCGCGCGGGGCTTCTGGTGTGGCGAATCCTGAACGAGCTGGCCGGGATGGTCCAGGAAGGCGTGACCACCTACGATCTGGAAAAGGCGGCGGAAAAGATGATCCGGGACGCCGGGGCACGACCCGCGTTCAAAAACTACTTCGTGCCGGCGGTCGGGGCCCGATATCCGTTCGTGCTCTGCACGTCGGTCAACGACGAGATCGTGCACGGAATGCCCTCGCCCAAGCGGGTGCTGAAGAAGGGAGACGTCGTCTCGATTGATACGGGCGTGGAGTTGGACGGCTATTACGGAGACTCGGCCATCACCGTACCGGTGGGCGAGGTCAGCGAAGAGACCCGGCGCCTGCTGCGCGTCACGCAGGAGGCTCTCGAGGCGGCGATCCAGCAGGCGCGCGCCGGCAACCGGCTGTTCGACATTTCGAGCGCCGTCGAGCGGCACGTGACGGCGAACGGATTTTCCGTGGTACGGGAATTTGTGGGTCACGGCATCGGGACGCAGCTCCATGAGGAGCCGCAGATCCCCAATTACGTGGACCGCAAGAACGACAACCCGCGCCTGAAGGAAGGCATGGTGCTGGCGATCGAGCCGATGGTCAACGCCGGCCGTCCGGAGACGCGCATCCTCAAGGATGGCTGGACGGCCGCCACGCGCGACGGATCCTACTCGGCTCATTTTGAGCATTGCGTGGCGGTGACTTCGAACGGACCTTGGGTGCTGACCCGGCCTTGAGAGGTGCGATGGAATACGGAGAACGGCGCGAGGGGAGGAAAGGCGTGCGGGCGA
The DNA here is from genome assembly GCA_035575135.1 of Bryobacteraceae bacterium. Taxonomy (GTDB): domain Bacteria; phylum Acidobacteriota; class Terriglobia; order Bryobacterales; family Bryobacteraceae; genus JANWXD01. The sequence goes on from DATLYE010000072.1 coordinate 13,351, forward strand.
CGGTGCTCGAGCTGCTGCCGAACGCCGCCTACCGCCTGGAGCTGGAAGACCGCTCGCAGGTGGTGGCCCACGCGGCCGGCGCCGGGAAGGTGAATTTTGTGCGCCTCCGGCCCCGGGACCAGGTACTGGTCGAGCTTTCTCCCCACGATCCCGGGCGCGGGAGGATCGTCAGAGTTTTGGAGCCGCGATAGGCGCAGGCGGTCATGAGGAGGACGGCATGAAAGTGCGGGCATCGGTGAAAAAGATTTGCGACAAGTGCAAGGTGATCCACCGCCACGGTGTGGTGCGGGTCATCTGCAGCAATCCCAAGCACAAGCAGCGGCAAGGCTGAAGGGAGAAGGGAAATGGCCAGAATTGCAGGCGTGGATCTTCCGCCGAAGAAGCGGGCCCTCATCGGGCTGACCTATATTTACGGGATCGGCCGCTCACGGTCCGCCTCGATCTTGTACCGCGCGGGTGTCAATCCCGACAAAAAAATCGGTGAGCTGACCGAAGACGAGATCACCCGCATCCGGCAGATTATCGAGGAGGAAGGAGCGGTGGAAGGGGATCTCCGGAAGGAGATTCAGATGAACATCCGGCGGCTCATCGAGATGGGCACCTACCGCGGGCTGCGCCACCGGCGCGGCCTTCCGGTGCGAGGCCAGCGCACGCATACCAATGCGCGGACCCGCAAGGGACCGCGGCGCGGCACGATCGCCAACAAACGGAAATCCACGGCCAAGACCTGACAGGCAGCTGAGGGAAGATGGCAAAAGCACCAGCGAAGAAAAAAGTTTTCAAGAAGCGGGAAAAGAAGAACGTGCCGGTGGGCATCGTCCACATCCAGGCGACGTTCAACAACACGATCGTGACGGTGACGGATCCGGCGGGCAACGTCGTGGCCTGGTCGAGCGCCGGCGCCCTGGGTTTCCGGGGGTCCCGGAAGGGAACGCCGTTTGCCGCCCAGCAGGCGTCGCTGGCGGCGGCCAACAAGGCTCGTGAGATGGGGATGCGGACCGTGGACGTCCACATCAGCGGGCCGGGTGCGGGGCGCGAGTCCGCCATTCGGGCGCTCGCCACCGCCGGCCTGGAGGTGAAGGCGATCCGGGACGTGACGCCCATCCCGCACAACGGGTGCCGCCCCCCGAAGCGGCGGCGCGTCTGAGGCAAGCAGGAGGAAGGTCTCCGAGGGAGACTGTAAACTGCACCGGAGCAGAACAACAAGGAGGTAACCTTGGCTCGGTATCTCGGCCCGGTCTGCCGGCTGTGCCGGCGTGAGGGCATGAAACTGTTTTTGAAAGGCGAACGCTGTCACACGGAGAAGTGCGCCATCGAAAGGCGTAATTTTCCGCCGGGACAGCACGGCAAAGCGCGGCGGCCCAAGGTGGTGGGCTATGGTTTGCAGCTTCGGGAAAAGCAGAAGCTGCGGCGCGTCTACGGGGTGCTGGAACGGCAGTTCCGCAACCTGTTTGAGAAGGCGGCGCAGATGAAGGGCATCACGGGCGAAAATCTGCTGGCGCTGCTCGAGCGGCGGCTGGACAACGTGGTCTACCGCATGGGGTTCGGCACCAGCCGGGCCCAGTGCCGCCAGCTGGTGCGCCACGGCCATATCCTGGTCAACGGGCGCAAGGTGAACATCCCCTCCTTCACCGTGAGACCCAACGACGTCATCGAGGTGCGGGAAAAGAGCAAGCAGAACCCGACGATTCTGGCGGCCCGAGACGCCACGGCTCATGCTCCCGTGCCGAGCTGGCTGGAGGTGGACCGCGAGGCGCTCCGGGGACGGGTCATCGGCATGCCACGGCGCGACGAGATTGTTCAAATCCAGTTGAACGAACAACTGGTGGTGGAGTTGTACTCCAAGTGAGGCAAAGGGCGCCGGAAGTGCGGCTCCGGCGCCGGGAGCAAGGAGATGGAATCTATGTTCCGAGCGTTTCAAAAGCCCAAGCGGCTCGTAGCCAACACCGAGACGTTGACGGACCGCTACGGCATGTTCACGGCGCAGCCCTTTGAACGGGGCTTCGGCACGACCATCGGCAACAGCTTGCGGCGGGTGCTGCTGAGCGCCATCGAAGGGGCGGCCATCACGGCCGTGCGCATCGAAGGGGTTCCGCACGAGTTCAGCCCGATTCCGGGGGTGACGGAGGACGCCACCGACATCATCCTGAACCTCAAGCAGGTGCCGTTCAAGATGACGGGCGACGGCGTGCGCATGGCGCGGCTTCACGTGGAGGAGCCCGGCGAAGTGTTCAGCGGCCAGATCGAGACCGACCCCGATGTGGAGGTGCTCGACCGCAACGTACACATCGCCACCGTGGGCGAGAACGGCAAGCTCCACATCGAGATGCGGCTGAAGAAAGGGCGGGGTTACGTGAGCGCCGATCGCAACTTCGACGAGGATCTGCCCCTCGGTTTTATACCCATTGATTCCGTCCACTCGCCCGTGCGGAAGGTCAACTTTACGGTCGAGGCGGCGCGTCTGGGCCAGCTCACCGACTACGACAAGCTCACGCTGGAGGTCTGGACCAACGGCGCCATCTCGCCCCAGGATGCCATCGGCCAGGCGGCGAAGCTGATCAAGGACCACATGAACATCTTCATCAACTTCGAGGAGCTCCCCGAGGCTGCCGAGGAGCCGGGCGAGCGCGCACTGAGCCAGCTTCGCGAGATTCTGAACCGCTCGGTCGAGGAGCTCGAACTCAGCGTGCGCTCGTACAACTGCCTGAAGAACGCCAACATCCAGACGATCGGCGACCTGGTGCAAAAGACCGAAGCCGAGATGCTCCGCACCAAGAACTTCGGGCGCAAGTCTCTCAACGAGATCAAGGAGATCCTGGCCGGTCTCGGGCTGTCTCTGGGGATGAAGTTTGACTCTCAGGGGCGTCCCATCTTTCCGGCCGCCGCGATGCGGCGCGGGACCGGCGAGGAGCAGCCGCCGGCCGGAGGGCCCCGGGAATTCGAAACCGCTGCGGAACGGGAGGCTCAGGAATGAGGCACCGAAAGGGTGGATTCAAGCTCGGCCGGGATCCGGCGGCCCGTAAAGCGCTGCTGAGAGGTCTGGTGACGAGCGTCATCGAGCAGGAGCGGGTCATCACCACCGTCGCCAAGGCCAAGGCGGCCAAGCCCTTGGTGGACAAGATGATCACCCTCGCCAAACGGGGAACGCTTCACGCGCGCCGCCAGGCGGCCGCTTTCCTGGAGACGCCTGGTTCGGTCCAGAAGCTGTTCGACAAGCTCGGGCCTCGCTTTATGCCGCGCAACGGCGGCTATACCCGTGTGGTGCGCCTGGGGTGGCGCCGTGGGGACGGTGCCGAGCAGGCCATGCTCGAGCTGGTGGGAAGCGAACTGGTCAAGCGTGCAGCCGAAAGGCGGCGCCGAAGGGAAGAGCGATTAAAGGCGATGCAAGAGGGTCGCGAGCCGGAGGAAGGCCGGGAGTAAAGTACGTAAAGTCCTTATCTTATTGAAGGCGTGCCGTTTATTTACGGCACGCTTTCTTTTTTCGGCAGCTATTGACAAAGCAAGACTCATATTTTATGATAGTGGTTGGATAAAGGAGGTGAGAGAGCCTATGGCAATCACGAAGTACTCCAAACAGGATCCTTGGCGGGAGCTGTTCGAGTTCCCGTCCTTGCAGTTGTTCGATACCGTTTCCCGGCTTCTGAGCGAGCCGCGGTCGCAGCGGCCGTGGAGCCCGCCGGTGGATGTGCTGGAAACCGACGATGCGGTGATCCTCAAGGCAGACCTGCCTGAGGTGGACATGAAAGACATTGACATTCAGATCGAGAACGACACCCTGACGCTCAAAGGCGAGCGCAAGTTCGAGAAGGAGCAGAAGGGGGTCGGCTATCACCGCATCGAGCGCGGCTACGGCTCCTTTGCCCGCTACTTCACGCTGCCGGACACGGTGGACACCGAGAAGGTGAAAGCCGAGTACAAGTCCGGGGTGCTGACGATCACGCTGCCCAAGAAGGCGGCGGCCAAGCCGCGGAGCGTGAAAGTGGAAGTGGCGAAGGAGTGACTAGATAACGCAACCGGCCGGCACGCCCGGGTCCCCGGGCTTGCCGGCCGAACTTGTCTCTGTACTCACGAAGTCTTGCGTCTGCGCCAGCCGAGCAGCAGGAGTCCGGCTCCGACCAATCCGAGGGTTGCAGGTTCGGGGATCGGGTTCGGGGTGTTAATGAAGCCCTCACTTCCCCCCGTGGTGCCGATGGACTGCACATGTAGCCCGATCCTCAGGGAGCCCGTACCCATGGCATTGATCACGTCGCTCCACGTGCTGCCCGACGCTAGACTGAAGATGATGCCCAAAGCCTCTCCCGGACCTACTCCGTTCCCCGGCGGCGGAGGATTCGCATCGGCGCCGAACCCAGCGGTCGTTGCGAAAGGCGGACTGAGGTTGCCCCCTCCCGGCAACTGGGGAGAGCCCGAAACCTGAGAGAAACTCACGCCACTCACCTGGACGAGAGTCAAAGGCAAGGAGAGCACGCCGTCGTCAAACAGCACCAGTGTGATGACCGAAGGCGACGGTCCCGTGTTGTAGAACAGAAACCCCACTTGACCGGAAGATGGCGTTACGGTAACGCCGCCGAATGAACTCGACTGCGAATCATCCACCACATCCACGAAAAGCTGGTTTTGGCCGATCAAACATTGTGAGGAGACATTGTTGGTGATGCACTGGAAACCAAAAGTCAGCACGCTCGCCTGAGCCAATGGAAGACTGGCGCAAAGACC
>DATLYE010000073.1:0-8758 GCA_035575135.1 Bryobacteraceae bacterium
CTGGGTGAGGTTATTCGAACTGGATTTCGATATTTTCTGGTGTCACGCAGACGACTATGTGGATACGCTGTACTTCCCTCCGACCGAAGTGAATCTATTTTGCGAGCCGGGCTATTGCTATGCCGCAGGCACGGGGTGGGCAGCCCGCAGCTCCAGCGCCTTCACCTATGCCGAGATGGCCATGGTGGTCAACACCGGCTGGTATGTGGATGACGTCAACTGCGAATATTTGCGTTTCGGAAATCCGCAGTATAACTGCCTGTGGTAAGAGAATGGACGATACCTTGTGGAGGATTGCATGAGAGACTCGAGATGTTATTCAACATATGCTACTATCATGTTCGTCGTAGCTCTGCCGGCCGCGCAAGCCGTGAAGATCAACGGACAGGTACGGGACAGTGACGGACGCCCGTTGGCCGGATATGTGGAGCTCATCGCCGGCCCAGGACGCGTGCAAGCCCAGACTCAACCCACGGATTCGCTGGGACGCTTTTCTCTCGAAGCTCCCACCGCTGCCCGCCTCGTCGTCGTAGCACGCGCTGACGGCCACGTGTCCGCCGAACGCGAGATCGTCCTCTCCTCGCCCGATACTGTTCTTACGGTGGACTTCACCCTACCGCGGGCGGGCTCGGTGACGGGCCGGGTCGTAGACAGCCAGGGCTTTCCAGTGCCGGGGGCCAAGGTGCGGGTAGAGTACCCCGGGGAGGGGCGCCGCGTGGTTTACGAAACCGAGATGACCGCGCAGACCGATTCAGAAGGCTTTTTCAACCTGCGCTACGTGGCCCGCGGTCGGCCTTTCCTGCTGGCGGCCTCGGCCGAAGACCGCCCGCCTTCGTTCGCCGGTCCCTTCACTCTAGACGCGGCAAGCCTGGAGAGCGTAGTGCTGCGCGCCGCGGCGCCGGGCGCGGTGGTGCGTGTACGGGTCCTTGCACCTGGCGGCGAACCGGCCGCCGGCGCAGCCGTGCGGCTGCGCGCCGAGGCCGACGCCGCGCCCTACAGTCCGGATCAGCGGCGGTCGCGGGCCTTTTTCGAAGCTACACAGCGGCTGGCGTTCGCCGACAGCAGTGGCACGGCGGAGTTTCGCGGTGTGCCTCCCGGCAAGGCGACGGTGGTCGTCTCGAGGCCGGGTGTCAGACCGGCCCGGCTCGAGGTGAGTGTGGCGCAAAGACAAGTAGCGGAGGCCACCGTGGTCCTACCGTGACCGAGATTTCAGCCGGAGGGATCTGTGAACTGGATGAAAGCTTGTCAATTTGTGGCGCTTGTGTGGCTGTGCGGGTTTGAACTTGACGCGCAAACCTGCCGTCTCCAGGTGTCCGGCATGAACCGCAATCGGATCGGCTATGGACCGTTCGATCAAGGATCAAGAATGTCCTACTGGCTTCCCGATTGGCCACAGCGTGCCGTTCGGCAACTGGGGTGTGACCTCGAACTACGGCCCCAAGATAGACGGATACCAGTTTCATGGCTGGTGTAGAAATGACTATGTGTGCTACAACAATGGCGATTGTGGTATTCGCTGCGAGGACTCCTGGTATGAGTGGAACAGCTGCACGGTGGACTGGCGGTATTCGCCGCCCAATTGTTCCCTTTACAACTACAACAATTGTTGGGGCAGCAAACGGACCGCCCCGAGGGAGTTCATGGAGTCAAGACTGTTCAGATACCGGTGAACTGCCCCCGCGACACGAACGGGGATGGCACCTGTGACCAAGGGGGCTGCAAGGAAGTCTGGAGCTACGGCGAAGCAACGAACTTCACTACGCTCTACGAGCTGGATTCGTGGGACGACGATGAGTTCATCCAAACGATGTATTTTCCCGGGACGAGCGTGAATCTGACCTGTGACGTCGGATGGTGCCAGGCAGCAGGGAGCCCCTGGGGGAGCCCAACTTCCTATGATCCACCCTGGCAGGTAAAGGTGTTTGCAGAGATGGCGATGATCGTGGACTACGGCCTCTACGAGGATAGTGTGAACTGTGAATACCTGCGGTCGGTAATCCCCAGTATAACTGCATATGGTAATATCCAGCCAGCGGGTGATACGTATGACGTCGACATGGCTCGCAGTGTTGGCGGCGTTGCTCTCCAGCTATCCGCTTGCGGCGGAGACAACGGAGAAAGTCATCGCAGCAAAATGGGAGGAGCTGCCGGCCCTGCTTGAGGCAAAGCAAGTCGAAGCCACGCTGGCCGACGGAAGCTACGTAAGGGGGCGAGTCCGGAAGGTAGCGGCCGACTGGATTCTGCTTGAGATTCAGGCCACATCGAACCCGACGCGGTTTCCTCGTGGCTTGCAGCGGGTCCCGAAAGAGCTGTGGTTGCGGGTCCGGGCACAGTGGCACACCAAGGGCCGTTTCGTTGGCCTGGTCGTGGGCGGGCTTGTGGCGATACCGGTGGCCCGGCTGTCTTGGGACAAGGATTTTACAGGCTTCACCGTGGCAGTGTTCTCAGGAGGCGTCATCTCCGCTTGTTCCTACCTCGGCTACCGATTGGGTAAGGCCGGTGGCGAGCGCCATTTCGTGGTTCAGATCGTAGCGGAGCACCCCGAGCCCGGCCTCCCTGCAGTCACTCCGGAGCAGCCTCCGACGAATGTCGAACCCACGTGCTGAGGAGCCTGTGTACCAGCCAAGGACAGAGCTCTGCAGGAAGGCGGCATTCCTCTCCCTGGCGCTGCTGTGGGCGGCGCCTCTCGAGGCGGGCGCGCCCGAGGAGGTCACCGTCCGCTGGGAGGAGCTGGCGCCGCTGGTCGAAAAGCGCCAGATCGAGACGGTGCTGGCCAACGGCGTGCACATCCGCGGCCGGGTGGAGCAGGTGCTGCCGGAGGCCCTCGTGGTCCAGGTCAAGCGCACCTCCGATCCCAACCTGGTGCCCAAAGGCCGCACGCGCGTGGCGCGGGAGCTCCTTTCATCTTTCACGGTCCGGTGGCGCCAGGGCCCGGCTCGTGCACTCCTGGCCGTGGGTTTACCCTTCGCGATACTCTCGTTTTTAGGTGCAGTGGGCGTCGCTACCGCCGAATTGAATCCGGTCGCGGCGAACTTGACCTTCCTCGGGGTTGCCCCGGTGGTGGGTTACCTGCTGGGCGCGGAAATTGATACCAAGAGCCTCCGCGTCATGCTGGAGAAGCGGGACCCGGCGCCTGCGCGCGCCCCCTCTGGTGATACGAGGGACCAGTTCCCCATAGCGGAGGGCGATTGCAATGGGCACCAGCCGGAGCTCCCGCGTAGAACGACTGCCCAATCGCCAATGCCCGACGCGGAGCCGGCCGGGGATCCGGATCCGGCGCTTTGCTATTTTTTCTTCTCCCGATTCCACAGCTCGCGCGACAGCGCCCGCCCGCAAAACGGGCAGTAGTTCATCCCGACGTAACTGGGACGGTCCTCGCCGAAAACGAAGAAGTACTCCGTGTCGATCTCAGTGAGGAAGCGCCCGCGCGGCAGCAGATGCATCGGCCCGATGCGCACCAGTCCCAGGCCGGCGAGATTTTCCAGTTCCTGACAGCAACCCATGGCCGTTTCCCGGCGTCTTGACAATGGTAGCGCAAGGCGCCGGCCGTGGCTCCGGCAGGGCGTGTGTTATTCTGATGGCATCGGCGGGGCCGGTGATGCGGGTTCGCCTCCTCCAAACCGTAGCCTTCTTGCTGCTCGGAGCAGCGTTTCTCTGGGCCTGGCAGCGCCGCGGACTTCCGTTCCTGTCGTTTGAAGAAGACAACCCCGCACCCATCCCTCCGGACGCGGGCGAGAAGACCGAATTCTATTTCGCGCGGCTGCGCTATCCTTCGGTCCGATACGGCGGCTACTGGGGCTTCCGCGGAGCATGGTCCACGGACTACCCGAAAGCGGACCGCCAGTTTCTGCAAGGGGTGCGCCGGCTCACCCGCATCCACGTGCGATCCGTCGAAGAGGTGGTGGATCTGGACAGCGATGAGATCTTCAACTACCCCTGGATCTACGCGGTGGAGGTGGGCCACTGGAATCTCTCCGATGCACAGGCGGCCAAACTCCGCGAGTATCTGCTGCGCGGCGGATTTCTGATGGTGGACGATTTCCACGGAACCTGGGAGTGGGACATTTTCATGGCCAGTCTCAACCGTGTCTTCCCGGACCGCCCTGTGGTGGACCTGCCGGACAAGGACGCCATTTTCCACGTACTCTATGACCTGGACGAGCGCTTCCAGGTGCCCGGCATCATCATGTTCTCGACGGGCCTCACCTACGAGCAGGACGGCATCCATCCGGCCTGGAAAGCCGTCTATGACGACCGCGGGCGCATCATGGTCGCCATCTGCCACAACATGGATCTCGGCGACGCCTGGGAATGGGCGGATCTGCCGCAGTACCCGGAACGCTACGCCTCGCTGGCGTACCGGATCGGCATCAATTACATCATCTATGCGATGACGCATTGAGGTCTTTTTCACGGGCGCCGGGCAATGTTCGAATTTCTGTTCAAATATCCGCCCACGGTGTTTACGAGGGGGGATTACTTGTTCCTGTCCCCGTGGCCCGTCTGGTGGCTCGGCGCTTTAGTGATCCTGGCTTCTGTTCTGCTGGCCGGGACGATTCTGCGCCGCCTGCGGCGCTCCTCCCGCGGGAAAGCCGGATGGCGTCCTGTGGTGATCTGGCTCCTCCAGTCGGCGCTGGCGGCCCTGCTGTTGCTGCTGCTGTGGCGGCCCGCCGTAAGTGTCGCCACGCTCAAACCGCAGCAGAACGTCGTTGCGGTGTTGATCGATGACAGCCGCAGCATGGGTGTACGGGAGAACGGCCGCACGCGGCGGGAGGAGGTCGTGGCGGCGCTCAACTCCGGGACGCTGGCCGCGCTGCGGGAAAAATTCCAGGTGCGCCTCTACCGCTTCGGGCGGGACCTCGAGCGCATCGAGCGGCTGGACCAGTTGGCGGCTTCGATCCCGGCTACGCACATCGGAGCGGCCCTGAAGCAGATTGTCACCGAATCGTCCGGCGTACCCATCGGAGCCGTGCTGCTGGCCTCTGACGGCTCCGACAACTCCGGCGGCGTAGATCTGGAGACTCTGTCGGAAATCCGGCGCAGCCGCATTCCCGTGCACACCCTCGGTGTGGGCCGCGAACGCATGGAGCGGGATATGGAACTTGCGGATGCCGTGCTCCCGGCCAGGACCCTGGCCGATTCCCGGCTGAGCGCGCAGGTGACTTTCCGGCAGCGGGGCTATGCCGGACACAAGGCCCAGCTCGTCATCAAGGAGGCTGGAAAAATCCTGGCCTCGCACCAATTCACGCTGGGCCGCGACGGCGTGCCGCAAACCGAGGTGGTCGCCTTCAATGCCGGCGTGGCGGGCGCCAAGGACCTCGAAATCGCCATCTTGCCGCTCGAGGGTGAAGAGAACCCGCTCAATAATTCCGTCACGCGGCTGGTCAACGTGGAGCCTTCCCGGCGGCGCATCCTTTATATGGAAGGCGAGCCGCGCTGGGAGATGAAGTTTCTCCGCCGGGCGGCCGAAGAAGACCGCAACCTCGAGCTCGTCAGCATCCTGCGCACCACGCAAAACAAGATCTACCGGCAGGGAATCGCCGATCCGAAAGAACTCGAGGCCGGATTCCCTTCCCGACCCGAGGAACTGTTTGCTTTTCATGGCCTGATTCTCGGCGCCGTGGAAGTGAGTTATTTCACCCCGGCCCAGCAGGAGTTGATCCGGCAGTTTGTGGACCGCCGCGGCGGCGGACTCCTGTTTCTCGGCGGGCGGACGGCGCTGGCCGAAGGAGGCTACGGCGCTTCCGTACTCGCCGAGTTGCTGCCGGTCACTCTGCCCGCGCGCAAAGGTACGTTCCATCGCGATCGCGCAGCAGTCGAGCTGACGCCGCAGGGACGCGACAGTTTGATCTGCCGCCTGGAAGACGACCCGGATCGCAACGTCCAGCGCTGGAAGAAGCTTCCCGCCCTCGCGGACTACCAGGAGGTGGGAGCGCCGAAGGCCGGTGCAGTGGTGCTGGCCGAATGGAACAGCGGGCGCCAGCGCCTGCCTCTGCTGGTGACGCAGAATTACGGGCGCGGCCGCACCGCCGTCTTCGCCACCGGTGGGAGCTGGCGCTGGCAGATGCTGCAGGATCACACCGACCGCACGCACGAAATGTTCTGGCAGCAACTGTTGCGCTGGCTCGCCACCGACTCGCCGGGCCCGGTGCGACTCTCCACGCCGCACCCGGTCATCTCGGACACGCCTCGCGTGCCGCTCCGCGTTGAGGCCCGCGACAAGTCCTTCGCGCCCGTTTCCGACGCCACCGTGGTGGCGCATGTCTCCGGCCCCGGAGGCGTGGGCGGCGAGATCGAGCTGGCCCCGTCTTCGGTTGAGCCGGGCGTGTACACCGGAGAATGGCTGGCGGAGAAGCCCGGCACGTACCTGGCCGAAGTCGCCGTCCGCCGCGGAAGCGAAGAACTCGGCCGGGATACCCTCGTCTTTCGGCGCGAAGACGGGATGGCCGAGAATTTCCGCCTCGAACAGAACCGGGAGCTGCTCGAGCGGATCGCCGGCGAAACCGGCGGCCGGTACTACCGCCCCCGCGATCTGGCCAAACTTCCGGGCGAGATCTCCTTTTCCGAGGCAGGCATCACAACCCGCGAACCGCGCGATCTTTGGGACATGCCGGCTGTGTTCCTGCTGCTCATCGTCCTGCGAACGGCGGAGTGGTTCCTGCGGCGCAAATGGGGCGTCGTATGAGGGTCCTCCTGTTGTTCTGCCTCCTGCCATCCGTCTGCTTGCCTGCGACCTGCTTTCTCACGGTTGCGGGACTGGGGGGTGAGCCGGACTACGAGCAACGGTTTGCCGCCTGGGCCAAAGAAATCGAAAACACGCTCCGCGCCAGCCGCGCGGAAGCACGCCTCGAGAACCTGACCGGACCTTCCGCCACGCGGGAGGCCCTGCGGGCGGCGTTCGAGCGTCTTGCGCGGGAGTGCGCCGCGCCCGACGACCTGGTCGTGATGCTCATCGGCCACGGCACCTTCGATGGCTTCGAATACAAATTCAACTTGCCCGGACCGGACGTCACTGCGGCCGAGCTGGCCGGACTGCTGGACAAAGTTCCGGCACAGCGCCAGCTCGTCGTCAACATGACCAGCGCCAGCGGCGCCTCCCTGGCGCCCCTCAGCCGTCCGGGCCGGATCGTCATCACTGCCACGAAAAGCGGCACGGAGAAAAACGCCACGGTCTTCGCCCGGTACTGGGCCGAGGCGCTGCGGGATCCTTCGGCGGATACCGACAAGAACGAGGCCATTACGGCCCTCGAGGCTTTCCGCTACGCCCAGCGGAAGACCGCCGAATTCTACGAGGCCCAGAAACGGATCGCAACGGAACACGCCCTGCTGGATGACACAGGCCAGGGAGAAGGCGCGCGCGCTCCGTCGGCAGAAGACAAACAGGGCCGCCTGGCGGCGAACTTTACCCTGCTGCGTTTCGGCGCCGCTCAGGCGGCCGCTCGCGATCCGGAAAAGCGCAAGCTGCTGGCGCGCAAAGAGCAGCTCGAACAGGAAATTGATCGCCTCAAGTACGAAAAGGCCGCCATGCCCCTTGAGGAATACCGCCGCCGGCTCACGGCACTGCTGGTCGAACTGGCTCGCACGCAGGAGGCTTTGGAAAAGTGAAGCGCAAACTCAGAAGGCTGGCCCGGCTTGCGGGCAGGTACCTGCCGGCGGCGGTTTTGCTTCAACTTACGCTGGCGGCACAGACGCTGGAGGAGTGCCGGCGCCTGCACCACCGCGGCCGGCTGGCTGAGGCTTCGCGCTGCTTCGAGCGCCTTACCACGGCGGAGGACCCGTACCTGAAAGCGGAGGGTTTCTGGGGTCTCGGACGCTACCAGGAGGCCAGCAGCCAGTTTGCGGCGGCGGTGGAACGGTCGCCCAAGAACGCCCTCTACCGCGTTCGTTGGGGACGGCTGTTCCTGGACCGGACGCAGCGACAGGATGCCGCCGAGCTGTTCCAGGAAGCTCTGAAGCTCGAGCCGAACCACGCCGGAGCGCTGCTCGGTCTGGCCCTGGTCGCCTCCGACGGCTTTGAGCGCCGTGCTATCGAGCTGGCCGAAAAGGCTCTCGCGGCGGACCCGAAGCTGGCCGAAGCGCGGGTGCTTCTGGCGCGACTCGCGCTCGAAGACGGCGACGAGCGAAAAGCGATCGAGGAGGCGGACAAGGCCCTGGCCATCGATCCGGAATGCCTGGAGGCGATGGCGGTTCGCGCCACGGTGGACTGGCTGGCGGACCGCGAGGACACGCCCTGGATCGGCCGCATCCTGAAGATCAATCCCGTCTACGGCGAGGCCTACGCCACAGCCGCGCACTTCTTCGTACTCAACCGCCGCTACGAGGAAGGGGTTCGCTTCTACCGCAAGGCGCTCGAGCTCAACCCCAAGTTACACAAGGCCCGGGCGGAGCTCGGCGTGAATCTCATGCGGCTGGGCCTGGATGAGGAAGCCCGCTGGCATCTGGAGTACTGTTACCACAACGGGGAAAAGTATGCTTCCGTAGTCAACCCGTTGCGACTGCTCGACAGTTACAAAAACTTCGAGACGTTTACGACCGGGCAGATTATCCTCAAACTGCACAAATACGACGCAGAACTGCTGCGCCCGTACTTCCAGGCGGAACTCGAGCGGGCGATCCGCACTTACGAACGGAAATACCGGATGCGCCTGGAGCGCCCCGTGCGCGTGGAAGCCTATCCGGACCATGAAGACTTCGCGGTGCGCACGCTCGGCATGCCCGGTCTGGGTGCGCTGGGCGTCACGTTCGGATATGTGGTGGC
>DATLYE010000074.1:0-34237 GCA_035575135.1 Bryobacteraceae bacterium
GTCGCCCCCGCCGTGGGCCGGATAGTACGGCGAGTTGTGCGCGAGCAGGATGCGCATCTAACCGGACATCTCGCGCGATGCCTTCCGGCGCAGGCGCGCCAGCAGCAGTGCTCGTTTTTCCGGAGAGAGCTCCGCCAGGGCGCGCCGCGTTTCCGAGTCCTGAGGCGTTGTGGCGGCGGGGCGCAGCGAGAGGAGAAACCGCTCGAGCGCCTCGGGACGGATCCGCCGCACAAACTCGAGAGCCTTCGCCTGCGACTCGGCAGCCACGGCTTCGTAAAGGTCGCCATCTTCCAAAAGAGCGCTGAGGGCCTGCTCCCAGGGCCCGATCTCCTGCGGAGGAACCACGGCGCGCGGCAGGCCGTGTTCGTCGAAGGCCGCCTCGTATTGCTCGATGGGCCGTACAGGAATCACGAAGCGTGTGCCCATTTTGGCTTCCACCAGCCCGCCGGAGTCGCTGGCCAGCACGGGGATGCCGTGGAGCATCGCCTCCATCACACTCAAGCCGAAACCCTCATACCATAACGACGGCATCAACAGCACGCGCGTGCGGGCCAGAATCAGGCGGATGTCGCGTACGTTCGCCAACAGCGTCACGTTTGGTAGCGCCTCGAGCGCCCGGCGGTCTGCGGCGGTGGTTCCCCATCCCGGCAGGGCGGCGAAGGGCCATTGTGGAAAACGCCGCGCCAGCTCGAGGAAGATGGGCAGTCCCTTGACGGCGCAAGGGTTGATGAGCGTGATCCACCCCTGATCGAAACGCCCGTAGCGCTCGAAAGGCTCCTGGCCGTACACCGGGGGATGAATCACCTCGGGCCTGCGCCCCAGGTGCGTTTCGATGTAAGTGGCCATGTGCTCGCCGATCACCACGATCGCCGCCGCCCGGCGCACCAGCTCCGTGCTGTGCGGATCCGGGTTCCAGCTCGCCGGGCCGAAGGGGAACAGTTGCGGCGTGTGAGCCAGGTAGATCACACGCCCGGGCGCGTGGCGGGACGCTTCCCGGAGCAGCAGTTGCCCCAGATCCTCCGATGAGACCAGCACCCAGTCCGGCTGGAACGCTCGAATCTGTTCCTCGAGCAGGCGGCGCCGCCCCGCCGGATCCGGGGCGGCCCAGATCCGAATGCCGCGGTATTCCGCCGTTTCGACGCCGTTTTCGCTGCGCAGGGTCTCGACGGGAATCTCCTCCTGCCGCAGCTGCTCGAGTTTGGCCTGCGGGTCGCGGGTGAGCGCAGCCGCCACGATGCGGCAGGCGTGACCGCTGCGGGCCAGTAACTGAAGCCACACGAGGTTACTGCGCGTAGCGCCGCCGCGAGGGGGCAGGTAGGAGGCGTTGGCCGTCAGCAAGATGCGCATCGGCTCACGCAGCCCTCATCCCGGGACTTGCTCAGGGGCGCTTCAATAGCTGGATGCCGAGTTCCCGCAGCTGGCGCTCGGGAACGGGCGCGGGTGCGTCGCACATCAGGTCGGTGCCGCTGGCGGTCTTCGGAAAGGGAATCACGTCGCGGATCGTGTTCTCTCCCGCCAGAATCATCACCAGGCGGTCCAGACCGAGGGCGATGCCTCCGTGAGGCGGTGCGCCGTATTCCAGCGCATCCAGCAGGAACCCGAAGCGCCGCCGGGCCTCCTCGTCGCTGAAGCCGAGCGCGCGGAACACCTTTGCCTGGACGTCGCGCCGGTGGATACGGATCGAGCCGGAGCCGAGTTCGACGCCGTTGAGCACCAGGTCATAGGACTTGGCCCGGCATGCGGCCGGATCGCTGGTGAGTTTGTCGAGATCCTCTTCGTGCACCGAGGTGAACGGGTGGTGCGCGGCATCCCAGCGCTGTTCTTCTTCGTTCCACTCGAACATGGGGAAGTCCACCACCCACAGCCAGCACAGCCGGCGCGGGTCCAGGAGCTTGTGCCGGTCGTTGAATTTTTGTGCGGCGAACAGGCGCAGTTGCCCGCAGGCCTGCAAAACCGTCTCGGCGGGCCGGTGTCCCTGCGGGGAACCCTGCCAGCCCGCCAGCACGAGCAGGTCGTCCGCCTCGGCGCCGGTGCGCCGGCGCACGGCGGCCATGGGTTCGGGGAAGTCGCGCTCCAGACGGCGGGGATCGTCGTAGACGCGCAGTCCGCGCTCGCTCCCGTAGGCCTTGAGGTCGTCGCGTTCCTTGCGGCTCGCGGCGCCCGCGCCAGGCACGCGAATGGCGACGAGCGGCAAATCGCCGGAAGCCAGCGGCGTGCCCGCGAACAGGTCCTCGACGGTGTGAAAGGGCGGCAGGCGCAGATCCGGCTTGTCGCTGCCGTAGGAGCGCATGGCCTCATCGTAGGTGAGGCGCGGGAACGGGATCCGGACGTCGAAGCCGGCCACGCGGCAGGCGGCCTGGACCACCGGCTCGACCACCTCGAAGATGCGCTCCGGCTGCGGAAACGCCATCTCCAGGTCAATCTGGGTGAACTCCGGCTGGCGATCCGCGCGCAAATCCTCGTCGCGGAAGCAACGCACGATCTGGAAGTACTTCTCGAAGCCGCTCACCATCAGGAGCTGTTTGAACAGCTGGGGCGACTGGGGCAGGGCGTAAAAGCAGCCCGGCTGCAGGCGGCTCGGCACCAGGTAGTCGCGAGCGCCTTCCGGCGTCGAGCGGGTCATGAAGGGCGTTTCGATCTCCAGGAAGCCCATGGAGTACAGCTGTTCCCGCACCGCGAAGGAGATCCGGGACCGCAGGATGATGTTGCGCTGCATCCGCGGCCGCCGGAGATCCACGTAGCGGTACTTCAGCCGCACCTCCTCGGCGACGTCCACGTTGTCTTCCATGGGGAAGGGCGGCGTCTTGGAGTCGTTGAGGATCCAGAGCTTTTCGGCGACCAGTTCCACTTCCCCGGTGGCGATGGCAGGGTTGACGGTGTCCGGAGAGCGGCGCTCGACGCGCCCCTCGACCGCGATGACATACTCGGAGCGCAGCAGCTCGGCCTTGCGGTGCAGGTTCGGGTCGGCTTCGGCGTGGAAGACCACCTGGGTGACGCCGTGGCGATCGCGCAGGTGAAGGAAGATGACGCCGCCGAGATCGCGGCGCCGGTGCACCCATCCCATCAGGAGGGCGCGCGAGCCGGCATGGCAGGCGCGCAGCTCGCCGCAAGTGTGGGTGCGGCGCAAGTCTCCGAGGAAATCCAAGGGAACCGATTCAGGCATGCTGCACGTTCGTTTTCAGTGTTTCGTAGAGTTCCTCCGGCGTCACCGTGCGCTGCTGGCCGGAGCCCATGTCCTTGAGTGCGTACCGGCCGGCGGCCAGTTCTTCGTCGCCGATGATCAGGGCATAGCGGGCGCCGAGTTTGTTGGCCAGCTCCAGGGCGCGCTTGAGGCGTGTTTCCGGCGCCAGCTCCACGACGAGGCCACGGCGCCGCAGCTCGCGCGCAAGGGGGGCGGCGTGGCGCAACGCCGCTTCTCCCAACGGCGCGAGGAACAGGTCCACGCCCTGGGCGTAGACGCCCGGCCGGGTCTCTTCGAGGGCCAGAACCAGCCGGTCCTCGCCGATGGAGAAGCCGATTCCGGGCGCAGGGACTTTGGAGCCGAGCGTTTCGGCCAGGCCGTCGTAGCGCCCGCCCCCCGCCACCGAGTTCTGCGCCCCGAGCGCTCCGTGGACGATCTCGAAGGTGGTGCGGCGGTAGTAGTCGAGCCCCCGCACGAGCCGGGGACGGATCTGAAACGTAATGTCCCGGTCGCGGAGATACTCCTGCACCTTGGCGAAATGGTTCCGGCACGCTTCGCAGAGGTACTCGAGGATGGAAGGCAAGGTTTCGATCACGGGCTGGTCTGCTTCCACTTTGCAGTCGAGCACCCGCAGCGGGTTGGTCTGCGCGCGCCGCCGGCAGTCCGGGCACAGGCGTGCGGAGACGTGCCGGAGCGCCTCGCGGAGCGCGGAAGCGAATCGCGGGCGGCATTCCGGGCAACCCACGGAGTTCAACAGCAGTTCGAAATTCTCCAGCCCTGCGGCGCGCAGGATTTCCACGGTGAGTTCGATGACTTCGGCGTCCACCGCCGCCGACTCGGACCCGATGGCCTCGGCGCCGATCTGGTAGAACTGCCGGTAGCGGCCCTTCTGCGGGCGCTCGCGGCGGAACATCGGCCCGATGTAGTAGAGCTTGACCAGGCCGGGCTGCTGGTCCAGGCGGTGCTCGATGTAGGCGCGGATGACCGAGGCGGTGCACTCGGGACGCAGCGTGAGCGAAGCTCCGTCGCGATCCTGGAAGGTGTACATTTCTTTGGTCACGATGTCGGTGTCTTGGCCGACGCCCCGGGCGAAGACTAACGTCTCTTCGAAGATCGGCGTGCGGATCTCCTGGTAGTTGTAGGCGCGGAAGACGCGGCGCGCCTGCTCTTCCACGTGGTTCCAGACCGCGCTCGACGGCGGCAGGATGTCCCGGGTGCCCTTGACGGATCGAATCAAGACGCGGCTTCCCTGTAATGCTGGCGGTAGCGGATGTAGTTGGCGGCGTTGGTGCGGAACCGCTCGCGCTCTTGCTCGGTCAGTTCGCGGCGCACCTTGCCGGGCACGCCCATCACCAGGCTGCCGGGCGGCACGATCATACCTTCCGGCACGAGCGCTCCGGCCGCGATCACGGATCCCCGCCCGATACGCGCCCCGTTGAGCACGATGGCGCCGATACCGATGACACAGTCGTCTTCGACCACGCAGCCGTGCAGCACGACGGAGTGGCCGACAGTGACGCGGTTGCCCACGATCACCGGGTACTGGTCCAGCTCGCCGTGGAGGACGCAGTTGTCCTGAATGTTGCTCTCCTCTCCGACACGAATGGTGTTGACGTCGCCGCGGAGTGTGGCGTGGGGCCAGACGCTGGAGCGCTCGCCGATCTCCACGTCCCCGATCAGTTCGGCGCTGGGATCCACGTAAGCCGATGCGGCCACCCTCGGTTGGATGCCGCGGTACGGGCGAATCATCGTAAGTTGGTGGAATCCTTATGGTAGCACACGCCCGGATGATACCCGCGTGCGGCAGGGCCCGGTGCGGTACTTTGGAAGTATGGTCCGCGGCACGATGGTGTTGGTGATTCCGATCGCGCTCGTGCTTGGCGCGCAGGACATCCGCAGTCCGAATCCGGGCGAGCGGAAGCGGGCCGCGCGGGAACTGGCGGCCCAGGGCACGGCCGCGCTGCCGCAGCTCACCCAGCTGCTTTCGGATCCCGACGTCGAGGTCCGCATCGAAGCCGTCAAAGCGATCGTCGAGATTGACACGCAGCACAGCCTGGATCCGCTCATTCAGGCCACGCGGGATTCCGATCCCGAGGTGCAGATCCGGGCCACCGACGGTCTGGTGAATTTCTACGTACCGGGTTACGTGCGCACCGGCCTGACGGCTTCGCTGCGACGGGTGGGCGGGCGGATCAAGGGAAAGTTCGTTGAAACCAACGATCAGGTCGTGGATCCGTTTGTGGAAGTGCGGCCGGAGGTGGTTGCGGCCCTGGGCAAGCTGGCGCGGGGCGGAGCGAGCATGGAAGCCCGGGCGAATGCGGCCCGCGCCGTGGGAATCCTGCGGGGCCGCGCCGCAGTTCCGGATCTGCTCGAGGCGATTCACACCAAGGACACGCAGGTGATCTACGAGTGCCTGGTGGCGCTGCAGAAGATCGGAGATCCGGCGGCGGCGCCCCGGGTCGCATTCCTGCTGCGCGATCTGGACGAGCGGGTTCAAGTGGCGGCCATCGAGACCATGGGTTTGCTGCGCCATATGGATGCACTGCCGCAACTGCGGGAGATCCTGAACCGCACGGGGAAAAAGGGCGTGCGGCGCGCCGCCCTGCGGGCGATCGCCATGCTGCCGGACCGGGCCAACCGGGAGCTGCTCCGGAAGTATCTCAACGACCGCGACGGAGAGCTCCGGGAGGCGGCCGCCGAGGGTCTGGGGCGGATTCAGGATCCCGAGGACCTGGCGGCGCTCGAAAAGATGTTCGCCGAGGAGCGGGACAATTCCGCGCGCCTGTCGGCCGCCTTCGCACTCGTCATGCTGGGCAAGGCCGACCTGTCGGAGTTCGGCCCGCTGCGTTATCTGATCAATACGCTCAACTCCAGCACCCGCGTGGGGGAGGCGCGTGCCCTGCTGATCGAGGCGGCCCGAAAGCCGGAGGTGCGCCCGTTGCTGTACGAGCCGCTGCTCGGCGGCACGGCCGAGGAGCGCATCGGACTCGCTCAGGTGCTGGCGCAGAGCGGTGACCGGGAGTCCATCCCCGTGCTGGAGAAGGCGGCGCGGGATCCGGACCCGAGGGTGGCTCAGGAAGCCTTGCGGGCGCTGCGCACGCTGCGGGCGCGGCTGTCCTGAGGGTTCCCTTAGCCGCGCTTCTTCTGTTTCTGCTGGCCGACGCGGATCTTATAGTGCGTCTGCTTGGATTCCTGGAAGGCTTTGTGGTCGTGGCGCTTGACGACGTCTTCCAGGTAGGCTGCCACGTCGGCGTCTTTGGGCAGCACGGCCATGACCGTGAAGTTTTCCTTGCATTCCGGACAGTAGGGCCGGAACCGCTTCACATTCGGGATCCCCATACCACACTCATGGTAGCATGCGAATCTCCCCGCGCGGCCGGGGAGGCGGACCGTGCGGGCGCCCGAGGGATCATGGCGTCATTCGCGGAACGGACTCCGCAGCAGGCGTTCGGCCTCCGCGCGGGAGCCCGCAACATCGGGTGCGCTTCGGACGGCTTCGTAGAGCTGGAGCGCTTCCCGGCGCCGGCCCATCCGATCGAGGGTTTTGGCCAGTTCCAGACGCGCCACGGTTTCGGTTCGGAGGGTCGTGTTGCCGTCGAGTGAGCGGCGGAGCCACTGCTCCGCCTCTTGCAGCCGGCCGCGGAGGCGGAGCACCACTGCCATGCGCGTGTAAACCCTGGCGGGCTCCAGGTCCCGATATCTCGGCCGGCTCTCACTGTGCGTCTTGAGAATCTCCTCATAGAGGGCGAGGGCGCGGTCTGCGGCTCCCATGCGGAGGGTCATGCCAGCCATGTCCAAGTGGACCAGATAATTGTCGGGATACTTGCGGTGCAGTTCCTCCAGGTGTTCCAGCGCCTTGGTGTAGTTTCGCTCGCGCGTGTAGATGAGGACCAGCACCACGCGGGCGTCGTCGCCGGCCAGTGGGGCCTTTTGGGCGGCCAGCTCGAGTTCGCGCTTGCCGCGTTCGCGGTCCCCCCGGTAGCCGAGCAGGAAGGCCAGCCACTTGACGCTCCAGGGCAGGCTGCCGGTCACGTAATCGTAGACGGCCGTGGAAAGCCGCGCGTCGTGAAACTCCGGATCGCTGCGGAGCAGTTCGCGGTGGTCGCGAACGGCCTTGGCTCCGGCGCGGAAGGCCGCCCACCAGCTCCGCTTGAGGGAGACTTCGAAGCTGGCGAGGTTGCGGTAGGCGAGGCCGCGCAGAAAGCGGGCGGCGCGATCCCGCGGGTCGTGTTCCAGGCGCCGGCGGGCCTTCTCGATGGCTTCCTGGGTGAGGCGGCGGAATTCGGTCTCGGTACGGGGACTGATTTCCGGACGGTACTGCGGGTTTTCGACGAAGAAGTCGCTGGCGGCGAAACGGTCAATGCTCAGCTCCTGCGTGCCGGCCAATTCTTCCACCCAGCAGGTCATGGCCAGATAGGCGTAACCGGCGGGATCGTCGGGAAAATCCTGCGCCAGACTCTGAAACGTTTGGCGGGCGCGCTCGTAGTCCATGTTGTAGAGGTGGCCGAGTCCGGACTGGATGCGGGACAACCGGGCCGGAGGGAAGAGGGGCTCCTGCGCACCGGACATGCAGGCGAGCAAGAGCAGGGAGGCGAGCAGTTTCATCGGGCCGGCAGGACGACTTCAAAACGCGTCCCCTTTCCGTTGCAGACGGGAGTTTCGAGGCGGATTTCGCCGCCGAGCTGGCGGACGTTGTTCCGCACGATGGCGAGGCCGAGGCCCGTGCCGCGCTGTTTGGTGGTGAAGAACGGTTCGAAGATTTTCTCGCGAAGCTCGGCCGGCACGCCGGGGCCTTCGTCCTCGACCGCAATCCGGATGCGGTCCCCGGCGGAGGAGGCCTCGAGCGTGACCCTGCCGCCGGGCGGGCTGACCTGCAACGCATTCAAGGCGAGATTCAGAACGATCTGCCGGATAAGCTCCGCGCCGGCGCGGCACACCAAGCCGGGGGCGACACGGCGCTCGATGCGGATCGCGCCGGCCTGCGCACGCGCGAGCATGTCGCCGACCTCGCAGACCAGCCGGCTGACGTCCACATCCTCGCGCTGCTGAGGCGCCGGACGGGAGAAGGTCAACAGTTGTTGCACGGTCAGGTTGAGCCGGTCCACTTCGCCGACGATGTAATCGAGGTCTCTTGCGTAGCGGCTGCTCACTTCGGTATCCTCGCGCATCAGTTGCACCAGGGTCTTCACGGAGCTGAGGGGATTTTTCACCTCGTGGGCGATGGTGACGGCCACCTTGCCCAGGGTTGCCAAGTGTTCCTGCCGCGCCAAGGCGCGCTCGAGGTTGATTTTTTCCTCGACCAGGCGGCAGGTTTCGATGGAGTGGGAGATCTGGCGGCAAAGTCCCAGCAGGATGGTCTCGTCGTCCAGGAAGCGGCGAGGCGTGGTGTCGAGTAAAAGCACACCGGTGAGGCGGCCTTCATAGCGGAGAGGGAAGAGGTAATTGAAGCCGGCCGCTTCCAGCAGCCGGCGTGCGTGTGCATCCGCGAGACGGTCGCGTTGCACCACATCCGGAGCTGCGGCGGCGTAGGCCTGGAGCTCGGCGAGCAGTTCCTCCCGGCCGAGGGCTTCGCCGAACCGGCCGCGGGCGCCGTCTTCGCCGGCCATCGCGAGGAGCACGCGGCGGAGGCCGAAGGTCCGCCCCACTTGTCCCGCCAGGTAATCCAGTCTTTGGGGCAGGTCGAGGATGTGGGCGGCGTCTTCGATGAGCCGTTTACTGAAGTCGGCGAAGAGGCGGGCGCGCTTTTGCAGAAAGCGGTTGATCCATCCGTAAAGCGGCAGCCAGACCCAGGCTGCACCGAGGATCAGGACGGCTTCGGTCAAAGCTCCGAACGCCTCGAACTCTTCTTCGAGGAAGCCCGCCAGGCGCCGCACGAAGAACAAGTACAAGGCGAAGGTGGCGCCGAGGGTGAGGGCGAACGGGATGCGGCGGCTGACGGAGAGTCCGAAGACGTGCCGGCGGTAAACAAATCCGAGAAGGACGGCGAGCGGAAGCAGCGCCGCCAGCGCCAGCGCAGCCGAGTCCGCACCGAAAAGGAAGGCCACGGCGATTCCGGCGACTGCCAGCGCGGCCAGGATGCGCAGCAGGCGGCTTTCGCCGAACTGGCCAGCGTGGCGGGCGTGCTTCCAGGCGCACGCCGCCGCAAAACCCGCCGCCGCGCCGGCATACAGCCAGAGGAGCTGCGCGTAGCCGGAATGAGATGCCCACAGACCTGCGCCGGAAACCAGGTAGCCTAAGGCGGCCCAGCGCTCGCTACGCCCGGCGGTCAGGAGCGCCAGGTGAAGCAGCAGGGAAGGGAAGAGTGCAGCGGCGATGCGGCTGAGTGTGTCCAGCCACGGCGGCGCGAGACCAACATTGGCGATCTGAAACAAGGCCGCCGCCCGCGCTCCGTGCCAGAGAGCGGCGGCTGCCAGCATGCCGGACAGCAGGGTGCGGCTCCGGCCGGGAGGGCGCTGCTTCCATGCGAGAACGCAGAGGAAGATCGCCAGCGTCGCTCCGGCTGCGTGGCTGAGCAGCCGCAGAAGCTCATGAAGCAGCATCTCCGGCTCCTAGCGGATGCACGGGCAGAGTCACCGTAAAGGTGGCGCCGCGGCCCGGCCGGCCGGCGGCTTCGATGGAGCCTCCGTGGGCATGCACAATCTGGCGGCAGATGGCCAGGCCCAGGCCGGCCCCCACGCCGCCTCCCTTTGTTGTGAACCCGGGCTCGAAGAGTTGTTCGACGGGAACCGCGGGCAGACCCGGGCCGTTGTCGGAGACCTGCACTTTGACGCCGGCGCCGTCCCGCCATGTCCGGATGCGGATGACGCCCCGGCCCGGGCCGCGCTCGATCGCTTCTTTGGCGTTCAAGAGAAGATTCAAGAAAACCTGGTTGAGCTGGCGCGGCGAGGCGTAGATTTCGGGAAGTTCGCCAAACTCGGTGTGAATCTCCGCGCAGGAGGTCAGTTCGTGCCGCAAGAGTTGGAGGACGTTCTCGAGGCAGTCCAACAGGTTCGTGGACTGGAACTCGGCGCGATCGAGCTGGGAAAACTGGGCCAGACGCGAGACCACGGAGTGAATCCGCTCGCAAGCCGATTGCATATGGCGAGCGGCGCTTTCCAGGGTTTCCAGCCACGGGGTCTGGGCGGGAACGGTTGCCGCCGACGCACGCAGGCGCGCCGCCAGGCGCACGACCGTATCGGCGCTGCTGCGGAGGACGCCGAGGGGTGTGTTGACCTCGTGGGCAATACCCGCGACGAGGCGCCCGAGCGAGGCCAGCCGCTCGGCTTGTAACAGCGCGACCTGAGACTCCTTGAGCCGGCGCGCGAGCCGCCGCTGCTCGACCGCGCGGGCCACAACGTGGCGGAGCTCGTCGAGCTCGAACGGCTTGGAGAGGTAGTCGTAGGCGCCGGCACGGAGGGCCTCGACGGCCATCTGTTCGGATCCGTAAGCTGTGATGAGCACGACCGGCGGCGGCTCCGGCCGGGCGTTCAAGTGGCGCAGCAGCGTCAAGCCGTCCATGCCGGGCATGTTGATGTCGGAAACCACGACGTCCGGCAGCGTGGCGTCGAGTTTTTCGAGGGCGGCCGTGCCGTCGGCGGCTTCTTCGACGGCATAGCCGGAGTTCCGGAGGGCGCGGCAAATTCCGTACCGGGCGGCCTCCTCGTCATCAATGACGAGGACGGTAGGTGAAGCCTCCGCGGGCATGGACTTCGGGGCGCTGCTGCGGCGCACTACCAGTGTAACCCCGGGGTGCAACCGGCCCGAGGCCGTACGGCGCGGCACGGCGGCGTGTTCCGGCGATGCCCGACCCCGTGTTTGGAGGGTTGCAAGAACGGGTGCGCGGGCCGGAACAAGCCCGGAGGGTGCTCAGGATTTGGGTTCGTTTTGCAAAATCTGCTCCCAAGGGTGAGGCTCGGGGGCGGTGGGGCGGGAGGCGAAGCGCTCCCGGGCCTGGCGGCGGGTCCAGGCGGCTCCCTCACGGCGCTCGTTGAGTTCAAAGAGGTCGGCCCAGAGCTCCTCCAGCCGGTAGCGGTGGGTTCGTTTGGTCACTTCGCCGGCGTCGGCCAGATCGGGCAGCTGCTCGCCGGTGGCCCGGGCGTAGATCTGGTTGGCGACGCGCTGGGTCTCGAGGGTCCGCAGCTCCTTGAGGGCGCGGTAGAAGGAGCGCTCGGCGCGGGCCTGGTAGCGGGCCAGGGTGTTGAGGCGGGCTTCCAGGGCCGGGTCGGTGAGGGGGTCGCGCGTGCCGTCGAAGAGCTCGGCCTCCAGGCGGCGGAGGCGGCGGAGGTTCCAGGCGGCGGCCAGGAGCTGGTCAAAGACGAGCTGTTCGAGGGTGGTGGCGGGCTGGACCTCGGCCAAGAGGGAGGTTTTCAGGGCGTGGAATTCGTCTTCTTCGCCGGGCAGGACGATGAGGGAGCGGCTGGTGAGGCCGTGTTTGAGGGCGTTTTGGGCGGAACGGGCCTTGCCCTCCGGGGTTTTGGGGCCGGTGGAGTGTTGGGCGTTGGCGCGGTTGGCGGCGAGTTTGGCTTCTGAGATGGCTGCCATGGGGTAATCTCCTTCAAGGATTGAAATTTGTCGGGGAGGCTCAAGGGCTCCCGGGGGGCATGGTAGCGGAGGGGCCGCGCATCGCCGGGCGGGGAGCGATGCGATCCCTCTGATGGCGCAAAGGGATAGAACGATCGGAATCGCTGTGACTGGAGAAAACCCCGGGGTGGGCAGGAGCCGCGTCTGAGGAAACTACGCAGGGCCGGCGCAGCCTTTTTTCAAGCTCGTTTTCAAGCTGCGGGCTGGGCCACGGCCGGCCGCACAACTGTTTCGATCAGGGGCGGGTGGGCGAGCGTGTTGTGAATCAGGCAGGACTTGACCGCGCGCAGGACGCCCTCGCGATGTCGTTCTTCGAGCTCCGGCAACCGGACTTCGATCCGGAAGGAGCCCAGGCGGGCCGGGTTGGGAGCCTTGGCGGCGGCGACCTGGACGGTGAGACCCTCGGTGGGCAGCGAGCGCGCCTGGAGATAGCGAAGGGCGTAGTAGGCGGCGCAGGCGGCCAGTGAAGCCAGCAGGAAATCCGGGGGGCTGGGGCCGGCGCCCTCGCCTCCGTTTTCCTCGGGCTGGTCGCAGACGAGCCGGTGGCGGCCGCATTCTATTTCGAACTTTGCGCCATCCAGGTATCGGGCGGTAGTCTGCATGCGGTATGCTCTCCACCACGACAGATGCAGATCCGGCCGCCAGGTGACAGGGGGAGTGTGCGTCACTCCGGGTCAGAGATTTGCATCCTTTGTCAACGACAGGACAACGGAGCATTCAACCCACATGAGACTGGCAACGCTCGCTGTGCTCTGGCTGCCTTTGTGGTCGCAGACGCAACTTTCCCTCCAAGATGCCGTGCGGCTGGCGCTCGAGAAGCATCCGGCGGTGGAGGCCGCGGCTGCGGCGGAACGGGCCGCGGCGGCCCGGTTGGAGCAGGCCCGTAGCGGGTATTTGCCCAAGTTGCACTATGGGGAATCCTGGCAGCGCAGCAACAACCCGGTTTTCGTGTTCGGCTCGCTGCTGACGCAGCATCGGTTTACCGAACAGAATTTCGCCATCGGGCCGCTGAACCGGCCGGACTTTCTCAACAACTTCCAATCCCAACTGACCGCGGAACAGATGCTCTGGGACGGGGGGTTAACCCGCACGGCGACGCGCTCGGCCGAGTTGGGGCGCGGGGTCACAAGTGAAGAACGGCGCCGTACGGAGATGCAGCTGATCGCGGGCGTGGTGCGGGCCTATTTCGGCGTGGTGGTGAGCCAAGAGGGGCTGCGCGTGGCCCGCGAGGCGGTCGGTTCCGCCGAGGCGGATCTGAAACGGGCGGAGGCGCTGCGCGCGGCGGGCATGGCGACGGATGCGGACGTGCTGGCGATCCGCGTTCATCTGGCGGCCATGCGGGAGCAGGAAATCCGGCGAAATTACGAACTGGCGGTGGCGCGCGCGGCGCTCAACGAGGCACTGGGCCTGCCGCTCGATGCGGCGCACGAGTTGAGCACGCCGCTCGTGCCCGCCGGCCTGAAGGAGTCGCCGCTGGCCGAGCACGAGACCAGCGCGGAGGAGAACCGGCCGGAGAGCCGCCAGAGTCGCCTGGCGGCCGAGCTCGCGGAGGTCCAGACCGAAGCGGCGCGGGCGGCGTTGCGCCCGCAGGTGTTGTTTCGGGTGAGCTTCGAAGCGGACCGCCAGCGGTTCATCACGCGCGGCGGAGCGAACTGGTTTGCCGGAGCCTTCGTGCGCTGGAACCTTTTTAACGGGTTTGCGGATCGGGCCCGGATCCGCGAGGCCTCCGAGGCCGTTGCTCGGGCCCGAGCGCAGCAACGCCAAACGAGCGCCGCGCTGCGCCTGGAAGTACGGAAAGCCTACAGCGACTTCAAGGCGGCTGAAGAACGCGTCGAGGTGGCCTCGGCGTCGGTGGCCATGGCGGAAGAGAACCTGCGCATCATCCGGAACCGGTACGAAGCGGGCTTGACCACGGTGACGGAGCTGCTGCGGAGCGAGACCGCTGTTCTGGAAGCGCGCCTGCGCCGTCTGGCTGCGGTCCACGACCAGCGGCTGGCGGCCGTGGCTCTGGAGCTGGCTACGGGACGGCTCGCACCGGGGTCGGAGGTTTTGAAGTGAGGACTGACATATGAGATTTGCTGTCGCGCTCATCATCGCAGCAGGGATGCTGTCCTGCACACACCCGCGCGAGAAGGCCGCCAGCGGCGCATCCGGACCGGTTTCGGTCCAGACGCAGAGCGCCGAGGTCGTGGAGTGGCCGGTACTGTACGAGGCCGTCGGCACCGTGCGTCCGAGAGTGGAGGCGACGGTGGCGGCCAAGGTCATGGGTTACGTGCGTGAGGTCGCGGTGCGGGAAGGGGACCGGGTACGCCAAGGGCAAGCGCTGGTGGTGCTGGATGCGCGGGATCTCGACGCGGCTTACCGCCAGGCCGAAGCAGCCGTAGAGGAAGTCCGGGACGCGGTGGCCGAGGCGGACAACGGCGTAGCGGCGGCCAAGGCCAACCTGGAGCTGGCGGAGGTGACGTTCCGCCGCATGCAGGATCTGTTCGAGAAACGATCTGTTTCCAACCAGGAGTTCGATGAAGCGGCCGCCCGGCGCAAAGCTGCGCTTGCGGCCTTCCAGATGGCGGTGGCCAAGCGGCGCCAGCTCGACGCCAAGATCCGGCAGGCGGAGCAGGCACTGGAAGCGGCGCGCGTGATGCGCAGCTACGCCGAGATTCACGCGCCGTTCGACGGGCGGGTGACGGCCAAGAGGGTGGATCCCGGCGACCTGGCCACGCCGGGCACGCCGCTGATCACGCTGGAGCGGGAAGGCGCCTGGCGGCTGGAGGCGGCGGTGGCGGAGTCGCAGATCGCGCAGATCCGGCCGGGACACAAGGTTACGGTGGTGCTGGAGGCGCTCGGGCAGGCGGTGGAGAGCCGGGTGACGGAAGTCGTGCCGGCGGTGGACCCGGTGGCGCGTTCGTACACGGTGAAGATGGATCTGCCTGCTCTGCCGGGTCTGCGCTCGGGGATGTTCGGGCGCGCGCGGTTCCCGCTGGGGACGCGGAAGCTGCTGGCGGTGCCGGAAGGAGCGATCCAGGAGCGCGGGCAGCTCGAGTTTGTCTACGTGGCCGAGGCCGGCACAGCGCGGACGCGCATGGTCACCACGGGAGGGTCGCAAGGCGGCCTGCGTGAGGTTCTCTCCGGCCTGAATCCGGGCGAGCGCGTGATCTATCCGGTTCCGGAGCGCCTCAGGGACGGGGCGCGGGTGGAGGTCCGCCCGTGAGCGGAAAAGGGCTCGGCCTGGCGGGCCGCGTGGCCGCGGCTTTCATCGAATCCAAGCTCACGCCTTTGATCATCCTCGCCTCGGTGGCGCTCGGGACGTTTTCGGTGTGGATGCTGCCGCGGGAAGAGGAGCCGCAGATCAAGGTGCCGATGATTGACATCTTCGTGGCGATGCCGGGGGCTTCGGCACGGGAGGTGGAAGAGCGCGTCACCAAGCCGATGGAGAAGCTGCTGTGGGAAATTCCCGGCGTCGAATACATCTACTCGACCTCGAGTCCGGGGCAGTCGCTGGCCATCGTGCGGTTCTACGTGGGAGAGGACGAAGAGGAGAGCATCGTCAAACTCAACCAGAAGATGTTCGCCAACTTCGATCTGATTCCCCCGGGTGCTTCGCCGCCGCTGATCAAGCCGCGCTCGATTGACGACGTGCCGATTCTGGCGCTGACGCTGTGGAGCGGGCGCTACGGGGACTACGAACTGCGGCGCATCGCGGCGCAACTGCACGACGCCATCAAGCAGGTGCGCGACGTATCGGAGGTGACGATCATCGGCGGACAGCGCCGGGAGATCCGCGTGACGCTGGATGAGGCGCGACTGGCGGCGTACTCGCTGTCGGCGCTCGAGGTCTACGGCGCGCTGCGCGCGGCCAACCGGCGGCTGGCCTCGGGCAGCTTCGCCTCGGCCAACCGGGAATTCCTTTTGGAGACGGGCGAGTTTCTGCGCAGCGCCGAGGACGTGGAACGGGTAGTGGTGGGGGTCCACGGCGGGCGGCCGGTTTACGTGCGGGACGTGGCCCGGGTGGCGGACGGGGGCGAGGAGCCCTCGCAGTATGTGCAGTTTGCGGCGGGGAACGGGTTCTATCCGGCGGTGACCGTGTCTGTGGCCAAGCGCAAGGGCACCAATGCGATTGACGTTGCGCGCCGGGTGCTCGAGCGGGTGGAGTCGCTCAAGGGCAGCGTCATTCCGGCCGACGTGGAGGTCACCATCACGCGGCATTACGGGGAGACGGCGGCGGAGAAGTCCAACGAGTTGCTGCTGCACATGTTCATCGCGGTGATCTCCGTGAGCCTGCTGATCTGGATCACGCTGGGCTTGCGCGAATCTCTGATCGTATTCATCGCGATTCCGGTCACCCTGGCGCTGACGCTGGCAGTTTTCTACTTCTACGGCTACACGCTGAACCGGATCACGCTGTTTGCCCTGATTTTCTCGATCGGCATCCTGGTGGACGATGCCATTGTCGTCGTGGAGAATGTGGTGCGCCATGCGCGCATGCCCGCCAACGCCGGGCGCCCGCTGGCGCAGGTGGCCATCGAGGCGGTAGACGAAGTGGGCAATCCCACGATCCTGGCGACGCTCACCGTCATCGCCGCGATCCTGCCCATGGCGTTTGTGGGGGGCCTGATGGGGCCGTACATGCGGCCGATTCCCATCGGGGCCTCCGCGGCGATGATCTTCTCGCTGGTGGTGGCGTTCATCGTGACGCCGTGGGCCGCCATCCGGGTGCTGCGGGTGCGCGAAGGCTACGTGCACGGAGAGGAAGAAGACCGCCTGACCCGCTTGTACCGGCGCGTGATGGGACCGCTGCTCCACCGGCCGGTTCTTCGTTACGGGTTTCTGGCGATGGTGACCCTGCTGCTGGCGGCTTCCTGCGCCCTCATCTACGTGCGGTTCGTCCAGGTCAAGATGCTCCCCTTCGACAACAAGAGCGAATTTCAGGTGATTGTGGATATGCCGGAGGGGACGACGCTCGAAGAGACCGGACGCGTGACGCGCGAACTGGCGGAGGTTCTGCTCCGGCAGCCGGAGGTGGTGAATCTGCAGACGTATGTGGGGACGGCTGCGCCGTACAACTTCAACGGCCTGGTGCGCCACTACTTTTTGCGGCGCGGTTCCCACGTGGCCGACATTCAGGTGAACCTGCTCGGCAAACAGGAGCGCGATCTGCAGAGCCACGACATCGCCAAGCGCGTGCGGGAGCAGCTCGTGCCAGTGGCGCGGCGGCACGGTGCGCGGATCAAAGTGGCGGAGGTGCCGCCGGGGCCACCGGTGCTCCAGACGCTGGTGGCGGAGGTCTACGGTCCCACGGAAGCAGGACGGTTGCAGATCGCCCGGCAGATTCTGGAGCTGTTTGACCGCACCGAGGGGATCGTGGACGCCGACTGGTACGTGGAAGACGACCAGCCCAAGTACCGGCTGATCGTGGACAAGGAGAAAGCGGCGCTGCACGGCATCACGGAGGAGGACGTGGCGCGGACGCTCCGCATCGCCTCGGCCGGGGAAGCGGCGGGCTTACTACACGCGGAGGCGGAAAAGGAGGATGTTCCGATCACGCTCCGGCTGAGCCGTGCTTCCCGGTCCGAGCTGGAGCGAGTGCTGACGCTGAAAGTGCCGGGGCGTTCCGGAGAGCGGGTGCCGCTTGGGGAGCTGGTGCGCGCCGAGCAGGTCGTCACCGAAAAGAGCATCTATCACAAGAATCTGATGCCCGTGACGTACGTGACCGCGGATGTGGCCGGGGCCATGGAAAGCCCCGTGTACGCGATTCTGGCGGTGGGGCCGAAAATCGCGCAGATCCGCGTCCCGGAGGGGTACGCGGTGGAACAGTACATGGCGCGCCAGCCGTTCGAGGACACGCGCTATGCCATGAAGTGGGACGGGGAGTGGCACATTACGTACGAAGTCTTCCGGGATCTGGGGCTGGCGTTTGGGGCGGTTCTGATCCTGATTTATGTGCTGGTCGTCGGGTGGTTTCAAAGCTTCGTCACGCCGCTGGTGATCATGGCCGCCATTCCCTTTTCGCTGGTGGGCATTTTGCCGGCGCACGGCCTGCTGAATGCGTTCTTCACGGCCACTTCGATGATCGGCTTCATCGCGGGAGCGGGTATCGTGGTGCGCAATTCCATCATTCTGGTGGATTTCATCGAGTTGCGCTTGCGGGAAGGGATGGCGCTCGAGGAAGCTGTGGTGGATGCGGGGGCGGTCCGGTTCCGGCCGATGCTGCTGACGGCTTCGGCTGTGGTGGTGGGCGCGGCGGTGATCCTGTTCGATCCGATTTTTCAGGGACTGGCGATTTCGCTGATGGCGGGCGAAGTCGCTTCGCTGGCGCTGTCGCGCATGACGGTTCCGATCGTATATTTTCTGGCGAATCGAAGGAGGGTTAGAAGATGAATTTGGAGCGGTGGTTGCGCCTGATTGCGGGAGCGTTCGTGCTCCTCAGTGTGGCGCTCGGCACGTGGGTCAGCCCGAAGTGGTACTGGTTCACGGCCTTCGTGGGTCTCAATCTGTTCCAATCGGCGTTCACCAACTGGTGCCCGATGATGACGTTTCTCAAGAAACTCGGCGTGCGCTCCTAAGTTGTAACCTGCCGGTAGACCGGCGGTCGCGAACCTTCCGGCGCGGCGCCTTACTATAATGAGCCTTACCCGGCCGGCGGGGAGGAGCCGGCCAGGGAAGGGATGGGGCGCCTTTCAGCATCGGCAGACTGGCGGGTCTGGGCAGGTTCGCTGTCTCTTCTCTATTTGGCGGTCTTCCTGGCGAGTTCGAACCGGGCGCTGATCGGCACTGAGATCTGGGCGCTTCATTATGCCTCGCAGCCCCTGGCGGCCCAGATGGAGGCCGTGCGGCAGGATCTGGTTCATCCGCCGCTCATTTACCTGCTCCAGCGGGGCTGGATCGCGGTGTTTGGTGCGGCGGACCGGACGGTGAAGCTGCTGCCGGTCGTGTTCAATGTGCCGGCGCTCTTCCTGTTTGTGTGGCTGGCGCGGCGCGTCACGTCACGATGGCGGGAAGCGGCCGTGCTGTTTGCCGGGCATTATCTGCTTGCCGACAGCGCCGTCAACCTGGTGCGCATGTACGGCCTGGCGGTGCTGCTGACGCTGGCCGCTCTCGTCGTGTGGGAGCTGTGGCGGCAGCAGCCTTCTGTGAGGCGACTAGCCGCCTGGACAGCCATCATGACGGCGCTCGTTTACACGCACTATTCCGGGCTGCTGGTTCTGGCCGGCTTTGTGGCCGCGAACTGGTTTTTCGGAGTACGGCAGAAAGTGTTTGTGCCGGCGAGCGCCGTTCCCGTACTGAGCTTTCTGCCGTGGCTTGCCTACGTTTACCCGGTGTATGCCGCCCGCGGCCTGGAGACAAATCTGTGGTGGGTGGAGATGCTGCTCGCCCAGCCGTACAAAGGCCTGGCGATGATGGCGTACGAGTTTCTGGGCTCCTTTCCCGTGGAAGGAGCAGGGCGCTATGCGGCGGTGGGGGCAGCCGTGCTGGTTCACGCGGCACTGCTCGGAGCGGCTGTGCCGGCTCTGCGGCGTGTGTGGCCTCCCGGACGGCAGCAAGAGCGGCAGGCGCAGTGGTTGTGGACGCTGGTTGTCTTCGCGGGGGTGCCGGTTGCATTGCTCTGCGTGTTTTCGCTGGCTTACACTCCGGCTCTGGCGCCACGGTTCCTGCTGGTGATTCTGCCGGCCTACTGGCTTTTGTTGATCCTGCTGGCCGAGCTAGCGGGCCGCCGGGGCGCCAGGCTGCTTTACGGTGTCCTGGCTCCGTGGGTCGCGGTGTCGGTGGTATGGGGGGTGGCGGAATCTCTCCGGACGCCTCCTTTGCGGCGACACGTCGAGCTGGTGGCGCGGGAGCTGGGGCCGGGCGACCTTGTTCTCTGTGATCCCGACCTGGCCAGCCACGTGTATTGGGAGTTGCGGCACCGCAACGGGCGCCAGGCGCGGGTCGAAGCAGCGCCCGTGCGATCTCTGGAAGGGCTGCCTCCCGTCGAGCGCCGGGCGGCTGAACAGGCCAAGCGGCTTTCGGTGGTCCCGGCGCGGCCCGCGGAAAAAGTCGGGCTTCAAGGCGTGCGGCGCGTGTGGCTGTTTGACAGCCGTGGGGCGCCGGACCGAGGAGTGCTGCGGCGCCTCGAGGAGGAAGGCTTCCGGAGGATTCAAGATGCGGGCTCCGTGAAACCCGGCTTGTGGCTGTACGTGCGCCCGGGGGCTTGAGGCGCAAGGCCCGTCAGTTGTCCAATCCCGGCGGCGCCTGCTATGCTGGCGTTTCAGGCGCGCCGGCATTGCGCCTGATGCGAGGGGCGGGCATACGATGTTCCTGAAGATTTTGGCTCACCCGGTGTTTACGAGCCTGAACTTTCACATGCCGATGATTGTGGACCTCTCCCACCCGCTCGTGATGCTGACGGGAGAGAACGGTTCCGGCAAGTCCACCCTGCTGCACTCGATTTACTACGCGCTCCGCGGCGAGCAGGTGGATGGATATGTTTATAAGCTCGAGCCGGGCGAGGTGCGGATCGGCAAGGTCTTCCTGTTTGACGCCGAACAGCACAACCCGCGGATGCAGCTCGATTTCTTCAAAGATGATCCGCGGATGCTCGAGTTTTTGCAGATGGCCAGCCACGGTCAGGTGATGCTGGCCATGTTCAGCGAGAATTTTCCTTCCCTGCCGGATGGTACGATCCTGCTGCTCGATGAGCCCGAGATGGCCCTGTCAGTGGCCAACCAACGCCGGATCCTGCAAGGGCTGGTGAACCTGGTCGAACACAGGGGTTTCCGCATCATTGCCGCGACGCACTCGCCGGTTTTCATCGAGGCCAAAGAGACGTACGTAATCAATCTCGACCGGCATATCAACCGGCACGTGTACACCACCACGGACCGCCCGATGTAGGGTGTTCGGCCACCCGCTTAGGTTTGGCAATCGCCCGCAGGGGAGCGCCTCGGAGGGGTCCCAGGAGCCCCACAAATCGGGGGTGCGATCGGGGAGTCACCTGAATAGGCAAATTGTAATCCTCTGAACGCTAAAGGGTTGCTCCTAATCTGTCGAATGAAATCACTGTGGGGCGGATAGCCTCAAATCGGGCGAACCGGGCCACCGGGCGAACGGCGCCCAGTCAGGAGCAACCGATGCCTCCGATCATCATTTGGGATTGATTGCGGGCTGTGGATCTTAGGGTTGGTTTCTGACGTTTCGTGCGCGCCACAGGCGCACGCTGATTCCTCACATTACGCCGAATGAAGTCGGCGGCCACATTTTCCGGCCACTTCTGGTATGATCTTCCTAGGAGTACCACCAGATTTGGTAGGTACTCCTAGGAACGCCAGCCTGACGTTCTATTACCTGACGTAGAATGCGGCGCGCGTGAAGACGGGAGTGCCAGTGGCGTTGCTTTTCTGGGTCTGCGCCGCGGCATCGTGCAGCTCCCCCAAGAATATCTCGCGCGATCCGGCACCGGACCGGATCAACCAGTTACGGCGGCAGGCAAGCTCTCTGGCGGCGCAAATGCAATACCATCAAGCAGCGGAACTTTTCGAAGCCGCCTACCGGGAGGCCAGGAGGGCGGGGGATGCGCGCATGGCTATCCGGCTTCTGATGAACGTGGGCAACTGCCGCTTCGCCTCTTTCCGGTATCTTGACGCCATCCAAATCTATACTGAGGCGCGCCGCCAAGCCTTGCAGATTGGGGACGCGGGCGTGGCAGCGGCACTCTCCGGCAACATTTCCTCTCTTTATTTACAGCTTGGCGATACGGGTTCGGCGGCAGCGGCATTGGAGGAAGCGCTGGAGACGGTTCCCGCCGGCAGCCCTTACCGCGCGAAGCTGTATTTGCAGGGCGCGGTCGTGCGAGCCCGGCGGGGTGAGACGGCGGCGGCAACGGAACTGTTCGGGCGCGCGCTTGATGAAAGCGACGAAGCCGGCCGGGCTCCGGCCACGAAGGCCGAAGTGTGGGAGCAGCTTGGGTACATGCTGCTGGGGCAGGGCCGGTACGAGGAGGCAGAGCGAGCTCTGACGGAGGCTTTCCGGCTCCGGAAGCTGTTCCGGCTGCCGGAGTTGCAGTACTCGTACTACACTTTGGGGGTTCTGCGGCTCCGGCAGGGGCGTCCCGCGGAGGCGCTGCGATTTTTCGATGAAGCGCTGGCGCAAACGGAGCGGACTCCCGGCGCCCTTCCTCGCTGGAGGCTGTGGTTTCAGCGCGGGCTGGCGCTGGAGGCTTTGGGGCGGAGTTCCGAGGCGCGGGCGGAATTCGAGGCGGCGCTCGAAGCTGCCCGCCGCTGGCGGCTGGAGCTTCTGCCGGCGGATTCGGCCCGAATCGGCGCCGAAGGAGAGCTGCACGACCTTCACACTGCCTACGTGAGGGCCCTGGCGGGCGAATATTTCCGTACACGGCGGGCTGATCTGGCGGTCAGGGCGTTTGAAACCGCCGAAGAGAACCGGGCCGCCAGCCTGCGGGCATTGCTGAACAGCGCGGCGGACTGGCAGCGCCGCCTCCCTCCGAGCTATTGGGAGCAACTGGCGCAGGTGCGCCTGCTGGAAGCGGAGCTGGCTCGCCGCGATACGGCCGAGGTGCGGCGGCGACTGTCCGGAGCGCTCTACCGGCTTACGGAAATGGAAGCCGCCTCCGGCGGAGACCTCGCTCCGGGCGGCGGTGCGGCGGCAAGCGACCTTCGTGCGGTGCAGCGACGGCTCAGCCCGCAGGATGCCTTATTGAGCTTCCAACTGGGGCAGCCGCACTCCTACCTTTGGATCCTGACGCGCGACCTTTTTGAGATGCGGCGGCTGGGGCCGGGACAGGATCTCGAGCAGTGCGGCCGCCGGTTTGCGGAGGCCGTCCGTGCGGCTCAACCCTCCGGGGAACTGGGGGCCTCGGTTTACGCTTCGCTGTTCGGGAGCCTCCCGCGGGAGGTCGAGCGCAAGTCGCGGTGGATCTTGACGCTGGATGGGAAACTCTACGATGTCCCGCTTGCCGCTCTGGTGACCGGATTCGCCTCGGGACGGCCGGTGTATCTGGTGGAACGGCACGTGATCTCTCTGGCGCCGGCCGCCTCTTTATTTGAAGGGGCACGTTCGGGCCAAGGCGGCCCGGGGCGGTTTGTGGGCTTCGGCGACGGAATCTACAACCGCGCCGATCCCCGCCAGCGAGAGGCGCGCCGGCATGAATTCGGCTGGAGTTTATGGCCGCGCCTTGCGGCCGCGACAGCGCCGGAGCCCGGGCTCGAGCTTCCGCGACTGGTGGGCAGCCGCCGCGAACTGGAAAACTGCGCCCGGGTTTGGCGAGCCGGGGGCGGCGAAGCGGTGCTGCTCGACGGGGCGGGGGCAACGCGGGAGGCGCTGGCGGCCGAACTGCGGCGCGTGCCGGAGGTGCTGCACCTGGCCACACACGCCGTCGAGACCAGATACCCGCATCAACGGGCGCATCTTTTCCTGGGACTCCGTTCGAGCGGGGAAGCGGACTTGCTGACGCCCGCTGAGATTGGCAGGATGGGTCTGCATGCGCGCCTGGTGGTGTTGAGCGGGTGCGGCTCCGGGCGCGCGGCGGTGTTTCCCTCCACGGGTTTGATGGGGCTGGCCCGGGCCTGGCTGAGCGCGGGTGCGGGGGCCGTGCTGGCGACGCTGTGGCCCACGCCGGATGAGACCGGTGAATTTTTTGCTGACTTTTACCGCCGCTTTCAGAGCGGCAGCAGTCCGGGGGAGGCGTTGCGGGAGGCTCAGCTGGCGGCGCTGCGCTCCGGCACATGGCGGGCGCGCCCCGGTTACTGGGCGACGTACTTTGTGGTGGGCAAGGAGTGAACGGGCATGCCGGCCTCCTCGGATGCAGCCCGCGCCGCTGCGCGGAACCGTCCCGCAGAGACTAAATCCGCGGAGCGTGTGGACTGGGCCGGGCTGGTGGCTTCGATCCAGGCCGGGGAGGCCGAAGGCATGGAACGCCTGTACCGGCTGTTCTCGCGCGGGATCCGTTACTACCTGTGCCGGCAGCTCGGCCCGCAGGAGCTGGATGACAAAGTGCACGACACGTTTCTGGTCGTCGTGCAGGCCATCCAGCGCGGGGAATTACGGGAGCCGGAGCGCCTGATGGGCTTCGTGCGCACGGTGGTGCGGCGGCAGGTGGCAAACTACATCGAAGAGATGGTCCACGCGCGGCGGGACTTTCAGAATCTGGAGGGGCTGCCGCCGGTGGCCGACGAGCGCCAGACGCCGGAGGAGCTCGCCATGGCCCGGCAGCGCGCCGAGATCATGGAGGTGGTGCTGCGGAGCGTGTCCCGGCGGGACCGCGAAATCCTCACGCGGTTTTATCTGCTCGGCCAGAGTCAGGAGCAGATTTGCCGGGAGATGAAGCTGACCGACACGCAGTTCCGCCTGCTCAAGTCGCGGGCCAAGGCGCGCTTCGGCGAGCTAGGCAAAAAGAAGCTGGCGCGGCGTCCCATGCGGGCGGTGCCGGGTCTGGCGGGGATTACAGGAACGCGCGCAGCAGGCGGACCTGCACGCCCTTGAGGTTGTTGTGGGCCTGGTCGAGCTCCGCGATCTTGTCGCGAAGCTGGCGGAGCAGCTGGGCGCGCTCGATGCCGTTCTGGATCACCAGCAGCAGCTGGGCGTTCTCCCAGGGCTTTTCCAGGTAGTGAAAGAGGCCGACTTCGTTGATGGCCTGAATGGCGCTCTGCTTGTCGGCGTAGCCGGTCAGCAGAATGCGCGTGGCCTCCGGCTGGAGCTGCTTGGCGCGCGCCAGGAACTGGATGCCGTTCATTTTCGGCATTACGTAGTCGGCGACGGCGACATCCACGGGGCGGGTTTCCAGGAAGCGGAGGGCCTGCTCGGGGTCCGTGAAGCCGTGGACTTCGTAATCGGTTTCGAGTTTCAGGAAGGCCCGGATGCTGGTGAGCACCATCTCTTCGTCGTCCACGATCAGCACGGCGGGCTTGGCGTTAACGGACACAGTCGAGCTCCTCAGAAGGCCGCGGGCGGCGTGCCGCCCTCCTCACTCAG
This sequence comes from Bryobacteraceae bacterium, assembly GCA_035575135.1. Taxonomy (GTDB): domain Bacteria; phylum Acidobacteriota; class Terriglobia; order Bryobacterales; family Bryobacteraceae; genus JANWXD01. The sequence continues at coordinate 24,698 of DATLYE010000074.1, forward strand.
ATTAGATTGCCGGTCAGGGTTCTGCGTAGCGGGAAGTTGCACATGAAACGTGGTGCCGGCGCCGGGCCGGCTCTCAAAGTAGATCCGCCCGCCGTGGCGCTCCACGATCTGTCGCGACAAAGCGAGTCCCAGGCCCATACCGGCTCCTATGGGCTTGGTGGTGAAGCCGGGCGTAAACACACGCGGGGCGAGTTCGGGCGGGATGCCTCTGCCGGTGTCGGAGACCTCGACGTGCACGTGGTCGCCGTCCAGCCGGCTGCGCACGGCGATTTTGCCGGTGCCTTCGATGGCTTCCGCGGCGTTGATCAACAGGTTTAAGAAGACCTGATAGAGGGACTGGGGATAGCAGGGGATCTCGGGGAGGTCTCCGTACTCGGTTTCCAGGGTGACCCGGGTGCGGAAACTGCAGCGGGCCAGCGCCACCGCTCCGCGGAGGATTTCGTTCAAATCAGCGCGGCGCAGTTCTGTTTCTTCGACGCGGGCGAAGGTTTTGAGGCCGGGGATGACGGAGGCGATGCGCTCGCAGGCGATCTTGTCCACGGAGGCGAGGGTGCGGAGGGTGGCCAGAATCTCGCGGGCACGTTCCACAGCCGGCTCCGGCGGGAATCCGGAAAGCAGCCGCTCCAGCTCATCCAGGGATTTGCGCATGACATCGTTGTTGGAGCGGATGGAGCCGATGGGGGTGTTCATCTCGTGAGCGATGCCGGCCACGAGGCGGCCCAGGGAGGCGAGCTTGTAGGATTCGGCCAGCTTGCGATGGGCCTCTTCCAGTTGCGCGCGCAGGGCAGCCAGTTCGTCGTGTTCCATGGCGGCGCCGGATCCAGCTTCATTATGGCGCAATGCCGCCCCGGGATTCCTCATCCCTCCACCAGTCGGCGAAAGCGTTTGACGAGGGTTGAAAACAAGGCGGCCATGATTTCGACGTTGTCCGAGAGGAGGTCGTAGAAGTCCTCGCGGCGGATGCACAGCAGCCGGGTGTCTTCCAGGGTGCGGGCCAGGACGGGCATGGGCGCGTCGTCGAACAGAGCCCAGGCTCCCAGCACCTCGTTCTGGCGCGCGATGTGGAGGGGCGTCTGGTCGCGGCTCAGCTCGACGGCGCCGTCGAGGATCACGTAGAGAGCGTCCTGAGGGGCTTCGGGCGCGATGACGACCCGGCCGGGGGGCAGGGCGACCTCCTGGGCGATGGAGGCGATGCGCAGCAACTGTTCGGGCGAGAGATTGCCGAGCAGCTCGACGCCTTCGAGGGCGATCACTTTTTCGACGATGTTCAATTCCGCCATGAAGTTCTCACGCCAACACGGCCAAGGCGGCGCGGGCCACGGGCGCCACCTCCGGGGAGGAGGAGCGCGCCGCCTGCTCGATGGCCGGCAGGAGATCTCGCAACCGGAGCTCGCCGGCGGCGGCTACGGCGCATGCGGCCAGCCAGAGATCGTTCGAGCCGATCAATTCCTGAATTGCGGACTCGGCCGTGCGCGGCGCAACACCGAAGATCTGCCGTCCGTGGTCGCCGAGGTGAGCCGGCGAGTCCAGCAGAGGAAGCAATGCCCGTTTCAATTCCCGATCCAGTACGTTGTCGAGAAACTCCAGCGCCGCCGGGAGCGCCTCGGGGCGGCGGCGCCGGAGGGCGAGGTAAGCGGAATAGATCTCCTGGGGCGGGTAGCGCAGGCCGAGCAGGCGAAAGAGTCGCTCGACGGTCTGCGTCAGCCGTTCCTCAATGGACCGGGCCAGCAAAGAGACGGCGGTGCGCGGTCTGGCGGCGGCGCGCAAGGGCTGGAGGGCTGCATGCAGTTCGCAATAGTGCCGGGCTTCCTCAAAGATTTGCCGGGTAACGAAGGCGGCGCCGTAGTCGAGATGCGGTGCCGTTTCCCGGAGGCGGTTCAGGGCCTTGAGGACGGCCATGCGGATGGTCAATTCACGGGCGGCGATCGAGCGCAGCAGTACGTCCACGGAACGCTGATCCGGGATGCGGCCCAGCACGCGCGGAATCTGGCGCCGGATGGAGACGGCGACGCTGTCGTCCTCGAGCCAGTCGCCGAGCGTGCCCGCGATGCGGGCCCCGTAGGCAACCAGCGCGGACAGCGCTGCGGCGCGAAACCGAGGTACAGCCAGGCGGGGAATGATGCGCGGCAGGTGCATGCGGTTCCTGGCTACGCCCGCGGCGCGCAAGGCGGCGGAAACCACCTCCGGATCCGGATCCACGAGCAGCCGTTCCAGAATGTCGGCGCCGCTTGGGCCCGCCAGTCCGGCGGCGAAGGCGGCCAGGCGTCGGCGGGCGGCGTCGGGGCTGGAACTGTTCTTCAAAATCCAGTCCGCGGGGACGGAGGCGGGGGATTTCTCGGCGAGCACGTCGAGGGCGGCTTCGACGACAGCGCAGCAGGGGTGCTCCAGTAACCGGGGGGCCGCATCATCGGGCTGGAGAGCGGTCGCGTAGGCCGCAGCAGCGCGGGCTGCGGATTCGGCCTCGCCGGCGGGGGAGTCGAGCTCCTTCCACGCCGTTTGGAGCAGTCCCGCGTAGCCGGCGGCGCGCGCCAGTTCGTAGATCCGGGCGCGGACTTCCGGAGAAGCCGAGGGCGCCAGCTGGTCCCAGAGGGGCCGGCTGTCGTAACCGGGCGCCTCGGCGAGCAGGGACAGGGCGTAAGCAGCCTGGCGGGGAGTTCCTCCGGCAGCCGTCCGCTCCAGCAAGGCGACGGTGGCCGGATCGCTCAGCACGACGCGGGCGCTTTCGAGATCGAGGCGCCTCAATTCCAGGCGCTTGCGGACCGTGGCGATATACTCGCGCTTGGCGCGCACCGCAAGCAGTCCCCAGAGCAGGCACAGAGCGATGACCAGCACGGAGATTTGCCGCGGGTGCTGGATCCCGGCCCAGCCCAGCGCCACCAGCAGGGCGCCAGCCAGACCGCGTCCGGCGCGGTCCACGAAAATGTCCACGAAGGCCTTCGTGCGGTTACGCAACTCGACCGGGAGCGGCATGTAGAGCAATTCCAATCCGGTCCGGTTGAAGGAGTAGCGGGAGGTTTTCTCGGTGAGCCCCGCAAGGGTTGCGGTGACGATGTTGGGCGCAGCCAGGATTGCGGCGGCCGCGGCCGCCATGGCCGCCGGCATCACGGCCAGAGTGCCTCCCACGCCCGCCGTTTCGACCAGCAGCGCCGTGCCGAACAACTGGAGCGCCATGGTCAGGACATTCAGGTAGAGGTTAAAACCGGCCCAAAAGCTTGTCAGGTCGCGGACGTCGGGGAAGGTCTGTTTGGCCACGTAGCTGAACTGGAATTCGACGAGGACGTCCACGGCCAGCATCAAGGTGATGATGGCCATGATGACCTGCAAGTGGCGGTGGCGGGCGATGGCTCCGAGAATGTCTTTCAGGTGGAGCTGGGTTTCCTCCCGGCGCGCTCCCCGGGCGGCGCCCAGCGAGACGCCCTCGAGGCCGGCCAGCAGGCGGAAGGGGATCCAGGCAAGGACGGCCACAGCCGCGCTGGCCAGCAGCAGATTTCGCGGGCCGAAGGCGCGTGCCGTGAGCTTGGTGAACAGACTGCCCAAGAATGCGCCGAGCACCGCGGCGAATCCCAGCAGGCCGTAGACGCGCTTGGCCTCCCGGGGGTTGAAGACGTTGGAAGCAATCAGCCACGCCTGCGTCACCAGCACGATCGAAAACAGGCTGACCCAGACGTTGAAGGCATAGTAGCCCCAGGGGATGTCCCGGCCGAGCAACGCCCAGAAAGCGACCAGGGACGGCACGGAAACGAAAATCGTCCAGGAGGCGGCCGAGCGGAGCGAAACCGCCACCGCCAGCTTGGTGTAAAGGTAGGCCAGCAGGCCCCCGACGACGGCGATGAGCAGAACCAGATAGGGCAGTTTCTCGATGTCGAAGCGATTGACGAACAGGGCCCGCGAGACGGACTTGACGATGTAGTAGGCGAACAGGACCAGCAACAGGTGCGAGGCCATCAGGCCCGTGCGCAGGCGCTCTCCGGGACGCACGTCGAAAATCTGCCGCCAGAACCTGAGGAGCGTGCGCATATGGGGAGCAGACAACAGAAAGCGTAACACGTTTGCCGCTTGCTCCGGAGCTAAGCTAGTAGCGATGCCTGGGCAGATGCTGACGTGGGGGCTGGCGCTTTTATGCGGTGTCCTCGCGGTCGTTGTTTTGCTGACTCACCTGAAGGCCCGCCAGGCCCGGCGGGAGGCGATGCGGCGTTTCGACGAGCTGTGCGAGATGCGGGCCCGGGCGGCGGTGACGGAGAGCTCTGCGGCCATGGCGCGGCTGGTGGCGGCGGTCTCGCATGAGCTCAACAATCCGATCGGGGCGCTCATCAGCGCCGTGGACACGCTCCTGCTGGTGACGGACCGGCTGTGTGCGGCGCCGCCTGAAGACCGGGCGCGTCTGGAACAACTGCAGCGCGAAGTCCGCCACTCCGTCGCCTCGTCCCTGGAACGGCTGCGGGCGGTGGTGGCCCGCATGCAGAAGTTGAGCAACCTCGATAAGACAGAAATCCAGGAGGCGGACTTAAACGGGCTGTTGACGGATATCGTGGCGCTGCTCGAGCCGGAGGCGCGGGGGCGCGTGCGCTTCGAGCTGCGCCTGGAGGCGCTGCCGCCGCTGGTATGCCGGCCGCAGCAGCTCGGCGCGGTGTTCTCGCACCTGTTGAGCAATGCGCTGGAAGCGGTCGAGGGCGAGGGGCGCGTGGTGCTGTCCACCCGCTGCCTGAACGGGCGCATGGAGGTGCGGATCGAGGACAACGGCCGCGGCATCGCTCAAGAGGACCTGGCGGTGCTGTTCGAACCGGGGTTCCACATGCGGCACGGGCGCGTGGCGACGGGTCACTGGGGACTGTTCGGGGCGCGGCAGGTCATCCGCGAGCACGGCGGCGAGCTGGAGGTCCGCAGCGAACCGGGTAAAGGGACGCTGGTGCGGATCGAGCTGCCGTGCGCCGGGAAGCCGGGCGCCTTGCCTCTGGAAGCCTCACCTCAAGCGGCGTCTTGACGGGCCGGCGGGAGGGATCGAAAACCGTGACGGGATTGGAAGCCAGGGGATAGATGCGCATCAGGGGGCCTTCGATCTCGATCAAGAGGAAATGCCGCTGGGGCGCCCAGGCGGCGATGGAGGCCGCCTGCATCCGGGAGGTAACGTCGGAGGCGCGCAGCTCGCCTCCGGCGCCGGTGACGACGTAACAGATTCCGCCGGTGCGGGCATCGCACGTGCTCATTTGGAAATTGTGCTCGTGGCCGCTGAAGGCGACGGCGACGCCGTGCTGCTCAAACAGGCGCGTGAAGTGCCGCAAAGATTCCGAACTGGCGCCGTGGCCCGGTCCCGCGTTGAAGGGCGGGTGGTGAAAATAGGGGATCTTCCAGGGGGCCCTGGACTGAGCGAGGGCCCGCTCGAGCCACCGATGCTGCTCGCCGCGTTCGCGATAGGCGGGCGCCGGCGGGCCGGCGAGAGTGTTCGAGGTCGTGTCGAGGGCGAAGAAATCGGCGAGGTCGCCGGCGCTGAACTGGTAGTAGCGCGCGGGTCCTGCGGCGCCGGGGAAGAAGAAGTTGTCGAGGTAGACGGCAAGGTCGGCCCGGGATTCGCTTTCGTTGCCGTCGTGGTTGCCCAAGGTGGGGTAGAAGGGGATGTGCCGCAGCAGGGGCTCGTAAGGCGCGAAGAATTTTCTCTCCCAGTCGCGGTCGCGGCTGCCGGAGCGGATGGAGAACGGCGGCCATTCGGCATAGATGTTGTCGCCGGTGGTGAGCACGAAGCGGACCGGATTCGGGGAGGACTGCCGCTCGGAAAAAGTCCGCCACATCGCCGCGGCGATCTGGTACTGGCCGCGGCTTCCGTTGCCGTAGTCGCCGATGACCAGGAATGCCAGGCGGGTGGTGCGAAGCGGCAGCGTGCGCACTGTGCCGCGCCCGGCAGTGCGCCCGTTGATGCGGACTTCGTAGTCGTAGGAGCGGTCGGGCTCGAGCCCGTCAATTTCGATCCAGTTCCTCGAGGCTTGCAGAATGCGGCCTGCGAGGTGAACCTCGGCCTTTCCGAGCGGGGCGGAATCGCGTCCGATCGTGTTGCCGGACCCCTGGGTTGTGCCCCAGGCCAGCAGAGCGCGATCCGTGCCGATGCGGCCGACGTAGGTGTAGATCTTCTGAGCGGCGGCCGGGACCGAGGCGGTCAGAAGCGCCAGGAGGAGACGGCGACTCACCATGTGCGATCCAAACCCACCAGTTCGAAGCCGGAAGCGGTCTTGCGGAAGTATGCCGTCACGGTCTTGGACGGGTCTTCGGCGCGGATCTGGGCGGCGAAGTACTCGCCCGGAGCCGCGGCCAGCGCTTCCGGCGGGACGGACGCTCCTTGTTCCCCTGCGAGCGGGATGTGCCGGCCGGCTTCGTTCTCGAAACGCGACCAGGCGATCGTGTACGTGCGGGGCGGATGGAAGCCGTGGCGGACTGCAAGGTCGTCGAAGACGAGCCGGCGCCCTTCGATGCGAATATCGTCGAGGGGGAGCACGCGGGCAAAGTAGGTTCTGCCGATTTTGTCGCGGCGGCGGATGAGGCAGGTGGCGATCCAGTCTTCGGCGCGCGGGTCGCTGTATTGGCCCTTGCGCACCAGGGCGCGAATTTCTTCGTCCGTGAAGCGCATGACCTGGCGCGCCGCCCAGAAGGTGTCGTCGGGCAGGCGATTCTCGAAGGCCGGGTTGCGGTACTCGGTCTTGTACCGCTCCGGATCGAAGATTTCGTACTCGAAGCGACCCACGGCGGGGATATCCGGGAAATGCGCCCTTGCCCAGCGCGGGATCCAGAGGCCGAGCGTGAACAATTGCAGTGCGGCCGGACGCCAGGCGAAGAGGCGCTCGTGGCCCGAGCGGGCGCTGTTGGGCTTGACGGAGGCGCTGCCGAGGATGGAGCCGAAGTCCATCAGGTAGTGGCGGATGTAGCGGAGGCCGTTCTCTTCGATGAGGCTGTCGTAGGTGTTGATGGCGCGGGCGTCATCGTGGCCGAGCCAGGCGGCGAAAACGAACAGGCCGCGCAGTTCGCGCCGGTGCTCATGGGGCACGATGTCGTTGGGATCGTCGCGGCGCGTGCCGTGATAGCGGAACGGTCCGAGCTCCTCGCCGGGAATGCGGCGGCTGGCGACGGCGCGGATCCGCCCGTCGGGCAAGCGCGGCACGTCCAGCAGGATTTCTTCGACATCGCGGCCCGACATGGCGCGGCGCTTGCCCAAGGCGTCGGTGAAGACCGACTGGGGCGACACTTTGAGCTGGTCGCGGCGGAAATAGACCAGGTAATACTCGGGCACGTGGTAGCCGAGGGCGTAGAAGAAGGCCGAGCCGATGACGTCGGCGGCGGTGGCCATCTCCGGGTTGGTGTGCGGATCGAACTTGAGCCAGTAGCGCTCCCCGCGCGCGTCTTCGATGACGAGGCCGGGGGTGAGGCCTTCGCTCTTGGCTCGAAGCACGGTCCAGGGGCCGTCCATGGCCGGGGGATTTCCGGTATCGGGTCCGCGCACCAGCTCCTCGAGGCTCATCCGGCGCGCGCCGTGGCGGTTGACGTACCAGGCGCCGTCGGGAACCTCGCCGAGGGTGTTGACGCCTTGGGCCGGGATCCGGCGCCGGCGGGTGTGATATTCACCGGGGCGGGTGAAGGTGTTGAGGAAGAAGTCGTAGTAGTCGCTCAGCTTTCGGAACTTTGCCTTTTCGACGCGAAGGGGCGGCGGCTCCTGGCGGATGGGGTCGTCGGGGTAGAATTTGCGGGCGGCGGCCGGGGCCGCAAGGAAGGCGGCGGCCAGCGCGGCTAGAACACGTTGTTGAACTTGAGCCATGCCTGAAACCCTTCGTGGCTGAAGCCGACGTCCACGCGGAGAAAGACGCTGTTGTTGACGTTGAAGCGGAGTCCGAAGCCGGCGGAGGCTTCGAGGTCGTGCAGGTTCAACTGGGAGCGGCGGGGGAAGACCTTGCCGGCGTCGAAGAACAGGGCGGCATCGAGTCCGCTGAAGGTCTCCCAGCGGTATTCGGCGTTCAGCACGAGCACATTGTCATCGTAGAAGCGGAAGGGACGGAAGCCGCGGAGGTCCTCGGAGCCGCCGAGTGTGGGCTGGAGATAGAAGGGCACGTTCTGGCCGCGCCCGGGAAAGGTGAGCGCGGATTTGGCGCGCAGGGCGATGACGCGCCGTTCGTTGAAGAAGGAGAGGTATTGCTGCGCTTCGAGGTCGAGGCGGCGGAAGGAGTGGAGGCCGAGGGTACGGTCCGAGTACCAGTTGTGGCGGAGGAGGTAGTTGCCGCCGCGGCGCGGGCCGCCGGGGTGATCGCGCCAGTCCAGTTGCGCGAAGAAGCCGCCGCGGAGGAAATCGGACTGGCGGTCAATGCCGGGGGCCAGGGCGGGCGGAAAGATCCGGTCGCTGGAAACGAAGCGCTTGTCCGCCCCGGGTCCGACGTTGATCTGGAGGTAGCCGAGGCTGCCTCCGAGGGTGAGGTAGCGCAAAGGGCGGAGGCCCGCGGTGGCGTCGTAGGCGGTGTCCTCGAGGCGGAACGCGCTGCGGCCGGTCTTGCGCGAGTCGGGTCCCGGGCCGTAGTAGTCAATGCGCGGATAGTTGCGGTGGACGGCGTAGAGATCGAGGAAGGCGCGGCGGCGGGCCAGTTGCGGGAGGCTGAGTTCGAGGTCGAAGAGCTGGAATTTCCGCGTGGAGGCGCGGGCCGAGCCGCGGAAGAGGACGCGGCCGCCGGCCAGGTCGCGGCGCAGGTACTCGGGTCCGAGGGCGAAGCCGGAGCCGGTGGCGAGGCCGCCTAATTTGAGCCGGAAGCCTGCGATGCCGGCGGTGAAGCGCTCGAGGATTTTCTTGTCTTTGATGTCGCGCAGGATGCGTTCCGGGCGGGAGGGCTCATCCGGCTGGAGCGAGGGGAGGCGGGCGCGGCGGGCGGCCTGGATCTCTTCGGCCCGCGTGGCGGGCTGCGGCTGCGCGAGCAGGTTGGGCATCGCCAGCGTCGAGGCCACGAGGAGTGCGAATGCCCCCGCGCGCATGCCTTCTCAGGGTAGCACGCGAAGAGAAGCGGGGCCGATTGGAAGACGACCTTAGCGCGAGGTTCTGCGGTTGGTGGGAGGGAGAGAAGCGCGGAGTTGATGATTTCAACGAGGGCGGGGCGCTGAGGCGGCGGCAAGAATGAACAAAACAACCCCAGGGTAACTTGCTTCGGCACTTTTTCGCCGACCTGTTAGAACGAGATGTACCCTTTGCCTCCGTCAATCAAGAGCTTTGGATCAGGCTTCCCGCTGCCACCGAGGGTGCCATCCGGCCGCAGGTACCGGTGCGCCCGTGCGATTTCGCTGTCACCACGATGGTAAGAAACGATTTGACTTCTCGTGCACAGCGGCTCGCCAGGAGGTGGAGGCACGGGATGGCGCTCCTTCAGGAGTACCTCCCGCAAGCCAGACGACGGATCTTCAAGCAGCTTGTTGAAGCGTTCTCGCAGCTCTTTGGCCGATACGCGTACAATAGGAACGGAGACCGGGTTTGCCATGCGTCAGGAAATCGCAGCGACCCTGATGAAGTTCTTCAGCGGTAGAGCGCTCGTT
>DATLYE010000075.1:0-89226 GCA_035575135.1 Bryobacteraceae bacterium
GCTCAACCCGCCTCGTCCCACCGGGCAAGCAGGTACGGCTTTTGCGCCTCGTAGGTCAGGCACAGCCGCTCCAGACGTTCTTCCACTTCCGGAGCGCCGGCCTGCTGCACTTCGAGCACGAACGATGCCACCCAGCCGAGGTAGAGGGGCGTGAGCGCGCGCAGCAGGTGCTCGCGCGCCACGGTGCGCCGGTGAAAGGCGACGGCGAAGTCGTACACGACGCCCGCCCAGAGCTCGTCCGGAAAATGGAGTTGCGCCTCCGCAAAGCAAGCCAGCTTGCGCAACTGCTCCAGCTTCGCCGGCCCCAGCACCGGCCCCCAGATTTCCTGGAGCGTCTCGCAACCCAGCCGGAACGAATCCAGCATGCGCCGGATGTTGACGGCAACCGGCTCGGTGGCCACCTCGAAACGGAAGCCGAAGGTCGGCACGGGCTCGGAACCCGTCACCGTCTTCCAGATGGCGGCGTTGCGCTCCATCTCCGAAAACAGCGAGCTCAGCACCTGCGCCAGCATGGCGCTCAAGTCGGAGGCCGGGTCCTTCGGATCATGGATCTTGGCGCCCAGGAAGGCCTGGCACACCCGAAAGCCGTGGGCGACGGCCTGCGTGGTCACCCAGATGTCAATGCCGAAGCGCGCTACGTCGCTTTCCCACACATCCTGTCGCAGGTAATGCTCGACGAGCGGCGCCGAAAAGCCGAAATCGCCGCCGATGGGCTGGCGGATGCGCTTGCCGTAGAGCGCGCGCGTGAGGGGGTAGACGATGCTGTTGGTGATGGTGCCGTCGTACTTGTGGCGCATGTACAGGGGGGCGACAAAGTCGAACCCGCGTTCCAGCACCGGGCCGACCAGCAACTCGATCCACTGCGGCGTGATGCTCCGCAGATCGGAGTCCACCACCGCAACCGCCTTGGCCCCGAGCCTTCGCGCCAGGAGAAAGATGGTGCGAAAGGCGCTGCCCTTTCCGGGCGTGCCGTGGTAGGGTGTGGAGAGTTTGTGGACCGGATACACGCGGTAGGGGGCCTGCACCAGCGCCGTTTCTTCCAGGGTCGCTTCCAGCACGCGCTGCGGCGTGCCGTCCCGGGAGCCGCCGTCCGAGTTCACGATCACACTCCGGGCGCCGGGGAAGTATTTCGTCAGTCCCGCCTGCGCCGCCCGCACGACGTGGCCGATGGTCCGGGCGTTGTTATAGCTGGGAATCCCCACGACGATATCCGCCGAGCCGAGTTTGCGGAGTTCCGCTTCGGTTTCCGGTGGCAGCGGGGGCGCATCCGGGATGGCGCGCGAAGGTTCCGCCGCGGCGTGCGCCTGCCGCAGTTCCATGACACTGCCCATGATCGCACACACGCCGGCAGCGCAAGGCTCGCGGGCTCTGCGGTTGCGCGCTCCTGTCGCGGTGCGCGACACTCGGTTGATTGCCGTGGAACGCTACATCTGCATTCACGGACATTTCTACCAACCTCCGCGCGAAAACCCGTGGCTGGAGGCCATCGAGCTGCAGGACTCCGCCTACCCGTATCACGACTGGAATGAGCGCATCACCGCAGAGTGCTACGGACCGAACGCCACTTCGCGCATCCTGGACGGCGAGCAGCGGATCGTCCAGATCGTGAACAACTACGCCAAGATCAGTTTCAATTTCGGCCCCACGCTGCTCGACTGGATGGAGGCCCGGGCACCGGAGGTCTATCAAGCCATCCTGGAAGCCGACCGCGAAAGCCGGCGGCGTTATTCCGGGCACGGCTCGGCTCTGGCGCAGGCCTACAACCACATGATCCTGCCGCTTGCCACCGGGCGGGACAAGCGCACGCAGGTGCTGTGGGGCATTCGCGATTTTGAACACCGCTTCGGGCGATTCCCCGAGGGAATGTGGCTGCCGGAAACCGCCGTGGACCTGGAAACGCTGGATATCCTGGCCCAGTGCGGCATCCGCTTCACGATCCTGTCGCCCCATCAGGCGAGCAAGGTGCGGGCCATCGGAGCGCGGGCCTGGCGGGATGTCAGCGGAGGCCGGGTGGACCCCTCCATGGCCTACCGGGTCCAGCTCCCTTCGAACCGCCAGCTGAGCGTTTTCTTCTACGACGGTCCGATCTCACGAGCCGTGGCGTTCGAGAATCTGCTGGTGAAAGGCGAGTATCTGGCCGAGCGCCTGCTCCAGGCTTTTTCGAGCGCGCGTCACTGGCCGCAGATCGTGCACATCGCCACGGACGGAGAAACCTACGGCCACCACCGAAGACACGCCGACATGGCCCTGGCCTACGCGCTCCACTACATCGAGAGCAACCGCCTGGCGCGGCTCACCAACTATGCCGAATACCTGGAACGCCACCCGCCCACGCACCAGGTGCAGATCGCGGAGAACACCTCCTGGAGCTGCGCGCACGGCGTGGAGCGCTGGCGAAGCGACTGCGGCTGCAACTCCGGAATGCATCCGGGCTGGAACCAGCAGTGGCGCGGCCCGTTGCGGGAGGCCCTGGACTGGCTGCGGGATACGCTGGCTCCCTGCTTTGAGCGCGCCGCCGCGCGGCTCCTGCGTGATCCCTGGGCGGCGCGGGACGACTACATCAGCGTGATCCTGGACCGCTCGCGCGAAAACGTGGGCCGCTTCTTCCGCCGGCATTCCGGCCGGGAACTCACCCCCGCCGAGCGCGTCGAGGCCCTCAAGCTCCTGGAACTGCAACGGCACGCCATGCTGATGTACACCAGTTGCGGCTGGTTCTTCGACGAGCTTTCCGGGCTCGAGACCGTGCAGGTGATCCAGTACGCCGCCAGGGTGGTGCAACTGGCGCAAGAGTTATTCGGAGATTCCATCGAAGAAGAATTTCTCAAACGCCTGGAGCGCGCTCGCAGCAATCTTCCGGAGCACGGCGACGGCCGGCGCATCTACGAGACCCTGGCGCGCCCGGCCAGGGTGGATCTCCGAAAAGTCGGAGCGCACTACGCCGTGAGCTCTTTGTTTGAAACGTACAACCACCGCACCCAAACCTACTGTTACACGGTGGAGCGCGAAGACTACCGCCTCCTGACGCAGGGCAAGGCCCGGCTGGCGCTCGGGCGGGTCACCGTCACCTCCGATATTACGGAGGAATCACAGCGGATCACTTTTGGCGTGCTGCATCTCGGGGACCACAATGTCAGCGGCGGCGTCCGCGAATTTCAAGGCGACGAAGCCTATGCCCGGCTGTTGGAGGAGCTCTCCGACGTCTTCCGGCGGGGCGATCTTCCCGAGGTGATTCGCGGACTCGACCGGGAATTCGGAGGAGGAACTTACTCGCTCGGATTCCTCTTCCGCGATGAACAGCGCAAGATCCTCCGGCAGATCATCGAGTCTGCTCTCGAGGAGGCCGAAGCGCTCTACCGCGGCTTCTACCACGACCATGCCGCTTTGATGCGCTTCATGACGGCCTTGGGCGTGCCGCTGCCCAACCGGTTCGAGATCGCGGCTGAAGTGACCGTGAACACCGACCTGCGGCGCGCCTTCGAGTCGGAAGAGCCTGACTTGGACCGGATCCGGAGCCTGCTGGACGAAGCCAAGGCCGCCGGGGTCCGGCTGGATCACGCCAGCCTGGAATTCGCGCTGCGCAAGACCCTGGAGCGACTCTCGGGCGCCCTCCGCTCCCGGCCGGAGGATGCCTCACAGCTGGCCCGGCTCTCCGAACTGACGGCCCTGGCGCGCTCCCTGCCTTTCGAGGTCAATCTCTGGCGGGTGCAAAACGACTTCTACGCCGTGCTCAAGAACCGGTACGGGGCCGCCGCCGCGCGCGCCCGCCAAGGCGATTCCGAAGCACAGCAGTGGCTGGATCTGTTCCGCCGGCTCGGCGAGCGCCTGCGAGTGCGCGTGGACCTGCCGGCGACGCCGGCTTGAGACGGCCCGGCCGAAGGCGCCGCTCGCTATCTTTCGGGAGGTGCGCTCCGGCGGAGCGCCTCTTCGACCCGCCGTAATCCGGCTGCCGCATCGCGCCCCAGCTGAATGCGCACCAACTGCCTCCCGCGTCGCCGCAACGCTCCGGCGTCGCCGTCGGCCTGCGCGCGCAGGAGCTGGCCGAAGCTGTAGCCCGTCTCCGGGACAGGCAAGTCGTGCGCGGGTTCGTCCACGAACTGCAAGAAAAGGCCCGTATCCGGCCCTCCTTTGTGCAACTGGCCCGTGGAGTGGAGAAAGCGGGGACCATAGCCGGACGTCGTTGCCACCCGCAGGCGGTCGCGAAGGATCGAGCGAATGCGGCCCAGTGCGCCCCCTGCCTCGCCGGAGGGCGCGATGAAGGCCTGAAGGGCTACGTACCGCCCCGGCCCGGCAGCGGCCAGAAACTCCGCCAGTGCCGCGCTCAGTTGTTGTTCGGAATCCGCGGGCACCATGTCGTTCTGCGAGCCCCCGCTGTCAGGCCGCTCCATCGCGCGGCGAGCCAGATCCTTGGCCAGCTGCACGTCGGGCTGGTCGAAGGGGTGGACCGCGAGCACGGCGCAGGCCGCGGCCGTGGCGAACTCCCAGCGAAAAAATTCCCCGCCCAGATCTTCGCGGCTGCGGAGCCGGATGCGGATGACGGGATGGCCGGCGGCGGCGAGCGGTCCCAGGACCGAGGGCTCCGGTTCTCCGTCCAGGCCGAGCCAGACGAAAACGCGATCAGGCCCATATGTTTCCGCCGAGCCGACCGGCTCCCCGGCCACGGGCACGATCCCGCGGCCGTCCTTGCCGCTGCTTTCCGCAATCAGCTGCTCGGTCCAGTCCGGAAACGCCTCCAGTGCAGCCGAGGCAAGAAACGTGAGTTTGTCACGGCCGGCAAGCGCCAGCTCACCCAGCGCGGCGCCCAGAACCAGGCCCGGATTCTGCACCGCCGGCGCTTCCGGCGCGCAAGCGGAGGCCATGCGCCGCGCCGGCGCAATCACGTCCTGGATGCGCACTCCGATCAGCGCGGCCGGAACCATGCCGAAGTCCGACAGCGCCGAGTAGCGCCCGCCCACGTCTGCCGGGGCCCGGAAGAGACGGCGGAAACCGCGCTCGACCGCCAGGTGTTCGAGGGGCGTGCCGGGATCGGTGATCGCCGCGAAGCACCGACCCGTGCGCTGCGTCCGCTCCCAGAAGTAACGAAACAGCGAGAGCGGTTCGATGGTGGTCCCGGATTTGCTCGAGACGACGAACAGAGTCCGGCGCAGGTCCAGGCGCTCCTCAACCGCGCGCACCGCCCCCGGATGGGTACTGTCGAGGACCACCAGCTCCGGAAAACCCGGTGCGCTGCCGCAGGTCCGCCCAACCACCTCGGGCGCCAGGCTCGAGCCCCCCATCCCCAGCAGCACCGCGTGCCGGTATCCCTCGGTACGGATCTCGGCGGCGAACCGCTCCCACTCATCGGCTTGCCTGGGCGCGGCGTCGGGCAGGTGGAGCCAGCCCAGCCGGTCCGCAATCTCGGGTGCCTGCGGGTCCGGGCGCCACAAGGTGGGGTCCTTGTTCCAAAGGCGAGCGACGAACCGGTCGGCCTCCCAGGCCCGCAGCCTGCGCTCGACGGCGGCTCGATAGGCGCCAAGCTCCAATGTCATGCCGGAGAGCGGGTCCGCCTGCGCCGTCATTTTCCGCCTTCTCCAGCTCTGGTTTCCAGGGCGCGAACCTTTTCCAGGCGGCGGCGGTGGCGCTCTTCGCCCGAGAAGCGCGCGCCGAGGAAGGTGCGCACGAGTTCCTCCATCAGAGCAGGCCCGATGACCCGCGCTCCCAGCACGAGCACGTTCATGTCGTCGTGCTCGACGCCCTGCCGGGCCGAGTAGGTGTCGTGGCACAGGCCCGCACGGATGCCCGGGAGCTTGTTGGCCGCCACCGTGGCCCCGACGCCGCTGCCGCACAGCAACACCCCCCGCTCCGCACGCCCTTCCAGGATGGCCCGGCCCACGGCTTCCGCGAAGTCCGGGTAGTCGGAGGGCTCGGCGCTGTCGGCTCCTAAATCCAGCACTTCATGCCCCAAGGCGCGCAGGTAAGCCGCTACCCGCTGTTTGAGTTCGTAGCCCGCGTGATCGGCGCCCACCGCGACGGTCATCGGGTGGCCTCGCGCCAGCGATCAAGAATGCGTGGTTGTTCTTGCAAAGACGCCATGGCTGTGTGAGCCGAGTTCCTGCCAGACTGACAAACTCCTATCCTACCGACTTGCCCCGCCGGCGCGTCACCCTTTCTCGATGTCCCGGTGGGTCACCTTGACGCGATAGCCGGCGCGCGCCAGCCGCTTGTGAATCTCCGTGGCGATCATCACGGAACGGTGGCGGCCGCCGGTGCACCCGAAGGCAATCGTGAGGTAGCTCTTGCCTTCCCGAATATAGTGCGGCAGCAGGTAAACGAGCAATTCGGTGATGCGGTCTATGAACTCGCGCGTCTGGGAAAAGGAGCGGATATAGCGGGCCACGCTCGGATGCCGCCCGCTGAGTTTCTTGAAGCGGGGGATGTAGTTGGGATTGGGCAGGAAGCGCACGTCGAAGACCAGGTCGCTGTCGGGCGGAATGCCGTAGCGGTAGCCGAAGCTCGTGACGTAGATCATGATCTGGGACTCGACCCGGCCGCTGCGGAAGCGTTCCGCGATCAGGTCCCGGAGTTCGTGGACATTGAATTTCGACGTGTTGATGATGTGGTCGGCCAAGGCGCGGATCGGCGCCAGGCGGCGGCGCTCGCGGCGAATGCTCGTCAGGATGGAATCGCCTGTGCCCAGCGGATGCGGGCGCCGGGTTTCGCTGAAGCGGCGCACCAGCGTGTCGTCATCCGCCTCGAGGAACAGCAGCGTGGTGGGCAGCTCGTCCCGGATTCGGGAATAGATTTCGGGGAAGCGTTCCAATCCTTCCCGCTCGCGGATGTCCACCACCAGCGCGGCCCGCGAGATCTCGGCAGACTCGCGGACCAGCTCGGTGAATTTCGGGATGAGTTCCACCGGGAGGTTGTCCACGGCATAGTAGCCGAGATCCTCCAGGGACTTGAGAACGGTACCCTTGCCGGAGCCGCTCAGGCCCGTGATCACCACGAGCTCCGGCGCGGCTGCCGAGCGGACGGGCTTTCGGGCAGCCATCACTCAGCGCCGCGGTCAGACTTCGAGCAGGTCGAAGTTGCCGTCGCGGCGCCGCACCAGCACGGAGACCCGGTCGGTTTCCGCATCCCGATACACCAGGTAGTCCTGATCTGCCGTGATCTCAAGAAGCGCTTCTTCGAGCGTCATGGGCTTGCGGTCCCAGGCGTTGTCCACCCGGAAGACCCGCGGGGCGGTACTCTCGTCGCCGGCGGCCTCCGCCGGCTCGGCGGACGTCTCGCCGGGGACCTCGATCGCCCAGTTATTTTTCGGCACCCGCTTGGTGTCCCGGCGGCGGGTGCGCAGTTTCAGGACCTGCTTTTCCAGTTTCTCGGCGGCCGCCAGGATGGCGGTGAACTGGTCCGTACTCGTGGCCGCGCCCACCAGGGGGTGATCGTGGAAGTTCACGGTGATCTCGGCCTGCTGGAGGTGGCGCTGGCCGGTCAGAATCACATGAGCTTCCCGCTCGCCGTCGCGCCGGTCCAGCAGGCGCGCCAGCCTGGAAAACTTCGCCGCCAGCTTCTTTTCCTGAGCGGGGGTGAAGGTGTCTGTCCGGCCCGTGTACGTGACTTTCATGCTTCCCTCCCTGTCATGGTCACGTGCGGACACGCCGGTGGTGGGTGGATGGAATTTTCATATCCTCCCGGTACTTGGCCACGGTGCGCCGCGTCACGTGAATCCCTTCGGCCTGGAGTCGCGCGGTGATCTGCTCATCGGTGAGCGGATGCGCCGGGTCTTCTTCTTCGATCATTTTCTTGACCTTGCGCTTGAGCAGCAACAGCGGCGTTTCCGCTCCCGACGGCCCTTGCACGGCTTCGGAGAAAAAGTAGCGGAGTTCGAAGACGCCCTGAGGCGTGTGAGCGTACTTGTTGGCGACGGCCCGGCTCACCGTGGACGGGTGCACGCCGATCTCCTCGGCGATCTCCTTGATCATCATGGGCTTCAGGTGGTCCAGCCCGTGGTCGAGAAAACCGCGCTGCCGGCGTACGATCGCCTCGCAGACTTTCAGGATGGTCTGCCTGCGCTGCTCGATGTTCTTCATCAGCTGGATCGCCGACGCGTAGCGCTCGCGCACGTAATTGCGCACCTCTTTGTTCGGCTCCTGGTTGCGGTCGAGCATGCGGCGGTACTGCCGGTTGAGCCGCAATTGCGGCAAATCGTCGTCGTTCAACTGGATGACGTAGTCGTCGCCTTCCTTGAAGATGTAAACGTCAGGCTCCACCTGCCGCGCGCCGGGGCCGGAGTAGCGCAAGCCCGGACAAGGATCCAGATGCCGGATTACCTCGCAGGCGATGCGGATGTGTTCGAGCGGCCGGCCCAGCACCTTGGCCAGTTCCTGGTACTGCCGGCGCTCGAGCAGCTTGAGATGCTGCTCCACGATCCGCCAGGCGACACCGCCCTGCCCGTTACGGCTTGCCAGTTGTAACAGCAGGCATTCGCGAAGATCTCGCGCCCCCACTCCTGCCGGATCCAGCGACTGCACCACCTTGAGACCCTCTTCCAGGTCGGACAAGCGCACTGAGCCGTCGGCGGCCAGTTCCTCAAGACTGGCGGTAAGATAGCCGTTGTCCTCCAGATTGCCGATGATGAGTTCGGCCGCCTCCCGCACCGCGTCGGGAAGCACCAGCACGCTGAGTTGGGAGCGCAAGTGGTCGGACAAGGTGACGGGCGCCGGCAGGAAAGTCTCAAAGGAGGGTTTCTCCACCTGCTCGCTGGCCGGGCTGCGGAATCCGGGGTCCAGGTATTCGTCAAAGAACGACCCGAAATCAATCTCCTCGAACGGGTCGGTCAACGGCTTGGATTCGACAAGAGGCTCCTCCCCGTCCAGGGCCTCGGCCGGAGCAGAGCTGTCGAAATCTGCGACACCCTCGATCCCCTCGGAGACGTCTGAGACGGCTTCCAAAATGGGCTGGTCCGCCGGGGGAGGCTCGGCTGGATCCCGTTCGGCCTCGAGCAGAGCCTGAACCTCTTCCGGGCTGAGTTCCTCGGCCCCGTCCTCGGTCGCCTCCTCCAGCACCGGGTTCTGCGCAATCTCCTGCGCGATCATTTCCTTCAGCTCGAGGCGGTTGAGCTGAAGGACGGTGACCATCTGAACGAGCGCGGGCCGGAGGATCTGCTTCTGCTGAACCCGCAACTGCAACCGGGGCGACAGCGAACTCATCTGCCCCCATTTTACAGCCTGAACCTCCGGGGAAGGGAAACCAGCCGGATGAGCCGCGGCCGGGTCAATCCCCGGCCCGGGTCTCGACACCCAGGGTGAAGGTCTCGCCCAGATAGATGCGTTTGACTTCCGGGTCGCGCCCCAGCGCCTCGGGGCTACCGGCGCGGAAGATCCGGCCGTTATTGATGATGTAAGCCCGGTCGGTGACCGCCAGCGTCTCGCGGACGTTGTGATCCGTCACCAGGATCCCGATGCCGTTGCGCCGCAGGTCAAAAATGATGCGCTGCAATTCCAGCACCTGAATGGGGTCGATTCCGGAAAACGGCTCATCCAGCAGCAGAAAGGATGGTTCCAGCACGAGGGACCGGGCGATCTCCACGCGGCGCCGCTCCCCGCCGGAAAGCGAATAGCCCTTGTTCTGGCGGACCCGTTCCAATCCCAACATTTCGATGAGGCTCGAGAGGCGTTCCCGCCGCTCATGCGCGCGGAGCGGCAGCGTCTCGAGGATCGCCATCAGATTTTCCTCCACCGTGAGCCGGCGAAAGACCGAAGGCTCCTGCGGCAGGTAGCTGATGCCCCGCCGGGCCCGCTGGTACATCGGCAGTCGGGTGATATCCTCGTCGTCCAGCATCACGCGGCCGGAATCCGGGCTGACGAGGCCGACGATGATGTGAAACGTGGTGGTCTTGCCCGCCCCGTTGGGGCCCAGCAGACCCACCACCTCCCCCTGCTCCACAAGCAGGGACACGTCGTCCACGACTTTCCGCCCGCCGAAAGTTTTGGAGATTTCGCAGGTCTGGAGCTTGCGCATCAAATGGTCACTTCTTGCGGATCCGGCTCACGGCGGGACGCTCCGCGCCTCCCTCCACGAGCAGCCTATCATCGTCGGGGAACCAGGTCAATTGACGGCCGCGCGTGGCCCCCCGGAGACTGTCGCGGAACATGGGCTCGCCGCCCCAAAGGACAATCTTTTCTTCATCTGCCTGGTAGACGGCATGTTCAGCGGACGCCCGGCGCAGCCGGTCCGGGGCGGCCTGGACGATCTCGACGGCGCCTTCGGCGTCGGCCCGCTCCAGCCGTGAGGCGCCGTCACCCTCGGCCAGGTGGGCCACGAGCCGTGCCGCCATCACCGTGGTCTGGCGGCGCACCATCCGGATCCCTCCGGAAAAGGCCGCCACGCGTGTTTGGTCGTTGTAGGCGAGCTCCGGGGCCTCGATGACCACAAGGGCAGGCAAACCCGGCCCGTCCTTTCGCGGGGGGACCTCGGCGAACTGGGCGACGACGCTGCCGCGCGCCATCAGCGTCCGCTTGCGCCGGTCAATTTCAATCAGCTGTGCCCGGATCCGGTTGGTGCCCTGCCAGACCACCGCCCGGCCCTCGAACCGCAACAGCCGGTTATGGTCGGCGGCGGTCATGCGGTCCGCCTGAGCCTGGAAGGCATCCTCCGAATCGAGCAGGCCCGAGGTTGCCGGCTTCTTCCGCTCCGGAAGGCGGGAGGCGGTGACGGCGCCCTCGGCGAGGGTATCCCCGGTTCGCTGGTCGAGCAGGATGCGGTCGGCCGCGATCGTCCCGGCAGCATCCCATACGCGCGCACTGCCTTCGAGAACGATCCGGTCCTCGGCAGCCTCGAGCACGGCGCGTTCGGCGCGTCCTTTGCGCTCGCCCTCTTCATAACGGAACTCGCCTTCCTGCACGAGGGACCGGAGAGCCTGCGTGCCGGGAGCAAACTCGGCGCGCAGCCGGCGGCTCCAGGTCCGTGCGGGGGGCAGCGGGGCCCGCACGGGCATCTCGGGCGGATCGCTTTGCGTGAACGCGCTGTCAGCTTCCAGGGCGCGCACACGGTTGTCCGCCCCGTAGTAGATCCGCAGGCGCTCGCCCGCCAGCGTGCGCCGCCTCTGATGCGGGGAAGCAGGTCGTAACGCCATCCGCCCCGGCGCGTGCGTCTCGATGGCTTCGATTTCACGCCCGCCCGGACGCATGGCCAGGTGGACCACTTCGCTTTCGAGCACCCGCTTGTCCGGAGCCGGTTCCCCGCGGGCGGGCGCCTGGGATTCGACGATCACCCGGCCGCGCGCCCACACCGAGCCCAGCTCCTGATCGCCTCCCACGGCGCGGTAGTGCATCTCGATGCGGTCGGCGGCCACCGCGGTCTGGGCGGCGCCGTCACGCGCGAGCAGGCGGGCACGCTGTTCTGCCTCGATGCGTTCGATCTGCCCGTTGCGGCTCCAATGGACAAACACGAGCCCCGCGGCATATTCAAGCAGGCGCGAGCCGTGCGCATCGCGCCCGCGCGCGTCCCTGGCTTCGACGCGCCGGAGCGCGTGTTCCTCCAGCCACACGATGGCCTGCCCCGCTTCGATTTCCATCGGACCGCGGCGGAAGCGCGACCAGGGCAAAAGCAGGATTGCGGAATCGCGCTCTTTGTAAAGCATCTCCCCGGCCTGGACCGTCAGCACAGGCTCTGCCGGTCCGCTCTGCCAAGAGACTTCCGCGCCGGAGCGCAGGTGCAATTCGCGCGCGCCGGGGTCGTAGGAGGCGCCGATACAACTGCCTCTGCCGCCTTCAAACTCGAAGGTGGTCGCACGGTCGGTCGTGACTTTTCCGGTCTTGCTTTCCAGCGTGACCCCGGAACTGCGAATACGAAAGTGCCGTCCCGCGGGGACGCCCGTAGCGGGCAAACCCAGAAGCACATCCACTTCGCCTTCCGAGTACAGGACGCCGCGCTCGGTGTCGAATTCGGCGCGACGGCTGGTGACCAGGTCCATCCGCGCACAGTCCTTCTGGTAGAGCCGCAGCTCCACGTCTTCGAGCTCAAAGCGCGAAGGTTCCCGGATCTGCCGGAAACTGCGTGCGCGCACCGAAACCACCGGGCACGGACGCCCTTCGCTGTAGGACCATTCCCAGTTGCTGGCTGCGGCGCTCAGCTTGGGAGGCAGCCGGGGAGGCGGTGAAGGCGCCTGGCGCTGCTGGGCGCTGCGCCGTTCGTAGTAAAGATACGCGACCGCACCCACCAGGACCGTGATCACGAGGGGCAGCAGGCTGGTGCGGCGCATGCTGTCTTCACTCTAGCAAAAGCGCGCCGGGCGCTTGCCCGGGCAGTCCAAGCGACGCGCCGTCTGGAGTCAAGTTTGTTAATTAGCTATTTTCCAACAGGTTACGAAAAAATCTTGTCACTCCTTGGGTCAGTGTGCTAATAATATCAAGTGGACCCGGCGCTCGCCGGTCCGCCGTATTGAGTACCCACGTCGAATCACCAATGAGGGAGGTTTCGCTCGATGAACATCCGTCCTCTGTATGACCGCATCGTAGTCAAGCGCATCGAGGAAAAGGAGACGGTCAAAGGCGGCATCATCATCCCGGACACCGCCAAGGAAAAGCCCCAGGAAGGCGAGGTGGTCGCCGTCGGCAAGGGCAAACGGCTGGAGGATGGCAAGCTGGTTCCGCTGGATGTGAAGGTCGGCGACCGGATCCTTTTCGGGAAGTATTCCGGTAACGAGATCAAGATTGATGACCAGGAGTATCTGATCATGCGCGAAGACGAGGTCCTCGGAGTGATCGAGGACACCGCGCAGAAGGCGACAGCGTAAGGAGGGAACAGGAGATGGCAGCCAAACAGATCGTGTACAGCGAGGCTTCGCGACAGGCGATCTTGCGGGGCGTCAACCAGCTGGCGGACGCCGTCAAGGTGACGCTCGGTCCGAAAGGTCGCAACGTGGTTTTGGAGAAGAAATTCGGCGGGCCCACCATCACCAAGGACGGCGTGACGGTGGCCAAAGAGATCGAGCTGAAGGACCCGCTGGAGAACATGGGCGCGCAGATGGTGCGCGAGGTGGCCTCGAAGACTTCGGACGTGGCCGGTGACGGCACCACCACCGCGACCATCCTGGCGCAGTCCATCTATCGGGAAGGGGTCAAGGCCGTGGCGGCCGGAGCCAACCCGATGGCGCTCAAGCGCGGCATTGAAAAAGCCGTCGAGCTGGTGGTCGAGGAGATCAAGAAATACAGCAAGCCGGTCAGCGGCGAGATGATCGCCCAGGTCGGCACGATCTCCGCCAACGGCGACACCACCATCGGGGAACGGATCGCCGAGGCGATGAAGAAGGTCGGCAAAGACGGCGTGATCACGGTCGAGGAATCCAAGACCATGGAGACCACCACCGAGATGGTGGAGGGCATGCAGTTCGATCGCGGCTACCTGTCGCCGTACTTCATCACCGATCCGGACCGGATGGAGTGCGTGCTCGAAGAGCCGTACATCCTCATCCACGAGAAGAAGATCAGCAACATGAAGGACCTGCTGCCGCTGCTCGAGCAGATTGCCCGGGCCGGCCGCCCGCTGCTCGTCATCGCCGAGGAAGTGGAAGGGGAGGCGCTGGCCACGCTGGTGGTCAACAAGCTGCGCGGCACGCTGAGCTGCTGCGCGGTAAAGGCGCCGGGCTTCGGCGACCGGCGTAAGGCCATGCTGGAAGACATCGCCATCCTCACCGGCGGCAAGGCCATCATGGAGGAGACCGGCATCAAGCTGGAGGGCGTGCGCCTGGAGGATCTGGGCCGCGCCAAGCGGGTGACGGTGGACAAGGACAACACCACGATCGTCGAGGGCGCCGGCAGCCAGAAAGCGATCGAGGGCCGCATCAAGCAGCTCCGGGCGCAGATCGAGGAGACCACCTCCGATTACGACCGGGAGAAGCTGCAGGAGCGGCTGGCCAAGCTGGCGGGCGGCGTGGCGGTGATCAAGGTGGGAGCCGCCACCGAGACCGAAATGAAGGAAAAGAAGGCTCGTGTGGAAGATGCGCTGCACGCCACCCGGGCCGCGGTCGAGGAAGGGATCGTGCCCGGCGGCGGCGTGGCGCTGCTGCGCGCTTCGGCCGCGCTCGAGAAGCTCAAGCTCAACGGCGACGAGCAGATCGGCGTGGACATCGTCAAGCGGGCCTGCGAGGAGCCGCTGCGGCAGATCGCTCAGAACGCCGGCTTTGAGGGCGCCATCGTGGTGGAGAAGATCCGCGCCAGCGACAACCCCAACTTCGGGTTCAACGCCGAGACCGGCCAGTACGAAGACCTGGTCAAGGCCGGGGTGATTGACCCGACCAAAGTGGCGCGCACCGCGCTGCAGAATGCGGCCTCCATTGCGGCGCTGATGCTCACCACCGAGGCGATGGTGGCCGAGATCCCGGAGAAGAAAGAGAAAGCGCCGGCCGGCCACGGCGGCGATATGGAGTACTGAGGCGCTTTACGGGCGGGTCCGGCATCCGCTGCCGGCCCGCCCTTTTTGTCTTTCCACTCCTGCCGGCATCGCGTCGGACCGCCGCGCACGGGCGGGATTCACCTTCCCTCACTGGGCGGTCACAGCGTCGCCCGCGTCCGCCGGGAGCGCGATGCGTGAAGCTGGTCCGCGGAAGTCACCGATCCGAGAGCAACGCTTGACGACCACTCTCAGGCCGAGCTGCGCCAAACCGCACGCCGCGGTTCCGGTCTCCCGCAGCCTTCACGGTTCGAACTTCACGCGCGATTCGGCGCCGAACCGCCGGTAGTCCGCGTACGAAATTCGAAGCCGGATGCGCTGAGGCCCGCTGCGGAACGGCAGCACGTCATCGGCGAAAGTGTAAACCGGAAACCAGTGCCTGCCGTCGACCAGAGCGCGCAGCGTCGTGAATCGCGGGAACAGGTTCTCTTTGCCGCCGCGATATAACGGCGGCACCGCCTGCCCTTCCATCCGTACAATCGAAAAATCTTGCTGGCTCACCCAGAGGAGCCCGTCAAAGAGGCGCTGGCCCTCCAGGATCTGACGAGGGCGGATCTGCAACAACCAGCATGCCACGCCGTCTACGAACTCCTCTCCCCGGTAGCGAGCTTCATAGCTCCAGAGGCGGTCAGGGGTCAAGAGCAGCGGCTGCACTTCGCGCAAATCGCGGAAGTCTTCCGGCGTCAGCAGCAGGCGCGTCAGGGTATTGACAGGGCCGTAAGTCACGCGTTCGATGCGTTCGCTTTCCGGCGAGAAGATGACCTCGCGGACCTCCCGGTACTCGCCCGTTTTGCGTCCCTTCGCGTCCAGCTCTTCGAACACCACCGTCTGCCGGTAGAGATAGTGGCGCCGCTCCCGCTCGTTTTCGGCTTCCCGTTCGGCCACGCGCCGCAGCAGACCGGGCGGCGGATCGCCTCCGCAGCAGGCCGCAGCGAACACGAATGCTAAGATGAACCGGATGCGCCCGCTCCGCCGCTTCCAGTGGACGCTCGCCATTGTGTGGACCTTCCTCTGTGCAGCCGGATGGATCTATGCTCACCAACAGCATATCCCTTTGCGCGTCGCCGTTCCGGTGATCGCAGCCTTCCTTTGGGAAGCCTCCTTCTACCTTGTTCCGGGATTCGAGACCGTGCGCCGCCGTCTGGAAGCCCGGTGGAGGCCGCCCGCGCTCGCCGCCGGATTTGCAGCCAGCGCCGTGATTCCCTACTGCGCCTACAGTCTGCCATGCGGTGTCTTCCGCTTCGATTCCTTCATGCTGCTGGCGGCGCTGGCGCTGAGCGCCGCCTTTTGGTACGTGGTGCTTCCGCGCACGGGTGCGGCCGACGCCGGCTTCCTTGTTTTTGCAGCCGCCGTGATGCTGGCGCGCATCTTCCCGGCGGTCTATGCCAGCCCGGTTGCAGGCCTGGAGATCGCGATTCTCGGACAACTGATGTGGATCCGACTCGGCGTGGTCGTGATGCTGCTGATCCGCAGGGCCGAGGGAACGGGCTTCGGTTTTCTGCCCACCGGCCGGGACTGGCGCATCGGAGTGTGGCATGCGCTGCTGTTTCTCCCCATCGGCTTGCCGCTGACGATGGGATTGGGCCTGATTCGCTTTCGCCCCGCCGAGATGGCGCCCGCCGAAGCCGCGCTGGCGGCAGCCGGCACATTCTTGGGAATGCTCTGGGTGGTGGCGTTGTCGGAGGAGTTTTTCTTTCGGGGCTTGCTCCAGCAGTGGCTCGGAGCGTGGCTGGCAAGCCAACGCGCGGGCCTCGTCGGGGCTTCCGTGTTGTTCGGACTCGCACACCTGCCCTTTCGCGAATTCCCCAACTGGCGCTTCGCCCTGGTTGCGGCTGTGGCGGGCGTCTTTTACGGGCGCGCCTTTCAGCAGGCCGGGAGCGTACGGGCCTCCATGGTGAGCCACGCCGTGGTCAACACCGTGGCGAGGATGCTCTTCGCATGAAACTCAGGAGGGGTAGTCGAGCCTGTCGGGAATGACGACGTGCTTGAGAGCCTCGGCGGCACGATCTTTAGCCAGATGTGAGCCGGTCAGACAGCCGTCCAGCCGGGTCCGGAGGCGCACAAAATGTTCCAGCCCCTCGAAGCGGGCGCACGGGCCCGCCTTGGGCGCGTGCATGCGGGCGGCTGCGGACGTCCGCGCTCCAGCCTCAGCCACGCCCGGAATCAGGGTCTCGATCTCGAGCAACTCCTCGCCGCTATAGGCCTCCTGCTCGCCGGGCTCCCAGGAGGGATGAGCCTTGTAGCCGAAGATCAACTGCGAGCAGATGCGCCCGACCTCCCCGGCGGCCCGGGCGCTTTGCACGTGACACAGATCCGTGAAAAAATCCGCAAGGCCGGCCAGCTGGCGATCTTCGGCCGCCCGTGAAACCAGCTCCATCACGTCCAGAATGAAGTAGCGCGTGGCCAGCAGCCAGCACAGCGCATCGGCCAGGGGAAACGTGACGCCCTGGCGCGCACTCTGGTACAGCCGGTCCCCGTGCGCGTCCGTGGCTTTTTCAAGGTAATTGAGCGTCCACAGCCAGAGCTGCATGGCCGTGGCGAGCGTGCAGGCTCCGGTTCCCGGCCGCTGCGCCGCGATCTGACGCATCTCCGCAATCCAATGATGAAACTGCGCCAGGAAGAGCTCGTGCGTCATCGTGAAGCTGAGCTGGCGGCGTTGCACGGCCTCCGGGCCCTCCAGGGTGGCCTCCAGCTGCGCGTCCATCCATTTGTGCCCGAGAAAGCCTGGGCAGTCTTCGGTAACGCCGGAGGCGCCCATCAGACTCACGGCTTCGCGCATCATGCCGGCGCCATGGCCGGTGTTCCACAGCTTGCAGGCCGGCGCGAGCACGTCGGCGAGCGCGTCGAGCAGTACGAAGCGGACCATCGGCTTGCCGCATTCGACGCCGGTCTGCAAGCAGTCGAGCGCCTCTTTGTGGCAGCGCTGCATGGCGCGGACCGCGGCCGCCCCGCGCAAACCTTCCGCCGAAAAGATCCGGTCCATCTCGCGCTCGAGCGGATCCAGTTCGTCAAACAACCGCGCCGCCGCAAATCCGAGCGAAGCGCTGGCTTCTCCCGCGGCCCAGATGTCCACCAGCCGGTGCAGCGTGTCCTGTTGCAGTTGCAGGCCGAGCTCGTACAGGGGCGTGCCGGGCTGCGCCGTTTCGGCGCCGCGAAACCGGCTCCGCTGGTAGCGGATGATGGGTTCGACGGCAGAGAGCAGTTTGGCGGCGGTCATCAGCCCGACGATGACGCGCGTGCGGCGGAAGACCGCCTCGACGAGCTCGGCGTGGTTGTAGCGGGGAAGGATCACACCGTCTCGTACGCTGTAGCCTCCCACGATCCGTCCGGCCGGCACGCGCAGCCGGAAGACGGGATCATGCGTCGAGCCGAGCTGGCGGATGAGTGTACGGGACGGGGCACCCCGGTCGAACACGCCCGGATCGTTTGCCTCGAGCACGACCAGACAGCTTCCGCCGATGCGCGAATCCCCGGAATCCACCGCGGCGACGACCAGATTGGCGAACGCCATGTTGCTGATGAAGCGGCCGCGCTTGTCCACTTCGAGGACCGGTTCGCCTCCTTCGGGCCACTCGGCGACGCGGACCTTGCCGCCGAGCCATTCCGTCTCGGCGCCCGCATAAGGAAGGGGCTCCGTCAGGCAAAACGCCCCGCGCCAGCCGCGGTCCGGCTCGTCCGGCCCGGAGCGCCGCAAGTAGGTTTTCTGTTGTTCCGGTGTTCCGCGAAGGTAAATGGGCGCGAGCGCCAGGCAGTGGGCCAGACACGTCGCCGCCGCTCCGGCGTCCACCCAGGCCAGCTCGAAAATGGTGAGCGCGAGAGCGAAGTTTTTCGGCCCCTCGACGAAACCCCCCTCCTGCGGATCCAACAGTACGTTCCAGATCCCGAACTCGTCAAAAGCCGCAAGCAAGGAGGCCTTCTGGTCGTTCCATTCGTGCGTGTCCCGAGCGCCCTGCCCGAGGATTCCGGCCACACGATGGCGTGCCAGCGCCCGCACCGTGCGGACGAGTTTTCGCAGCTGTGCGGACTGCCGGTCCCCGAAACGCCACATGATCTGGCGCGCGAAATCCCCCGGCAGGGTGCGCAAGCTTCCGCGCTCGCCGTGTTCCGGGCCGCTCAACGGCATATCCCCGCCCGGTCGCGCTGCGGATCAACCGGCGGCTTCGTTTGAAAAATTAAGGAGTTACGCCCGCCAACTTGTTTCACTCCGGCAGATCCCCTCCCTGGGGCTGGTCGGTGTTACAGCGATCGTGGTGGGCCTGTGCAGGCGGCGTGCCACAGGCGGCGGAAGAAGGAGGCCTCGAAGCGAAGTCACGGCTGCGGAAGAGGCCCGGTTGCCACAGGCGGCCAGCCCGTTGTGGCATGCTGATCCCCGTGGGGCCGTCCCTGGCGATCCTTATTATTGGTTCCGCCGCATTGCAAGGGATATCCCTGATGCGCAGTGCAGCTCAGGCGCCCGCGGCACTCGAGCAGTTCGAGCGCGGATCCCGCTTGTTTGATCAACGGCGCTTCACGGAGGCTGTAGTCGCATTCTCCGAAGCCGTCCGCCTGGATCCCGACTTTGCGGCTGCCTGGAAAGCACTGGGGGCAGCTCACGCTGTCCAGGGCAACTACCGTGACGCAGTCGAGCCGTTCCGCAAGGCCTGCCAATTGAATCCAAGACTCGAGGACGCCTGCTATTACCTCGCACGCGCCTTGTATTCGTTGAACCAGTTCGACGCCGCCCTCCAGGCATTCCGGCACGCGCTTACAGTGGACCGGCGCCCTTGGCGTGTGCACAATGGCATCGCCCTCACCTTTGAGGCGTTGGGCCGGGCCGAAGAGGCCGAGGTGCATTTCCGCGAAGCCGTCAGAGCGGACGGCGGGGACAGCCGTCCCGAGGCTGACCCCCGGATTGACTTCGGCGCCTTCCTGTTCCGCCAGGGCCGGGTTGAAGATGCGGTCGCCATGCTCCGTCAGGTGGTTGCCGGCCGCCCCTCGGCCCGGTCACTTTTCGAGCTCAGCCGCGCGCTCGTTCATTTGGGAGCGCTGGATGAGGCGAGGTCACACCTGGAGCAAGCTGTCCGACGCGATCCGGGCCATTCGGCCGCCCACCTTTTGCTTGGAAAAGTCTATTTCCGCCTCGGCCGAATCGAGGACGGCGAGCGGCATATCCGGTTAGGCGAGAAGGCATTAGAGTAGGTGACATTTGTATCTCTACTGTTCTGATAGAGATCGCTGAGGCCCACGGCCAGGGCAGGTCACTTTTTACTTGACGAAACCCCTTACATGATGTATAAAGTGTGCAATCCGGCGGGTCCGCTTCGCCCGCTCGGGGAAGGACAAAAGCAAAAGGGGGATCCATGAAGAAGGCTTTTTGGCTTTCGCTGGCGGCGATTCTGTCCCTTGCGTTCCTGACCAGCGCACAGGAGTTTCGCGCCACCATTTCGGGGCACGTGCTGGACCCGTCTCGCTCCGCCGTGCCGAGCGCCACAGTCACGGCCGTACACGTGGCGACGAACGAATCCTCGAGCGCCCGGACCGACGCTTCCGGCTCTTATTCGATTCCGCTGCTGCGTCCTGGCGTGTACAAGGTGACGGTCACGGCTCCGGGCTTCAAGCAGTATGTGAAAGAAGACCTGGTGCTCGAGGTGGGGCGGCTGGTGGGTCTGGACGTCGTACTCGAGGTCGGCCAGGTCACCGAGTCCATCACCGTCACGGCCGAGGGGGCGATGCTCGAGACGCAGACGGCCAGCCGCGTGGGCGTTGTGAACACGATGCAGGTGGCCGAGCTGCCCCTCAACTCCCGCAATCCGTTCATGCTCGGTTTCATGATGAGCGGCGTGGTGTTCCGCGGGGCCGCGATCTGGCAGCGGCCTTTTGACAACGGCGCGATCGCCGAGTGGTCGGTCAACGGCGGCCGGCAGTCGAACAACGAGTTCCTTATGGACGGCGCGCCGAACAACGGCCAGGCCGGTGGAAACAACATCGCTTACGTCCCCATCGTGGATGCCGTGCAGGAGTTCAGCATCCAGCAGAACTCCTACGACGCGCAGTATGGCAAGACCGGCGGCGGCATCTTCAACGTGGTGCTCAAGAGCGGCACCAACGATTTCCACGCCACGGCCTGGGAGTTCATGCGGCGCAAGTGGATGGACGCCAACACGTTCCAGAACAAGGCGCTCGGCCGCAATCCGGACGGCACCGAGCGAGCGCCGCGGCCCGCCCACCGGCTCGATCAGTACGGCTTCCAGCTCGAAGGGCCGCTGGTGATTCCGAAACTTCTCAAAAAAGACGGCACGATTCGCGGCTTTTTCCTCGGTAGCTACGAAGGTTATTACGAGGAGTGGCCCCAGTTTTTGCGCAACTCTTTCCCCGAGCCCGAGATGCGCCAGGGGGATTTCAGCAAGCTGGTGGAAGCCGACGGGCGCCCCGTGCTGATTTACGATCCCATCACGACGCGGTTTGACTCGGCCGGCAACCCGATCCGGGATCCGTTCCCCGGAAACATTATTCCGCCCAACCGCATCAATCCGATCGCACTTGCGGTGACAAAATTCATGCCGGCGCCGAACACGAAGACGCCCGGCGTGCGCTACGCCACGCAGAACCACGTACGGCCCGAGTACGCCGCAACGGACAACTTCTACAACCTGATCTTCAAGTTCGATTTCAACATCGGCGACAAGCACCGCACCTTCCTCCGCTACGCGGCCAACGACCGCACCGAAGACCGTTGCATCAACGGAGTCTGCGAAGGTCCGGGAATGGACGGCCAGCAGCCGTTCCAGCGGATCAACGACGCCGTGGCGCTCGACTGGGTGGGGACACTGTCGCCGACGCTGGTGGCCAACATCCGCCTCTCCCACAACCGTTTCATCGAGAAAGGATTCGGGCGCGGCAACCGCGATTTTGATCTCACCTCGCTCGGATTGCCCAAGAGCCTGATTG
Source organism: Bryobacteraceae bacterium (assembly GCA_035575135.1). Lineage (GTDB taxonomy): Bacteria > Acidobacteriota > Terriglobia > Bryobacterales > Bryobacteraceae > JANWXD01. The sequence goes on from DATLYE010000075.1 coordinate 21,352, forward strand.
ATCAGTTGCCTCAGCCCCGCTACTTCGGCCGATGGGACTTCGACGGCTACAGTCCGCTGGGACGTTATCAGAGCATCAACATCACCAATAACTACGGGCTCGCCGGGAACCTGACCAAGGTCACCGGCTCCCATACGATGAAGTTCGGCCTGGATTTGCGCCGCATTCACTACATCCTGCAAAACTCCGGCAACATTCTGTACTTCCGCCACGGCCGCGAGTGGACGCAGCGGATCTGGAACCAGGGGGAGGCCACTGCGGGTGACAGCTACGCCAGCTTTCTGCTCGGGCTGCCGCGCGGGGAGACGTCGCTGTTTTTCCCGTTGTACCCGTTCTATCGCCAGTGGTACCTGGCGCCGTACTTCCAGAATGACTGGAAGGTGACGCGCCGCCTCACCGTCAACCTCGGTCTCCGTTGGGATTACAACGGCGGACCGGATGAAAAGTACAACCGCCTCAACCGCGGGTTCGATCCTACGGCGCCGAATCCCGTCAGCCGGCAAATCCCGGCCGAGATGCTGGCGCAGTATCCGCAACTCCGCGATCTCAAAGGCGCCCTCCAGTTTGCGGGCGTGGGCGGGAACCCGCGCACGGCCAGAATTCGCGACTGGAATAACTTCCAGCCTCGCATCGGCGTAGCTTTGCAACTGGCCTCGCGCTGGGTGATGCGGGGTGGTTACGGTCTCTATTACCTGAATCCGAACAACGATCACCTGCGCAGCGAAGGCTTCAGCATCAGCACGCCGATCACCAACAGCCTCGACGGAGGCCGGACTCCGATTCCCAATCTGCTCAGCAATCCCTTCCCCGGCGGCATCGCCGTTCCGCCCGGCGCCGCACTGGGAGCGCTGTCCTTCGTGGGTCGCGGGTTCACATGGGCTGATCCCAATTTCCGCGTGCCCTACGTGCACCAGTTCTCTTACGGGTTCCAGTACCAGATCTCGCGAGACAGCACGCTGGACTTCTCCTACGTCGGCAGCCGCAGCGTGGGCCTGAACGACCAGCGGGACTACAACATCCCGTCGCTCGACTTCCGCAAGCAGTGCAATCTGCTGGAAGGCGGCAGCCCGGCGTTTTGCGACGCAGCTTTACCCAATCCGTTCCGCGGAGTGGAGGCCTTCCGCGGCACGCCGTTCTTCACCGCGACCACGCTTTCCCGCTTCCAGTTGAACCGGCCCTTCCCGCAGTTCACCGGGCAGACGCGCCAGGGGTGAACACCTCCAACATCTGGTACAACTCGCTCCAGATCAATTTCCACTGGCGGAGCGGGCGGTCGCTGACCTTGCTCGGCAACTACACGCTGAGCAAGATGGTGGAGCGCTGGGGCTGGAACGATCCCTATCGCGACGACGGCCGCCAACAGGGGCTGTATTTCAACGACCGGCCCCACTACTTCAAGTTCTCCACCGTCTGGGAGCTGCCCTTCGGGCGGGGTCGCAAGATCGCCGGTAACGCCAGCGGCTTCGTCAACAAGCTGATCAGCGGCTGGCAATTCAGCACGTTGACCCTTGCAGGCTCCGGAGAGCCGAACAATCTGCCGGGCAACGTCATCGCGCTCAAAGATCCCCGCACGGTGGGCGGCGACTGGACGGGCAAAGTGGACTGGAGCCGCCATCAGGTGATCGGCTGGAACCCGTGCGTGCTGCGGCAGTTCAACGACGGCTCGATCCGCCCGCAGCCTTACTCGATCGCGCGCGGCTGCGGGACCGACCCGGCGAACTATGTCTGGCTGATGACGGCCAGCTACGCACCACGCGCCACGCCGTTCCGCAGCGGTCAGATCCGCAAGCAGCCGCAGTTCAACATGGACGCGGCTCTGAGCAAGATGACCCAGATCACAGAGCGGCTGCGGTTCCAGTTCCGACTGGAGGCCTTCAACGCCACCAATTACTACTTCTTCGGCCGGGACAATCACTTCGACACCGACCCGAACAGTTCCAACTTCGGCACACAATTCCCGAGCCAGGCCTGGATCGGCAACGGCTACCCGCGCCAGGTCCAGCTCGGCTTCAAACTCCTCTGGTAGGCCTCGACGCGGAAACGGGGGACTGGCGGACTCGCGAGCGCCAGTCCCCTCTTTTGTTTAAAGCGCGTTTCAACTCTCTTCCGGAGGGTTGTAATCTTACGAGGCGCCGGGGAGTCATTACCGGTATGAGCAAAGGTATGGGAAAAGCGCGGTTTGAGCGAAGGGCGTTGCTGATGGCGGCACCGGCGGCTGCGGCGACCGTGTGGGCCCAGCGGCGCTTCGGCCGGCGTGTGGAGACCGATCATCCGCCGCTGGCCGCTTCAGAGGCCGAGAAGCGCATTCTGGGCGTGCTGGAGGAAATGGCCCGGGAAGGACGTCTGTACGCCAGCGTGCCGGCGGCCGACGGGCGCATGCTCCGGCTTCTCGCCGAAACCGCCGGCGCAAAGCATGTCGTCGAGATCGGCACTTCCACGGGCTATTCCGGTCTGTGGTTCTGCCTTGCGCTCCAGGCGACGGGGGGCAGACTCACGACGTTCGAAATTGACGCCGGGCGCGCACGGATGGCGCGGGAGCACTTCCAGAAGGCCGGCGTCGAGAAGATGGTCACGCTCGTCGAAGGCGACGCCCATCAGACCACGGCGCGGCTGAAAGAATCCATTGACGTGGCCTTCCTGGACGCAGACAAGGACGGCTACGTGGCGTATCTGAACCGCTTGCTGCCGCTGGTGCGCTCCGGGGGACTCATCCTGGCGCACAATCTGGACATGGTGCCCGATTATGTGCGCGAAGTGACCGCCAATCCTCGACTGGACACCGTATTCTATCGCGAGGGGGCCGGAATGGCGATCACCCTGAAAAAGCGCTGAACCCGCCGCCGGCGCTATGCCGTCAGGACGCGGCAAAGTTCGTCAAGATCGTCCCCCTGATCCCGGACGAGCTTCTCGCCGAGCAGGCGTAAGGTGCGCACATTCTCCGCCGAGGCGTCGTCCATATCGTCGCAGCCGGGATCCAGGCGCGTCTGGAAGCGGAAGTAGCGCCGCGCTCCGTTGCGCGGCGCCAGCAGCTGGCGAAGCTGGTAGTCCACGGTGCTGCTGACGCCGTCGAAGACGACCTGGAGGATGGGCTGTGCCCAGCTGGCCAGACCCCAGCCTCGGACCTCGTCGTAGCGTAACGGGCGGGTCATCTCTCCGGTGCCGAGCGAGACGACCAGAAAATCCTCCGCCTCCGGATGGGTGGCGCGCGCCTCGGCGTAGCCGCACATGGCGGGATTGTTGGCGTAGACGCCGCCGTCAATGAGCGAGTAATAGTCGTCGCCGGAGGCAGCGTCGAGTTTCAGGGGCTCGAAGTAGGTCGGAGCGGCGGACGTGGCCCGCGCCGCCAGCCGCATCGGGAAGTCATATGCCTCACGGACCCGGGCATGCCGGCTCTTGAAGAAGAACGGCATGCGGCGCTCGGTGTCGTAGCTGGTGATGATGACCTCCGTCAGGGCGTCCCGCAGGCGCGCTTCGCCGAAATACTCGCGCAAGACGCCCTCCAGCCCCTCGGCGGCATATTTTTCCTCCGCCACTTTTCCCACCGTTCGCCGCCAGAGCGAAGTGCTGAAAATGCGGCGCCCTTCCTTCTCGTACAGGCTTGCCAGCTTGCGGGCGCTGTGCTCGGGCCGCCCCGACGGCCCCGGCTTGACGAGCCCGAGCGCGAGGATCCCTCCGGTGGATGTTCCCGCAATCAGATCGAAGAGCTCAGCGATCGGCCGGCCGGTGCGCTCTTCCAGTTCCGCCAGCACCATCGCGGGGATGATGCCCCGGATGCCGCCGCCGTCAATTGAAAGGATTTTGATGGGAGGCATCGTCACGCCCCGGAAACGGGCTTGCGCCCACTCGCAACGAAGATGCTCACGCTGGCATGCGCGCCGGAGGCTTCCGACGGGGCGCAACAACGGGCGCCCGCGCAATCCACGCGGGCGTGAATCAAGCCGGCGTCCTCGAGCCAGGCACGTACGTCCTGGCGGCGAAAGCCAAGCCAGCGGTCGTGCTGCTCGGTGCGGAGAAACTCAAAGTCGTGCTCGTCCAGATCCGTGATGACGAGCGTGCCGCCCGGCTTGAGAATGCGCGCCATCTCGCGAATCGCCGCCGGGGGAGACTCGACGTGGTGGAGATACATGTTGGCAAAGGCGTAATCCACCTCGCCCGTGCCGATGGGTAGCGCAGTGTCGCGACCGAGGCGGCAGTCCAGCGCAGGATGACCGGGAAACTTGGACCGCAGCACCTGCAGCATGGTCGGAGACTGATCCACCGCAATCACACGCAGCCCCCGATCGAGCAGCGCCTCGGTGATGAATCCGGTGCCGGCGCCCAGGTCGGCCGCCAGGCGGCCCGGGACAATCTGCGCCGCCTCGCAGGCTTTCTCGCGCACCGCTTCGGAGAAAAAGCTCGCGCGCATCTGGTCCCACAAGCCGGCGACTTGGTTGAAATAGGTTTCGCTCATGCCGTCTGCCCTCCTCCGATGACGCCCCGCTCCCAGAGCGATCCTTTCATCTTATCTCAGGAAAGGCCAAACGACGGAGGGCAACGGAGTCAGTCCGATACCGGACAATCAGGCGTGGTGGAGGCGGCGGGAGTCGAACCCGCGTCCGAGAAGGCCTGCCGTAAAGAGCCTACGTGCGTAGCCGGTTCAGCAAGTTCGGAGCGCCGTCATGGGAGCCGGCAAGCCTGACAGCCTCCTAGTCCGATTGGTTCTGAGCCTCGGGCTCCGGACCGAAGCCCTCAGCCGATCCCGCCAGGCGACGCCGTCCGGCCGGCGTGCGGGCCCATCCGGCCGGGGCGGCTGCCTAACAATTAGGCAGCGTAAGCAAACTGCGTGTTGGCAGTTATTGGTTTCCGATCGTTTTACGGGAGCTCGGAACCCGGCACGCCTCTTTACTTCAGTGCCATCCCGTCGAATCCGTTACGCCCCCTTTCCGCCTCCTATTCTACCACCCGCACCTCTGCCGGTGCGCTCAGAACTCGCCCTCGTGCACGTAGGGGTAACTCCACAGGATCACCTGGAGCAGCACGGACTTGATCCAGGCCTGGTGCATCTTGTCCACGGTCTCCGCGTCGTGCCCCTTCTTGGCCAGGAAGGGTTTGAGTGTAGCCGTGATCGGGTACAGCAGGGCCACCAGGTAGCGGAAGGGGATGTGATCCGGCGTCTGAACACCGTCAGTGCGGTTCTTCTTGGTCCGGTGATGCCGCAGGCCGATTTCGTATTGATAGTCCAGCCACTTCTGGTCGTATTCGGCTGCGGCCGTGTCCAGGATCCACTGGCCGAATCGCTTGCGGACCGCCGCCAGATAACCGGCATCCGGCTGGCCGTCGGATGTGCGCTTGAAATAATGCAGCAGGTGGTCGTTGGACCCGACAAAGCCATACCACACATCCAATACCGCCTCCACCTGGTCGGCGAGAACTTCCCGCGAGAGACGCAGGTAGCGGACGTCCTCCTCCGTAAACAGCACGGACTTTTTGAGGAGCTCGAATTCCTCCAGACTCACGGGCGAACGCGGTACCACTTCGGTCCCGTAGGTATAGCCAGCAATGGCAGGTGCACTCATGGTCTTGCCTCCTCAGATCTCAGAAATGATTGCCAGATCGCTTGCGCCTCAGCGGGAGCCGCGGCCTGGTGATCGGGACAGTCCACACGGAGCTCCCGGTCCCCGAAGGGCGCGTTGACAAAATCACAGTGGTGCGGGCGGAGCGGATCCGCATAGCGGTGCGGCCGGAAGAAACGGCACGTGACGCACATGCGCGCCACGGCAATGTCGCCGCGCTCCTGCAGTGCGCGGATCATCTTGATCAGCGCGCGCAGCAGCACCGCCTGCTCGGCGGCATCCAGTTCACGGGCCGCTTCGGCCAGAAAATCCGGCCAGCCGGCGGCCCGCTCCGCCTCCCTGCGTCCCCGGGCCGTGAGCGAAACCGCCAAGGCGCGCCGGTCCTTCCCCGAACGGGACTTTCGCACCAGTCCTTTGGCCTCGAGCGCAGCCACCGCATCGCTGGCGGTCGCGGGAGTGATCGCCAGCTCGCCGGCAATCTCCGCCAGCGTTCGGGGCCCGGGCCTCCTTGCGAGCACGACGAGAATCTGCCCCTGGGTGGGATTCAGACCCCGGCCGCCGGCCTCGCGCCAAGCCCGGCTGCGCAGCGCGATGCTGATCTTGGCCAAGCCCGCCACCAGGCGCTCGGGGAGAGGCCCCGGATCGAAAGAATTCATTAAGGACTCCTAAATAAAGTTTACGCCCCTCCGCTCCGGCTGTCAATGCCATTTCCCTGCCCGCGCCCGCCCGATTACAATCGGAGGAGATGCCTGCCGTGCCTGCCACCACCGTCGCCACGGGAACCGAAACCGGCCGCCGCGAGCGGATGGCGCCGCTTTACAACGTCGTGCTGCTCGACGACGACGAGCACACCTACGACTATGTAATCGAGATGCTCCAGAAGCTCTTCTTTTTCTCGGAAGCTGATGCTTTCCGCCATGCCGTGGAGGTCGACACCACCGGCCGGACCGTCGTGATCACCTGCGAACTAAAAGAGGCCGAATTCGCCCGCGACCAGATCCACGCTTACGGCCCGGACTGGCGCATGCCGAACTCCAAGGGATCCATGTCCGCCATTCTCGAGCCGGCCACAGGAGATGGGAGCGCCGCCTAAGCACGCGGGCGCGCGTTACCGGTAGCCACCGGCGGGCGTGTGTGCTCCCTCGCTACGGATTGAGCTCCAGCGTGACGCCGCGGAGGCAGAATCCGTCCCAGGGCTTGACGCCCGAAAAGACCAGATACATCGTCTGGCCGCGGGGCTGGATCCATTTTGAGGGCAGGCGGTAGCTGTGCGTTCCCTCCAAACCCCAGCCCTGGGTGTGGAACGCGGTCGTCCAAGGACCCCAGGGCTCGGGCGCGTCGTAGATTCCCCATCCGCCTTGGTGGTTGTAACCCAAGGCCATGAGGTAGCGCCTCGAGCCGGGATGGAACACGACGTCAACGCGCCCGCAGTGGTTCCGATATGTGAACACCGGGCCGCGGGCGGCGATGTCCCGAGTCCATACCGGCCGGCCGGAAGCGTCCAGGCGGACGAAAAACTCCCAGGCGGAGCGCTCACGCAAGCGGTCCTTGGGGGCACGGGCGAGGACAAGGTGATTGGAAGGCTCGTAGGCGCTCGCTCCGTCCTGCGAGTAGGTGTAGACGAATTCGTCGCGCGCATCCTGGTAGTTCTTGCCGAAGTTCAGGAACGCCGGTGAGCCGAAACTGACTTCGAACTTGAATCCCCACTGCCAACTGCGGCCGCGGTCTTCCGACCATGCCAACTGGGCGTTGTCCGTGTTCCGCACCCACATGTAAAGGACGCCGTCCACCATCACGAGGCCGCTCGCTTTGGGGCCGGCCCTGCCGTCTCCGGTGCGCTCGCCCGTGGGGGAGCGGACGTTGACGGCGCGGAAGGACTCCGGAGGCCCGATAATTTGCGCGAAACCCAGGCTTAACTTTTTCTCGACGCGCGGCTCGAAACCCCAACCGTCGCCATAGGCAGTAAATTGCGTATCGTCGTCCATCCAGGTGATCGGCCAGTTGTCGGAGTCAATCGCCTGGCATACGATCGCCGATTCGGGCGCAAAGGTGATCTTGCGGATCACGGGGCTGGGCGGGTAAGGAGGAGGCACGTCGAGCACTGCCATCAGCGGCTGGAACAGGTGCTGGTAGGCGGCGCGCCAGAAGCCGGCCGGTCCGGCGGGCTCCTCGAGCGCCGCGCCATAGCGGACCGCGACCAGCTCCAGGCTGGGCACAACCAGCAGGATCTGGTGGCCCGCACCGGCGCCGGCGAACGCATCCCGCGGGACCGCAGGCCAGACGCCGTCCGCATTCGTCCACCAGCAGAGGCCCGACGCCGGATTGGGGTCGCCGCCACTCCGATCCGGCAGCGGTGTACCCGCGGGGGTCACCATTTTCTCAACCCAGGCCCGCGGGAAGATCTGCCGGCCGTTCCAGGAGCCCCGCTGGAGCATGAGCCGGCCCACAGCGGCGGTGGCCCGGGCGGTGAACGAGGCCCCACCCCAGTTAGCGTAGAGCTGCAAGCCGTCCACCTCATAGGCACGGCCGTATCCGACAGACCACTCCTCGTCCGGCACGCCGAGCGGTCTCATGACACGCTCCCGGAGTAAGGTTCGGATGTCCTGCTCCGGCGCGCCCTTCAAACTGGCCGTGACTGCGTAGGCCAGCGCAGCCATGCCCGGATTGCTGTAGGCGTAACGCGTGCCGGGCGCGAACAGCACCGGCGCGCGGTTGATGGCGATCGAAAACGGATCCGGCTCGCGGCGCCAGAATGCGCCCTTCCAGCCGGGCAGCTCCATGTGCGGTCGGCCGTCCTGCTCGGCGTCCTCGATGCCGGAGGAGTGCGTGGCAAGCTGACGGATTGTGATCCTGGACTTCAACGGATCGTTGCGCCACGCCGGGATGAACTTTGCCGCCGGATCATCGAGGCTTATACGCCCGTCGCTCAGCGCGGCCAGCAGCGACGTGCCGCCGACCAGCGCCTTGGCCAGCGAGGCCGTGCCGTGGCGCCGGTCCGGTCCGCTGCCGGCGGCGTACCATTCGTAGACGACCTCGCCTCCCCGCAGGAGCAGCAGCGCGCGCGTCCTCCGCGCCGCCAGCGCGTCCTTGAGCGCATCCAGTTCCGAGGGCTGCGCCGTGAAACCAGCGGCCAGCAGCCCCGCCGCAAGCAAAACGCGGATGTCCATTCCGGACTCCGACACCGGACAAGTATACACGCCTCCGCGTTGTCAACCAGCCGGCCGGCGCTTCGGGTCGGCCTGCAAGACCCTCGCGGGCGGCTTGCCAGTCGAACGCTTTCTAGCGCTGCTCCAGGGGAATCCAGGGACGGCCGTCCGGCTCTCCTTTGTATTCGGCCCGTGGCCGGATCAGCCGGTTGTTGCGGTACTGCTCGAGCACGTGCGCCGTCCAGCCCGACATGCGGCTTACGGCAAAGATCGGCGTGTAGAGATCAATGGGAATGCCGAGTGAGTAATACGTCGAGGCGGAGTAGAAATCCACGTTAGCGTTGAGGCCCTTGGCGGCCTTCATGTACTGCTCAATCTCTTTCGAGATGCGGTACAGCTCCAGGTGTCCGGTGCGGCGCCCGAGCTCCTCCGACAGCGCCCGCAGATGCGTGGCCCGCGGATCTTCGGTGCGGTACACCCTGTGGCCGAAGCCGGGGATCTTGAGCTTGTTGGCCAGTTTCTGCTTGACCATCTCGAGAGCCTTCTCGGGCGAGCCGGCTTCGAGCAGCATACGGATGACGTCCTGGTTGGCGCCGCCGTGCAGGGGACCTTTGAGCGCGCCGATGGCGCCGGTCACGGCCGAATAGATATCGGAGAGCGTGGCGGCGATGACCCGTGCGGCAAAGGTCGAGGCGTTGAATTCATGATCCGCATGCAGGATCAGCGCCAGATCAAAGGCCCGCTCCATCACGTCGTCCGGCCTGCGCCCGGTGAGCGTGTAGAGGAAGTTGGCGGCAAAACTCAGGGTGGGATCGCCCTCGACGGGCTCCTTGCCGTTGCGCAGCCGGTCGAAGGTGGTGACGATGGTGGCCGTCTGGGCGACCAGCTTCTCCGCCTTGCGCTGGTTGGCTTCCGGCGAGCTGTCCCCGGCCAGGGGATCGTAGTGCGCCAGCATGGAAACGGCCGTGCGCAGCACATCCATGGGAACCCCGTGCGGCACGCTGCGCAGGTACTCGACCACCGGGGCCGGCAGGGCGCGGTGGGCGGCCAAAGACGCTTTCAGTTCCCGGAGCTCCGAGAGGTTGGGCAGCCGCCCGTGCCAGAGCAGATACGCCACTTCCTCGAAGGTGGCGTTTTCGGCGAGCGTGTGGATGTTGTAGCCGCGGTAGCTCAAAATGCCGGCTTCGCCGTCGATGTAACAGATCTCCGAGTCGGCGGCGACGACGCCCTCTAGACCTGCGCCGGTGGTGGTCACGGCCATGAATTCCTCTGCTCCCTGTTTTGTCTCGGAACGGCTCCCTGGGCCTGCCGGAGACCTTCATTGTAGAGAACGCCCGCCACTGCGCGCAAGCACCGCGGACTTGCATTTGGTGCGTGGAATGAGGCAAGCTGTATGGTTTTCCGTGAGCGCGGGCGACCGCATGCGCATTCGGGTTCTCTACCACGACCACTGCTTCGACGGAGCGGCCTCGGCCGCTTTGTTCAGCCGTTTCCTCGAAGGAACCTTCTATCCGCAGGCCGAGTTCCTGTTCACCGGACTCGCCCACAAAGCCACGCAGATCTTCGAAGACCACCTCTTTGACGGCGACGAAAATGCGATCGTAGATTTCAAGTACGCGCCGCATCCGCGCCTCACCTGGTGGTTCGATCACCACCAGAGCGCCTTTCTGGCGCCGGAAGACGAGGAACATTTCCGCCAGGACCGGAGCGGGAAGAAAATGTACGATCCCAGTTTCCCCTCCTGCACGCGCTTCATCGCGACAGCCACCCGGGCCAAATGGGGCTTTGAGGCTCCTGATCTGGCCGAGCTGGTGCAGTGGGCCGATATTATTGACGGGGCCCAGTACCCGGACGCCCGCAGCGCCGTCGAACTCCGCGAACCGGCCACCCAACTCACGCTCGTGATCGAGAGCGCCAAGCGCCCGGGAATCGTCGAGCGCATCATCCGCTGGATGCGCCATCTGCCTCTTGCCGAGATCATGGCGCAGCCGGAGATCCGGGAGCTGTACGCGCCGCTCTACGAACAACACATGCAATCCATTGAGATCATCCGGCGGCGGGCCGTGCAGAAAGACGGCGTGGTCTTTTTCGATCTCGTCGAAGACGGTCTGGACAGCTACAACAAATTCATCCCCTACTATCTGTTTCCCACCGCCATCTACACCGTCTCGGTAAGCACCTCCAGTTTCCGGACGAAGGTCTCCGTAGGTTCCAACCCCTGGGCGCCGGAGACGCCGCGGCACAACCTCGCCAGTTTGTGCGAGCGCTACGGCGGAGGCGGCCACGCACGCGTAGGTGCCATCAGCTTCGACCTTGACGCCGTGGAGGCGGCCCGCCGCGCGGCCGCCGAAATTGTCGAGGTCCTCCGCCGCAACTGACGCCGGGCCGCCGCCGTGTTGTATTCTGGCGGCAGGAGGGTGCGTGGACACTCCGGAACCGATCCCGGCCGCCGTGTCGGCCGCGCCGCCGGACGAAGAAGCGCTGGTGGCACGGGCGCAGGCCGGAGACGCCCAAGCCTTCGCGGAACTGGTTGAGCGCTACGAGCGCAAGATCTTTCGTCTGGCCCGGCACATCACCGGCAATGACGAGGATGCCGAGGATGTGCTCCAGGAGACCTTCCTGAAGGCCTACGAAAACCTGCCCGGGTTTCAGGGACAGTCGAAATTCTACACCTGGCTGGTGCGCATCGCGGTGAACGAGGCCCTGATGAAGCTGCGCCGGCGCAAGACCGCAAAGGTGGTCTCCCTCGATGAGACCATAGACACCGGCGAAGAGACCATGGCGCGGGAAATTGCCGTCTGGGAGGACAACCCGGAGGAGCAGTACTCGCGGGAGGAGTTGCGCCGGATCCTCGAGGAGGCGATCGAAAGCCTCGCACCCCTCTACCGCACCGTGTTTGTGCTCCGTGACGTGGACGAGCTCTCCACTGAGGAGACGGCGGAAGCGCTGGGCATCTCGGTTCCGGCGGTCAAAAGCCGGTTGCTGAGGGCACGACTGCAACTGCGGGACAAGCTGACGCGCTTCTTCAAGCGCAAGCAGGAGGATCTGTTTGCTTACCTGTAAGCAGTTTCTGGACGAGCTGGCGGATTATCTGGACGGCGGGATCGCCGAGGAGCTGCGCCGGGAACTGGACGGGCACCTGGCCGAATGCCCGAACTGCTGGGTCATCGTGGACACCACCAAGAAGACGCTCCGGATTTACAAGGGAATGGAAGCGAAGCCGCTGTCGCCGGAGCTCCACGAGCGACTGATGAAAGCCTTGCAGCAGAAAATGGCCCGGCGCCCGGGCTCGTAGGCGCCCCGCTCAGGCGCGGCTTCAGGTGCGCGCGAGTCCCTTGCCTTCGATGATGGTGATCACCTGGCCCGCCGCGACGCCGGGGATCTTGTCCACGATCCCGCTCGGCCAGTGCACCTCTATGTCAGCCTTTTCGGCCTTGCCCAGTCCGAAGTGTACCCGCAGGTCGTTCTGGGACAGGTAGCTGCCGCCGGAGCGCACTTCGTCCATCTGCCGCCGGCCTCCCTCGGGCGTGCAGTACACACGAGCCCCGATCCCGGAGCGGTTCGATTTCACCCCCACGGTCTTCACCTTGATCCAGTGGTTCTTGACGGAGCTGTCGCATCGCAGCAGCTGCGGATAGTCGTTGACGCAGTTGACCACGATATCTATGTCGCCGTCGTTGTCGAAATCGCCGAAGGCGCAGCCCCGGCCCGGGACCTGCTCGAGGATTCCCGGACCCGCTGCGAGCGAGACGTCGTCAAACCGGCCGTTCCCCAGGTTACGGTACAGCACCTTGCGCTGCCGGTAGCCGGAATCGCCCTCGTCACCCACCTCGGGATAGACATGGCCGTTGGTGGTCAAGATATCGGGCCAGCCGTCATTGTCGAAGTCGAAGAAGCCGGCGCCCCATCCCAAAAAACGCGTATTCCGCCCCAGGCCGCTCTGGAAGGTGGCGTCCTCGAAAAAATTCTTGCCGAGATTCCGGTACAAGCTCGAGGTGTCGCCTGCAAAGTTCGTCTTGACGATGTCGAACCAGCCGTCGCCGTCGTAGTCCGCCACCGAGACGCCCATCCCGGCCTGCGTCTTTCCGTCGGGGCCGAAGGCGACGCCGGCCTCGATGCCGATCTCGGTGAAGGTTCCGTCCCGGTCGTTGCGGTAAAGCGCCGAAGAGCTGGAGTCGTTGGCGACGTAGATATCGGGCCAGCCGTCGTTGTCGAAGTCACACACCACAACTCCCAGACCGTAAGTGCCCGGCGTGTTCAGGATGCCCGCCTTCTCCGAAACATCGGTAAACGTGCCGTCGCCGTTGTTGTGGAAAAGAATGTTTTTCCCGCCCGGAAGCCCCGGCGGACCGCAGGCCACCATCAAGCCGCGGTACAGGCAGGGCCCGGTCTCCGGAAGCGGCGCAGTACGCGGATCGAAGTCAATGTAGTTGGCGACGAACAGATCCAGGAAGCCGTCTTTGTCGTAGTCCAGAAACGCGCAGCCCGTGTTCCAGCGCCGGATCTTGCCGCCACCCGTGGTGATGCCCGCCTTGCGAGACACGTCGGTGAACTTGCCGTTGCCGTCGTTGTGGTACAGCGCGTTTTCGCCCCAGTAGGTGACGAACAGGTCGTCCCAGCCGTCGTTATCATAGTCGCCTACACAGACGCCTTGGCCCCATCCGGTGCGCACCAGGCCTGCCTCGACCGTCACATCCGTGAAGGTTCCATCGCGGTTGTTTTTGTAAAGTCGGTTGGTCGGCGCCCGATCGGGGGGCCATTTGGCTTCGAAGCGCGTACCGTTCACCAGAAAAATATCCAGCCAGCCGTCATTGTCGTAATCAAAGAAGGCCACGCCGCACCCGGTGGTTTCCAGCAAGTACCGGTTGCGCTTTTCGTCCCCGAAGATCGTCTTGGCGCGCAGTCCCGCCTCGCGCGCGACGTTGACGAACTGCACGGGCAGGGGCTGTCCGCGCACGAGCTGGTCGAAGGTGAACACGATGACCGAGCGGCAGAGAGACGCAATAAAATCCCGGCGCGTTCGGCGCATGAAAAAAGCGAAGGGCGCCGGAACCTCGGCACCCTTCTTCTTAAGGTAACAGGTCTGCTCCGCGCGTTAGAAGTCCAGGCGCAACGCGAACTGGATGCGGCGCATGATTCCCAGGCCGCCCGGCGCCAGGCCTCCGATCCGGCCCACATCCGGGGACGTGACGTTGGCATTGGGCTGGCCAAGGTTCGTGACATTGAACGTGTTGTAGGTCTCGAAGCGGAAGGTGAGATTGTACTGCTCATTGAGCGGGAACCGCTTGGCCAGCGCCAGATCCTGGTTGAAGTACCTGGGCCCGCGCAGCGTATTGCGCCCGTAGTTTCCAAACTGGTTGTTGGGCGGGATCAGGAACGGACCGCCGAGTCCCCCGACGATCCACTGATCGCGTGTACGCTTGGCCGGATACGGGCTTCCCTGGCCGCGGTCGGGCCGGTTGCCCGGGCCGGCGTTCGGACGGATGAACCGGGACGGATCCGGGTTGTCGAAGAACGGCGTGAACGGCAGGCCGCCGTAGATGAGCGTGATGCCGTTCAGCTGCCAGTGGCCGAGCACGAGATCGAGCCCCTTGCTCCAGTTGTTGCCCCAGCGTTTGCCGCGCCCGAAGGGCAGCTCCCAGAGCTGGTTGATGTTGAACATGTGTTTGCGGTCCCAGTCGGCCACGCCGCGGCCCAGATCCCGCCGGTAGAGGAATTCGAACGATCCGGCGTCCTGAATCGAACGGCTGAGCGTGTACCAGCCGCTGATCTGATAGCCGCGTGCGAAGCGCTTGTCGAGCTTGATTTGCAGCGAGTCGTACTGGCTCGTGGCGCAGTTGCAGTAGAAGTCAATCGCCTGCGTCCAGCCGTACGGTTTGAGGAACCCGAAAAACGGCTTGCGGATGTTCGCATCCGCGATGCCCGGCACGAAAGCCGGTTCGTTCACATTGAAGGCAGGGCCGTCACCCGTGAACACGTGCCGCCCCACATTGCCCACGTAGGCGATCTCCGCCGACAGCGTCGGCGTCACCTGGCGCTGCAGCGTGACGTTGTACGCCATCGTGCGCGGCATGCGCAGGTTCTCCGGACGCGCCTTGCCAGAGACGCCGTCCGGTAAACGGAAACGGCCGTTCGGGCCCGGCTGCGGGAAGGTGGGCGAAGGCGGACCTTGCGCCAGGCTGAAGATGCTGCTGAACGCGTTGGGCGCCCGCAGGTCCTGAATGGCGAGCACGGGAAGGTTCTGCGTGACGTTGTGACCGAAAATGGAGCCGAACGTACCCAAGGCGTAGCTCCAGCCATAGCCCGCCCGGATCACGGTCTTCGGCGTGATCTGATAGGCGACCCCGAGCCGAGGGGCGAAGTTGGTCCACTTCATCTCCTGGATTCCATGGTCGGAGACGCCGCCCACGCCGAACACGGCGATCTCACCGGTGCTCAGATCGAGCTGCCCGCCTTTACCCGGACCATTCACCTTCTCTGGGAAGACCTGCTCCCAGCGCAGACCGTAGTTCAGGGTCAGCCTGGGCGTGATGCGCCAGGTGTCCTGCCCGTACCAGAAGAAGCGCTTCTGTCGCTCCGCCGCATCGGTCGTGGGGCTGACGTAGCGCCGCAGCGTTGTCGCCTGCCCGAGCAGGAACGTAGCCACGCCGAGGCCCTGGACGGTTTCGCCGGCGGCAGTCACAAACCCGGTGTAACCCGGGCTGAAGGAGACTTCCCCGGCACGGTGTGCGTCGCTCGGTACGCGCAGTTGCATCGCGTAGCGGATATCCGCCCCGAACTTGATGCTGTGGTTGCCGCGGATTTTGGTGGTGTTGTTCACCCACTGGAACTGCTGCTCCTCCTGCTGCAACGGGCAGTTGCACTGATTGATGCCCAGCGCGTAGCCGAAGCGGAAATCACCGTCGCCGCCGATGAAAAACGCCGGCATCCCGGAGGTGAAGATCGGGTCCTGATTCACGCCGGGCACCGAGTTGAGGTTGGGGATCCCTGCATCGGCCGCGGGAGTCTGCCCCACCCCGTGCGGCAGCACGTTGACCCGGTACCGCATGAACCCGAACCGCCATTCCGTCAGAAATGTCGGACTGAGGGTGTGGTTGTAGCCCACCGCCAGGCTCTGATTGCGCACCTTGGACTGGCCGGCGAAAAAGATGTTGTCCAGAGCGGGTCCGCCCAGTAGCTCACCAAATGCGCCCGGAGCGCTCTTGTTAAACTGCGCGAAGCTGTAGCGGCCGAACATGGAGGCGTTGTCGCTGGCGAACCAGTCCACGCGCACGTCGAACTGCTCGCTGTCGAACTTTTCGGTGCCAGTGGCCGAGAAATTGCGCCGGAATGGCGATCCGCCCGGGTCGCGAGCGTTCGGCAGGGGAAGCTGGTTGATCAACCGCAGGGCCTGCGGGCTGAGGCGCGCAGCGGGGATCTTGTTCAGGATGCCTCCGTCTTCGAACGCCAGCCGCCCTTGCCCGGTCACGGGGTCGCCCGTCAGAGGATCAAAAATCATGTTCCTTTGTAACGGGACCAGACGCCCGGCGGTGGTGCGAACCATCGGCGCTCCGGCGAGCGGTTCCAGGTATTCACTGAAATCTCCCTGCCGCGCCTTCGCCGTCGGCACCTGTGTCAGCACCGAGGAACCCGTCCGGCGCCGTGTCCCCTGGTAGTCACCGAAAAAGAAGAGCTTGTCCTTCTTGATGGGTCCCCCGAGCGTGCCACCGAACTGATTCCACTTCACCGGGGGTACGCCCGCTCTTTCGGCGGGGTTGAACGGGTTCTTGGCGAAGACCTGGAAGCCGGGCGAGTTGTTGCGCAGATACTCGAACAGCGATCCGTGCAGTTCGTTCGTGCCGGATTTGGTCTGCACGGTCACCATGCCGGAGGTCGCCAGCCCGAACTCGGCATCGTAATTCTGGGTGATCACTTTGGCTTCGGAAATGGCGTCCATGACCGGGTTAATGACGATGATTCCGAGAATGGGGTCTTGATTGTCGGTCCCATCCAGCAGATAGCCCGTGCCGCTGAAATGCTGTCCGCCCACCATGATCTGGGCGCTGCCCTGGGGGTTCTCGCTCGAGGCGTGCTGCCAGCCGAGCTTCTGCGAGCCGGGCACGAGCAACAGATAGCTCTGGAAGTTCCGATCCACGTTGGGCAGCTCAGTCAGCTGCCGGGTGCTGAACGTCGTCGCCACATCCGCGCGGTCCGACTTCAGCAGCGGCGCCTCAGCCGTCACTTCCACCTGTTCGGTCACGGCGCCCACCTCCAGCCGGATGTCCACACGCGTCGCCGTGTCCACGCTCACCTGGATGTCGCGGCTGATCGCCTTGCGGAAGCCGGTGGCTTCCACCTCGACCTGATATCGTCCCGGCACGAGCTGGCCGCGGCTGTAGTTGCCCGCCGCATTCGTCATTGTTTCGAATTTGACGTTCTTGTCGAGATCGGTGATGGTGATCTTCGCATTCGGCACCACCGCTCCCGTCGGGTCGGTTACCGTGCCGAAAATGCTCCCGTAGACCGCCTGGCCATAGGCCGGAGCGACCATTCCGGCCAAGACCAAGGCAGCACAGGCCAACGCGGAAATCGCGCGTGCCGCCCGTTGTACTTTCCCGTACATTTCGACCTCCCCTTTTAAAGCGATTCTCCCCCTTTGCAGGGTACTGCCTACGCCTTAATGGCGACCGGTTAAACGGCGCAACCTCAGTCTGCTCCCGTTTCGCCCGGCTGACAAGTCTCCGGGGCGTATGAAACGGTTACGTTTACAAATTTCGCGATTGCAACCACTTGCGACATGTGTTACCTTGGGGTTAACGCTGGGAGGGCTATGGCTACCGCCGTTAATCGCGGCGAAGTCCTTCACCAGGTGGCGCGCCTGACGGCGCATCCCCTTTTTCACGGCGCCGAGTCCCTCTGCAAGCTGCTGCGTTACCTTGCAGAACACAGCATGGAGAACCCCGGTGTACCCCTGAAGGAGTACCAGATCGCCACCGAGGTTTTCGGCCGTCCGCCCGACTTCGATCCCCGCATTGACTCGATCGTGCGCGTCCAGACGGGGCGGTTGCGCTCCAAACTCGCCGAGTACTACTCGGGAGACGGAGCCGAAGACCCGATCGTGCTGGAAATCCCGAAAGGATCCTATTCCCTCACGGTCCATCACCGGGCGGCGCATCGGCCGCAAACCGTGAACGGAAATGCACTCAGCCAAGCCCGCCCGGTTCCGCACATGGCGTGGCTGCTGCTCGTGACGGGTTTAGGCGCCGGCCTGCTGGTGGCCTTGTTGATCGCTCCGGCCGTCGGCTCGCGCTGGCGCAGTTCAGAGGCGCCGGCGCTTGCCCCGGAGCTGCGGCGGTTCTGGGGGACGTTCACCGAGGGACCGGAGCCTCCTCTGGTCGTCTTCAGCAACGCCGAGTTTGTCGGCCGTCCCGAAACCGGCATGCGCTACTTTGATCCGGCCCGCGACAGCCGTGAGGACATCCTCGACCATTACACCGGCGTGGGAGAAGTCATGGCCGTGCACGAGCTGGATCGTGTCTTCACCGCTCTGCGCCACCCGGTGCGCGTCAAACGGGGACGGCTGCTGACCTGGGATGAAGCGCGCAACGTAGATCTGATTTTCATCGGGTCCCCTTCGGAAAACCTCTCGCTGCGGGAACTGCCCAACACCCAGAACTTCGTCTTCGAAGTCTTGAAGACCCCGGCGCGCCCCTACGATCTTGCCATTGTCAACCGGAATCCCCGCCCCGGTGAGCGGACCGCTTACTCCGCTTCGAGTTCGCTACCGGTGACGGAGGACTACTCGATCGTCTCCCTGCTGCCGGGGCTGGTTCCCGCCCGCAAAGTGCTCGTGCTGGCGGGCACGACGACGCTGGGCACACAAGCGGCCGTCGAGTACGTCTGCCGCTCGGTGAAGCTGCAAGAGCTGTTCACGAAACTGAAACTACGTCCCGACGACCGCATCCCTGACTTCGAAGCGGTTCTGCAAGTCAAAATCAGCGGCGGGGTTCCCGTACAAAGCCGGATCGTCGCGCTGCGTCAAGGTAAGAGCTGACGTCCTGACGTTCCAACTCCCGGGCCCGAGCCAGAAGCTGCCGTGCTTCGTCCGCCTTGCCGCGTTTCTCCAGCACTTCCGCCAAATAACGGAACGCGCGGTGCCAGTGCGGCGCCGCCCGCACCGCCAGGCGCAGCTGCTCTTCGGCTTCCTCCAGCCGCCCTGCCTCCAACTTGGCCAGTCCCGTGTTCACGTTAAACATGGCGGCCTGCTCGGATTCGCGCAACTTTTGGATCCGCGCCGCCTCGGCAAAAGCCGTCTTGCTGCCCTCGAGATCGCCCTGCGCCCGCAGGATCTGGCCCAGCGTGTTATAGGGTCCCGGGGTGTTCGGGTTCAGGCGAATCGCCTCTTGCAAAGCCGCTTTGGCTTCCTCGAGCCGGCCCAGTTGCCGTAGCGTTGTGCCGAGCATGTAGTGGGCTTCGGCATAGTCCGGGCGTCTCGCAATGGCTGCCCGCAACTCCCTGGCGGCTTCCTCAAACTCCCCGGCCTGCCAGTGGGTCACCCCCAGCGTGTAATGAGCCTCTGCCAGCTCGGGGTCCATCGCAATCGCCTTCCGCAACTCGCGCCTGGCCCCTTCCAGATCGTCTTTCTGCTTGAGGGCGAGGCCGAGGTTGTACTGCGCGGCCGCATCGCCGGGAAAACGCTCGAGCACCCGGCGGAACTGAGCGATCGCTCGATCCAGCTCGCTTTTCTGCAACCATGCGTAGCCGATGTTCACCAGCGCCGCGGCGTTGTCCGGATCCTGGCGGAGGATGCGCTCGAATTCGGCAATCCCGTCTTCGGCGCGCCCGGTCTCGACGAGCAAGAAGCCATAGCTGTTGCGGTAGGCCACGTTGTCGGGTTCGAGTGCGCTAGCCCGCCGGAAAGCATCCCTGGCGCGGTGCAGATCGCCCGACCGCTGCCGGGCCAATCCGAGCGCGTTCCAGGTCTCGGCCCGCTTCGGATCGAGGCTCACGGCCTGCTCGAGTTCCGCGGCCGCCTCAGCCGGCTGCGCCGCTTCGAGCAGCGCCACACCCAGCCGGTAGCGGTAGTCGAATACGCCCGGGGCCAGGCGCACGGCCTCGCGCAGGGATTCCAGCGCCTCCGGCCGGGCGCCCTCCAGCCACAGGGCCGCGCCGAGATGATAGCGCGCGCGGGCGAACTTCGGATCGAGCGCCACGGCCCTGCGAAACCGCTCGAGCGCCTCCTGCCGCCGCCCCAGCACGGCAAGAAGGAACCCCACCTCGTCCTGAAGCACCGCCGAACGGGGCGACAAACGGGCCGCCTGCTCGAATACCGCCAGGGCGCCCGCAGCGTCCCCTTTGGCTTTCAGGGCCTCGCCCTGCCGCCGCAATTCCGCCAGCGTCTGCGGAGACGCGCAGGCGCACGCTGCCAGAGCAAGCACCATCAGCTTCCCGCGCATGCTTCCGAAACCGTCTCTTGCCCGCCATTATACTGGGCCTATGGGGCTGGTGATCCTTCTGCTTGCTTTGCAGGCGGATCCGTCCCTGGAACGCTTGCGCGAACTGGTTGCCGCCGGCCGCTTCCAGGAGGCGCAGGGCCTGCTTCCCTCCCTTGAAAGCGCCTCGGCGGAAGCAGCGCATCTTGCCGGCGTCGTCCATTACAATCTGCGCGAGTACGCGAAGGCCATCGCGGCCCTGGAGCGGGCCGCCGCACAGGCCCCTTCCGACTCGGCGCTCCACCGGGAGTCCGTGCGGCTGCTCGGATTGGCCTGCTATCTGTCCGGGCGCTATGCGGAGGCCATCCCGTGGCTGGAGCGCGTGCGCGCGCAGGGTCCGGCGAGTGTCGAGGTCCTGTACATGCTCGGAAATTCGCGCATCCAGGAGCGCCAGTGGGACCAGGCGCGGGCCGCCTTCGCGGAAATGTTCGGGGTGCCGCACGGTTCGGCCGCCGCGCACCTCCTCACCGCGCAGATGATGATCCGCCAGCGCTTTGAGGACTTCGCCGAGCAGGAATTGCAGCGGGCCCTCGAGCTCGATCCGCGCATTCCGGAAGCCCACTATTTACTCGGAATTCTGGCAACCTTCCGCGGCGACACGGAGCGGGCCATCAAATTACTGGAAAAAGAGATCGCTCTGAACCCGAACTTCGCCATGGCCTACTATAAACTTGGCGATGCTTACTCGCGGCGCGAGGAATGGGACAAGGCTGTTCCGCTCCTGCAAAAATCCATCTGGCTGAACCCGACTTACAGCGGCCCGTACATCCTGCTGGGCAAAGCCTACTTGAGAAAGAAGGATCTCGTCAACGCCGAGGGAACGCTGCGCCGGGCTCTCCAGCTCGATCCGCAGAACTCTTCGGCGCATTACCTGCTCGGCCAGACCCTCGTGCAGGCCGGGCGGACGGAGGAGGGCAGAGAGCTCCTGCGGCGCTCCCGCGAACTGAGACAGGAAGCCGAGCCGTGACGGCTACGTCGTGAAAGCGGCGCGCATGTCCTTGACCGCCTTGGTGAGGCTCTCCACCGGATCTCCGAGGGGCAGATACTCCATGGTCACGTAGCCGCTGTAACCCGTCTTTGCGATCGCCTTGTAGATATTGATGTAATTCAGCTCGCCCGTGCCCGGATCATTCCGTCCCGGGTTGTCGGCGATGTGGAAGACGGACACATACGGCGCCGCTTGTGTGATGGTGCGAATCACGTTTCCGATCTGGACCTGTTCGTGGTAGATGTCGAACAGCAACCGCACGTGCGGGTTGTCCACCTCCCGGATCAGCCGCAGCCCGTCCACGCACGTGGTCAGGAAGAACCCCTTGTGGTTCACCTTGTTGTTGAGCGGCTCGACGATGAGCGTCACCTTGGCTTCGGCCGCAAGATCTCCGGCACGTTTGGCGCCCTCAACCAGGCTGGCCCACTGCTCCTCCCGCGAGCGGCCCGGAATCTCATTGCCGCTCATCAGAATGATCTGCGGAATCTCCAGTTTCCGGGCGAACGTGATGGCCTGCCGCACATCGTTGAGGAAGTTCTCACGATGGTCGGGATTCACCATAGACACCGGCCGGTTACCCCAGTTGGGCGTGGCGATGATGGTGTCCATACCGAGGCCGAGCGAGCGGGCCAGCTTCTTCATGCGTTCGATCTCGGCGTCTGACCACTGCACGTGCTCGGCAACCAGTTCCACCGACTGAAGACCGGCTTTGGCGGCGATCTCCAGCCGCTGCTCAAAGCTGCCGCGCAGCGTCCAGAGCATGACCGAGGCCGTGACGGCCGGCTTTGGTTGTGTTTGCTGAGCGACCGCGCCTGTCAGCGCCGCCGCCCCCGATGCAGCCAGAAACTCGCGTCGCTCCATCATGGCAGGCCAGCATAGCACAAGCCGGAAACGCTGGGACGGAAGCTCAGGAGTCCGACTCGCCGGGATAGGGGT
The DNA here is from genome assembly GCA_035575135.1 of Bryobacteraceae bacterium. GTDB lineage: Bacteria > Acidobacteriota > Terriglobia > Bryobacterales > Bryobacteraceae > JANWXD01. The sequence goes on from DATLYE010000075.1 coordinate 43,445, forward strand.
AAAGCCGGCTGCCTTGCCACACGGCGCCCGGGTTCCAGTCAGCCAGAGCTCCGGCGTAAAGCAGCTCCTGGAGCTGTTCGGAAACCGGTACGTTGTCGCGTTCGAAGCGCGCGAACAGCTTTCGGGCCCGGGCCGCGGTCAACGAGCGACAGCCGAAAAGGAAGGGAAGCGCCGGAATACGGCCCAGCGCGCTCTCCGAGCGGCGGGCAAACTCCAAGAAAATGTCGCGTTGCTCGCAGTAAGGTTTTCCTTTCAAGTACCCCAGCAGCCGCGCCAGTCGCGCGAGCAACCCCGATGCGGCTGCGCCTCTCAGAGCAGCCGCCGCCGTCACCCGCCGCGCCGTGTGCACCGCCGCTTCAAACACGGAGGCGCCGCGCGGCGGCTCCGTTTCGAGCAGGGCCGACCAGACCGGGCGCGGTATCCTCGCCCCGGCGGCAGGGCGCTCCTCGAAAAAGAGACGGATGGCAGCCGCCAGGCTGTCGCGATCCTCCGGCGAGTGCACCACCGAGTGAAACGAGCTCTGGCGTCCGAACCGCTGGCGCAGAGAATCCGGTGCGCGCGCCAGTGCCAGCGAGGGTCCCTTGATCGCATGGAGCAACGAACAAAGGTCGGGATAGGGTTGCGGATCGCCTTCGAGCAGCACGGCCGCCGACGGGTTCGCCGTCATGAGCTTCTCGTGCAGCCACGCCGTCCGGCCCCACAGCGCCAGCCGGTGCGCGTACAACGCCCGAAATTGGCGCCGGTTCATTCGCAGGACGCGAATCCCAACCACCTGCATGCCGTACCGCGCGTTGAGATGAGCCACCATGGGGACCGCGTTGCCGCTTCGAAGGCATTCCGGGCGCAGGAGCAGCAGGCCCGTATCGTTCATCGCCGCTCCGGAAGAAGCCGCATCACCGTTTCCCAGGCCGTCTCGCAGAGAGTCCCCGGGTCGAGTTCGCCGTCCAGCCGGTAGGTCAGATGAGGCGGCAGCAGTGCAGCATACAGGCCCATGAGCTGCTCCTGGTAGGCGCGGAAGCGGTCCCCGGCGGTTTCACTCAGGCCCTGACTCCCAAACCGGCGCCACGCCTGTCCGATGGATTCTCCCGAGAGCGCGTCCAGGCCGCACTCCCAGACATCCGGCTTTCCCTTGGCGGCAAGCCGCAGGCGAGCCGTGGCCGCCGGCACGTCCACAAACAGGATCGCGTCGGGAACTCGAAAACCGGCAAACCAGACTTCGAGCACCGCCATCGGGACACCGCGCGCCGCGAAGTGAACCAGATGCGAATACACGTAGCGATCGGCAACGATCACCTCGCCCGCCTCCAGGGCCGGCAGGAACACTTGCTCTTGCGACACGGCGACGTCCGCTGCAGCCAGCAGCGCGGCTTCGCGCTGCGTTACGGCATCCTGATCGAGCATGCGCCGCCAGAGCGCGGTCAGGCCCGGCTGGCAATAGCGCTGCGTCACCCTTGCCCGGTAACCTTCTTGAGACAAACGCCCCAGAAGCCGGCTTGCCAGCGTGCTCTTGCCGGCGCCGTCAATTCCCTCGATGGCGATCAGGCGGCCGGACCGCTGCACTCGACAAGCTCCACGAACCCCAATTCGAGGAAATAGCCCAGCGCATACGAGACCGCCGCAACCGCCTCCGGCACCGGGATCCTGTGCCGGGCGGCCACGCGCGATACCATCTCGCCCACCGTGAGGCCGTCCTCGCAGGCTTGCCAGACCGTGTCGGTCACGCCGTCAATCTCGTACCATTCGTTGTGGAACAGCAGGAACGTCGCCGTGCGGTAACGGCGCCTCCGGACGCGGAAATCCGTCCGCACGCGGGCGTGACGGGACACGTTCATTGGATCCACGACACGACCCGGTTGGTGAAGCGGACGCACTCTTCGACATACGCCCGCGCCCCCGCGCCGTCGCGAACACAGCCGAGCGGAGGAAACTGGAGCCGCCAGTACGTTTCGTGCAGCTCGACCTTGTGCGCGTCATCGGCCGGAAGTCGCGCCATGTGGACGAGGCGCCATTTCCTGACCGGATCCGTCTCCCCCCGAAAATGGCAATAGGCATCTACCGCTTCTGCCACCATCTCTCTGGCGGTGAACACGGCCGTCTCCAGATGGCCCGCTTCGAGCATGCCGCAGGCGTCCTCCAGCATCGCATCTACATGGCGTACCGTTTCCTGGGCCTGATACAAAGCAAACTTCCGGAAGTCAAACCGGCTCTGCCACCTTCGGAATCCGCGCGCGTCCAGAAGGGGACGGCCGGTCCGCAGGCGGTGGAGGAAGCACTCCTCGATATAGGAGAAATCCGTGCGAGTGAGATTGCGTGTGACGCCGAGCTGGATGGAGCGCAGGCGGCGCGCCAGATCGCGTACGCGCGCGGGGCTCCAGTATTCGAAGTCGAAGCGAACGCCCTTGTAAAAGTGGACCGAAACAGTGTTCGCGCCCCCGGGCTTGACGTCCGGCCCCACCGGACGGAGGTTTCCCACGACGAAGACGTCCACGTCGGACCAAGGGTTGCCGTGGCCCTCCACCACGGATCCCCCCAGGTAAACCACCCCTCTGCGCCGCCCTCCCAGATCCTCCAAGGCCAGGATCTCACGAGGGGTCGCACCGGCGGGCAGTTGCCGGCGGAGTACGGCTTCGCGCACAACTCAACGGCCCTCAAGCTCGCGAAGCCTCGAACCGCGGATCAGGCCTCCACGAGGATCCAGGTTTGGGGCAGCGCCACGCGCGTACTGAGATTCCGCCTGCTCACCCGCAGAATGTGGATGGTCTCCGGCACCGCCTCGACTCCGGCCTCAATTCCGAGATCCTTGGCGATCTTGCGCCGCGCTGCGGCGCTCAGCTTGAGCACCGAAACCGCCTGCGCCGTATCCTGGGGATTCTTCGTAGCTCGTTTCATTCCGTCGCTCCCGAAGTGAATTGCGGCAAGTATAGCCGACGGCCGCACGGCGTGTCAATAAAAAAATGCGTCTTGCCCTCCCCCAGTTTTGGCCGGTTTTGGCCGGGGGTGGAGCGAGGGTGGTATTTAGGGAATGGGTCACAGCCGTCCGAGTCGCGGCGACGCGTCGGTTCATTCGTTCGGCACACAAGCGGACCACCTCGGCGGTGGGTAGCCAGGACCCGGAACTCGCGGCAGATGTGATCTGACGCTGGAGACCGGGATCACCGGGGGACCCAGGGATGCAAGCAGTTGGCACCCCAGGAAAGGTTCACGCCCAAGAGATCGGCAGCAAGCCGAGTGAGAGGCTCCGGCCAACGTTGGGCTTCCGGATTCGGCCTAGCCATCGGGAGTTTACCGAAGGCCTTTCCCTTCAGTCTACTGCCCGTGTCTCCGCCCCATCGAACTACGCCGATACACTCATGTGAATGCACTTGAGGAGCCAGAGCTCGTCCGGCCCGATTCGCGGCCTTGGTTACCTGCTCACGGCCGACACAGCCGCAGCAGGGAGACGGTCTCTTCCCGGGCTTTTTGCACACCTCCGGCCGTTGCGGCAACTGCGGCAATAACGGCATTGAGCTCGCCGGATTTCATGGTAAATATACCGCAGGGGCCGGGCGCAGGGACGTGAAAAGTCCGCAGTCGCTTAGTGAGGCCCCCACTTCCCTAAGGAGGAAACCGATGCAGTCCGCACACGACCTGACCCGGCACGCGGCAAACCGCGACGCCCACCACCCGCCAACCCGCTTCCCACTGCCCGTTCGTGGCGCGTTCCCACGACTCCCCGGCCTGCCCCCGGCGAAAGCCAAACGCCTGCTGGTCGGCCTTCTCATTAGTGTGTTGCTTGCCGCTACTCCAGCATCCGCCCACCAGTGGAACTTTTTCCCTATTGGATGGGCTGGCCCTTTCTACGACGGTAGCACCGCCCAGTACCACCCAGAGAGACTTTGTGGTCTCTACTGCCCAAGTTATGCGTGTGTTGTGGCGTCTACAAGTTATCTCGGCCTAGGGCTGGTACGATATCCCGTCTGGGTCACAAACAATCAAGGCCTCGCTGTCCATTACTGCACAAACGACAGAGACACAAAGGGTTGGATCGTGGTCATCGGGGTGACGGGGCTTTCTTGGTCGTTTGCGCCTTTGTTTTCGTCTTGGTACTTCGACAACTGCAACACCCCTAACCGTTGTAATATGTTCACGCCCGGAACGACCGGTAGCACCGCATGGCTACCGCGGAACTCAAGTGGCGGGACCTACTATCAGGCGACGCATCACGGCAACTACTGTTGGTAATATTAGGCGAAGCGCACAAACCGGAGGTTTCGTCATGCATAACATCGTCAGTCGCGTATCATGTAGCTTTGCTATGCTGTCAATTCTGGTTTCACCTGCACTGTTCGGCAGCTCTGGCGACCCAGCCTGCGCGCTGTCCGGTTTCGTAGTTGATGCCGTCTCTGGAGAAAGCTTGTCGAACGCAACGCTCGAATTGGAGGCTTTGGCCAAGCCGCAGAGTATGCGGCTGGCCGACTTGTACCCCGGTGCGCCGGTGGCGCTGGGTGGAATTCGCTATACCGCGCTCTCCGGAGGGGGAGGCCGGTTCTGCTTCGCAGCACTGCCGCAGGGCCAATATGTGCTCTGGGCCCGGAGGGAAGGCTTCCTTGAGTCGCATTATGGCACGACGAGCCCGGGCCAGATGTCGCAAGTCTTGGACATCGGGCCGCAACAAGAGGCGCCAGTGACGGTGCGAATGTGGCCGGAGGCGACGATGTCCGGGGTGATCTCCGACAGCCAGGGACGGCCGGTGACGGCCGGTCTTGTGGAGGTGGTCGGTACAGTTTGGTTTCGCGGGCGCCCGCACACGGTTGTTGTAAAAGGTGCACAGGTAACCGGGGTGGGTGAGTATAAGATCGTCGGGATTCCGCCGGGGAAATACTATGTACGATTTCGGCCGCTAGACTCAGCCCAGCTATGCGGGGGCTGCTTACCCGCGCAACAGACCACGCGGGAATTCGTGCCGACCTTTTATCCCTCCGGATTGACTACGCGGGACGCGGTCGCCATCGAGGTTGGCCTGGGCGACCGCGTTTCCAAGCTGCACATCGTTGCGCGGCAAGGAGCAAAGTTCACGGTTAGTGGCAGGATGCGGATCTCGGGCACCGTGCCGGAATTCGCATCTTTATGGCTGTTAGCCCAGGACGAGGAGCCGACAGCGTGGGTTCTCGGAAGCAGCGTGGCGGATCGCGAGGGTGGCTTCCGCTTCTTGAACGTCGCGCCCGGCACCTATGGTCTGCACTATTTCATGGGAGGGACTTCTGGGATCAGCGTCGGCAGAGTAGAGACGGCAGTCAGAGATGGGGACGTTACAGTCGATATCGACGGTCCACCGCCCCTGCGGCTGAGCGGGAAAGTGACAGTGGACGGAGTAGCCGGAGCCAAGCTGAAGGGCATGAAGGTGGCTTTGGTGCCCGCTGACAGGATTATGGATCCCAGCTGCAGTGGTGAGGTGCAGGAAAACGGGGAGGTTGTGCTGGAGGGGTGTAGTGTCGGACGCTACACCTTGGCTGTCTCGACCGGGCGCGTACACTATGTGAAGCAGATTCTTTACGCAGGCGCCGACATCACCAATGGCGTCCTCACGGGTAGGCACAATGGGGCCGAACTCCGAATTGCTCTGCGCGAGGGGGCGGCGCGGATTAGGGGAACGTTGTCTCCAGCGAAAAGCGCATGGTATGTGGTGGTACCCGTCGAGCTGCCTGCGCAGGTCCTGCCCGTGCAGGCTCGACTCGGGTACTCGGATGGTACGGGGACGTTTTTGGTTGAGGGGCTTCCGCCCGGTCGTTTCGCGGTCGTTGGTTTAGCCGCGCCGGACCTCTCGGCGCTCCATAATCCGGACGCTCTGCTTGCGCTTGCCGCTTTGGGGACCGAAGTGCAACTGAGGGAGAATGAGGAAGCGGTGATCACGGCGCCCCTGATTTCAGCACTGGAAGGCCAACGCGCGCTTCGGCTTGCCGGGGTGGGGTCGCTGACCGCGCACGGCTCATCGTTCAACGGGAGCAGAATGCGTTTCCATGACTGAGACGGGCAGCGAAGGGCGAAACTACGCGGCGAGGAGGAGTTGACCCGACGAGTTCCGAGCGACGCCACGGGGGTGGCGGCACCGGGGGGCGGGACGGGGGCGGAGCCTCACCCCGGATGCAGGCCTACCTAGGCTGAGCGGAAATGTATTGGACGAGCAGCGATGCCGGTGCTGCGTTGACAGTTTGTGCGTTGGTGGCGTGGGACGTCCCCGGTGGGGTGAGCCACCAGCAGCACGCCGGACTTCGGCAGTCGGGGTGGCGAGCGAGTCTGCGTGCCTGTCATTTGATAGTGTTGTCCCAGGATGTCAATCGTGAAGTCCGCGGAGGTTTTTCCCAGCGGCGTCTGGCTTGGTGGCGTTCTCCTATTGCTCTGCCTGTCCTCAAGCGCCTCCGGACGGAAGATGTCGGCGGGCGTCGTCGTAGGCCGAAGTCTGACCCACGGCTTTCGCGATCTGACCGACTACACGTTCATGCCCCCGCTGGAGCTTGGTGTTCCATCGCAACTGGTAGGCGTCCGTTTTTGGTCTCCCTCGAGAGACTGGCTCTTCGGGGGCATGTTGCAAGTACGGCTGAATCAGCACTGGTACCTGGAGGTCAACGCACTATTCCGGCAGATCAACGGCAGCTCAGCGACTTTTCAGCCACCCGAAGCTCCCCCAACCAAGGCGGACCCGACGACCCATGTGGTGACCTGGCAGTTTCCTGTACTGGCGAAGTACCGGTTTTATGGCCGGAGGACGAGCCCCTTTGTTGCGATCGGGCCGTCCTTTCGAACCGAAGGGAACCTGAACGCCGACAAACTTTCTCATCATGGAATTGCTGCTGGCGCAGGTTTCGAGATGAACTGGCGACGCGTGAAGATTGCGCCGACCATCCGGTACACACTGTGGGCAGCGGACAAGCGCCCCGGGGGGCACCAGACCGCTTCGGATCAGGTCGAACTCCTGGTAGGATTCAGCAAGGCCTCCGAAGAAGACTGGCGCCCTTTGGGCCGACATGTCTCGTTGGGCTTCACGTTGGGCGTGAACGTGAGCCACGACTACCCGACCTCACGGAGCCTTCACGAGCTGCCGGCGTACCCTGACGCGTCTTACGTGCACATCACTTCGGGCGCACGGAACTTGATTTACGGCCCGACGGTGGAGGTTCGCCTACCGCACCGTTTTTCAGTGGAAGTGGGCGCGCTGCACCGTCCGATCGCCCTGACTCAGGAAGTCGTCTATGCGGGCAGGACAGTGCGTTCGACATCAGCCTCCGTGACGTGGGTGTTCCCCGTGTTGGCGAAGTACAGGCTCCCTGTTCGCGGCCCGACGCCGTTCGTCGCGCTGGGGCCGTCTTTTCGCAAGCGGCAGTCCTTCAGTATCAACTCTTCCCGCTACGGCCTCACCGCCGCTGTGGGCTTGGAGTGGCGTGTCGGTCCCGTGAGGATTGGTCCTGCCCTCCGCTACACGCACTGGGCGGCAGCCTGGACGGGAATTGAGGGACCTCGGCGGAATCAGCCGGAAGCTCTGGTCGGATTCTCCTTCTGAACCACCGAGTGGGCCGGCGCCCGCTTCGCCTTTCAAGCGCTCGCTCCACGCCTCCTCAGCCACTCCCGAATGGCCTCTCTTGGAAAGCGCCAGTGTCTTCCGACCTTGATGGCTGGAAGTTCCCTCACTTCGGCCCAGAAACGTATAGTCCGGGTGGAGACCCGGAGCCATTTCGACAGCTCCCGAACCGTGACCAGCGCCTCGCTCGTCGTCCCTCGTGAAAGTTGGCTCGCCGGCCCGCTCGCCAGGCCCATCTCGTTCGCCATAAGCTCCAGCAGCGCCTCCAGGTCGGCGAAGAACAACTGACGCTCGATCGGCATCGCCGAAGCGGGCACAAGCCAGCGATATGACTCCAGTGTCCGCCAGGTTTGGACCGCGACCGCCTTGGCGCAATCCAGACCGGAGAAGTATAGATCCAAGTCGGCCTCCTGTTCTTCTAGCCGGTGGTTCAACCAGGTCGAGAACGCCTCCTCATGCATGCGCCGTAACAGCCGATCAACCTCTGCCCTTTCGGCCGCCGTCAACGCCGTCGGGGCGCGATAGGCGCCGCTGTTGAGATCGCGGAGTTCGGAAAGGAATACCAGACGCGACATGGTGGACGGCAGCCGCCGAACGGCTTCCCCAGGGTTAGTATGGGACTGCCGCGTGTGTCCTGCATGCCAATGGGCACCTATCCCATGGCCGTCCCTTGGGGAGGCAGCGCGGGTTAGAATACGGCTCCTCCGCCCAGGGCACGCCGATGCCTTGTTCAGTCACGCCCGGGCGCCGGTTCCCCCGAGGACGCTCCTAGCAAGATTGCAAGCTTCTTTATTTTATACTTGGGGCCGTTGCTCCGGGCGAATGCTGAACTGCCGGGTTCGCCCGCGGCGGTAGTTGACTGTCAGGACCCACACGCGATGCCCTTGGCCGCGGGCGCACTTCGGACAGCCATGCTTGTGGCGCACCGCCCGCTCCAGCAAAGAACCGCGCAACTGCCCGATCCCACCCAGATCCTGTTTTCCCCCTCAAGAACTTTTTCCACACAACCCCCGGCTCCTTCGACCCATACGCCATCCCAAAACTGGGGGAGGGCAACAAAAATGCGTCAATTTGCGTCAATTACCTTAACGCCGGCTTCGCCTCAGGCCTCGAGTCGCTCCCGGGCGTAGTGCAGGCACTCCTTCACGTTGTCCTCCTCCAGGCGCAGCAGCGATGCCGCACCCAGTGCGGACGGACGCGGCAGCTTCTGCTGCTTGCGGCGCACCCAGGTTAGCGCTCGCGCCAGATCCCGGGCGTCCCGCCGCGGCATCGCCGCCCAGTACCTTTCGGTAAGGCAGGGCACCGGCGTCGGGTCGCGAGTAATCATCTCCAGCGTGAGCTTCACTGAGGGACGCGCCCGGCGAATGGTCCGCACCATCCCGGCTACATCCAGTGCGCCCTCCCCCAGGGGCAGTTCGACCAGATGGAAGCCGTCCTCGTACTCCTCCACACCCATGTCCTTGATGTGGGTGGACACCGCATAGGGCGCCAGCTGCTCGACCACCTCCATCGCGTCGTCCAGAAGCGCGATGTTGTTGCCCGTGTCCAGGCACACGCCCACGGACTCGCTCGAGTATTCCTTCAGCAGGCCGAGGAACTCCTCGAGCGTCCAATCCCGGTGATTCTCGATCGCCAGCGGGATCCGCAGCTTTTCGACGACGGGTACGGCCATGCGCAGACCGGCCCGCGCGCGAGCCGCCGTGGCCTCCCAGGCCTCCCGGGTCTCAAACGCCTCATAACGCCGCGGGCCCGGAGCCGTGGTCCGGAGGGCGAGCGCCCCGGCCTCTTTTGCCGCCGCCGCTGCGCGCTCGAAGGCCGCCGGGTCCTCCCGGGGCAGGCTGACCATAGCCTCGAAATACATCCCCAGCTCTTCGAGCCGCCGCCGGAGCCGCGCCACGTAGGCCGGCTCGAGCGAACTCAGCGGCGCCTGAATCCCCCCGGCGCCCAGAGCGTGGCAATACTCCAGAAACTCCAGGGTGTCCTTGGGACGGCGCGCCGTCATGAAGCAGGTCGTCGCGATGCCCATCTGCGTTCGCGGCGGGGCGCCCGCCGCCACCGCCGCGCTCGCCGCCAGGAATGTTCGCCGTGTCACGTTCTCAAACCTCCGGCCGATCCAGTTTCAGACTGCGCAGCACGTCATCCCACGGCTTGCGGTAGGGCCGCACCAGCATCGCCGAGGCTTCGCGATCCCCGAGTATCTCCTCGCGCTGAGGGTCCCACCGGATTTTGCGGCCCACGCGCAGCGAGATGTTCGCCAGATGGCACGCCGTGGACACCCGGTGGCCGTCCTCCACATCGGCGGCCGGGCGCTGCCGGGTTTTGATGCAGTCCAAGAAATTCCGCACGTGCAGGTCGAATTGCTCCTCGGCGGAACCGGCTTCGCGCAGCGGCTCGATCCAGCGCTCGCGCGGTCCTCCCGAGCGCCGGGGCCCGCCCGCGGGATGCCCGCGAAAAACAGGAATCGCATCTTCGGGCGCGACTCTTGCGTCCGCGTGGATTTCAAAACCGCTCCGCCCGAGCGTCATGCTTCCTTTGGAACCGATAAACTCCAGGCCGCCGCCGGCTCCTCGCCCGAACCCTGCCTCCCGGTGTGACCACAGGGCCGTGAAACCCGGATACTCGAACAGCGCGTCCTGCGTGTCCGGCGTCTCTCCGTCGTCTTCCAGACAGAACCGCCCTCCGCTTGAGGCCACCGCAATTGGGCCGTCCACGCGCATCGCCCAGTGAACCACGTCCAACTGGTGCGATCCCAGGTTGGTCATCTGGCCTCCCGAATAATCCCAGAACCAGCGGAAGTGGTAGAGGGAGCGGTGCGGGCTATAAGGGCGCTCGGGCGCCGGGCCGAGCCACAAATCGTAGTCCAGCCCCGCCGGAGGCTCGCCCCCGGGCGGCCGTCCGAATCCGGGCATGATGTTCCGAAACGCGCCCATGCGTACGCTGTGAATCTTGCCCAGATAACCGCTGCGGAGGATTTCGACCGCCTTCTGATAGTGCCGCCCGCTGCGCTGCTGCGTGCCCACCTGCACGATGCGCCGGTAGCGCCGCGCCGCATTCACCATCCACCGGCCTTCGCGCACGAACAGCGTCATCGGCTTTTCAACATACACATCCTTGCCGGCAGCGCACGCCAGAATCGTCATCAGCGCGTGCCAGTGATCCGGCGTAGAAATGACCAAGGCATCCACGTCCTTGGACTCCAGCATTTTGCGAAAGTCCCGGTAGCCTTTTGCGCGCGGCCCGCAGGCCGCCAGTCCCTGCTCCAGGCGCGGCTGGTAGACTTCGCACACGGCCACCAGATCGGCGTCCTTCTGGTTCTGGAAATCGTAGACGTGCTGGGCCCCGATCAGCCCGTAGCCGATAAAGCCTATCCCGACCCGGTCGTTCGCCCCCAGGATCCGCTGGTACGACGCCGCGGTCATGACTCCCAGAAAACGGCGACGCGTAGCTGGCATGGCGAGCATCTTACCACCGCCGTCAAGCGCCCTGGCCGCGCCTGTTAGCATCGAAACGATGACGGAGATCGCTCTTGAAACCATACTGGACTCCGGTGATGCGTCCCTTTACGACGCGCCCACGAAGGCCCCGGGGCCGCGTGGGTCCCTGCCGCTGACTCCGCAGATGCTACTCACACGCCCCTCCGGCGATCTGTTCGGCTGGACGCAGGACGTCGGCATGGGGTGGGATCCAGCCCATCTGGGAGCCAAAGAGATCCTCATTCTCAGCACCCACGGCGGCGTCCGCGCGCCGGACGGATCCCCGGTGGCGCTGGGATACCACACCGGGCACTGGGAGGTCGGCCTTCTGGTGGCGGCCGCCGCCCGGGAACTGAAATCCCTCGGCGCCATCCCTTTTGCGGGCTACTGTTCGGACCCCTGTGACGGCCGCACCCAAGGCACGACGGGCATGTTCGACAGCCTTCCGTATCGTAACGACGCCGCGATCGTCCTGCGCCGGCTCATCCGCTCGCTGCCGACCCGCAGCGGCGTCATCGGCGTCGCCACCTGCGACAAGGGCCTACCCGCCATGATGATGGCCCTGGCCTCCATGCGCGAGCTTCCGTGCGTGCTGGTCCCGGGCGGCGTCACGCTGCTGGCCGAGGACGGGGAAGATGCCGGACTGGTCCAGTCCATCGGCGCACGCTTCGCTCACGGAAAGATCACGCTTGAGGAGGCGGCCGAAGCCGGCTGCCGCGCATGCGCGTCGCCGGGCGGCGGCTGCCAGTTCCTGGGCACGGCCGCCACCTCGCAGGTTGTCGCAGAAGCGCTGGGGCTCGCCGTACCCCATTCGGCCCTTGCGCCCTCCGGTCACGCCATCTGGGAGGATGCGGCACGCCGCAGCGCGCGGGCGGTGTTGGCCCTTGCAGCGCGCGGCGTTCGCACCCGCGATATTCTGACGGAAGCCTCCCTGCGCAATGCTCTGGTCACACACGCGGCCTTCGGCGGCTCCACCAACCTGATCCTCCACCTGGCGGCCATCGCCCACGCCGCCGGTCTGCCTCGCCCCACCCGCGAGGACTGGGCGGCGTGCAACCGCAAGGTTCCGCGCCTGGTGGACGTGCTGCCCAACGGACCCAGAAATCATCCCACCTCGCAGGTGTTTCTTTCCGGCGGCGTCCCCGAGGTCATGTTGCACCTGCGCGAAGCGGGCCTGCTGGAACTGGAGGCGCTGACGGTGAGCGGCCAACCTCTGGGACGCATCCTCGAGTGGTGGGAACGCTCCGAACGCCGCGCCAGGCTTCGTGCGCTCCTCAAAGAGCGCGACGGCGTGGACCCGGATGACGTCATTATGGAGCCCGCAGCCGCGCGGCGGCGCGGACTGACCTCGACGGTGGTCTTTCCTACAGGGAATCTGGCTCCCGACGGCGCCGTCATCAAGGCGACGGCCATTGACCCGAGCGTGGTGGATTCCGACGGGGTCTATCGCAAGCGCGGTCCGGCACGCGTCTTCGTCTCCGAACGCGCAGCAGTGGCCGCTATCAAGAACGGTGCGGTCCGGCCTGGGGATATCCTCGTGCTCGCCGGCCGCGGCCCCATGGGCGCCGGCATGGAAGAGACCTACCAGATCACCTCTGCGCTCAAGCACCTCGACTTTGGGAAACACGTCGCCGTGATCACCGACGCCCGCTTCAGCGGCGTCTCCACCGGCGCCTGCATCGGCCACGTCTCCCCCGAAGCTCTGGCGGGAGGCCCGATCGGCAAGGTTCTGGACGGCGACCTGATCGAGATCATCGTGGACCGCAACCGCCTGGAGGGTTCTGTAAACCTGATCGGCAGCGGCGGGGTTGCCTTCGGCCCGGAAGAGGGCGCCCGCGTCCTGGCCCGCCGTCCTCTCCGTCCGGACCTGGCGCCGGACCCGGATCTGCCGGACGACACGCGCCTCTGGGCGGCGCTTCAAGCTGTCTCCGGCGGCTCGTGGGGTGGTTGCGTCTACGATGTGGAGGCGATCCTGGCGCGGCTCGGGATGAAATCATCGGAGGGACGCTGAGATCCGACCGGCAGCGCCCCGGGGCACACGCGGCTGCCGGACAAGCCGCCGGCCCGACGGATCTGCGGCATTCTGTTTATTCCGCCACCAGCACGGTCTTCCCACACTGCCACTGCCGCACGGTCTCGAGGGCCTCGTTGGCCTGCTCCAGAACAAAGCGGTGAGTCACGTGCCGGGCAAACCGCCGCTTCCACTCGGCCTCCTCGAGCAGCCGCAGAGCCTGGTCGAGATGGCGCGGCTCAAAGCCCCAGCTGCCGAAGATCTGTAGCTGCTTGCGAGTGATGGCGTGCGGGCGGATCAAGACCTCTCCAGCATCGGCGTACTGGCCGAGCACAAGATACTTTCCGCCGTCGCGGCATAACTCGAACCCTTCCGGAATCACTGCGGGGCTGCCCACGCATTCGACCACCAGATCGGCGCCGTAGCCCCCGGTTTCCTCGAGCACGCGCTTCCGCCGCGCTTCGGCGTCCGCCACTTCCTCGACCGGGAGGACGACGTCGGCGCCGAACTCGCGGGCCAGCTCGAGGCGGTGGGCCGGCCCGCCGATCACAATCACCTTTCCCGCACCGGACCGCCGCGCCACGGCCAGCACCGCCAGCCCGACCGGCCCGGAGCCCTGGATCACCACCACATCGCCCAGACTCACCGGCGCCCTCTCAAGTCCGTGCAGCGCCGTGGTGAGTGCGCAGCCTGCGCCCAGCACCGCTTGCGCCGGCAGATCGTCCGGAAGCCGGAAAATCGCGGAGCCCGGACGCAGGTGGATGTATTCGGCGTAGCCGCCGCGCAGATGGGGCGGATCGTCGGCGCAGTAGGAAATCCCGTACGCCTTCCGGCTCAAGCACCGCGTGGGCTGGCGTTTGATGCGGCAGTAAAAGCACTCGCCGCAGGTCACCGAGCTGGCCCACGTCACCCGGTCGCCGCACCGGAGAGGTGCGCCGCGCCAGTCCCGTTCCAATCCCGGACCGAGCTGTTCGATGCGCCCCACAGACTCGTGTCCGAGGATCACCGGTAAGGGAACCGGCAGCTCCCCGCGCCACAGATGCACATCCGTCCCGCAGATGCCCGCCATCTCCACGCGAACCAGCGCCTCGCCCGGACCCACTTCCGGCGGCAATGGATAGGTTCGAATTTCCAGAGGCTGGTTGTAGTGGACCAGGACAGCAGCCTTAACAGTCCTCACGCACTTGCTCCTCTCTTTCTTCCGGATTGCCGGCCACGAACCGGCCGGCAACCGCCGCGAGTCGCCCAGACATTATGACCAAACCGCCCCGTCGCCTGAAAGATCCGTGTCGGTCTCTGGCGAGGTCGCTCTCCGCTACAATGAGACCCATCCGGCCGCGTGCTTATGTCCTCTGGAATCCAAAAACTCGCCGAGCTCATTCATTCCGGGTCCCTGGAGGACTGGGGGCGGCGGAACCGGGAGGTCTTCGAGGCCCTTTTCGGCGCCCCCTCCGGACGGTATCCCGCCAAGGCCAAGGAAAGCGTCACCCTCCGCGCCCCGGAATTCCGGGAGGACTCCGGCGTGCCCTTCGCCGCCTACATCGCGCGCCCGAACCCCGATTCGGGACCGTACGGCGGCATGTCGTTTGTCGTGTTTCCGGCCGCCGGCAAGCCCTGCCTGATCGGGATGGTCTGCGGGACTCAAGGTCTGGCGCCGGATGAAGCCATTCTGGGCCGGCCGGGCCACGTCCGCAAGATGCAGGCCATCTGCGCGTGGCTGAACCGGCGCGCGGGCGCCGGAGGGCTGGCGGCCTGGGCCAAGCAGGATCCCACGCGGACCGACCTCGAGATTCCTGAAAGCGTGCGGCGCGCCTGGTCGGAGTACGCAGACGTCTTCAAGCGCTACGGCAAGGTCGTCTACGCGCTCTATAGACCGGGCGCGGCCCGGGAGCAGACTGCGCAGGCGGCAGCCGCCATGCTGGACGTGATGTTCGAAGAGCGCGGCTTTCTGCCGCTCGAAGCGCACCGCCGTGACGCCGAACAACTCCAGGCGGAGTGGTTCCGGCACCTGATGCCTTCGGTGACGCGCACGGAGGTGGCCGAGCTGCTCCAGACCCGGCGCTACGTCATCGTGCAAGGCCCGCCGGGAACCGGCAAAACGCGCATGGCGCGCCTGCTGCTCCAGGAAGAATACGGCGGCTTCGGCATGTCGGTGCAGTTCCATCCCGGCACCACCTATGAAAATTTCGTCGGGGGCCTGGCGCCCGTGCACGGCGACGGCGCCCTCGGACTGCGTTTTGCGCCCGCTCCCGGCTTTCTCATGCGGGCCGCCGCGGAGGCCGCCCGGGATCCCGCGCGCAGCTACCTGCTCCACGTAGACGAGATCAACCGTGCGGACCTGGCGAAGATTCTCGGCGAGGCGATTTTCCTGTTCGAGCCCGAACCGGAAAGCGAACGGGCCATCGAACTTCCTTACGATTTCGGACCGCCGTTTCACAGAACGCTGTGCCTGCCTCCGAACCTGCATGTATTGGGGACCATGAACACGGCCGACCGCAGCATCGCCATCGTAGACGTGGCTCTCCGGCGCCGCTTTGCCTTCGTCACGCTGTGGCCCAGCGCGCAAGTCGTCGAAGAGCAGAGCTGCGATCCCGGACCGCGCGCGTTCCGCGAACTGCTGTCCCTGTTCATCGAACATGCCCCTGAGGAAGGCCTGACGCTGGCCC
This sequence comes from Bryobacteraceae bacterium, assembly GCA_035575135.1. Taxonomy (GTDB): domain Bacteria; phylum Acidobacteriota; class Terriglobia; order Bryobacterales; family Bryobacteraceae; genus JANWXD01. The sequence goes on from DATLYE010000075.1 coordinate 59,147, forward strand.
CCGGGCACTCCTATTTCCTGGGCCGGACCGGAGAGGAAGTACGCCTGAAGCTCCGTACCGCCCTGGCGCCGCTGCTCGAGGAATATCTGGCGCAAGGCTACGTGGCGGGCTTCGCGGAAGCCGTGAGGGGGTACCTGCAGTGGCTCCGAACCCTGTGAGCCGCGAACGCACGGGACCGCCGCGCACCGGACGCCCGCCTAACGGCCCTGGCGTCGTCCGCGAGATCTGCCTCGAAGTCGAGGATCACAGCAGCGCCGCCCGAAGCGCCCGCTCGCTGTTCGGCCTTTCCAAAGACCGCGGCACCGAACCACAGGCCGCGCGTCTGGCGGAGCAGTTCATCCTTTGGAACCGGGATGTCTGCGACCTTCTGCAAGTTTCCATCCGCCGCGACTTCGACGGCAGGGAAGTTTATCTCGAGATCGAGTCGGGCAGCATCGTCGGTGCGGTGCCGCTGCGATCTCCGCTGACACAGCGCTTTGACTTCGGATTGGTGGTCCGGCCGCGGTTCCCGTGGCCGGGCATCGGCGCGTTGCTGGCGGAAACGGGCTGGCGCGTGGTCCCCTCCCCGTTGCGGCTGCCGGTGCTCAAGCGTTCGGAACGCCGCGTGCCGCCCTGGGTGCTGGCCTACATGGTGCTGGCGCGGCTGAAAGCGTTACTGGACCGCCTGGAACGGCGCTTCGAGCTGACGAGCGAACATCGCATGGCGCCGAAGGGTAGCGTGCACTGGACCGCTTACGCCACGCGCAGCCTGCCGCGCGGCGCTTTCCTACGGGTGCCGTGCACCTTTCCCGACCTGCGGGACGATCGCGTGTTGAAAGCGGCGATCCGCTTCACGGTCGAGCGCCAGATCCGGTCGCTCGAAACTCAGCGCCAGCAGGGCTCCTTCGTCCACCGGCTGATTGCGTTTGCCGAGTCTTTGCTGCGGCGCGTCGAAGCCGTCCCGCCCCGCCGCCCCTCGGCCCTGGAGCTGGATGCCTGGCTGCGCCGGCCACTGCGAAGCGAAGCATTGCTCGAAGGACTGCACGCGATCCAGTGGACCGCCGAGGAACGCGGCTTGGCCGGACTCAGCGATCTCGAAGGCATCCCCTGGAAGCTGCCGATGGAGGAGTTCTTCGAGGCCTGGGTCGAGACCGTGCTCCAGTCCGTGGCCCGCACGACCGGAGGCGCGCTGGGGGCGGCGCGGCGCAGGGAAACCACCCTGCCTCTCAATTGGGATCCGCCCTACGCCGGCTCGCAGAAGTGGCTGGCGCCGGACCTTGTATTACATCTGGAAGACTGCACCGTGATTGTAGACGCCAAGTACAAACGCCACTGGGAGGAGATCCGGCAAGCCGAATGGGGCGGCTTGCCAGAGGAGATTCGCGAGCAGCACCGCCAGGATCTTCTCCAGGTACTGGCCTACGGCGCGGCAAGCGGCTCGCCTCTCACCATCTGCTGCCTGACCTATCCTTGCTCGTTGGAGACCTGGCGATCGCTGGCGGCGCGCGGACGGCTCTTCGATCAGGCGGAGATTCCGACTCCTACGCGCCGCCTCCAGCTGTGGCTGACGGCGGTGCCGATGCACGCCGATGTTGCGGCCATCGCCGCCCCGTGGATCCGCAAGCTGGGCCAGACACGGTATCACTACGGGAGCCCGGAAATCCGCATTTAGTCGTTGTCGAGGCTGAGGCCCCAGACGGGGCGTCCCCGCGGCACAAGGCCTTTCGGACCTAACATGGTGAATGGGCATGCCGCCGCGCTACATCCGCGTCCACCCGCGCGACAACGTCGGGATCGTGGTCAACCCAGAAGGCCTTGCTGCGGGCACGCGTATGCCGGACGGAGTCACCCTGCGCGAGTTCATCCCGCAAGGGCACAAAGTGGCGCTGCGGGATCTTCGCGAGGGCGACGGCGTCATCCGGTATGGCCACCCGATAGGCCACGCTGTGCGCTTCATCCCCGAAGGCGCGTGGGTGCGGGAAGAACTGGTGCGCCTGCCGGAGCCTCCGCCGCTCGATGAGCTGCCGCTCGCCGTCGCCCCTCCTCCACCGCCGGCGCCGCTTGAAGGATGGACCTTCGAGGGCTATGTCAATCCCGATGGCTCGGTCGGAACGAAGAATCTCCTCGGGATCGCCACCACGGTCCAGTGCGCGGCCCCCACGGTTGAGTACGCCGTGCGGCGGATCCAGAGCGAGATCCTGCCGCGGTATCCCAACGTAGACGGCGTCGTGGCCCTGACCCATCTTTACGGCTGCGGCGTCGCCATTGATGCCCCCGGAGCGGAGATTCCTATTCGAACGCTGCGGAATCTGTGCCGGCATCCCAACCTCGGCGGCTCCGCGCTCCTGGTCAGCCTGGGCTGCGAGAAATTGCAGCCGGACCGGCTTTTAGACGGCAGCCGCTTGCCGGTCCTCGATCCGCAGCCCTACGTGATTCGCCTTCAGGACCACGAACTGCGCGGCTTCGGCGACATGGTTGCGGCGATCATGCGCGCGGCCGAAAAGCGCCTCGAGGAGCTTGATGCGCGCCGCCGCGTCCCGTGCCCGGCCTCCGAACTCGTCGTCGGGCTTCAATGCGGCGGCAGCGACGCATTCTCCGGCGTCACGGCTAATCCGGCCGTGGGCTACGCAGCCGATCTGCTCGTGCGCGCCGGAGCGACCGTGCTGTTTTCCGAAGTGACCGAAGTGCGCGACGCCATCCACCTGCTCATCCCCCGCGCCGTCAACGAGCAGGTCGCCCGCGATCTGGTGCGCGAGATGCGCTGGTACGACGATTACCTGGCGCGCGGCCATGCGGACCGCAGCGCCAACCCCACGCCGGGAAATCGCCGCGGCGGGCTGGTCAACGTCGTCGAAAAGGCGCTCGGCTCGATCGCCAAAACCGGAACGACCGCGATCATGGCCGTTGCATCCCACGGCGAACGCGTGCGGAGCCGCGGCCTGGTCTTCGCCGCCACGCCGGCCAGCGACTTCATCTGCGGCACCACACAACTGGCCTCGATGAACCTCCACGTCTTCACTACCGGGGAGGGCAGCCCCTACGGGCTGGCCCTCGTCCCGGTGATCAAGGTCTCCTCGCGCACATCGCTGGCCGAACGGTGGCCCGATCTGATTGATCTGGACGCCGGCCGGATCGCCACCGGCGAAGCGACCATCGAGCAGGTCGGCTGGGAGCTGTTCCGGCTCATCCTCGACGTGGCGAGCGGCCGGAAACGGACGTGGACCGACTACTGGGGCCTTTACAACGCGCTGGCGTTGTTCAATCCCGCCCCGATTACGTGACCTTCCAAGCCATTTCTGCGGCGCAAGCCGCCTCCCCCCGCAAGGGGCGGCTTGTTCCAGCGATGCCTGAGACCCCTTACCGGCTCTCGCAGCTAGGCACCCTCCGGTAGAAGTTGCCTCCGACGAGGACCTTGACCAGCTTGCCTACTCTCGTGTTCACACCGTAGCGGTACAACTCGTCAGCAGCGTTCCGGTCGTTTCGCTCGCGCGCCGCTAGGGGGCAGATCACCCGAGCCGCCGGTGCTCCTTGAGGATGCACCGGTCCATGACCACAAACAGCCCCGCCTGCCGTGCCCGCTCCGCCGCCGCTTCGTTGACCACCCCTTCCTGCAGCCAGATGGCAGGAGCACCGATACGAATCGCAGCCTCGACAATCTCCGGCACGTACTCCGGCCGCCGGAACACGTTCACGATGTCCACCTTCTCCGGGACCGCCTCCAGGCTGGGATAGGCCTTCTCCCCGAGCACCTCGGTCTCGTTCGGATTGACAGGGATGATGCGATAGCCCGCGCGTTGCATGTACTCCGCCACGCCGTGGCTCGGCCGCCACGGCTTGCCGGACAGACCCACCACCGCGATGGTCCGCGCGGACCGCAGCAATTCAGGGATGCTCATCAGCCGGCAACTTCAGCATACTCCGGAACCGCGCCACCTCGGACGGGGTCAGGTATCGGAATTCCCCGGGTTTGAGCGAACCCAGTTCCAGAAACCCGATCCGCACGCGTTTCAGCTTCTCGACCAGCCTGCCGAAATGCCGGAACATCAGCCGGATCTGGTTCTGCCGCCCTTCGATCAACCGCACTTCGTACCACGGGTTCCGGGCGCGCTGCACCAGACGCAGACCGGCGGGCGCGGTGCGGCGCCCGTAGAGCGGAACGCCTTCCCGGAACTGCCGTTCCTGCTCGGGCGTCAGCGCGCCGTTGACTTTCACAAGATAGGTCTTGGGCAGGTGGCTGGAAGCCGCCATCACCCGATGGGCGAACTCGCCGTCGTTGGTCAGCAGCAGCAATCCTTCGGAGTCGTAATCCAGACGGCCCACCGGAAACACGCGCTCTTTCACCCCGCCAAGAAAATCCATCACGGTGGGGCGGCCCTGGGGATCGTGCATCGTCGTCACGCAACCGCGCGGCTTGTGAAACGCCAGATAGACCAGACGCCGTGGCGGCCGCACCAGCCTGCCGTCCACCTTGATGTGGTCGCGCTCCAGATCCGCCTTGGCGCCGAGCTCGGTGACGACCCGGCCGTTCACCGTGACCCGCCCCTCCAGGATCAGCTGCTCCGCCTTGCGCCGGCTCGTCACACCGGCGCGCGACAGGATCTTTTGCAGGCGTTCCAGCGCCATGACGGACAGGTCCTCCCGGGCGATGCCTGCCGGACTAGGCCGCGCCCTCGCCGGAGCCGGAGTCCGTTGCCGGCTCCTCCAGGGCCAGGCGCCGCAGTTCGTCGAACTCCTTGAGCGTCGGCAGCTCGCTCAAATCCTTCAGGCCGAACTGGACCAGGAACTCTTTGGTCGTCTTGTAAAGGATCGGCCGTCCGACCACGTTCTTGCGCCCTGCCGTGGTGATGAGTTTGCGCTCGAGCAGCGTCTTGAGTACGCCGGCCCCTTGTACGCCGCGGATCTCCATGATCTCCGGCGCCGTGATGGGCTGCTTGTAGGCAATCAAGGCCAGCGTCTCGAGCGCGGCCATGGAGAGCTTCAAGGGAGGCTTGAGGCTCTTGACGAACGCCCGCACGGCTTCATGGTGCTCGGGCTTGGTGGCCATTTTGTAGCCGCCGGCCACGTGGCGCACCGCCAGGCCGTGTTGCGGTTTGTCGTACTCCTCCGCCAGCGCCTCCAGAACGCGCCGGATGGTTTCCTCCGGCTGCCCGAGCGCGGCGGCAATCTGTGCCGCTGTTACCGGCTCCTCGGTCACGTAGACAATGGCTTCGATCACTGCGCGGAGGCGCTCGTCGGCCCCGTCCGTTTGCGGTTCAGGGAGACTGGCTGCCTCCGCGGGATCGGCCGCCGGATTGACCTCGAACACCTCCATACGGCTTTACCGGTACCCCTCCTCAATAGCCGCCATCGCCTCCGGAGTGGAAAAGACCTCGCCAAAGCGGCGGTGGCGGCGAATGGCGATATCGCCGAAAAGATCCTTCTGCACCAGACGGATGGCCTGCATCTTCGCCATCTCCAGGATCGCCAGAAACATGGCGATGACGGCGCGGCGGTTGGGCTGTCGCTCAAACAGCTCCCGCACCGACAGAGCTTCCGCCGCCGGCGTCCGCTCCAGCAGCTCCTTGAGCCGGGCGATCATCTCCGGAACGCTGACGTCTTCGCCGGCCACCTCATAGACCGGGCGGTGGCGGGCCCGCTCGAGCACCTGCTGGAGCACCTTGACCAGATCGAACAGCGTGACCGCCAGGCCCGGCTCCTCCTCGTCGAGGAATTGCCGGATCTGGGGGTTGGACCACACCGCCTCCTCGATGATGCGCTTCTGGTAGAGCATCTCGGCCGCATGCTTGAAGCGCTCGTGTTCCAGCAGGCGCTCCACCAGCTCCCGGCGCGGGTCCTCCTCGGCCTCCGCTTCCGCCAGCGCCGGATCCCGCGGCAACAGCATCCGCGACTTGATGTGGATGAGCGTGGCGGCCATGTAGACGAATTCGGCGCCCAGCTCGATATCCAGCTCGGCGGCGCGCTGCATGTAGTCCAAATACTGGGCCGTGATCCGCGCAATGGGAATGTCGTAGATATCAATCTCCTGCTTGCGGATCAGATCGAGCAGTAGATCGAGCGGCCCCTCGTAGTGCTCGAGCTGAACATTCAGCGGGGAAGACACAACTTCTCACCATAGCACGCCCGCCTTCGGGCGACGGCCTACGCAACCGGGGAACTGTGAAGCCTTTCGCCGCAGCCCTCCAGCACGGCGCGGAGGTAGCGGCCGGTGTGGGACCCGGGCGCCGCCGCGATCTGCTCCGGCGGCCCCTCGGCCACGATGCGCCCGCCGGCATCGCCTCCTTCCGGCCCGAGGTCAATCACCCAGTCGGCGGCGCGGATCACCTCCAGGTTGTGCTCGATGATGAGCACGCTCCCGCCGTTGTGGATCAGGCGTTCGAAGGCGTCGAGCAGGCGCGCGATGTCGTCAAAGTGCAGCCCGGTGGTGGGTTCGTCGAAGATGTAGAGGGTACCCCGGCAGTCGGTCAGCGCCAGATGCGCGGCAAGTTTGACGCGCTGCGCCTCGCCGCCTGACAGGGTCGTCGCCGACTGCCCCAGGCGCAGATATCCGAGTCCCACCTCGTCGAGTACGCGCAGCCTGTCCGCCACCCGCGGCACATCGGCGAAAAACTCCAGCGCCTCCTTCACCGTGAGCTGGAGCACTTCGTGGATATTGAGGCCGCGGTAGCGGACCTCCAGGATGCTGCTCTTGAACCGCGTCCCCTTGCACTCCTCGCACACCAGCTCGACGTCGGCCAGAAACTGCATCTCGACGGTGACCACGCCGTCGCCCTGACAGGTCTCGCAGCGCCCGCCCGGAATGTTGAACGAGAAATACCCGGGCGTGTAGCCGCGGCGCTGCGCCTCCGCCGTACTCGCAAACAGCGCGCGGATCGCATCGAACGCCTTCAGATAGGTCACGGGATTGGACCGGGGCGTGCGCCCGATGGGCGACTGGTCCACAAGCACCACATTGGAAACCAGGTGCGCGCCTTCCACGGCCCGGCAGGTCTGCTTCGGCGCGAGCTCGGGCATCTCCTCGTCCTGGGCTTCTGCAGGGACGAAGCCGCGCAGCCGCGCCTGCAGGGATCGGTAGATCACGTCATGCACCAGCGTGGACTTGCCGGAGCCCGACACTCCCGTGATGACCACCATCATGCCGAGCGGGACGCTCACGTCAATCCCCTTGAGATTGTGCGCCCGTGCGCCCAGGAAGCGCAGCATGCGAGCCGGATCCGCCCGGCGCCGCGCGCGCCGCAACGAAGTCTTCAGATCGCCGCGGAGATATTTGCCGGTCAGCGATCCGGCGCCGTCAGACACCAGCGCCGCATAGGGTCCCTGAAAGACCACCCGCCCGCCGTGTTCGCCCGCCCCGGGACCCAGGTCCACGATGTGATCGGCGGCGCGCATCACATCGGCGTCGTGCTCGACCACGATGACCGTGTTGCCGAGATCCCGCAGCTCTTTCAGGATCCGGATGAGGCGGCCCGTGTCGCGGGGGTGCAGTCCGATCGAAGGCTCGTCGAGCACGTAGCAGGCCCCCACCAGCCGCGAGCCCAGGCACGTGGCCAGCTGGATGCGCTGAGCCTCGCCGCCGGAAAGCGTCGAAGACAGCCGGTCCAGAGTGACGTAATCCAGGCCCACGTCGTTCAGAAATTTCAACCGCTGGCGGATCTCCGTGAGCACCTGCCCGGCAATCTGCTCCTCGGCCGGCTCCAGCCGGAGCTCCTCGAAGAACCGGTGCGCCGCCGCGATATCCATGCGCACGACTTCGCCCAGCGTCTTGCCGCCCACGCGCACGTACAATGCCTCTTTCCTCAGGCGCGCCCCGCGACACTCCGGACATTCGGCATAGCCGCGGTAGCGGCTCAGAAACACACGCACGTGAACTTTGTACTTTTTCCGCTCGAGCCGGGCAAAGAAGCCGCGAATGCCCCGGAACCGGCCCTCGCCCTCCACCAGAAACCGGCGTTCTTCCTCCGTCAACTCCGCAAACGGCACATCGAACCGCACCCGGCCGCGGCCGTATTTCTTGAGCTCGTACCACATCCACCGGTGCTGCGGCCGCTCCCAGGGTTCGATGGCGCCCTCATCCAGGGTGAGCGACTTGTCGGGAACCACGCGGTCCAGGTCGTAATCAATCGTGTTGCCGAACCCCTGACACCGCGGACAGGCGCCCGTCGGGCTGTTGAAGCTGAACAGGCTGGGTTCCGGCTCCACAAATTCGAGATCGCACTGCTTGCAGGCGAACTTCTCGCTGAACCGGAAGCGCCGCTCCCCGCCCGGCTCCTCGAAGATGACTTCGCCCGCCTCGCGGTAGCAGATCTCCACGGCATCCACGATCCGGGAGTGCAGATCCGGGGCGATGGCGATGCGGTCCACCAGCGCGAACAACGGCTCGGAGAAGTTGATGTCGAGCAGGGACTCCGGCGCGGAGAACTCAAACGTCCGGCCGTTCTGAAACAGCCGGTTGAATCCTTTCCGGCGCAGCTCGAACAGCTGGTCGCGGAGCATCCCGGTGTCTTGCGGGCGCGCGAAGCGGACCGGAAACAGCACGTACCAGCGCGAACCTTGCGGCTCGCTCAGCATGCGCGCCGCCACCTGATCCACCGTGTCGCGCAGAACCTGGCGCCCGCACCCGGGGCAGTAAGTGCGCCCCACCCGCGCGTACAGGAGGCGCAGAAAATCGTAGACCTCGGTGGCCGTGGCCACGGTCGAGCGCGGATTGCGGGCCGTGTTTTTCTGGCGGATGGCGATCGGGGGCGCCAGCCCGTCCATCTCGTCCACGTCCGGCTTTTCCATCCGCTCCAGGAACTGGCGCGCGTAGGCCGACAGCGACTCCACATACCGCCGCTGCCCTTCGGCATAGATCGTGTCAAAGACAAGCGAAGACTTCCCCGAACCGGACACACCCGTGACCACCGTGAGCCGGTTGTGCGGAATCTCCAGTGAGATGTTCTTCAGATTGTGGACCCGCGCGCCGCGGATCCGGATGGAGTCCTCCACTACAATCATTGTATTCACCGCTTCCGATCCGGAGCACTGCTGGTGCGGCACCAGATCGCCATCCGCCGCGCGCTGCTTGCGTGGTACCGCCGCTCGGCGCGCGCCTTGCCTTGGCGCGCCACACGCGATCCCTACCGCATCTGGGTCTCCGAGATCATGCTCCAGCAGACGCGCGCGGCGGCCGTCGTGCCCTACTACCGGCGCTTCCTGCGCGCCTTCCCGAACGTGAGGCGGCTTGCGGAGGCATCCGAGCAGGAGCTGCTGCGCGTCTGGGCCGGCCTGGGTTACTACCAGCGGGCTCGCAACATGCACCGGGCCGCGCAGCGCATCGTCGAGCTAGGGCGGTTCCCCAGCGAATATGTTTCGATCCGCGCTTTACCCGGCGTGGGTGAGTATACCGCCGCCGCAGTCGCCAGCATCGCCTTCGACCTTCCCTACGCCGTCCTGGACGGCAATGTGGCGCGCGTGCTCGCCCGGCTGCTCGCCGAGAATACGGACGTCCGTTCCGGGACGGGAAAGGCCCGGCTCCGCCGTGCGGCGGAGTTACTGCTCGACCGGAAGCACCCGGGTGACTTCAATCAGGCTTTGATGGAACTCGGCGCCACCGTCTGCCTGCCGCGAAACCCTCGTTGCGGCGACTGCCCGCTGGCCGCGTGGTGTCGGGCATGCCGCATGGGTGTCGTAAGCCAGATCCCCGCAAAGCGCCGGCGTGAAGGGCCGCAAGCTTCCGAACGCACTCTGCTTTTGATCGAACGCAACGGCTCGCTGCTGCTCAAGCGTCGCCCGCCGGTGGGCCAGCTTCAGGGCTTTTTCGAGCTCCCCGAGCCGGCGGATCTGCCGAACGCCCGGCTGGGGCCGGAGCTTGGCCGGTTCCACCACTCCATCACCAATCGCCGCTACCTGATCACGGTGCGATCGGCACGCGGGGCTCCGCCTGAGGGTCCGTTTCTGTGGGCGCCGGAATGCGATCTCCCTGAGCTGCCTCTGACAACCGCCACGCGGAAGGCGCTGGCGCTACGTAGCAAGCGTTAACTTCACGGCGAATCGTTGTAAAATCCGCAACACATCGGCCGGCTGCGTGCGTCTGTCTGACTAAACTGGGACTGGGATGCTACGGCGGCGAAAAATTTTCATCGCAAAGACAATTGCACTTCTTTCTGTCGTTCCGGTTCTTATTTATGCGTATGCCTCCGGCCCTCCCCCTCGTAAAACCGGGGCACCGGGCGATGGCAGCTGCTTTGAAGCCGGATGCCACATGGCCGGCGGCACCCTCATTCAAAACTCGACCGCAATTCAGCTTAACGTCGGCCGGCCTGACATGACCTATGTCCCGGGCGGGCCGAAGGTCCGCTGGACCGTCACGATCACGGATCCCCAGGCCGTGACCTACGGCTTCCAGCTTACCGCGCGCCTTGCGAGCGATCCGGCCAACGGCCAGGCGGGGGATTTTGAGCCGGCCGACGGCACCACCCAGGTGCTGTGCGACGATGGCGCCCTCAAGACTGCTACTCAGCCCTGCCGCCCCGGCGTCACCGTCCAGTTCGTCGAGCATCGCATGCCACGGTCACCTGGAACGTTCAGCTTCGACTGGACGCCTCCTTCCACCAACGCCGGCAATATTCAGGTCTGGGTTGCGGCCAACGCAGCCAATGGAAACGGCCAGCAGACTGGTGACCGCATCCATCTGGCCGGGCCGTTCGTCATCACACCGGCCGCCGGCCCGCGCCCCACCGTCTCGCAAGGCGGTGTCGTCGGCGCCTGGGATTTCAGACCCAGGATCTCCTCGGGAGCCTGGATTTCGATCTTTGGCTCCAACCTCGCTTCCACCACGCGAACCTGGCGCACCGACGAGATCGTCAACGGACAGCTCCCCACCCAGCTCGACGGAGTGAGCGTCAAAATCAATAACCGCGACGCCTTCACGTTCTTCATCAGCCCCACGCAGATCAATGTCCAGGTTCCGGACGACGACACAACCGGACCGGTCCCTGTCGTGGTCACAACACCCAACGGCACGAGCGACCCCGTCATGGTGGACAAGCAGCGCGTGGCCCCCGCATTGTTTACCTGGGCGGGAGTGGTTCCGGAGGGCGAGCGGTTCGTCGGAGCGCTGTTCCCGGACAGCGGAAGGCTGTCTCCGGAAGGCAGTTTTTCTGGCAACCCCTGGGTGGGCCGGCCCGGCTTGCTCGCTCCGCTGGGCATCCCGACGCGGCCGGCCCAGCCGGGCGAGTTCGTCCTGTTGTTCGCCACCGGGTGCGGCGAAACCAACCCAGCCCAGCCGGCAGGGCGGGTGGTGAGCGGCGTACCCCGGCTGGCCAATCCCGTCGCCGTGCGCATCGGAGGCGTGCAGGCGGAAGTGTTAGACAATACGGGCTTTCTCATCTTTGCCGGCGAGTGCCAGTTCAACGTGCGGATCCCTGAGCTGGCCGACGGGGACCATCCCGTCGAACTGCAAATCGCAGGGGTGGCTACCCAACAGGACGTCCGGATCACCGTACAGCTGAGAAGTTCCAGCGCCCGGCGCCACTACTTGCCTGAGGCGACTCATGCGAGCAGTGGTGTGCCTTGCCCTGGCGGCGGCGTCGCTCGGTTCTGCCCAAAGCGAAGTCACCTGCACGGCCACGGGGCCTTGCTATTCCGAAGCGGGCGTCGTCAACGCCGCCAGCTTCGTCTCCGGCGCCCTGGCCCCCAACACGCTCGCGACGCTGTTTGGATCGCGCCTGGCCTGGAGCACAAGGGCGATCACCTGGGACGACGTTGAAGCAGGAACGCTACCGACAGTGCTGCCGGGCACGGGTGTGCGCGTCTTAGTCAACAACCGGCCGGCCCAGATTTACTATGTTTCTCCCACCCAGGTGAATTTCCTGGTTCCGACCAATCTCATCGCAGGAGAGGTTACCGTACAGCTGGTCCGGGATGCGACGGCGGGGCCTCCCGTACGCCTCCGGCTGCGCGACACCGCCCCGGCGCTGTTTCTGCTCGATCCGGAAACCGTCGTCGCCACGCGTGCGGATTTCTCCCTGATTACCCGCGAAAATCCGGCTTCTCCCGGAGAGGAAGTCATCCTGTGGGCTACCGGACTGGGGCCGACCGTACCACCCCAAATTTACGGCCAGATCCCGATGGCCGCAAGCTGGATCGCACGGGCGGCGGAATTTCGCGTGTTTCTCGACGGCGATCCGCTCGCCGCTGAGCAGATCTCCTATGTGGGGGTGGCCCCCGGCTTTGCCGGCCTGTATCAGGTCAACCTGAAGCTCCCCGCCGAGCTGCCGCCCAATCCTGAAATCCGTGTCGCTGTCGGCGATGAGATCAGTCCCCCGGGCTTCCGGCTGCCGGCGGGCTCCCGTTGACCCCATCATGGGGGCAACCGGATCCGGCCGAGGCACGTTTAACCCGATGTGGGCTAGAATGAGCCCGAGGAGGGCGTTATGAGACGCCGCGGTCTCGCAATGATTCTTGGCGTGGCTTGTGCCCTCATGGCACAGACAGCACCCGAGGGCGAAAAGGAAGAGCCGAAGGGCTGGCGTGAGGCCGGCGCAGCTCCGGCGGGCCAGTACGTGGTCGAACCCGGCACACGTATCCCCTTGAGCATGCTCAACAGCGTCAGCACGAAGCACTCCGCAGAAGGGGATCGCGTCTACCTGGAGACGATCTTTCCGATCCTGGTCAACGGCCGTGTGGTGATTCCTCCGGGAAGTTATGTGGCGGGCACGATCACTGAAGTCAAGCGCCCGGGTCGCGTCAAAGGCCGCGGCGAGCTCTATCTGCGGTTTGACTCCCTCACGCTACCGAACGGTGTGACCCGGGACTTTCGCGCCCGTGTGGGGGCCCTCGACGGCACCTCTACCCAGGAGCTGGATCGCAGCGAAGGCAAGATCAAGAGCGAAGGAAATAAGGGCGGTGACGCGCGCACAGTCGGCGAAGCTACTGCCGCGGGCGCTTCCGTCGGCGTCATTGCCGGAAGCGCCGCGGGCCGGGCGGGACTGGGGGCCGGAATCGGCGCCGCCGCCGGAGCCACGGCAGGCATGCTGGGTGTGCTCCTGTCGCGGGGCCCGGACGCCGTCCTCGCCCGGGGCACGACGCTCGAGATGGTCCTGGACCGCCCGCTGACGTTCACCTCCGAGGAAATTGACTTCAGCGGCGCGTTGATTCCGCGGGCCAACGCCGGCGCCAGCGCGCCCGCTGGCCGCACCGATAAGGACCGGCGCAGCCTGCCGCTACCCGGCCGCGTGGGCCGCTGGCCGTACTGACCTGAGGCAAGGAGGGCTGTTGGCGGGAAAGTGACCGATCGCGCGCACCCCGTCACCCTCCCTTCGCTGTTGAGTTATTGGGCGGCTTGCTCCCCTGAGCGGCCTGCCATCCTCGCACCCGGCCGATCTCCCTTGTCCTACGGCGACCTCCGCCGGCACGTGGAACTGCTGTCAGGACAACTCCACGCTTCGGGCATTGGCTCCCGCGACCGAGTCGCCGTGGTCGTGCCGAACGGACCGGAGGCGGCGGTTTTGTTTCTGGCGGCGGCCTCTGCGGCCGCATGTGCGCCCCTGAACCCCGCCTACAAAGTCGGCGAATTGGAGTCTTACCTCCGTGATTTACAGCCGAAGGCGCTTGTGGCGGATGCCGAGCGATGTCCCGCGGCCCTCGAGGCTGCGCGCCGGCTGGCGATTCCCGTGATTCGCATTGCCGTCCCGCCTGGCGCTCCCGCGGGCCTGCTCCGCCTCGAGCCCGTGCACATTGCAGCGGAGGCAGACGGCGGCCCCGGCTCGGAAGACGTAGCGCTGCTCCTGCACACGTCCGGAACCACCTCACGGCCAAAACTGGTCCCGCTCACCCACCGCAATCTGTGTGCGTCCGCCCGCAACATTGCAGCGACTCTGGAGCTAGGCCCCGCTGACCGCTGCCTCAATGTCATGCCGCTGTTCCACATCCACGGCCTCGTCGCAGCGGTGCTGGCCTCACTTTATTCCGGCGCAAGCGTGGTCTGCTCGCCCGGATTCCTCGCAGCGAAGTTCTTGGAGTGGATCGCCGAGCTGCAACCGACCTGGTATACGGCGGCGCCGACGATCCATCAGGCGGCCCTCAGTGTTGCCTCGCAGGCACGAGTGCCCCTCGACGGCCTGCCCCTCCGTTTCATCCGTTCTTGCTCCGCAGCTCTTCCGCCCCGCCTCATGGCCGAACTGGAGGAAGCCTTCCAGGTTCCCGTCATCGAAGCCTACGGAATGACCGAAGCGGCCCATCAGGTTGCCAGTAACCGCCTGGGGCCTTGCGGGCGCCTGCCTGGCTCGGTCGGATGGGCGACGGGCGTGGAAATTGCAATTCTGGACGAACGCGGCGAAATTCTGCCGCCCGGCATGAGTGGAGAGGTCGCCATTCGCGGAGAAAGTGTCATTCGCGGCTACCTCGACAATCCCGAGGCAAATAAGGCTGCCTTTTGCGACGGGTGGTTCCGTACGGGAGATCAGGGCAGACTCGATGAGGAGGGGCGTTTGTTCCTGAACGGGCGGCTGAAAGAGATCATCAACCGCGGCGGTGAAAAGATTTCCCCTCGCGAAATTGACGAGGTTCTGATGATGCATCCCGGCGTCGCGCAGGCGGTCGCGTTTGCGATTCCTCACCGCACTCTGGGCGAGGAAGTCGCCGCGGCCGTGGTGCTCAAGCCGGGCGCCGCGGTCAGTCCTCAGGCACTACGGCAGTTCGCCTCCGAACATCTGGCCGAGTTCAAAGTCCCCCGTGTCATTCGCCTCGTGGATGAGATTCCCAAAGGGCCGACCGGAAAGCTCCAGCGGATCGGTCTGGCCGCGGCATTGGGCATCAACCCGGCACAACCGTCGCACACAGCGACAGCGGTGCAGGCGCCGCGAACGAAAATAGAGCAACGGCTCGCCGCCCTTTGGAGCGAAGTTCTCGGTCTGGACACGATCGGGGTAACCGACGACTTCTTTGAGCTGGGCGGGAACTCCGTGCTGGCCGCGCTCGTGGTGGCGCGCATCAACGAAGACTGCCAGGCGGGACTTTCCCTGGCTGAGTTTCTGGCTTCGCCCTCGATTTCCGCCATCGCTGAATTGCTCGAATCGAGCGCGAAACGACAGGTCCCAGAGGGCGTGATTCCGATTCGGGGCTCGGGGACACGTCCTGCCCTGTTCTGTCATCCCGGAGCCAGTGGAAGTCTAACAGGCTTTTTCCATGTCGCTGCATCCCTGGACCCGGAGCAACCGGTGTTCGGTTTCCTGTTGCCTCCGTGGAGCCCAGAGATCGAAAAGCAAGGCATCACGGGGCTGGCGGAGACTCGCATCGCCCAGATCCGGGCGATCCAATCCCGGGGACCGTACTTCTTGGCGGGTGCGTGTCTGGGAGGCCTCGTTGCTTTCGAAATCGCGCGCCAGCTCGAAGAAGCTGGCGAGGAGGTGGGGTTAGTGGCCCTGGTGGATACGTTCAACCCCGGATGGCGTCCGGCCGGTTCCGCCTCGGGACTGGCCGAGCGGCTATCCCACGGGTTGGACCGCGCGCTGTTCCATCTCAGGAAACTCACGTCGGGAACCTTCAGCGAGCGCAAAGCGTACTTCCGCCTCAGAGTCTCCGCCTTTTGGGACGCACGGCGACAGCAGGTGGGAGGGGCGATCTACTGCGCTTTCCGCAAGCTGGGCAGGCTCCCTCCCCAGCTTCTCCGGCGCGTTGTCTACCCCCTGCACCTCGCGGAACGCCACTACCGGCCCCTGCCTTATCATGGCCGGGCCATTCTGTTCCAGAGCACCGATCCTCGCGCCGGTGTGTATCCGGTTCCTTTGATGGGATGGCAGGAAGTCTTGCGGGGGGAAACCCTGCACTTCCATATGCCGGGAAGCCACGAGGGCCTGCTGGCCGGCGCCAACGCCGCCCAAGTCGCCAGGATCCTGTCAGACGCCATCCGCCGTTACGTACCAGCAGAGCCTCGGCCGATCAGCGGACCTGCACCACTTCCAGAAACGCGCGCGCAGCGTGGCTGAGGACACGCCGGCGAGGATAAACCAGCCGGATCTTCCGCTCTACGTGCAACTCCTCCACGCGCACCTCCCGCAGGGTGCCCTGCTCCAGCTCCTGCTCCACGCACATGCGCGGCAGAAACGCCACCCCTTCGTTGCGCTGCACCAGCTTGCGGATCGTCTCCACCGTGGGCATCTCCACGTCCATGTTCAGGGGCACCTTGTATCGCTGAAATTCACGGAGGACGACCTCGCGGTAGGGCGAAACAACGTTGTGGGCGATGAACGTCTCCATTCCCAGCTCCGTGATCGAAACCGATTCCCGGCCGGCAAAGCGGTGCCTGGGCGAAACCACAAACGCCAGATGGTCCGTGTAGATGACCTCACACTCCAGCCGGTCATCCATCGGATCGTAGCTGATCACGCCCAACTCCAGATCCCCGTCAATCAATTGCGACGGGATTTTGCTCGACAGACTGCGGCGCACCTGAACGCGCACCTTCGGATACAGGCGCCGGTAGCGCTGGATGTGCTTGAGCAGATAAAGCGTCGTGGACTCGTTGGCGCCGATGATCAGTCTGCCCGCGGCGTTGTCCCGCAGCTCCGCCAGCGCGTTTTCCATCTCTCGCTGCAAATTCTCGAATCGCCGCGCGTACTCGAAGACCACCTGGCCGGCGTCGGTCAGCATCAGCTCCTTACCGGAGCGATCAATCAGCTTCTCGCCCAGTTCGTTCTCCAGCTTCTGTACCGCAAGCGAAACCGCCGGCTGGGTTCGCGACAACCGCTCCGCGGCTCGCGAGAAGCTTCTTTCGGTCGCAACGGCGTAGAAGACTCGAAGCGCGTGTAGCTCCATTTGGCTGGCTCCACAGATCTCGTATTTGTCTTGCTTATAGCATTTTGCCTGCTTATCGTCAAGCCGATCATTATAAATTTGACAAATTATTTGCTCCGTGGCACGATGGGTTCTGTGCCAGCCCGCGGAGCAACAGGCCGCGGGCGGGCGCAGTTTGAGACGCGGACGGCCCCATGACGGATCAGCGGGTTTACATTTTCGATACGACGCTCCGGGACGGTGAACAGTCGCCCGGGTGCAGCATGACGGTCGAGGAAAAGCTCCGGATGGCGCGGAAGCTGGTGGAGCTGGGCGTGGACATCCTGGAGGCTGGTTTCCCGATCGCATCCGACGGGGACTTCGAAGCGGTGGATACCATCAGCCGCGAAGTCTCCTCCGTCACGGTGGCGGCGCTGGCGCGAGCCTGTGCGCTGGACATCGAACGGGCCGTCCGCGCCTTGGACAAGGCCCGCCGGCCGCGACTGCACACCTTCATCGCCACCAGCGACATCCACCTCAAGTACAAGCTCAAGAAGACCCGCGAGCAGGTACTTGAGGAAGCCGTGAAGGCCGTGGAACTGGCGCGGCGCTACGTGGACGACGTAGAGTTTTCCGCCGAGGACGCCACGCGCACCGATCCCGACTACCTCGAGGAAGTCTCGCGTGCGGTGGTCGCTGCGGGCGCGCGCACGGTGAATTTGCCGGACACGGTCGGCTATTCCACTCCGGATGAGTACGGAGCGCTGATCGGCCGCATGGTGAGGGCTCTGGGGCCTGGCGTCGTGGTCAGCGTGCACTGCCACAACGATCTCGGCCTTGCAACGGCTAATTCGCTGGCGGCGGTGCAGGCCGGCGCACGGCAGATCGAGTGCACCGTCAACGGCATCGGCGAGCGTGCGGGCAACTGCGCCCTGGAAGAGGTCGTTATGGCGATGAAGGTGCGCCAGGACCGGCTCCCCTACCAGACCGGGATTGTCACCGAGCAGCTCTATCCGGCCAGCCAGTTGCTTGCCGAACTGATCACCTTCGGCCCGCAGCCCAACAAGGCCATCGTGGGCCGCAATGCGTTCGCCCACGAGGCAGGCATCCACCAGGACGGCTTCCTGAAGGAACGGACGACGTATGAGATCATGGACCCCCGTTCGGTCGGCGTGCCGGAGAGCCGGCTGGTGCTCGGCAAGCACAGCGGCCGCCATGCCCTCCGCGACCGCTGCGAGCACCTGGGCTATTCGCTGACCCGCGAGGAGCTCGACGAGGTCTACCGTCGCTTCACGGCCCTGGCGGACCGGCGCAAGAAAGGCGTCAGCGACGAGGAGATCCTGAGCCTCCTCGAGCAGGTGGCGCCGCGCCGTGCGGTGGCAGCCGACGACTGAATCCCGATCCCCGCAATGGAACTGAACGTACTGGTGTTGCCGGGCGACGGCATCGGCGAAGAAGTGACCTGCGAAGCGGTGCGCGTGCTGGAGCGCGTGACGCAAAAGTTCGGCCACTCCCTTCACCTGCGAGCGGGCTTGCTCGGTGCCGTGGCCATCCGCCGCACGGGCGCGCCGCTGCCGGAGGAGACCGTACGCCTGGCCCTCGAGGCGGATGCGACCCTGATGGGCGCCGTGGGAGCACCGGAGTTCGACAATGCTCCTCCCTCCCAGCGCCCCGAAGCCGGGCTGCTGGGCATCCGCAAAGCCCTGGGTGTCTTTGCCAACCTCCGGCCGGTCCGCGCCTGGCCGTCGCTCGTCGAATCTTCGCCGCTCAAGAACCACATCGTGGAGGGCACGGACATGA
Source organism: Bryobacteraceae bacterium (assembly GCA_035575135.1). Taxonomy (GTDB): domain Bacteria; phylum Acidobacteriota; class Terriglobia; order Bryobacterales; family Bryobacteraceae; genus JANWXD01. The sequence goes on from DATLYE010000075.1 coordinate 77,675, forward strand.
TCATCGTCCGGGAACTGACGGGCGGCATTTACTACGGTCAGCCGCGCGGCATTTCGGGCGAAGGCGACCAAACCCGTGCCGTGAACACCATGGTTTACACCCGCGGCGAGATCGAGCGCGTCAGCCGCGTCGCCTTCGAACTGGCCCGCCGCCGGCGCAAGAAACTGACGAGCGTGGACAAATCCAATGTGCTCGAAAACTCCCAGCTCTGGCGCCGCGTCGTCACCGAAGTCGCCGGCGAGTACCCCGACGTGGAACTCGAACACCTGCTGGTGGACAACTGCGCCATGCAGTTGATCCTCAACCCGCGGCGGTTTGATGTCCTGCTGACCGAAAACATGTTCGGCGATATTCTGAGTGATGAAGGGGCAGTGCTGGCGGGCTCGATCGGGATGCTGCCTTCGGCTTCGATCGGCGAGCGGCGCCCTTCCGGCGCCTGGACGGGGCTCTACGAACCGGTGCACGGATCGGCCCCCGACATCGCCGGAGAGGACAGGGCCAATCCTCTCGGAGCCGTTTTGTCGGTGGCGGCTATGCTCGAGTACAGTTTCGGACTCCAGGAGGAAGCCCGAGCGGTGACCCGCGCCGTCGAGGCCGTGCTCGCTTCAGGCCGCGTGACGGCGGATCTCAAACCGAAAGGGCCGGCTGCCACCACCAGCCAGGTCGGCCAGGCTGTCTGCGAGGCGATCTGAGATGAACCACCCGCGCACCATCATCGAAAAAATCTGGGACGCACACGTCGTAGCTGAGGAACCGGGCGCACCGGCGCTGCTGTACATTGATCTGCACCTGGTGCACGAAGTGACCTCTCCGCAGGCCTTCGACGGACTGCGCCGGAGGGGGCTGAAGGTGCGCCGGCCGGACAAGACGCTTGCCACGGCGGATCACAACGTGCCCACCACCGACCGTTCCCTGCCGATCGCCGATGAAATTTCCGCCCGCCAGGTGGCGCAGCTCGAGCGCAACTGTGCCGAGTTCGGCATCCCGTGCTACAGCCTGGGCAGCGAGCGGCAGGGCATCGTCCACGTCATCGGGCCGGAGCTCGGGCTCACGCAGCCCGGCATGACCATCGTCTGCGGCGACAGTCACACCGCCACGCACGGCGCTCTCGGCGCGCTCGCCTTCGGCATCGGCACCAGCGAGGTCGAGCACGTGCTCGCCACCCAGTGCCTGCTCCAGCGCAAGCCCCGGACCTTCCAGGTGCGCGTGGAGGGCGCCCTGCGGCCCGGCGTCACGGCCAAAGACATCATCCTGGCCCTGATCGCGAAAATCGGCGTGGGCGGCGGCACCGGTTGCGTGTTCGAGTACTGCGGCCCGGCCATCCGCGCGCTTTCGATGGAGGAACGCATGACCATTTGCAACATGTCCATCGAGGGCGGCGCGCGGGCCGGTCTGGTGGCGCCCGACGACACTACGTATCAGTACGTTTGCGGCCGCCCGTTTGCGCCGAAGGGCGCGGCCTGGGAGGCGGCCCTGGAACGATGGAAGCAGCTGCCGACGGATGAAGGCGCCGTCTACGACAAAAGCGTGACGCTCGACGCCAGTGAGCTCGAACCGATGATCACCTTCGGAACCAACCCCGGTATGGGGATACCGGTCACCGCCCCCGTGCCCGATCCGGCTTCGGCCTCCGATCCACTGGAGCGCGAGTCTCTGATCAAGGCCCTCCGCTACATGGATCTGCAGCCCGGCAAACCGCTGCTCGGCCATCCGATCAACGTGGTCTTCATCGGCAGCTGCACGAACTCGCGCATCACGGACCTGCGCGCCGCCGCCTCGATCCTCAAAGGCCGCAAAGTGCACCCCAACGTGCGCGTCCTCGTCGTCCCCGGCTCCCAGCAGGTCAAACGGCAGGCCGAAGCCGAAGGCCTCGATGCGATTTTCCGCGCCGCCGGCGCCGAGTGGCGTGAATCCGGCTGCTCGATGTGCATCGCCATGAACGGCGACCAGCTGCGACCTGGCGAGTACAGCGTCTCGACCAGCAACCGCAACTTCGAAGGGCGGCAAGGAAAAGGCGGGCGCACATTTCTGGCCAGCCCGCTCACCGCGGCTGCATGCGCCGTCACCGGCGTGGTGACCGACGTCAGGAGTCTGCTATGACGAGATTCACGCGTCTGGAAAGCCGGCTCGTGCCCCTGCCGGTGGACAACATTGATACGGATCAGATCATCCCGGCACGGTTCTTGAAAACGATCTCCAAAGAGGGGCTCGGCGATCAGCTCTTCTATGACTGGCGCTATGACGCCCAGGGGAACCCCCGACCGGATTTCATCCTCAATCAGCCGCGGGCCAAGGGTGCGGCGATCCTGCTTGCCGGAGATAATTTCGGCTGCGGGAGCTCGCGGGAGCACGCTCCCTGGGCTCTGCTGCAGTTCGGATTCCGGGCCGTGATCAGCACCTCCTTTGCCGACATCTTCCGGCAGAATGCGCTCAAGAACGCCCTGCTTCCCGTCGTCGTGCCGCGCGAGGTGCATGCCGAACTCTTTGCTTTGGCCGAGCGCGATCCGGAGGCCAAAGTCGTCATTGACCTGGACAAGCAGGAAGTGATTCTGCCGGACGGACGTGCGATCGGCTTCCCGATTGACGCCTTCTCGCGCCGCTGTCTGCTCGAAGGACTGGACGAACTCGGCTACATCCTCAAGCACGAGGCGGCCATCGCCGACTACGAGGCCTCGCACCCGCAGCCTGTCAACACCCTCGCCGGCTGATCCCCCCGGGCCGGCTGCAGGGTCCGGCCGCCGGGCGACATATACTCTTGGCTATGCGAGCGTTCCCGGTTGCGGTGCTGGCGCCGCTCGTCGCCGCGGCGCAGATCATGTCCATCGAGGAGTACGAGCCGCGCTCCACGTTGGTCGTGCCGGCCAACCCGCGCACGCGGGCCAAGTACCCGTTCATTGACGTCCACAGCCACCAGAACGCGCTGATGCCGCCGGAGCGGCTGGACCAGCTGGTCCGGGACATGGACTCCATCAACCTGCGCGTTCTGGTCAACCTCAGCGGAGGCTCGGGCGAACGGCTGCGCAACGGCGTTCAGAACATGAAAGGGCGCTACCCGGGGCGTTTCGTCTTGTTTGCGAACCTCGATTTCCGGGGCTTCGGAGAACCGGACTGGGGGCGGCGCGCCGCCGCGCAGCTCGAGGAGGACGTCAAGAACGGAGCCCAGGGGTTGAAGATCTTCAAGAACCTCGGGCTGTCGGTACGGGATACCGCGGGTCAGCGCGTGCCGGTGGACGACCCGCGGCTGGATCCGGTCTGGGAGACCTGCGCCCGCCTCGGCATTCCGGTTCTGATCCACACCGGCGACCCGTGGCCGTTCTTCCAGCCGATGGACCGCTTCAATGAGCGCTGGCTCGAACTCAAGCTGCATCCCGGACGCGCCCATCCGCCCGACCGCGCCCCCGCCTGGGAAGCGCTCATGGCCGAGCAGCACCGGCTGTTTGCGAAGCATCCCAAGACGATCTTCATCAACGCGCACCTCGGCTGGCTCGGCGGCAACCTCGCCGAACTCGGACGCCTCATGGACAAGCTCCCGAACATGTACACCGAAATCGGCGCGGTGCTGGCCGAGCTGGGCCGCCAGCCGCGCTTTGCCCGGCAGTGGTTCCTTCGCTACCAGGACCGCGTCCTGTTCGGCAAGGACGCCTGGAACCCGGTCGAATACCACACCTATTTCCGGGTGCTCGAGACGGCCGACGAGTACTTTGATTACTACCGCAAATACCACGCGTTCTGGAAGCTTTACGGCCTGGACCTTCCCGACGAAGTGCTCAAGAAGGTCTACTACCAGAACGCCCTGCGGATCATCCCGGGAATTTCCGCGGAAGGTTTCCCGAAGTGACGGGGAGAGCTGGAAATCCTGCAGCGATGCGCGTGAAGTTCACGATCGGCTCGCTGTGCGTGGAGTCGGAATGGCGCGATACGGAAACAGCGCGCCGCCTGTTTGCCGCGCTGCCGATCGAGTCTTCGGGAAGCTACTGGGGCGGCGAATTCTACTTTCCTGTTCCGGTAACGGCGCCTCGGGAACCGGACGCCCAGGAGGTGGTCGAGCCCGGCACCGTGGCCTACTGGCCGGACGGACACTGTCTGTGCCTGTTCTGGGGACCGACGCCAGCCAGCGAAGGCCGGGAGTGCCGCGCCGCAAGCCCCGTCAACGTCGTGGGCCGCGTGCTCGATCCGGACCAACTGGCCGCCCTGAAAGGTCGCAAGGTGCGCGTCGAAAAAGCAGAGTGAGCGACTTCAGCTCCGCGCCAGAGCCTCCTCGGCCGCCCGGGCCATCACGCTGCGCGGCGCGCTCTCGCCGGTCCAGATTTCGAACTGGCGCGCCGCCTGCTCCAGGAACATCTCCAGCCCGCAGATGACTTGCTTGCCCTGGTCCCGAGCCTTGCGGATGAGCAGCGTTTCCGCCGGATTGTAGACCATGTCGAAGACGAGAGCCGCGGGAATGCGGTCCGGGAAAAAACATTCCTCGGTGTGCGGAAACATGCCGAGCGGCGTCGCGTGGACTAAAACGTCGAACTCGCGCTCCTGGGTTGCGGCTCGATCGAGAGCCTCTCCGCCGCAGGCGCGCGCGAGGGCCTGTACCCGGGCGGGGGTCCGTCCCGTGACGCTCACCCGCGCGCCGGCATCGGCCAGGGCGAAGGCGGCGCTCCGGGCGGCGCCCCCGCTGCCGGCCACCAGGACGCTGGCTCCGTGGAGGCGGATCCGCCGCTTGAGCGGCTCCAGCACACCGTCCACATCCGCGTTCGTTCCGCGCCACCGTCCCGCTTTGCGCCACACCGTGTTTACGGCGCCGATGCGGCGCGCCAGCGGATCCACCGCGTTCAGATAACGCAGGATCCGCTGCTTGTGGGGAATGGTCACGCTGAAACCGGCCACGGGCAGCTGTTCAGCCACGGTCATGAAGTCGCGCAGGTGCGCAGGCGCGACGCGGAACGGCAGATACACCGCGTCCAGACGGCGGACCTGAAAGGCGCGGTTGTGCACCACCGGTGAGAGCGAATGCGCGACGGGGTCGGCGATCACTCCGTACACTCTCGAGGCCCGCGAAAGTTTCCCCGCCCGGTAGAGCTTGCGGAGCTCGTCGGTCGGGATCTGTCCGGGCGCCGTGCCGTCGCCGCCGTGCGGTGCGGCGTAGGTGAACAGCGCCCCGAAAGCCGGCCCGAGTACGCGGCTCGGGATCCCGCCCTCCCCCATCGCCAGCGCGATCAGACGCACATCCCGGTGACGGCGCACGAGCGACAGCACGCGCCACCAGTCGGAAGGCTTCCGGGCTGTGGCGGCGATCTTGTAAGCCGAAGCCGGAATCTTCCGCAGCCGCTCGAGCACGGCTTCCAGAGCGGGCGTGCTCGTGAAGTTGTGATACGAAACGATCAGCTCCGCCCCGAGGGAGGGGAGCTGTTTCGGCGCCGCGGCCGCGGTTTCAATCTCCACGTCCACAAATCGCGCCCCCGCCCTGGCCGCCTCTTGGAGAATCTCGAGCTGCTCCGCGACGCTTCCGCGAAACTGCCCGCCGGCTTCGCGGCGCCGGCACGTGGCCACAACCACACACTCCCCGTGCGCGGCCAGAAATTCGCGGATCGCGCCGGCGCCGGTGCGCGGCTTCTCCAGCAGGTCCAGGCGGAACTCGAAAAACTCCTCGCCCCGCTCCGCCTCGCGACAGGCCAGCGCCACCAGTTCGCGGGGCGTAGCGGATCCGAGCGCGACGCAGATCGGACTCACACCCGTTACCCGATACGGCATGGAGGGAAACGATCGTTAGGATACCACGCCGGCGGCGTTCACTCCCAGTTCAGGATCACTTTGCCCGCACGGCCGGACCGCACGACCTCGAAGGCCTTCTCGAACTCGGTGTAGTGGAAGTGATGCGTGATCACGGGCCGCAGGTCCAGCCCGCACTGGAGCATCATCGTCATCTTGTACCAGGTCTCGTACATCTCGCGCCCGTAAATTCCCTTGATCGTCAGTCCGTTGAAGATCACCGTATTCCAGTCAATGGCGATCTCGCCGTTGGGAATACCGAGCAGCGCGATCTTGCCCCCGTGGCACATGTTGGCCAGCATGTCGCGCAGCGCCTGCGGCTGGCCGGACATCTCGAAGCCCACATCGAAGCCTTCCAGCATGCCGAGCTTCTTCTGCGCCTCCTCGAGCGAGTCGGTGCGCGCATCCAGGGCCAGCGTCACCCCGACCTTGCGCGCCAGCTCCAGCCGCCACGGATTCACGTCCGTAATCACGATGAAGCGCGCACCCGCATATCGGGCCACGGCCGCGCTCATGATGCCGATGGGACCCGCGCCCGTGATCAGCACGTCTTCGCCGAGCACCGGAAACGAGAGCGCTGTGTGGACGGCATTGCCGAACGGATCGAAAATCGCAGCGATATCCAGATCCACCCCTTCGCGGTGATGCCACACGTTGCTCATGGGCAGGGCGATGTATTCGGCGAAGGCTCCGGGCCGGTTGACTCCGACGCCTTGGGTGTGCGCGCAAAGGTGGCGCCGGCCCGCCAGGCAGTTGCGGCAGCGGCCGCATACCACGTGCCCTTCGCCGCCGACGATCATGCCGGGCGCAAAGTCCGTCACATTCGATCCCACCGCCACGATCCGGCCCACGAACTCGTGACCGATCACCATCGGCACGGGAATCGTCTTGCGCGCCCAGTCATCCCAGTTGTAGATGTGAAGGTCCGTGCCGCAGATGGAGGTCCGCAGCACGCGGATCAACACGTCGTTGATGCCGATTTGCGGAACCGGCACCTCCTCCAGCCACAGGCCGGGCTCCGGCCGGCTCTTCACCAGCGCTTTCATCACGGAAGGGATCATCTGCCTGATTACTCGACGTCCTCCGGTTTCACCGTGCCCGTGAATTTGTAGACCGCGTACTTGATATAGGCGATCAGATCCGCCAGCTCCTGCGAACTCAGGTCGGCGGAGGCGGGGGGATGCTTCCAGCTCTCGTTGTCCCGTGCGGATTCGATTTCACTGCGGGCCAGCTTCCGCAACTCGGGCGGCGTCTTCGACAGGTCATAGTATTCCGCGGTCTGGTCGTCTTCCTTCACCCGCATCCCCGGGAAGCTCTGGCCGGACTTGAGCTTGACCTCCTGGACATACTGCGTGCGCGTGGAAAGGATCGCGGTGGCCAGCCCCCGGGGCGGCACGCGCGCGATCACTTTCAAATCCGGCCCCGCGGGTGTGCCGCGGCCGCCCAGGGAATGACAGCTCCCGCAGGCAGTTTTGGACGACTCGAAGAACAGTGCGTAACCCCGCTTGGCCTGCTCGGGACCCGTGAACTCCTGCATGCCTGCAACCATGATCGCCAGGAACAAAGTCACGATGACTGCGATGAGAGGACGGTGCATGACTGCCTCCTTGCAATGCACTCGGGCGCCGGTCAAGCGCCCCCTTCATTATCGGACGGAACCGGCCTGGGGCGTGAAGGCCTTGTACAATGACATCACTTGATGCAGCCGGGGCTTGTCTCCATTCTGGTCCCCCTGTACAACGAGGAGGAGTACATCGTTCCCCTTCTTGAGCGGGTCGTGCGCGCGCCGCTCCCCGCCGGTCTGGAACGGGAAATCATCATCGTAGACGACGGCTCAACCGACGGCTCAACCGAGGCCGCCGAATGCTTCGCGCGCCGGTTTCCCGGAACCATACGCCTGATCCGCCACGAGCGCAACCGCGGCAAGGGGGCGGCGGTGCGAACGGCCCTCGAGCATGCCCGCGGCGAGTTCGCCCTCATCCAGGACGCGGATCTCGAGTACGATCCCAACGACTACCCGAAGCTGCTGGCCCCCCTGGTGGAGGGACGCGCCGATGCCGTCTACGGCTCGCGCTTCCTGGTGGCGGGCGAGCGCCGCGTGCTCTATTTCTGGCACGCGCTCGCCAACCGGATTCTGACGACCTTTTGCAACATGGCCGCGGACCTGAATCTGACCGACGTCGAAACCTGCTACAAAGCCGCCCGGACGTCGCTGCTGAAAAGCATTCCCCTCCGCAGCAACCGCTTCGGGATCGAGCCGGAACTGACCATTAAGCTCGCCCAGCGCGAAGCCCGCATCTATGAGACGCCCGTCAGCTACCACGGCCGGACCTACGAGGAAGGAAAAAAGATCGGCTTTCGGGATGCCGTGGCGGCCTTCGGCGTCATTCTCCGCTACTGGCTGCTTTCCGACATCTACAAAGAGCCGGGGCCGGAAATCCTGGAAACGCTGTCCGGAGCGCCCCGCTTCAACCGCTGGATGGCGGCGACGGTGGCGCCTTTCCTCGGGCGTCGCGTGCTCGAAATCGGCGCAGGCATCGGCAATCTGACCCGGCATCTGGCGCGGCGCCGCGAACGCTACATCGCCACCGACGTTGACGAAGAACATCTGGCCCGACTCCGCACCCGGCTCCGGCACCGGCCGAATCTCGAGATCCGGCGCCTGGATGTGGCCGACCCGGCGGACTTTCGCGAGCTTGCCGGCTCCGTGGACACGGTGGTGTGCCTGAACGTGCTCGAGCACGTCAAAGACGACCTGACCGGCTTGAAAAATCTCTACAGTGCGCTGGTTCCCGGAGGGCGTGCCATCGTGCTGGTACCGCACGGGCCGGAGATTTACGGCGCGCTCGACGCCAGCCTCGGCCACCACCGCCGCTATTCACGGAGCGAGCTCGAGGCGCGCATGGCGGAAGCGGGATTCCGGCTCGAGCATCTGATCGAGTTCAACCGCGCCGCCCGGCCCGGCTGGTACCTCAACGGCCGGCTGCTCCGCCGCAGTAGCATCAGCCCCCTGCAGGTGCGTATCTTCGACCGTCTGGTGTGGCTCTGGAAGCGGGTGGACCACCTGTTGCCGTGGCAGCCCACGTCATTGATTGCGGTCGGGAGCAAACCGGCCTGCCCGGTTTCGAGCCACTCCGTGTGAGGCGGTTAGTCCTTCCCTTTGCCGCGGCCTAGGCCTCGGCCCGGGTTTTCGCGGTTAATCTGGCCGCGAATTTCGCCTCCGGGGTAGAGCGTGCTGTGGACGTTGGCGTACGCCGCGCCCGCCCGCATGGCCCGGATCACCTCGGCAAACTCGCCCGGCGCGATTCCTTGATTGGACGGTCCTACGATCTGGCCGGCGGTAATCGTCCCCGTGACCTTACCCCCGGGACTCGGACAGGTCGGCGTTCCCGAAGGCGCGGGAGTCGGCGCGGAGGGCGTCGTGCAGAGCCAGAACATGATGCCCCCGCTCAACCCGCGGGCCCCCAGGTGGACGTGCGCCATGGTAACGCTCCCCTCCAGGCCGGAGTACTCCAGTTCGTAGCTGAGCTGGGTTTCGGATTCGTTCAACCGGGCCTCGAACCGGCCCGTGCCCGCCGTCGAGAGAGTTGCCGGAGTCTCCTGGAACCCGCTCAGGCGAGCTTTGAACGTCCGGGTACGGGATTCCTCGTCTGCAAAGGCTCCTTGCATAACGAACAAGATCACCAGAATCGCCTTCCGCATCTTTGCCTCCGGGTCCGTCAGGATTGACCGATGCGCTTCGATTATACTCGGGAACGCTTGCGTCCGAGTGTTAAAATTTCAGCCGTTGTGTGCGCGTTTTGGCTGTGCTACCGTGTAGGATCAATATGATCTCAGACGGCGAGGAGGACCTATGGAAGCCCTGGGCATGGTGGAAACCAAGGGGTTGGTCGGGGCCATCGAGGCCGCCGACGCAATGGTAAAGACGGCGAATGTCGTGCTTACGGGCAAGGAGTACATCGGAGCCGGTTACGTCATGGTGAGCGTGCGGGGCGACGTCGGAGCCGTTAAGGCGGCCACGGACGCCGGAGCGGCGGCGGCGCGCCGGGTCGGCGAGCTCATCGCCGTTCACGTGATCCCGAATCCCCACGAAGAGGTCGAGAAGGTCCTGCCCAAGGCCGAAAAAGAGGGCGAGAAGGGCAAAAAGCCGGCCAAGGACTGAAGAGGCCTGACACCGGCGGCTCCCGCAGGCACTGTTTTCCCACATGCCTCACGAACACGACCCCAAGGCGCTCGAAGAGGTCAATAGCAAAGTCGAAAAAGCATACGCGGCCTGGAAAAAGTATGCCGCCTGGCCTCAGGAGCGCATGGACGTCGTAGTCGAGAAGATGGCCGAAGCCGGCCGCGCCCATGCCCGCCGCCTGGCCGAGATGGCCGTCGAGGAGACCGGCTACGGTAACGTTGAGGACAAAGTCGCCAAGAACCTGCTCTGCGCCGACTTTCTGCCGCGCACCATGCGCGGGATGAAGCTGGTCGGGCTGTTGCGCGAACTCCCGGATCAAAAAATCGTCGAGTACGGGGTCCCGGTCGGCGTCATCGCGGCCGTCATCCCCACGACAAATCCCACTTCCACGGCGATCTACAAGATTCTGATCTCGCTCAAAGCCGGCAACGCCATTGTGATCAGTCCCCATCCGCGAGCCCGGCGCTGCACCTGCGAGACCGCCGACATTCTTTACCGCGCCGCGCTCGAAGCCGGGGCACCCGAGGACATCATTCAGTGCCTGACCAGTCCCACGCTGGAGGCCACCCAGGCGCTCATGCGGCACGAGCGCACCGCCGTGATCCTGGCCACGGGCGGTCACGGCATGGTGCGCGCCGCCTATTCGAGCGGCAAGCCGGCCTTCGGCGTCGGTCCCGGCAACGTGGCCGTGCTCGTGGACCGCACCGCTAACATCCCGGACGCGGTGGCCAAGATCGTGCAAGGCAAGTCGTTTGATTACGGCACCGTGTGCTCGAGCGAACAGGCGCTCGTAGCCGAGCAGGCCCTCCGCGCCACGATCCTCAATGAGCTCAAGATGCGCAAGGCGCATCTGTGCACGCCCGAGCAGAAGGACGCCCTCGGCAAGCTCCTGGTGACGCCCAACTGGACCATCAACCCCAAATGCGTCGGCCAGTCGCCGGTGAAGCTCGCCGAAATGGCCGGCTTTTCGGTGCCCCCGGACACCTCGATCCTGGTGGCCGAACTGGAAGGCGTCGGCAAACAATATCCGCTTTCCATGGAAAAGCTCTCGCCCGTGCTGGCGCTGTACTTCGTCAAGGACTGGCAGGCGGCGCTCGAAACCTGTGAGGCGGTGACCCGCTTCGGCGGGCTAGGCCACACGGCGGTGATCTTCTCCAAGGACGACTCGCGCATCCGGGAGTTCGCCGAGCGAATTCCGGCCATGCGCATCCTCGTCAACACGCCCGCGCCCCACGGCTCGGTCGGGCTCACCACGAACGTGTTTCCTTCGATGACCCTGGGCTGCGGCGCCGCCGCCGGTAACAGCACGAGCGACAATGTGGGGCCGCAGCACCTGATCAACATCAAGCGGCTGGCCTACGCCGTGCGTCGGGCCGAGGAAGCACTGGCGATTCCCGGACCCGGAGAAGCAGTCCGGGCGCCGGCAGCAACAGAAGTCCCGGTGGCCGCAACGGCACCCCCCTCCTCAGTGAGGCTGGACCGGCAAACGGTGATGGCGGCCGTCGAGCAATATCTGGCCCAGCGCGGCATCCGCCTGGACGGCGAGCCGGTCACGCCGCCGCCACCGCCGCCCGCTGCATCTCCTGGCGCCCCTGTAGCGGCCGAGGCGGTT
>DATLYE010000076.1:0-21678 GCA_035575135.1 Bryobacteraceae bacterium
GGATCGGCTTCTCGGACGTTCTCCGCTACTTTCGGGAGTCCTTCGGTTTCGGCAGGAACGAATACCGGCCCCTGACGGCGGCCTCCTTCGCCTTGGACCGGTGGATCTGGGGTGAGCAGGCTGCGGGATACCATCTCTCAAATCTGGTCTTCCACTGGACCGTTTCGGTGCTGCTCTTCGCGCTGCTGCGCAGCCTGTTGCGCGATCTGCCCGCGGCGCTGCTGGCCGCCGCTTTGTTCGCGGTCCACCCCGTGACGCATGAACGAGTGGCCTGGATCGCCGCCCGCGACGGACTGGTGAGCGGAGTATTTCTGATGGCGGCGTTGCGGCTGTACGCTGCGTTCCGGCGCACCCAGCGCCCGCCGTTTCTTTTCCTCGCCCTCGGCGCCCAGACCACTGCGCTGCTCGCCTACGAGGGAGCCGTCATTGGGCCACTGCTTGTTCTGGCCGCAGAGGCTTGCTTTTTTTCTCGCCGGCGATGGCAGGATGCGCTCCGCTTCGCCTCGCGCTTTGCTCTGGTCACTGCAGCCTATGTCGTACTGTGGTGGCTGATCTTCCACGGCTCGGTAGGTGCGTACGCCTTCGCCGGCGGCGCCGGTGAGGTCGTGGAAAACTACGGCCGGCTGCTCTATTCACTGTTCTTCGGCCACCGGCGCCTCCTGCTGGCGGCGGCCTACGCCGTCATCGTGCTCGGCGCGTTCGTGCGACTCCGCGCCTGGCGCTCCACGGCGGCTTTCGGCTCCGCGTTCCTGGCGATAGCCTACCTTCCGTTTGCCGTTCTCGACGGATTCGCGCACCGGTACGGGTACATGAGCGCTGCGGGTTTCGCAACCCTTCTGGCCGGCGCCATCCTCTCGACGGCTCGCCTCGGTCGGCCCGCCGCCCGCACAGCCGTCGTGACGGCCGCCGTGCTACTCTCCGGCTACTACCTCGTCACGGTCCGCCGGATCCTGGCGGAATGGATCGCCGCCGGGGAAATCGCCGCTCACCTCACCAAGGCCGTCCGCGACCTCCAGCCGGACCTCCCCGAAGGGGCGGTGGTAATGATGCGCGGAGTGCCGGCAATGCACGGCCGGGCGATGGTCTTTCCGACGGGCCTCGAGGTCGCCGTGGAGCAGCAGTACGGCAAGCGGCTGAACGTACGAAGAGTTGCCGCCTTTGACCGCCAGGTGATCCGGGCGCTCCTTGACGCCGGCTCGCCCGTATACTGCTTCGAATGGACACCGCAGGGACGACTGCAACCCGTGCCTCTGCCGCCATAGCCTGACTTGCGCCGGCTCAGCCGAGGTAGAACTTGCGGATCAGCGCTGCGACCTGGCGCACGTGTTCTTCCCGGAGATGAAGACCGAGCGGCAAGGACAGCACTTCTTGCGCCGCACGTTCCGCCACCGGAAGATCGCCGGGCTTCAGCCCGGAGGAGCGGAAGGCAGGCTGCAGGTGCAGCGGCACCGGGTAGTGAACACCGGTTCCGACGCCGGCGCGGCGCAAATACTCCCGCAGCGCTTCCCTCCGGGCGGCGCGGACCACGTAAAGGTGATACACGTGGCCGCTGCCGCGACCCCTCCCTACGGGACGCAGCAGTGGCGCAGGGATGGCAGCGAGCTCCTCGTCGTAGACCGCCGCCAGTCGGGCACGCGCGCGGTTCCACTCCTCGAGGTGCAGTAGCGCGATCCGCAGGTAGGCAGCCTGCAGCTCGTCCAGGCGGGAATTCAACGCCGGCAGGCCGGCCGTGTGGTCTGAACTTCGTCCCCCGTCCCGCAGCAGGCGCGCCCGCGCAGCGTCGGCTTCGTTCTCCAGGCACAGGGCCCCGCCATCGCCCAGCGCTCCCAGGTTCTTGGTGGGGTAGAAACTGTAGGCCACATAAGGCGAATAGTCGGTGAGCGGCAGCCCGTCGTGGCGCGCGCCATGGGCCTGGCAAGCATCCTGAACCACGGCGATCCCCGTCTGCGCCGCCAGCGCGCGCCACTCCTCCAGGCGGCAGCTCTGACCGTAAAGATGCACCGGAACCGCGGCCGCCGTGTTCGGACTCATGACCTGCCGCGTCTTGCGAGCATCGAGCAGCAACGTGTCTTCCTCCACGTCCGCGAAGCGCACGCTCGCCCCCGCGCGCAGCACGGCTTGAGCGGTGAAGGGAGCACTCAGCGGTGAGGTGATCACCTCCTGCTCGCGGCGGCCGATGCCCGCCACCAGAAGCCCGATCGTGATCGCGTCGGTGCCCGACGCCGTGCCTACGCAAAACGGCGCGCCGCAGAAGGCGGCAAATTCCGCCTCGAACGAAGCCACCTCCGGTCCCAGAATCCACTGGCTCCGGCGGACGAGTTCCCCGAGCTTACGGCGGAATCGTCCCCAGCACTGCCGGTGAAGCACCCGAAGGTCGGCCAGCGGGATCGTTGTCGTGGCAGACATGGACGCGGTAATAAGCCAGCGTGCGCGCGACTCCTTCCGGTAACTCCACACGGGGCTCCCAGCCCGTCCATGCCCGGAAGCGGCGGTCGTCCGTCGAATAACTGCCGATGTCGATTCGCAGCAGCTCTCTCGGGAACGGCACCTGGCGCACGCGCGAGCCCGCAACCGTGCGGGCGATCTCGGCGAGCTGCAGCGCTCGCGGTCCTCCCACATTGCAGGTCGCGTGGACCGATCCGGGCGGCAGCGGCGCCAGCCCCGCCCGCAGGAGCGCCTCCACCGCGTCGTCCACATACAGCAGGTCGCGCAGTTGCGTCCCGTCCCCGTATACGCACACGTCTTCTCCTCTGAGCAGGCGAGAAAGAAAGACCGCGATAAAACCTTGTGACGGCAAATGCAGCGCCTGCCGTGGTCCGTAAACATTGGTCAGGCGCAGGCAGACGGTCTGAAGCCCGTAAAGGGACGACTGCAGCCTGTGGTAATTTTCCGCGGCCAGTTTGTGAACACCGTTGAAGTCCACCGGAGCCGTGGGATGGTTCTCGTCTACCGGGAGATAGCGAGGGCGCCCGTAGACTTGACGTGTGCTGGTGTAGACTATCCGCGCCCGGGGCGCCCAGCGCCGGCAGGCCTCCAGAAACCGGAGCTGCGCGCGGGCGTTCAGTTCCAAATCACGCTCCGGATCCTGCACGCTGCGGAAGTGGCTCACTTCACCGGCCAGGTTGAAGATCACCTCTGTTCCCGGCAGGACGTCCGCCATCGCCCGCGTGTCGGCGATATCCGAGCGACACAGCGTGACGCTGGTTCGGGCCGGCCCGAGGTTCGCCTCGTTTCCCCCGCAGCCTTCCACCAGCGCGTCCACGACCGTAATCTCGGCGCCTTCGCGCACTAAGGCCAGCGTCAGGTTGCTGCCGATAAAGCCGAGTCCGCCCGTCACCAGAACGCGCCGGTTGCAATACCGTCCCCTGGTCATCAACACCCCTCCGCGCCGCGGGCACAACATCGCGACACACACCCTCGTTGGCCGCGTAACCTCCAGGCCACCCACAGCCGGCCCACCTCAACCGCCGTTTGCCATAGCCGGAACGGCCGGAAGAACTCGGACCGGCCGTGCCGGCGCGGCAAATGGCGCACGGGAACTTCGGCGATGCCGCAGCCCGCAGACTGAACGCCCAGAATCAGCTCCACACAGATGGCCCCGCTGTTGCTTCTGAGCTCGAGACCGTCCAGGACACAGCGCCGGATCAGGCGGAAATCGCAATCCACATCCCGAACGCGGAGGCCGAACAGCGGGCGTACCAGCGTCTGATACAGCCGCCCGAGCAGCCGCCGATACCACGGATCGTGGCGCACCGTCTTGTATCCATTCACAAGACCGACGCCCGGCGCCATCTGCGCCACAAGCTGCGGAAGGTCCGCCAGGTCATATTGGCCGTCGCCGTCGGTGTAAAAAACAAACTCCTTGGTGGCCGCACGAAATCCGCTTCGCAGCGCTCCCCCGTAGCCGGCATTGGCGGCGTGGCGGATCACACGGAGCCGCTCGCCAAAACGTCGGCGCAGTTCTTCCAGAACCGCGTCGGTATCGTCCTGGCTGGCGTCGTTGACTACGAGGACCTCCAGGTCATCGGCGCACGTTACGCCGACGCGGAATGCTCCCTCTACCAGCGCAGGAAGCGCCGGCGCGTCATTGTACGCCGGAAAGAAAATGGTCAGGCCCGCCAGCCGGTCCACGCCTATCCCCGTTACGGTGTGGGTGCCGTCGGTTTCGTTGGTTTAGATTATGACAGTGCCCCGGTGCACGTCAACCGCCCCGGCGGTGGGTTTCACGATGTAAAAACGCTAGCAGACGGCGCGGCAGAATGAACCCTGCGGAGATTGCCAACATCGCCCGGACGGAAGAGCGCCTGTGGTGGTTCCGGGGGATGCGGGAGATCGCGTTCGCCTTCCTCGATCCTCTGTTCCGGCGCGGCGGCATCGAGCGCGTCTTCGAAGGGGGCTCCGGCACAGGTTACTTCGCCGCGGTCGTAGCGGCCCGCTACGGAGTGCCGGTTGTGGCCGCCGACCTCGATGCGCACGGTGCGCGGATGGCGGCCCGGCGGCAGGGTGTCGCCGCCGTTCAGGCCAACCTGCTGTCGCTGCCGTTCCCCAATGCCGGCTTTGACCTGGTGCTCCTCATGGACGTGCTCGCGCACTTCGGCGAAGGCGACGACCTGCGCGCGTTACGCGAAACAGCGCGCCTCCTCCGTCCCGGCGGTCATCTGTTGTTGCGTACGGCGGCGCTGAAGATCTTTCGCAGCCGCCACTCCGAGTTCGTCTGGGAGCGCCAGCGTTTCTCCGCGCGGCGGCTCAGGAGGCTTGCCTGCGATGCAGGCCTCCGCGCTGAGCGGCTGACCTACTCCAACTGCCTGCTCAGTCCCCTGGCCCTGCTGAAATTTCGTGTTTGGGAGCCGCTCGCCCGCGCCGCACCTGCCAGCGGACTCCGCCCGCTCCCCGGACCCCTGGAGGCCTTGTTTTATGCCGCGCTGCGCACGGAAGCCGCCTGGATTCGCAGTGGCCGGACCTTCCCCTTCGGACAGAGCCTGTGGCTGCTGGCGCAAAGACCCGCAGCGCCGCCTTCCCCGCCCTGACCCCGGCGGCCTTCAGCGAGCGTCCGGCATCGTCGCTCCGGTTCCGGAGCCCTGCACAAGCGGGTTGGGCAGATTGTGGCGCGCATAATAGCCCGGCTGCACGCGCTCCACAATCTGCGCCACCGGGCGCTCCAGCACCCGGAAAAACGGCTTCGGATACAGGCCGATCCAAAACACCGCCACTAGCAACGGCGCGAAGACGGCGATCTCCCTCGGCGTCAGATCCCGGAGCCCCGCATTCTTCTCGTTGAGCTCCCCGAGCATCGTCCGCTGAAAGAGCCAAATCAGATACGCCGCTCCCAGTGCGATCCCGCTTACCAGCGCCAGCGCCCACCACACCGATACTTGATAGGCCCCCTGCAGAATCGTGATCTCGCCGATGAAGCCGTTGAGCGGCGGCATGCCCATCGAGCTGAGCGCCGCAATCAGAAACACGATGGTGTACACCGGCATCACCCGCAGCAGCCCGCTGTACTCGGCAATCTCGCGCGTGTGCCGGCGCTCGTAGGCGATCCCAACGATCAAGAACAGCATCCCGGTCGAGATGCCGTGGTTGATCTGCTGCAGGATCGAGCCCGCGATCCCCAGCGGATTCAGCGTGAAGATCCCCAGCGTGCAAAACCCCAGATGGCTCACCGAAGAGTAGGCGATCAGCTTCTTCCAGTCCTTCTGCATCAGGCAGACCAGAGCGCCGTAGAGGATCGCCACGATCGAAAGAAACGCCATCACCTGGATGATGCGCGGGTTCTTGGCCGCCTCCGGCAGCAGGGGAAGCGAGAAACGCAGAAACCCGTACGTCCCCATCTTCAGCAGAATGCTGGCCAGCACCACGGAACCCGCCGTGGGCGCCTCGGTGTGGGCATCCGGAAGCCAGGTGTGGAGCGGAAACATCGGCACCTTGACCGCAAAGCCCACAAAGAACGCCCAGAAAATCCACCACTGCGTCTCCGGCGCAAGATCCGTCCGCATCAGAGCCGCAATGTCAAAGGTGTAGACCTGGAACTGGCGGTAGTGCTCAAAATACAGCCCCAGGATCCCTAGCAGCATCAGCACCGAGCCCACCAGCGTGTAAATGATGAACTTGAACGCCGCATACACGCGCCGCGTGCTGCCCCAGATGGCGATGATGAAGTACATCGGCACCAGCACCAGCTCCCAGAACACGAAAAACAGCAGAAAATCCAGCGCCATGAACACGCCGAGCATTCCCACCTGGAGCAGCAGGAAGTAAGCGTAGTACTCTTTGAGCCGGTGCTCGATCACCTTCCAGCTCGACAGAATCGAGAGAAACCCGAGCAGCGCCGTCAGCACCACCAGCAGCAGACTGTAGCCGTCAATCCCGAGATGGTAGGAGGCGCCGATCGAGGGGATCCAGGGCAGCTTTTCCACGAACTGGAAGTCGCGCGAGGGATCGAATCGGAACACCAGCGGCAGGCACACGAGAAACCCCGCCAGGCTCGCCGCGTTGGCCCAGAGTTTGATGGCCCGCTCGTTCGAGGAGGGGATCGCGAGCAGGATCAGAAACCCTGCAAACGGCGTGAGCAGAACAATCGAAAGGATATGATCCATAGGCGGCGCCGGACGATAAGCTCCCTATCTTAACGCATCCCCTTGCGGCTCTTGCCCCGGCTAGGCCACCTGCACCAGTGCGTACCGGCGCTGCCAGTGATCCCGCAGGTACGTCACCGCCCGGCGCATCTCCTCCTCCGAGGGAGGGTCCTCGACGAAACGCTGCGCCTCCGCCCGCGCCAGCTCCAGAACCTCGCCGTCCCGGAGCAGGTTGGCGATCCGCAGCGCCGGCATGCCCGACTGCCGCGTCCCGAAAAACTCTCCCGGCCCGCGCAGCTTCAGGTCCATCTCGGCAATGTAGAAGCCGTCTGTGGATTCCACCATGGTGCGGATGCGTTCCTGCGCGGCTTCGTTGAGTTTGCCCGTCACCAGGATGCAGTAGCTCTGCTCCGCGCCGCGGCCCACGCGGCCCCGCAACTGGTGCAACTGCGCCAGCCCGAACCGTTCCGCCTGCTCGATCACCATCACCGTGGCATTGGGCACATCCACGCCGACTTCGATCACCGTCGTCGAGACCAGAATCTGGATCTCGCCCCGCTTGAACGCTTCCATCACCGCTTCCTTTTCGGAGGCCGGCAGCCGCCCGTGCAGCAGGCCGACGCGGAAGCCCGGAAACACCTTCTCGCGCAGGTGGTGGTACATCTTCTCGGCGGCCTTGATGGACTTGGCTTCGGACTCTTCAATCAGCGGATAGACGACGTAGGCCTGCCGGCCCGCCTCGAGCTGCCGCTTCAGAAAACCCCAGACCGCCTCGATTTCATCCTCGGTCACGTGCCGCGTCACCACCGGCTTGCGCCCCGGCGGCAGCTCATCCAGCAGGGAAACGTCCAGGTCCCCGTACAGCGTCAGAGCGAGCGTGCGCGGGATCGGCGTCGCCGTCATCACCAGCACATCCGGAGACACACCCTTGCGGATCAGCTTCAGCCGCTGCATCACCCCGAAGCGGTGCTGCTCGTCCACGATCGCCAGCCCCAGCCGTGCAAACTCCACGTCTTCCTCGAGCAGTGCGTGCGTGCCGATCACCACCTGCGCCAGGCCGCCGGCCACCAGTTTCTTGAGCTGCGCTTTCTGGCGAGCCGGCACCGAACCCGTCAGGAGCACCACCGTGTAGCCCAGCTCCCGGAAGAGGTTCTTGAAGTAGAAATAGTGCTGCGCCGCCAGGATCTCCGTGGGCGCGAGCACGGCCACCTGATAGCCGCTTTCGATGGCTATGACGGCGGCTTCAGCCGCCACGAGCGTCTTGCCGCTCCCCACCTCGCCCTGCAGCAGCCGGTTCATCGGATGGGGCGCCGCCATGTCCCTCGCGATCTCCCCCAGCACGCGCTTCTGCGCCGCCGTCGGCTTGAACGGCAGCATGCGCTTGATCTTCTCCCGCGCGCGATCGGAGAGCTCAAAAGCGATGCCGGGCCGCAGCCGTGCGCTGCGGCGCTTGAGCGCCAGCCCGCACTCCAGCCAGAAGAACTCCTCGAAAATTAACCGGAACTGTGCCGGCCACCGGAAGGCGTTCAACAGGCGCAGGTCTGCGCCCGCCGGCGGAAAGTGGAGCTCCCGCGTAGCCTGCCAGCGCTCCGGAAGCTCCAGCCGCTCCCGAACGGACGGCGGCAACGGATCGGGAGGCGGAGCCAGCGTCTCGAGGGCCTGATGCAAGATCCGGCGGAAGACGCGCGTGCTGATCTTGCCCGCCGCTTCATACACCGGCACGATCCGGCCCACGTGAAGCGACGCCTCCGGATCCTCGTCCTCCGGCAAAACCTCGAATTCCGGGTGCAGCATGCTCAGCTCACCCGTGAAACTGTCAAATTCCACCTTGCCGTACAGCGCCACCTTCTGCCCCGGCGCCAGCACGTCGGCCAGGTAGCCGGCGTGAAACCACTTGGCAAGAAGGACTCCGCCGGAGGCGTCTCGAAAGGTCGCTTCGAACAGGCCCAGATCCCGGCGGCGAAATCCGGACAAACGCGCCGTACGCACCGTGGCGACCACGGTCGCCATCTCGCCCGGCGCCAGATCGCGGATCGCCTTGGTGTTACTCCGGTCCTCGTAGCGAAACGGAGCGTAAGAGAGCAAATCCTCCACCGTGAGGATGCCTTTGCTCTCGAGCGCCTGCGCCCGCGCCGGTCCCACGCCTTTCACGTATTTGACCGGGGTGGAAAGCTCCACGGCGACCTTTAGTGTACAATGCCGGAGTCATGCGCCTTCTCTGTCTGGGTCTTGCCGCCATGCTGCCGCTCGCCGCCCAGATCCGTCTGGGAATCATCGGAACCGACACCTCGCACGTCATCGCCTTTACGCGCCTGCTCAACGACCCCTCGGCGCCCGACCACGTCCCGGGAGCGCGTGTCGTGGCGGCCTACAAAGGCGGCAGTCCTGACGTCGAGGCCAGTCGCACCCGCGTGGACAAGTTCGCCGCCGAACTGAGTGCGCGCTGGGGCGTCGAGATGGTTCCGGACATCGCGTCGCTGTGCGCCAGAGTGGACGGCGTGCTGCTGGAAAGCGTGGACGGACGCGTCCACCTCGAGCAGGCGCGCCAGGTCATCGCCGCTCGCAAGCCGCTCTTCATTGATAAACCCCTGGCCGCCACCCTGCAGGACGCACGCGAGATCGCCCGCCTGGCCCGCGAAGCCGGCGTACCCTGGTTCAGCTCTTCGAGCCTCCGCTACAGCGAGATTGTCTCCTCTCTGAAAGCTCCCGACATCACCGGCGCCATCGTATGGGGACCCGGTCCCTTCGAACCGCATCACTACCTCGACCTGTCCTGGTACGGCATTCATGCCGCCGAGATGCTGTTCGCGCTGATGGGCCCCGGCTGCCAGGAGGTCACGCGCGTGGCGTCGGAGAGCGCCGACGAGGTGGTGTGCCGCTGGAAAGACGGGCGGATCGGCAGTATGCGCGTCGTGCGCCCCTCCACCGGCTACGGCGCCGTCGTCTTCCGGGGCACGAAGGTCGCCCTCAGCGATCCCGGCGCCAAGACCGGATATGCGCCCCTGGTGCGCGAGATCGTCACGTTCTTCCAAACCCGCCGGCCGCCCGTGCCCAACGACGAGACGCTCGAGCTGTTCGCCTTTCTCGACGCCGCCCAGAAAAGCAAAGAAAAAGGCGGTCTGCCGGTCCGCCTCCCCTGAGTCCCGCGCGCCGCTGGGCTACAATGAACGGTTCATGTCCAATCTGCTCGAGGGGAAACATGCCCTCATTCTGGGCGTTGCCAACAAGTGGAGTCTCGCTTATGCGATCGCCGAGGCCTTTCACCGCCAGGGCGCAAGCTTGTTTTTGACCTGTCAGGGCGAGAGGCAGAAACGCGCCGTCGAAGAACTAGCCCTGCCCCTTCAGGCCCGAACGTTCATCTGCGATGTCGCCCGCGACGAAGATATTGCACGGCTCGGCGAAGCGCTACAGGCGGCGGGCCGCCTGGACGCCGTCGTCCACAGCATCGCCTTCGCCGATCGCGAGGACCTTGGCCGGCCGTTCGTAGAAACCTCGCGCGCCGGCTTTCTGCTCGCTCACGACATCAGCGTGTACTCGTTCGTGGCCGTGGCCCGCATGGCGGCGCCTCTGATGACCGCCGGCGGCTCCATCACGACGCTAACCTACCTCGGTTCCACCCGCGTGGTCACCAATTACAATGTCATGGGCGTCGCCAAAGCTTCCCTCGAAGCCTCGGTGCGCTACCTGGCAAGCGAGCTCGGCCCGCGCGGCATCCGCGTGAACGCCATCTCCGCCGGCCCCGTCAAAACCGCTTCCGCGCGTGCCGTCCAGGGCTTCTCCGCCATCCTCGAAGCGGTGCCCCAGCGAGCCCCGCTGCGCCGAAACGTGGATCCCGCCGAAGTCGCCGACGCCGCCGTATTCCTGGCCAGTGACCTGAGCCGCGGCGTCACGGGTAACGTCCTGTTCGTGGATGCGGGATTTCACATTATGGCAGTGTGAGCCGCGAAGGCGGACAACCTACCGCCGCCCGTTCGTGCCCTTACGCATGGATTCCAGAAAGACCTGAAGACTGCGCTCGGTCGCCCGCTGCGCGGCGGCCAGCTCCTTGAGCTGCCGGGAAGTGGCCCGCACCTCGCGCTGCGTGGCGGCCAGGATTTTCGCCCCCTGCCGCAGCAGCTTGTTGATGGCGGCAATTTCCTTGTTAAACCGGGCTTCCATGCGATCCATTCGTGCCTCCGCCCGTTCCATACGGACCTCGGCCCGAGCCTGGCACTGGAGGATGAACTCAATGGTACGCTCGACGTTCACCGACGCCAGCATAACACAGGGCCGAAGGCCGGCTAGCGCCGCCCGTTCGTGCCCTTGCGCATGGATTCCAGAAAGGCCTGAAGGCTCCGCTCGGTCGCCCGCTGCGCCGCAGCCAGCTCCTTGAGCTGCCGCTGCGTTTCCGCCATCATTTTTGCCCCTTGCCGCAGCAGCTTGTTGATGGCGGCAATCTCCTTGTTAAATTGCGCTTCCATGCGATCCATTCGCGCCTCCGCCCGTTCCATGCGGACCTCGGCCCGAGCCTGGCACTGGAGGATGAACTCGATTGTACGCTCGACATTCATCCGAGGAACAGGCTCAGCATAGCACACCGCGCCGTTCTCCCAACAGTGGCCACACCGTCCCAAATCCTGTCGCAACCTGTTGACATTCCTGTTTAATGTATATTAATCTATTGCGATAAGCGTAGGTTAATCATGAGCAAAGATCTAAGGTTTACACTGTTCTGTTTGCTCTGGCTGTCCGTCGGGTTGGGCGCCCAGACATCGCCCTCTCTGGAAGAGCGAATTGCGGCTCTGGAGGCCAAGCTGCGCGCCCTGGATCCCTCGTTCCAACCCGCCTCGGGAGGGCTGGAGGAGCGCGTTCGCGCCCTGGAGCTCAGTCTCGAAAAACTGGCTGCTCCGGCCGCTCCCGCTCCCGGACCGGTGGCGCCGCTGCGCCCCGTCTCGATCGAAGGAGACTTCGCAGCCTCCGCCGAGACGGAAACCCGCCTTCCCGTGGCGGGGTATATGGAGGCTCACTTCAACAAGCTCCGCGGCGAGCCGGGCGAACTCGATTTTCACCGCTTCGTCCTGCTGTTCGGACACAGCTTCTCGTCCCGCATCAAATTCTGGAGCGAACTCGAACTGGAACACGCCTTGGTTGAGGGCGGGGAGGAAAAAGGCGAAATCGCCCTTGAGCAGGCGTACCTGGACTTTCTCGTCAAACCCTACCTGAACTTCCGCGCCGGCATGCTGCTTGCTCCCGTGGGGATCATCAACGAGCGCCACGAACCACCCTCCTTTAACGGTGTCGAGCGGCCGCTGGTTGAAACCTTCATCATCCCCTCCACCTGGCGCGACATCGGAGCCGGCATCACGGGCGATCTCGGCCGGGGTTTCCGCTATCGCGGCTACCTGATGGGTGGTCTCGACGCCACCGGCTTCAGCGCCGAAGAGGGGCTCCGCGGCGGGCGGCAGAGCGGATTCCGTTCTTCGTTCCGCAATCCGGCCAAGGTGTTTCGCCTCGAATACTCCGGTCTCCCCCGCCTCGCGGTCGGGGCGAGCGTTTACACCGGCAGCGCCGGTTTCAATCTGCGCACCGTCAATCCGCGGGTGGATCTGTTCTCCTTCGACGGCCGTTTCAGCCGCGGCCCGTTCGACTTCCGCAGCCTGCTCGCCCACGTCTGGATCCGCCGCGCCGGGGCGCTCAACGACGCCCTGCGCCGCCAGACGGGCTTCAACCCCAACATCGCACGCCGGATGATCGGCTATTACTTTGAGCCCGCTTTTCATGTATTGCCGCGACGCACCCGCAACGACCTGATCCTGTTCACGCGTTATGAGAAGTACGACACCCAGCACCGTATGCCTGACGGTTTCTTACCCTTGCCCCAGTTCAACCGCTCCGCCTGGTTTCTCGGAGCGACATTCAAGCCCGTTCCCGACGTGGCCCTGAAGTTCGACTACGTCTTCCACCGCAGCGCCAGCCGCGTCTTCCGTCCACCCGACGGAATCAACCTTGGCGTGGGCTGGTGGTTCTGAAGGAGGTTGTCGCCATGAGAATGCTGCTGCCCGCTTTGGTCCTTGCTGCGATTCTCGCCCCCCAGGAGGGGCCGCGAAAGCCCGACCGCACGGTCCGGATCACCGCCGAACGCTTTAGCTTTACTCCCTCCCGCATCAAGCTGAAGCAGGGCACGGAGGTCGAGTTCATCATTACCAGCGAGGACACCGACCACGGCTTCCGCATCCCGGCGGCGGGCATTGACGCCGCCATCCCGCCCGCGGGACGGGGAGAACTGCGCGTGCGCTTCGTGGCCGAAAAGAAAGGCCGCTACGTGTTCGAGTGCTCGCGTCCCTGCGGCGCCGGACACAACCTGATGCGCGGCGAAATCGTGGTGGAGTAGGAGGTCTCATGCAGCGACCACTGCTGGTCTTTGGCCTGGCTGTCGCGGCAGGACTTTCTCTGAGCCAGACGGCTCGCTTCGCGCTGCCGGGCGACCCGCTCGCCGGCATCACCCCGAGCGAATTCGAACTGTTCCGGATGGGACGCGAGGACTTCCTCGAAGTCGAGGAGCCGGAAGACGGCCTCGGTCCGGCCTTCAACGGCCGCAGCTGCGCCGAGTGCCACAACGTCCCCGCCGTCGGCGGCGGCGGCAGGGTCGCGGAGGTCCGCGCCGGAATCCGCGACCCCGACGGCAGCTTCCGGGAACCCGAGGGCGGCTCGTTGCTGCATCTGTTCTCCATCCCGGACCACGGCTGTCAGGCGGAAGCCGGACCGGAAATCAACGTGATCGCGCGCCGCATCCCCATCCCTCTGTTCGGCGCCGGCCTGGTGGAGGCCATTCCGGACGAGGCCATCGCCGCGCGGGAAGACCCCCACGATGCCGACGGAGACGGGATCCGCGGTCGCGCAGCGCGCGTGCGGGATCCCGTCACGGGCGCCGTCCGTATCGGCCGCTTCGGCTGGAAAGCCCAGCACGCCACGCTGCTGGCCTTCGCCGCCGACGCCTACCGCAACGAAATGGGCATCACCAACGACCTGTTCCGCGAAGAGGTGGCCCTGGGCGTCTCGCAGGAACGCCTCCGGCTGTGCGATGCCGTCAAAGATCCCGAAGATGTCCGCGACCGCAGGACGGGGCTTCGCGGGATTGACAACTTCGAAAACTTCATGCGATTCCTGGCGCCCGTGGAGCGCGCTCCGGTCACTCCGCTGGTCGACCGGGGCGAGGCGCTGTTTTCCGCCATCGGCTGCGCCCGCTGCCACGTCCCAGCGCTGATAACCGGGCCGTCCTCCAACCCTGTCTTTGACCGCAAGCCCGTCCGTTTGTACTCGGACCTGCTTCTTCACGACATCGGTACCGGCGACGGCATCGCCCAGGCCGACGCCGGGCCCCAGGAAATTCGCACGCCGGCGCTCTGGGGCCTGCGCTTCCGGCGCCCGCTGTTGCACGACGGCAGCGCCGCCACCCCGGAGGAAGCCATCCGCCGGCACGACAACGAAGCCGCACGCGCCCGACAGGCTTTCTTCGAGCTTTCGCAGCACGACCGCGACGCAGTGCTCGCATTTCTCCAATCGCTCTGAAATCCCCAGACCGCAAGCCTTTCCGAGAACTCCGGCCGGGTGAGTCCCCAGGGGCTGTGCTCAGCGCAGCTGCTTGTAAAGCGCCTGCGCCTGGGCATTCAGTCCTTGCAGCTGCCGCAAATCCTCTTCTGCCAGAGACACGAGGTTCTGGATACGAGAGAGCTCTCCGCCTCCGGAGACTGCGCCTTCTCCGGGACTCTCCAGGCGAGCGGCCAGATTGCGATACTGCTCGGTCAGCTCCCGGTAACGCCGCAACAGCAAGGTCAGATGCGCGTCCCGACGGCGGTTGAGCTCCTCGAGCTCGGCCAGGATGCGGGCCGAGCGTTCCAGACGCCGCTCGGCTTCCTCCTTCTGGCGGAGGACGGCGCGGTGGGAGGACTCGAGCGAAGCCAGGCGGTCCTGTTTGGTTCGGACTTCGGTCTGGAGAGCTTCGACAAGCCGGCGGGTTCCTTCGAGCGCTTCACGGGTAGCCTGCTCGCGCTCGGCCAGCGACCGGTTTTCCTCGCTGAGGGCTTCCAGGCGCGCTTCGAGTTCCGCTTTGCGGAGCTGAAGCTGTTCGAGCGCTGCTGTCGCGGCGCCGAGCTTGTCCTGAAGCGTTGCCGCAGAACGGATGGCCTCGAGCGCTCCCGGCGGCAACTGGGGGGTGGCGCGCGCGGCCGGAGGTTCCGACGCAGCCGCTACCGGGGAACTCGTGCGGGCCGCTACTTCGCTCTGGAGGCGCTGAATCTGCCGCTTCAGAGCCTGGTTGTCGGCCTGGAGCCGCTCGAGTGCGGACGCGGGCGCCGGTGAGCGAGCCGTCCAGCGCAGGGCCGCAAGGAATCCAAGAAGGGCACAGACAAGCGCCGCGAGGATGCCGCCGAACAGCCGCAACCACACCCGGGCCCCCATGGCCAAATGGTATCACCTCCCCTCAGAAGCAACCTGCGTGCGGTGCACGAGCGTCCTTCCGGCGGCGCGGAGTTCCACGGGGATGATCCTGGGCGCCCGCGGCGGCATCGCCACCACGACGCTGTAATGCGACGCGATGCGACCGAGCGAGCGGCGGATCGCCTCGGGAATCTCCGCCGGGGAGCGGCAGAACTCGCTTCCGCCTCCGGTGGTGGCCGCCAGCTGCTTCAGACCGGCTTGATAGGCTTCATTCAAGCGGTCGCTGCGGTAATCCAGGTGGACGATGAACAGCGGCGCCTCGAGAAGAGCCAGGGTTCCGTCCACTTTTCGGATCTTTTCCTGGATGAGCCCCTCCGGAAAGCGCCGGCTCAGATCGCGCGGGTCGCTCGAGTTGATCACCGGGTTGGTGAAGTCCTCGCGATAACGCCGCACGTCGCTGTCGGTGACGTACAAGACGGCCACGCGCACGCCGCTTTTGCGCAGGATGTGGTCGGCAAGCTCCATTACCGTCTGCGCACTGTCGAGCAGGCCCGCATAGCTGCCCGGGGCGGTTTCCCGGATCGCCCGCGCCAGCTCGGCCCGGCCGGCGGTCGGATCGAGGAGCACGCGCAATCCGTCGTGTGCGCGCATCAGGCCCACCCAGGCATTCGGCGGCAGGGCCTCGGCTTCCTTCGCCAGAGCCTCGCGGGCCGTCTCGGCGAGGCCCACATCTCCGGAAAGATCCAGCACCAGGAGCAGCAGCAGATCGTCGCCGGGCCCGCGGACGGCCTCGACGCGAACTTCCTGACCGGCCAGGCGCGCCTCGACTGCGGCCGGCTCCAGGGCCTGGCCGTCGGCCCACACGGGGATCGCCACGCGTTCGCGACGCGTCTTCGGGGCGGCGGCCGCAAGGGCCGCCGCCAGAGCAACGGTTGCGAGCCTTCGCATCAGAAGCTGAAGCGCAGTCCGAGCTGAATCACCCGGCCGCCCCGCGAACCGATGATCTTGCCCGCGTTGACGTTGGGCGCCGAAGATGGTCCGATCACCTCGTCAGGGTCGTTCCAGTTGGCGTGATTGAGAAAATTCAGCCCGACGGCGCTGATCTCCAGGGTCCGTTCCGGCGAAAGGGCGAAGCGCTTGTTGAGAGCCAGATCGTGATTCTGCAACAGGGGCGTCCGCAAGACGGGATGCGTGCGCGGTCCGTTGCCCAGGGTGAAATCGGGCGGCTGGTCGAAAGCCGCGGGGTTGAACCAGCGCTCCGGTCCCGGATCCGGCACCCGCGGATCCACTCCGGGGACGACGTTGACGCGGAGAGCGGCGACGACGCCTCCCGTGTTGTTGAACTGGGGGCGCAGCGCCAGGGGTTCACCGCTCACGATGGAGGTCATGCCGCTGAGGGACCAGCCTTCGACCAGATAGCGCCGCCAGTCGGAAAACGCCAGCAGCGCGCGGCCGGGGCCGATGGGAGGTTCGTACGTATAGTTGAGGCTGAACTGGTGCGGGCGATTCCACGCGGTGAGCGACCATTCGTTTTCGCGGCGGTAGAACTCCTGGCGGCCGTAAGGGCCCGAGTAGTCATCCATCTGCTTGGAGAATTCGTAGTAGAGGTTGAGCGTCAGCCCGTGGGTGGAGCGCTTCTCCACGCGGACGTAGCCCGAGGCGCGCTTGTAGCGTCCGAGGGGCCACAGGCCGTTGACATCGAAGCCCTTGTATTGCGGGTAGGGCCGCAAGGAGCGGTTGAAGGCTTCGTCATTCAACTGGTCCCGGAAACGCAACGCATCCACCGGGATGGCGTTCGGGTTGGCCGCGGCGTTGCCCGCCAGCATGTTCTTGCCGCCCGAGTAGGCCGCGCCGGCGGTCACCAGAATCGCTCCCGGCAGCTCGCGCTCGATGCTCAGGCCGGCCGACTGGTAGGTCGGCTGGCGGTCGCTGCGGTCCATTAGATCGGCCACGGTGTCGTTGGCCGCCTCCGGCCGCAAATCCGGAGGGGGAAACGGCGGCGGGGGTAAGCCGCGAACCAGTTGGACGGCCGGAGCGAGCTGCACGTTCGGGGAGATGTAGGCCGGGGAGGGGTTGAAGGCCTGGGTGGCCCACTGTCCGGAGTAAAGAGGAATGGTTCCGTAATCGCGCTGGAACCGGAGCCGCACGACGGTCCGCTGGTCTCCGCGCGGGGTCCAGGAGAGGCTGAGGCCGGGTTCGAATTTGACCAGCAGGGGCTGAAAGGCGCGCCCCATGCCTCCCCGCCCGGCGACCGCCAGCGCGCCCGGCCGACCGTTGGCCGGGTTGAGGAGGCTGAAATCCACGGTGGACTGGCGGTCGAACTTCTCGGTGCGCGGGCTGTCGCAGGCCAGGGTGGCCCCAACGGTGATCTGCAAGCCCTGCGATGCCTCGTATTGATGGCGCAGGGAGAGCTGGGCCGCACTGCGGCGAAAATAGGACGGCGCCGTAACCAGACTCACTTCGGCGAATTCGGCCGCACCCAGCAGGAAGCTGGCAAAGGCGTGTCCGGTGTTGACGATGCCGGGCAGACTTGTGAGGCCTGAGCCGAAGCGGAAGCTGCCCGCCGGGTACTGGGGCCAGTAGCTGTGCACCTGGTAGCGGGCATAGCGACCTGTCAGGCGCACGGTGTGCTTGCCGCGGCGCGTGGAGAAGGCGTCGGTCCATATAAAGGTGTTGCGTGCAGTTTTGGAAACGGGGAACGGCCGGCCCATGGAGAGGTAGGGTGCGATGCGGAACAGGGGAAAGGCCGCCGGGCCGACGCCGGACAGCCCGAGCTGCTGAGCGTAGCCGCCCTCACTTTCCGTGCCGCTCTCGGAACCGCTGGTTTCTGCTTCGAAGCCGACGGTGTTGACGGTCTGGGCGGAGCGGGTAAAGACATGCTCGACGGAGGCGCGCCGGGTGTGGAAACTGCGGTCGGGGGCGCCGGGATTGGCGGGGGTCGGAAACCAGCGCGGCGCTCCGAGGAAGCCGTTGGAGAGCGACAGCGTGGCCGTCAGCTTGTGGCGTTCGCGCAGGGTGTGATCCACGCGGGTGAGGATGCCGTTGGCGCGGTTGATCTCCGGGGCGACGACGAAGTAGTTATTCCGAAAAAACGGGCCGGCGGAGGCATTGGGCGCCGGGTAAAATGCAAGGGCGTTTTGCGCCACGGGGTCCAGGCGGGTGGAAGGAATGCGTCTTTGCGGGAAAGGGTCGCGCAGGTATTCGAGGTTGTCCAGACTCACCGGGGCGGCGGGATTGAAGGCCGGGTTCGGACGGGTGGTGAGCGGATCGTAGATCGGCAACGGCTGGCCGGCCTGGTCCACGACCTGGGACCAGTCGCCGGTGCGTTCCGGCAGCGTGGGGACGGTGGCGAGCAGGCTGCGGGAAATTCGCTCGCGGACGCCTTCGTAGGAGAAGGAGAAGTAGGTGGCTCCGGGCCGCGGGTCGTAGAGTTTCGGGATCCACAGCGGGCCGTTCACATGGAAGCCGAACTGGTTGCGGCGGAGCAGAGAGCGGGTCCCGCCGCGCTGCACGATTTCGTGGGGCACGGCGTCGAGAAAGTCGTTGCGGAAGTTCTCGAAGATGCGGCCGTGCCACCGCCGCCGGACGGCGGCATTGCCCGGCGAGCCGCGCGGGGCGCCGGAGCGCAGGCCGAGAGCCTGGCTTTGGGCTTTGAACTCCGCGATCGCTCTCCGCATGGCCGGACCGGGCTCCCGCGTCTGCTCTTCGCACCACAACGGTAGAGCGCAGGCCAGCGCGGCCAAGGCCGCCAAGCTCCGCATATGTTCAGTGTAACCGGCAAGGAAGCCGGTTTCGCGCGGAGGGCGCCGGCGCGCCGGGCGCGGGTTATTGCGCGCAGCAACTCAGCTTGGTGACGTCCTTGCGGAAGGCGATGGCAGCGATCTTGAACACTTCCGCAAAGGTCGGATAGACGAAGGTGGTTTCGAGGAGATCGGCGATGGTTAACCGTTGCCGGACGGCCAGCACGCCGATGTGGATGAGGTCGGCCGCGTGCGGGCCGACGAGGTGGACGCCGACGATCCTGTAACGGTCATCCACAACGAGCTTGAGCAAGCCGCGGGTGTCGCGCACGGCGGCAGCTTTGGGTACGTGCTCGAAAGAAATCAGCTTGGTTTCGACGCGGAGGCCCTGCCGGCGCGCCTCGGCTTCGCCGAGCCCGACGCTTGCCACCTCCGGAGAGGTGAACACGGCGTGAGGGACGAACCGGGAGTCGAACTTCGCCCCTTTGCGGGTCAAGGCATTTTCGGCGGCGATGCGCCCCTGTTCGGCGGCGACGGTGACCAGAAGGGGCCCGCCGGTGCAATCGCCGGCGGCCCAGATGTTGGGAGCGGAGGTGCGCATCTCGCCGTTGACGGCGACGAAGCCGCGGGGGTCGGCGGCCACGCCCGCCGCCTCCAGGGCCAGATCGCGCGTGTTGGCCTGGACGCCGGCCGCCAGCAAGAGGCGCCGGGCCTCGAAGCGCCGAACGCCGTGGGGAGTTTCGGCCTCTGCGGCCACGCCGCCGCAGTGCGGCCACACGCGCCGGAGGCGGACGCCGGTGTGGATCTCGATGCCCTCGCGGGAAAGCCAGTCCGCAAGCGCATCGGAGATCTCCGGTTCCTCGCCGGGGAGGATGCGGGGCATCATTTCCAGAACCGTGACCCGGGCGCCGAAGCGGTGGAGGACCTGGCCCAGTTCGAGCCCTACGGGTCCGGCGCCGATCACGAGCACGCTTTCGGGAAGCTCCTCGAGCTCCATGGCGGATTCGTAGTCGAGCGGGCGGATCTGGTCGAGGCCTTCGACGGGCAGCGCCCGCGGGGACGCTCCCGTGGCGATGAGGAAGTTGCGGGCGGTGACCCCGTGCTCGGCGCCATCGGCCTGGATGATCACCTGATCCGGGGAGGCAAAGCGTGCACGGCCGTGGAAGAGCCGGATGGAGGGATGGGCGGCGAGCACATCCACATACTTGGCCTTCTGCATGGCGGCGACGAGGTCGCGCTTTTGGGCGATGACGCTTCGAAAGTCGGCGGGTTCGGCGCCGCGGGGCAGTCCGGGGAATTCCGGGCAGCGATAGTTCCAGTACAGTTGCGCGGCATGCAGAAGGTTCTTGCTGGGCACGCACCCGCGGTTTACACAGGTGCCGCCCAAAACGCGCGCCTCCGCCAGTCCCACGCGCGCGCCCAGTTCGGCGGCGGTGAGAGCCGCGGCGAAGGCTGCGGAGCCGCCGCCGAGAATGAACAGATCGAATTGAGCGTCCGAGCTGCGGCGGTTGAAGATCACGAGCGGCCTCCTTCGGGACGGGCCGCGGCCAGCCGGGCCTCGTACGGCGTCTTGGTCCGGATCTGTTCGACGATGCGGTCCGGCGTCACGCGCTTCGGGTCATACGTGACACGGACTTCGGCGCGGGCGAGGTCGGCCCGGACCGAAGAAACGCCGTCGAGCGCCTTCACCACGCCTTCGACGTGCAAGGCGCAGCCTGCGCAGGACATGCCTTTGACCGAGATCACCACGGTGTGCCGCCCGGCTTCCTGAACGGGCGGGCCGGCGGAGGCCAGGCGCGTGGCGCCCCAGATATTCAGCGCGCTGAAGCCCGCCAGCGCTGCGGTGGCCAGGCTAAGGACGGTGACGGTCAGCCTTGCGTTCTTGACCGCCGCGCCGAGGCCGGCCAGCCGCCGCTTTTCCCGCAGAAAGAACCACCATGCGGCGGCCAGCAACACGGCGGCAGCCGCCTGCAGCCACCAGTGATAGACTCCGAAGAACCGCACCAGTGCGGTTCCGCCCAGTCCGATCAGCGCCAGAGCGATGGGGATGACGCAGCAAGAGGAAGCCAGCCCCATGGCGAGCCATCCGAGTTTTTGAGCTTTCATGAAAATCCTCCTGCTTCCAGGATGCACCCTGGAGTCAACTCCAGAGTCAAGTCCCTGCTGCGGGCGTTTTTTCGGCGGGCGGAGAGGGGCAGGCCCGGCCGGCGGGTCCGAGCGGGTCAGTCGCAGCCGGGAGCGCCCATAAAACAAGGCCACTGATCGGCTACGAGGGCAACCCAAAGCACGGTGGCGAGGGCGAGCAGCGCAACGCGGAGGGCAGACGTAACGGGGTGCGCGAGAACGGCGCGTCCCTGGCGGACGGTGCGCAGAAGCGGCGCGGCAACAAGGACGGAGACGGCCGCGAGAAGCCACAGGGTGAGGAACAGCGCGTAGGGAAACGCCGCGTAGTAATGTGAGGCGTAGCGCCATTCAAGGTAAACGAGGGGCGCCACAAGGGCGGTTGGGAGGAGCACTGCGGCGGCCAAGGCGGCGCTTGCGGTCATGATGGCTTCTCCTGCGGCGCCGCCAAATGAGCGATGCGCGGGGCGGCGCCCAGGTTCAGTGTAGCCGGAAGCGCGGGCAACCGCACACCCGTGGCGGCCGGTGGGTTCGTTTGGTTCCTTTTCGATCCTCAGGACTTCGCTCAGGCGGCCTCCGGCGGGTCCGGAGGTCCGGCCGGGCGGCGGAGCTCGGCCAGTTGCCGGGCCAGCCAGGCGTTTTCGTGCCGTTCGTTGAGGTCAAACAGGTCGGCCCAGAGCTCCTCCAGCCGGTAGCGGTGGGTTCGTTTGGTCACTTCGCCGGCGTCGGCCAGATCGGGCAGCTCCTCGCCGGTGGCCCGGGCGTAGATCTGGTTGGCGACGCGCTGGGTCTCCAGGGTGCGGAGTTCCTTGAGGGCGCGGTAGAAG
>DATLYE010000077.1:0-19008 GCA_035575135.1 Bryobacteraceae bacterium
CGGGACCTGCCACGCCCCAGGGCGTCCGCATCGAAGAAGGTCTCCTCGGCGGCGAAGACCTCATCGTCAATCCCCCGGCGGACCTTCGCGACGGGGATAAGATTCGCATTCGCAAAGGAACAGCTTCATGAGCGACATCGTCATCCTGACCCGCGATCTCGAAAAGGAGTTCCGCCGCGACGGCTTCAGCATCACCGCGCTCCACCGCATCAACCTCGAAGTGCGCCGCGGCGAGTTTGTCGCCCTCATGGGCCCCTCCGGCTCCGGCAAGTCCACCTTGCTGCACCTGATCGCCGCCATGGACCGTCCCACAAGCGGAGAGATCCGCGTGCTCGGCCAGGATCTCCGCAGCCTCAGCGACCGCGAGATCGCCCGTTGGCGCAACCGCCACATCGGCTTCGTCTTCCAGACCTTCAACCTCATCCCGGTGCTGACGGCCCTGGAAAACGTCGAGCTGCCGCTCAAGCTCACGCACCTCAGCCGGAAGGAACGCCTCGCTCACGCCGAGACCGCACTGAAGCTCGTCGGCCTCGCCGACCGCATGCATCACCTGCCGCGCCAGCTCTCCGGCGGCCAGGAGCAGCGCGTCGCCATCGCCCGCGCGATCGTCACCGACCCTGACCTCATTCTCGCCGACGAGCCCACCGGCAACCTCGATGCCGCCTCCGCCCAGGAAGTGCTCACGCTGCTCGCCCGCCTGAACAAAGAGTTCGGCAAGACCATCGTGCTGGTCACTCACGACCCCCACGCCGCCAGCTTCGCCGGCACCGTCCGCCACCTCGAAAAAGGCCAACTCACCTAAATTCCGTCAGCCTGGTATGTCCCCATTTTTTCCCGAAAATTCCGTCAGCCTGGTGTGTCCCCATTTTTCGGCGATATCTTGACAATTTTGTACAGTTCCCCTATCCTTAAGTTGACTGGATACTTCCAGCCACAACGGAGAACAACATGGCTTACGTCATCGCAGAACCCTGCATCGGAACCAAGGATACGGCCTGCGTGGATGCCTGCCCGGTGGACTGCATCCATCCCAAAAAGGACGAGCCCAACTTCGAACAGGAAGAGATGCTCTACATTGATCCCGTCGAGTGCATCGACTGCGGCGCCTGCGTGCCCGTCTGCCCCGTCTCGGCCATCTTTGCCCTCGACGACCTGCCGGAGAAGTGGCAGCACTTCGCGGCCCGCAACGCGGCCTACTACGGGCGCTAGCTCACCGGAGGCCCAGCCATGAAGCTGAGCTCTCCCGAGGAGTACGGCCTGCGCTGCCTGCTGCGCATGGCTCGCGCCGGCGCCAGCGTGACCATCCCGGAACTCAGCGAAGCCGAGGGACTCTCGGCCGCCAACGTGGCCAAGGTCATGCGCCTGCTCCGCCTGGCCGGTATCGTGGAAAGCGTCCGAGGGCCGGCGGGCGGTTACCGCCTGGCGCGGCCTCCCGAACAAATCACGGCTGCCGAGGCGCTGGAGGCGCTGGGCGAGCGCCTGCTCACGGAGGATTTCTGCCGTAAACACGCCGGGCTTCCGGAAATCTGCGTCCACGCCGAGGACTGCTCCCTGCGCGCCCTGCTTTCCGCCATGCAAAACGCCCTCGACTCCCTCCTCGGCGCCACCACCCTCAGGGACCTGCTCGCTGACGAGCGCCGGGTGGCGGTGCAGCTGGCCGCGCGCTTCCCCGGAGCCGGCGCCGCGCCCCGTGCTTTCCTCCCCGGTTAGCGCGATACTGAAATCAGGAGGCGGCGCTATGGCTGCGCTAGCCGAAGTCCTCGCCCAGCACGTGCGCGAAGGCGCGCCGGAGCTCTGGGAAGTCATTGACGACCGCAAGCGCATCCGTTGCTACGCCTGCGGGCATTGCTGTCCCATTCCCGAGGGCCAGCCCGGCGTTTGCAAAGTCCGCTTCAACCGCGACGGCAAACTCTACGTCCCCTGGGGCTACGTCGCCAGCGTGCAGTGCGATCCCATCGAAAAGAAACCGTTCTTCCACGTCCAGCCCGGCGCACTGGCCTTCAGCTTCGGCATGCTCGGCTGCGACCTGCACTGCTCGTATTGCCAGAACTGGGTCACCTCCCAGGCCATTCGCGACCCGCGCGCCGTCGCCCCCATCCGCCGCGTCACCCCCGAGGAGCTCGTCCGCTGGGCTGTCGAACTCGAGGCCGACGCCGTCATCAGCACCTACAACGAGCCGCTCATCACCTCCGAGTGGGCCGTCGCCATCTTCCAGGAAGCCCGCAAAGCCGGCTTGATGACCGGTTTTGTCTCCAACGGCAACGTCACACCGCGCGTGCTCGAATACCTGCGCCCCTGGACCGACCTCTACAAAGTGGACCTCAAGAGCTTCGACGACCGCCACTACCGCCTCCTCGGCGGCCGCCTCCAGCCCATCCTCGACGGCCTCCGCCTTATCCACCAGATGGGCTTCTGGCTCGAAGTCGTCACCCTCGTGATTCCGGGCTTCAACGATTCCGATGAGGAGCTCCGGAAAATCGCCGAGTTCCTCGCCGGCATCTCCCCCGACATCCCCTGGCATGTCACCGCGTTTCACAAAGACTACAAAATGCTCGACCCGGACAACACGCCGCCCGAGACGCTCATCCGCGCCGCCACCATCGGCCGAAAGGCCGGCCTGCGCTACGTCTATGCCGGCAACCTGCCCGGGCAGGTCGGGGATTTCGAAAACACGCGCTGCCCGCAGTGCGGCACGCTGCTCGTCAAGCGCTACGGCTACCGCATTCTCGACTACCGCATCACGCCCGAGGGTACCTGCCCGTCCTGCGCCACGCCGATCGCCGGCCGCTGGGCCCGCGGCTTCCGCCATCAGGTCACCGATCGCCCGCTGATCCCGCTGGCTCTGACCTGGTCCTGATCGCCGCTCAGGGCTGGTAGAATAAGGACCAAAACCGGAGCCCCGCAGGGCCTTCGCATGGACCTCGACCAACTCCACACCTTCCTCGAAATCGTCCGGCTGAAAAGTTTCTCCAAAGCCGCCCAGACGGTCTACCGCACCCAGCCCGCCATCAGCGCCCAGGTCCGCCAGCTCGAACAGGAATTGAACACCACGTTGTTTGAACGCCTCGGCACCCGCATCGCCCTAACGCCCGCCGGCAAAATCTTCGCCGAATACGCCGCGCAGATCCTGGAGCTCCGCCGCCGCGCCCAGGACGCCATCAACGAACTGGAACGCGTACCCCGCGGCGAACTCGTCATCGCCGCCAACGAAGCCACCTGCATCTACGTCCTGCCGCAGGTGTTCTCCGATTACAAACAGCAGTTCCCCAACGTCCAGCTCCACGTGGACCGTTCCTACGGCGCGCGTGTCGTCGAAGCCGTGCTCGACAACCAGGCCGACTTCGGCATCACCCAGCTCCCGGTCCAGGAGCGCCGGTTGCAAGTCGTCAGAATCCATTCCGACGAGATCCGCCTCATCGCCCCGCCCGGCCATCCCTTGGCCGCAAAAAGCGCCGTGGCGTGCCAGGATTTGCTGGGCCATCCGCTGCTGCTGCCCAAATCCGGCACCACGCGCGCCCGCCTCAACGCCTGGATGGAGCTCGTCGAGGACGACGTGCAGATTTCCATGGAGCTGGACTCGACCGAAATGATCAAGCGCTTCGTCATCGCCGGACTGGGTGTTTCCTTCATGGCCGCCTCCCATTGCCGCGAAGAAGTGCAGGCCGGCAAGCTGGCCACCGTACCGCTGGCCCCCGAGCCCATGATCCGCCACCTCGGCCTCATCTACCGTAAGGACAAGGCCCTCTCGAAGGCCGCCCTGGGCTTTATCGAGGCCGTCCTCCGGCACGCCGCTCCGGAGGCGGCCGCCCCCGCCCCGGTCTCGGGCACGGCCCGCAGATGAGCACGATTCCGGCGCGAGTCGGTGGATAATAGGGGTAGCGATGCCCGTCGAAACCGTGAAACAGTCGGCCATCTTGATCCCGGTCGGCGATGCATTCGAGTTCTATCACTCCCTGGAGGACGTCCCGCAGCCCCTGCGCGCCCGGCTTGCCGATCCCCGCTGGGAGTTCGCCACCATCCTGATCGCCGACCGCCGCGGCCGCGACGAAATCAACAAGGCCCTCAAGGGCCACCCCGGCGCGCTCCCCCTTCGTTTCCTCAAAGGAGCGGCACGGCCGTTTTCTTCTTCGCCCCGGCCCCGCGCCCGCTCGCGGAGCCGCCTCTGGCTCGCCGCAGGTATCGCTCTGGCCCTGGCCTCTGCCGCTGCCTTCGTACTGGTGGGACGCTAAGTCGCTGTCCAGGCCCGGCTTGGCACACTTCCCGCCGGATTCTTGCGCGTTCGACCCCTCAATCTTGACTTGACAGTATAGATTCGTTACCCTGAAGAAGGCGGCCGGGGATATCAAGGCCGGCACCGCTCAATTCGAGGAAACCATGAGCACTGCCGTTAACAACATCGAGGAGCTTGCGCTCCGCGAATACAAGTACGGCTTCGTCACCGAGATCGAAGAGGAGACCGTACCGCCCGGACTGAATGAAGACATCATCCGGATGATCTCGGCCAAAAAGAACGAGCCCGAGTGGCTGCTCGAATGGCGCCTCCGCGCCTTCCGCCACTGGCTCACCATGGAGGAACCCAAGTGGGCCAAGGTCCACTATCCTCCGATTGACTACCAGGCCATCCGTTACTACGCGGCCCCGAAGCGCGGCCAGCGGCCTAAGAGCCTGGACGAGGTGGACCCGGAAATCCTGCGCACGTACGAGAAGCTCGGCATCCCGCTCCGCGAGCAGGAACTGCTGGCCGGCGTGGCCGTGGACGCTGTCTTTGACAGCGTCTCGGTGGCCACGACCTTCAAGGAGAAACTGGCCGAACTCGGCATCATCTTCTGCTCCTTCTCCGAGGCGGTCCAGGAGCATCCCGAGCTGGTGCGCAAGTACCTCGGCTCGGTGGTGCCGTACACCGACAACTTCTTCGCGACGCTCAACTCCGCCGTCTTCAGCGACGGCTCCTTCTGCTACGTACCCAAAGGCGTGCGCTGCCCGATGGAGCTTTCCACCTACTTCCGCATCAACGCCCGCGACACAGGCCAGTTCGAGCGCACCCTGATCATCGCCGACGAGGGTGCCTACGTCAGCTACCTGGAAGGCTGCACCGCACCCATCCGGGACACCAATCAGCTGCACGCCGCCGTCGTCGAGCTCATCGCGCTCGACAACGCCGAGATCAAATACTCCACCGTGCAGAACTGGTACCCGGGCGACAAGGAAGGCCGCGGCGGCATCTACAACTTCGTCACCAAGCGCGGCAAGTGCCTTGGCGTCAACTCCAAGATCTCCTGGACGCAGCTGGAGACCGGCTCCGCCATCACGTGGAAGTATCCGAGCTGCCTGCTGATCGGCGAAAACTCCGTGGGCGAGTTCTACTCGGTCGCCGTCACCAACAACCGCCAGCAGGCCGACACCGGAACCAAGATGATCCACATCGGCAAGAACACCCGGAGCACCATCGTCTCCAAAGGCATCTCCGCCGGCTACGGTCAGAACACCTACCGCGGCATGGTCAAGATCCTCAAGTCCGCCGACAACGCCCGCAACTACTCCCAGTGCGACTCGCTGCTGATCGGCGACAAGTGCGGCGCTCACACCTTCCCCTATCTGGAGGTCAAGAACGCCACGGCGCGGGTCGAGCATGAGGCCACCACCTCCAAGATCGGCGAAGATCAGCTCTTCTACTGCCAGCAGCGGGGCATCTCCAAAGAAGACGCCGTCAACCTCATCGTCAGCGGCTTCTGCAAACAGGTCTTCAAGGAGCTGCCCATGGAGTTCGCCGTGGAGGCCCAGAAACTGCTGAGCATCAGCCTGGAAGGAAGCGTCGGCTGAGACCGCAGGCAACACCATTCACCCAGGGAAGATACACAGAATGCTGCAAATCAAAAATCTCAAAGCCAAAGTCGGGGACAAAGAGATCCTCAAGGGAATTGATCTGGCCGTCCACGCCGGCGAAGTGCACGCCATCATGGGCCCCAATGGCTCGGGCAAAAGCACGCTCGCCCAGATTCTGGCCGGCCGCGACGTCTACGAAGTGACCGAAGGCGAGGTCCTCTACGAAGGCCGCAACCTCCTGGAAATGTCTCCGGAGGAGCGCGCCTCCGCCGGCATCTTTCTCGCCTTCCAGTACCCGGTGGAAATCCCGGGCGTCAGCAACATGTACTTCCTCAAAGCCGCCCTCAACACGCTCCGCAAGGCGCGCGGTCTCGAGGAGCTCGACGCCATGGACTTCATGGAACTGGTCAACGAGAAGCGCAAGCTCCTCGGCATTGACGACGCCATGCTCACGCGCTCCGTCAACGAGGGCTTCTCCGGCGGCGAAAAGAAGCGGAACGAGATCTTTCAGATGGCGGTGCTCGAACCCAGGCTCTGCATCCTGGACGAAACCGACTCGGGCCTCGACATTGACGCCCTCAAAGCCGTGGCCGCCGGCGTCAACGCCATGCGCAGCCCCGAGCGCGCCATGATCATCGTCACCCACTACCAGCGCCTGCTCAACTACATCGTTCCGGACTTCGTCCACGTCATGTACCAGGGCCGCATCGTGCTGTCCGGCGACAAGGAGCTGGCGCTCAAACTCGAAGAGCACGGCTACGCCTGGCTCGACGAAGCTCTCGAGCGCGGCGAGCTCGTGGCGGTGTGAGGGGAGCGCATCCGATGGCAGTCGGCCTCAAAGAAGCTCAGGACCTCTGGACCGGAAACTTCCTGGAGACGGAGCGCCGCCTCCGCGACCACCAGCCCCGCTGGCTTCGAGAGCTGCGGGCCGAGGCCTGGGAGCGTTTCCGCAACCTGGGCTTCCCCACCACCAGACACGAAGAATGGAAATACACCAACGTCGCACCCGTCGCCCGGACGACCTTCGTGCCGGCGCCTGCCGCGCCGCTCGCCGCCCTGCCGGCTCCCGAACCCGCCGGCCCGCGTCTGGTCTTCATCAACGGCCGCTTCGACCCGAAGCTGTCCTCGCCGGCCTTGCCGGCTGGCCTCCGCGCAGGCAGCTTGCGCGAGGCGCTGTCCCGCGATGACCTGGCCGCCCATCTGGCGCGCTACGCCCGCTTCGACCAGCAGCCGTTCGTCGCTCTCAACACGGCTCTCTTCGAAGACGGCGCCTTCGTCGAAATCGCCCGCGGCGCCGTCATCGAGCAGCCCCTCTGGCTGGTTCATCTGGCCGTGCCGGCTCCGCAACCGGCCGTGTCTCATCCCCGCGTCCTCATTCTCGCCGGCGAGCAGAGCCAGGCCTCCGTCATCGAAACCTACGCCGCCGCGGCGGACGGAGTCGTCTTCACCAACGCCGTTACGGAACTGGCTGCCGCCCAGGATGCTGTGATCGAGCACTACCGGATCCAGCAGGAGCCGCCCTCCTTCTACCACATCGCCATGGTGCAGTATTACCAGGGCCGCGGCGCGAGCATCCTTTCTCACAACGTCGTCTTCGGCGGCGGATTGGTCCGCAATGACGTCAACTCCGTCCTGGACGGCGAGGGCGCCGAGTGCATCCTCAACGGACTCTACCTGGCCTCCGGCGAACAGCACGTGGACAATCACACCGCCCTCGATCACGCCCAGCCCCACACCAGCAGCCGCGAGTTCTACAAGGGCGTCCTGGACGGCAAAGCCACCGGGGTCTTCAACGGCAAAATCATCGTCCGTCCGGGAGCCCAGAAGACCGACGCCATCCAGAGCAACAAGAACCTGCTGCTTTCGACCGAAGCTTCCATCAACACCAAACCGCAGCTGGAAATCTACGCCGACGACGTCCGCTGCACCCACGGCGCCACCGTGGGCCAGCTCGACGAAGAAGCCATCTTTTATCTCCGCACGCGGGGCATCCCGCGCGACACCGCACGCGAACTGCTCACCTTTGCGTTTGCAGCCGACGTCCTCGGCCGTATGAAGGTGACCGCCGTGCGGGAACAACTGGAACGGGAACTCTTCCGGAGGCTGCGTCCCTCCGGCGACTGAGGCGAGGCGCCATGAACCCCACAGGGACCGAGGTTGCAGCCGCCACCGGCGGCCGCACACCCCGCGAGTTCAATGTGTGGCGCATCCGGGAAGACTTCCCCGTGCTGCGCCAGACCGTCCACGGCAAGCCGCTGGTCTACCTGGACAATGCGGCCACCACGCAAAAGCCGCGCGCCGTGATCGCCGCCCTGGAGCACTTCTACACCGCTGACTGCTCCAACGTGCACCGCGGCGTGCACCTGCTCAGCGAGCGCGCCACCGCCGCCTACGAGGAGGCGCGCCGCAAGGTCCAGCGCTTCCTCAACGCCGCCTCCGAGCGCGAG
This sequence comes from Bryobacteraceae bacterium, assembly GCA_035575135.1. Taxonomy (GTDB): domain Bacteria; phylum Acidobacteriota; class Terriglobia; order Bryobacterales; family Bryobacteraceae; genus JANWXD01. The sequence continues at coordinate 8,271 of DATLYE010000077.1, forward strand.
ATCATCTTCGTCCGCGGCACCACCGAAGCCATCAACCTCGTCGCCCACAGCTTCGGCCGCCCGCGCCTCGGGCCGGGCGATGAAGTGCTCCTCACCCACATGGAGCACCACTCCAACATCGTCCCCTGGCAGCTGCTCTGCCAGGAAACGGGCGCCCGGCTCCGCGTCGCCCCCATTGACGACCGCGGCGAACTCATCTTCGAGGAGTTCGAGCGCCTGCTCGGCCCCCGCACGCGCATCGTCGCCGTGGCGCACGTCTCCAACGCCCTCGGCACCGTCAACCCTGTTCACCGTATCATCGAGGCGGCGCACGCCCGCGGCGTCCCCGTCCTGGTGGACGGCGCCCAGGCCGCCGCACACATCCGGCTGGACGTCCAGGCCCTCGACTGCGATTTCTACGCCTTCTCCGGCCACAAGGTGTACGCCCCCAACGGCATCGGCGTGCTCTATGGGAAGGCCGCCTGGCTCGAGCAGATGCCGCCTTATCAGTCCGGCGGCGACATGATCCGCAGCGTCACCTTTGAGAAAACCACCTTCAACGAGCTCCCCTGGAAATTCGAGGCCGGAACGCCGAACATCGCCGGCGCCATCGGCCTCGGTGCCGCCCTGGATTACTTGGATGGCATCGGCCTCGAAAACGCCGCAACCTGGGAGCAGGAGCTGCTCGCCTACGCCACCCGGCGCATCGCCTCCGTGCCCGGCGTGCGCCTCATCGGCATGGCCAGGGAAAAGGCCGCCGTGCTCTCCTTCGTGATGGAAGGTGTTCACCCCCACGACGTCGCCACGATCCTCGATCGCCAGGGCGTGGCGGTGCGGGCCGGACACGTGTGCGCCCAGCCGGTGATGGAACGCTTCGGCGTGCCGGCCATTACCCGCGCCAGCTTCGCCTTCTACAACACGCCCGAGGAGGTGGACGCCCTCATCGCCGCCCTGCACAAGGTCCGGGAGATTTTCGGCTGATGGAGGAATTGCGCAACCTCTACCAGGAAGTCATCGTGGACCACAGCCGCCGCCCCCGGAATTTTCGCGCCATCGCCGACCCGAGCGCCACGGCCGAAGGCTACAACCCCCTGTGCGGCGACAAGGTCACGCTCTACCTGAAGCTGGACGGAGACGTGATCCGCGATGTGGCTTTCCAGGGCTCCGGTTGCGCCATCTCCACCGCCTCGGCCTCCCTGCTCACCGAAACCCTCAAGGGCAAAACCACCGGCGAGGCTCAGGCCCTCTTCGACAGTTTTCACAAGCTCGTCACCGGAGCCGGCCCTGCCGGCAAGGAGCTCGGCAAGCTGGCCGTGCTCGCCGGCGTCCGTGAGTACCCCATGCGCGTTAAGTGCGCCACCCTGGCTTGGCATACGCTGCGCGCCGCCCTCAAAGGCGAACGCCAGCCCGTTTCCACGGAGTGAACTATGGAAGACAACGCCGCCAAGACCGAAACCCAGAGCCTCCAGGACCAGGTGATCGCAGCGCTGCGCACCTGCTACGACCCGGAAATCCCGGTCAACATCTACGACCTCGGGCTCGTCTACGAGGTCCGCGTCAACCCCGATCATTCCGTCTACATCAAAATGACGCTCACGGCCCCGAACTGTCCGGTGGCCGGCTCGCTGCCTGAACTGGTCCGCCAGCGCGTCGCCGCCGTGCCCGGCGTCACGGACGCCCAGGTGGAGCTGACCTTCGATCCGCCCTGGAGTCCGAACAACATGTCCGATTTGGTAAAACTGCAACTGGGGCTGCTGTGAGGGCGGGATGAAGTTCACTTCCCACGAAGAGTACGGGCTCCGCTGCCTCCTCCAGATCGGGCGCCGCGGTCGCGGTGTGGGCGTGACGATTCCGGAAATCAGCCGCGCCGAGGGCCTTTCCACGGCCTACACCGCCAAGCTGCTGCGCATCCTGCGCAACGCCGGCTTCCTGAAGAGCGCTCGCGGTCAGGCGGGCGGCTACACCCTGGCGCGACCGCCAGAGCAGATCATCATCGGCGATGTGCTGGCCGAACTCGGAGGACGGCTCTTCGAAGGGGATTTCTGCGAGCGCCACTCCGGCCAGGAAGCTTGCTGCACCCACTCCAGCGATTGCTCCATCCGTTCCCTCTGGACCACGGTCCAGACCGCCGTAGATCGCGTTCTCAGCCGCACCACCCTCCAGGACCTGCTGCGGGCCGAAGAGTCCGCCTGCCCCCCGCAGACCCCTCTGGTCCACATCCGTCCCTCCGGCCCCCGGCGGGCTGAAGTTCTCTAGCGATTCTGCCGATCGGTTCCTGCGATGGATCGTCGCAGCGAGCCCCGCTATGCCGCCTCCGGGCCGGCAGAAGTCACCCTTCTCGGAGATCACCCGGTCTCCCTGCAAGGACGCGTCCTCAACCTCTCCGGTCGTGGCATGCGCGTCTGGCTCCCCCAGGCTGCACCCGTGGGTGCGCCCGTGCGCGTGGACGTCGAGGGTGCGATGTTCCTGGGCGAAGTCTGCTACTGCAATCCCGACGGAGACGGCTACGCGGTCGGCTTCCAGCTCGAGCACGTCCTCTCCATGTCGGACGAACTCGCCGCGCTCATGCGCGCCCTCAAGCAGACCGAGGGTCAGCCGGTGCGCAAGACGCCGCCCGCTGCGAGCGAGTAGCCGCGCCGCCGGCCGGACTGCCCCGGGGCGCCCTCCGGCGAGCCCCGCCCCCCCCGTTTGCATTTGTCAATTCCGCCGCACCGCACCACCGTTCTGTGCTATCTTGGTACTGAGTAAAAGCGAGAGTACGAGACGACAAGGAGCATTCACTCTAGGATGGCACTGGCGCCAGAAGCCAAGAACCAGCTGATCAGCAAGTTCCGAATCCACAAAAAAGATACCGGTTCGCCGGAAGTCCAGGTGGCGATCCTCAGCAAACGGATCGCCGACCTGACCGAGCACTTCAAAGTGCACAAAAAGGATTTCCACTCCCGGCGCGGCTTGCTGTCGCTGGTGGCGCGGCGCCGCAAGCTGCTGAAGTATCTCAAGGGCCGCAGCCCGGAACGGTATCAGGCTCTCATTCAGCAACTGGGTCTCCGCCACTAGGGCGCATGCTCCCGGGCAGGAGCGGGCGAGAGCCCATTGCAGTTCATTGAACGGCCATACCTGGGACGGTTGGATCACCACCGGGTTCGGGGCCCGGCACACGGCGTCCCCGGCGTCAGTTCCACCCCTGTCAACTCCAGTCTCAAGCTCGGATCCGTGCGTCGTCACGGTCCCATCACCGTCAGGCCTGATCCTAAATGCCTGAGGTTGGAGAGGAATTCCCATGACACATTCAGTTGAAATTGATCTGGCGGGCCGCAAGATCACCATCGAAACCGGCAAGGTCGCCAAACAGGCTGCCGGCGCCGTCCTGGTGCGCTCCGGCGACTCCGTCGTCCTGGTGACGGCGTGCAGCAGCAAGGAGCCCAAACCCGGCGCCAGCTTCCTTCCGCTTACCGTGGATTACCGCGAATACACCTACGCCGCCGGGCGCTTTCCCGGAGGCTTCATCAAACGCGAAGGCCGGCCCACCGAGCGCGAAATCCTCGTGGCCCGGCTCATAGACCGGCCCATCCGCCCCCTGTTTCCCGAGGGCTACTCCTGCGAGACGCAGGTCATCGGCTTCGTGCTGTCGGCCGACCCGGAGCTCGATCCCGCCCCGCTCGCCATCGTGGGCGCGGCCGCCGCTCTGGCCATCTCCGACATCCCCTTCCCCCACATCCTGGGGGCCGTGCAGGTCGGACTCGTCAACGGCAGGCTCATCGCCAACCCGACCTACTCGGAAGCCCGCGAAGGCAAGCTCAACATCACCGTCGCCGCCACCGACGACGGCATCGTCATGGTGGAAGCCGGCGCCGTACAAGCCTCGGAAGCCGAGGTGATCTCCGCCATCGAGTTCGGCCATCAGTGCTGCCGTAAAGTGGCCGCCGCGATCCGCGAGCTCGTCGAAAAGGCGGGCAAGCCTAAGCGCGAGTTCACTCCTCCTGTACTCAATCAGGAACTCTACGAGCAGATCGCTTCCGTTTGGCGCGAGCCCCTCACCGACGCCCTCAACACCGAAAAGTACACCAAGATCCAGAGCTACACCCTCGTCGAGGAACTGCGCAAAAAAGCCGTCGAGGCCTTCCCCGAAGAGCAGCGCGAAGAGGCCGGACAGCTCTTCGACCGGCTCAAAGAGCGCATCTTCCGCGACCAGATGCTCCTTGAGCGGCGCCGCCCCGACGGGCGGGCCTTCGATCAGATCCGCCCCCTCGCCATCGAGGTGGGTGTGCTGCCCCGCACCCACGGCTCCGCCCTGTTTACCCGGGGCGAAACTCAGGCCATGGTGACCGTGACCCTGGGCACCAAAGAAGACGAGCAGCGGCTGGAGCTGCTGGAGACCGGAGAAACCTCCAAGCGCTTCATGCTGCACTATAACTTCCCGCCTTTCAGCGTCGGCGAGGTGGCGTTCATGCGCGGCCCCGGCCGCCGCGAGATCGGCCACGGCGCCCTCGCCGAGCGCGCCTTGCAGCCCGTGATCCCCGACGAGAAAGCCTTCCCCTACACCCTGCGCGTGGTCAGCGACATCCTGGAGTCCAACGGCTCCAGCTCCATGGCCACCGTCTGCGGTGCCTCCCTGGCTTTGATGGACGCCGGTGTCCCCATCAGCGCCCCCGTCGCCGGCATCGCCATGGGCCTCGTCATCGAAGGCGACCGCTACGCCATCCTCACCGACATCGCCGGCGCCGAGGATCACTACGGCGACATGGACTTCAAAGTCGCCGGCACGCGCGAGGGCATCACCGCCCTGCAAATGGACATCAAGGTCCCCAACATCACGACCCAGATCATGCACGAGGCCCTCGAGCAGGCCCGGCAGGCGCGCCTCTACATCCTGGACCGCATGCAGGAGGTCATCGCCGCACCGCGGCCCGCTCTCTCGCCCTACGCCCCGCGCATCTACACGCTCACCATCCCCCAGGAAAAGATCCGCGATCTGATCGGACCCGGCGGCAAGGTCATCCGCGGCATCATCGAGCAAACCGGCGTCAAGATCGACGTCGAGGACGACGGCACCGTCCACATCTTCTCCTCCGACGGCGCCTCCGCCAACAAGGCCATCCAGATGGTCACCGAGATCGCGGCCGTGGCCGAGGTGGGCAAGACCTATCTCGGCAAGGTGGTGCGCCTGGCCGATTTCGGCGCCTTCGTCGAAATCTTCCCGGGTACCGACGGCCTGCTGCACATCTCCGAAATTTCGGAGAACCGTATCCGCAACGTGCGCGACGAACTCAAAGAGGGCGACCAGATCCTGGTCAAAGTCCTCGCCATCGAAGGCAACAAGATCCGCCTCAGCCGCAAGGCCGTGCTGCGCGAGCAGCGCGAGAAACTCAAAGCCGGCAAAAACTGAGCCCCCGGGCTTGCATTCGGCCTCCCCGCTGAGGGAGAATGCCTCCGATCGGCTCGTAAGCCTTTTCAATCACGGCCGGGAGGCGGCACGCCGGCGCGTTCGCCCGCCCGGCAGAAACGGAGGAATTCGAATGCAAGCGCTCTCAACCAGAAGGAGCTTCTGCCGCAGCGGCCTCTTGGCCGGCGCCGTCCTGCTCTCCCCCGCCCGCCGCCTCCTTTCCGCCACCTCCACGCGCACCATCCATCTGCGCACCGACGCCGAAATCGGCCTCGTCCGCCCCGAACTCCACGGCCACTTCGCCGAACACCTCGGCTCCTGCATCTACGGCGGCCTCTGGGTGGGACCCGACTCACCCATCCCCAACATCCGCGGCCACCGCAAAGAAGCCGTCGAGTACCTCAAAGCCCTCGGCATCCCCGTCCTGCGCTGGCCCGGCGGCTGCTTTGCCGACGACTACCACTGGCGCGACGGCATCGGTCCCCGCGACAAACGCCCCCGCCGCGTCAACATCCACTGGGGCAACTACGTCGAGGACAACAGCTTCGGCACCCACGAGTTCATCGAGCTCTGCCGCCTCATCGGGGCCGAACCTTACTTGGCCGGCAACGTCGGCTCCGGCACCCCGCAGGAACTGCGCGACTGGGTCGAGTACTGCAACTACCCCTCCGGCAGCACGCTCGCCGACGAACGGGCCGCCAACGGCAGCCCTGAGCCCTTCCGCGTCCGCTACTGGGGCATCGGCAACGAGAACTGGGGCTGCGGCGGCCAGATGACGCCCGAGGAGTACGCCGGTCACTACCGCCGCTTCGCCGTCTACGTCCGCCAGTTCGGCGACGTGCGCCCCTTCCTGATCGCCTGCGGCCCCAACCGCAATAACACCGACTGGACCCAGCGCTTCCTGGCCACCATGTACCCCGGCCGCCGCTTCGTCCGCATGGACGGCTACGCCATGCACTTCTACTCCAACGGCCGCCTGCCGGCCACCAAGTTTACGGCCGACGCCCTCCGCGAGCAGATGGCCACCTTCGCCGATCTCGAACGCGGCATCCTCCAGCAGCGCGCCATCCTCGACGGCTATGACCCTGAGCGCCGCGTCGGCTTGCTCATTGACGAGTGGGGCGTCTGGGACCGCATGGTCCCCGAAGAGGAAAAAACCTACGGCCGCCTCTGGCAGCAAAATACCATCCGCTGCGCCGTGGCCGCGGCGCTCGGCCTCAACGTCTTCCACCGCCAGGCCGACAAGCTCGTCATGTGCAACATCGCTCAGACCGTCAACGTGCTGCACGCCCTCCTGCTCACGCACGGAGACAAGTGCATCCGCACGCCCTCTTATTACGCCTTCGAACTGGCCCGGCCGCACCGCGGGCAGACGGCCATCAAGGTGGACAATCCCGACACGGACCCCAACGGCCTCTCGGTGAGCGCTTCCCGCAAAGACGATACTCTGGCGCTCACCTGCGTCAATCCGCGCCACGACGAGACCTTCGAAGTCTCCGCCTCGCTGTCGCGGGGCCGGCTGGAGAGCGCCTCGGCGCGCATCCTCCACCACCCGGACATGAACGCCCACAACTCCTTTGACAGCCCGAACGTGGTCGTGCCCAAGGACCACCGCGTGGAACTCGGAGCGGCGGGCCTGCGTCTGGTGCTGCCGCCCCTGAGCGTCGTCACCGTACTGGGACGCCTCCGCGAATCCTGAAGCCCGGCTGCGCCCCGGAACAACTCAGCACAGCAGCAGACGCACAAAGCTCACGGCCCGTTTTGCACCAAGCCGCACAAGCGCTAATCAGCGGTCAAGCTCTGCGGCCGGCAGCACAGCCAGGCGGACCGATTTGTGTTCCCCTTCCCCGAGCGTCACGGCCGCGGCTTTCGCCTCAAACGGCCGTAATTTATCCAGATCCGACAGAAGGCTCGGGGTGTCCCGGTCAAATGCGTAAACCTTGTACTTGCCGGGCGGCAGAGACCCGAGCTGAAACTGCCCGTTCTGATCCGCCACCGTCGTGTGCCGCCGGTGTGTGCGGCCCGGCCGCGCGTCATCCGGAACCGCCATCACCCACGCCCCCTCTGCCGGTCGGTCCTGCTCCGTGGCGACGCCCTCGATACTGGCGGTCCCTACCCCCATTAGCAGTTCGATCTGCACGCCGGATTCGGCGTTCGTCAGGTCAAGTTCCCATCCAGGAAGCTCCCGGCCGCCAACCCGGAGGGCCTTGAGGTAGCTGCCCGACCGTGCCACCGAAAAGTCCACAGTGTATTTGTCGCGCAGAAGCCCCTGAATCCGGAAGGTGCCGTCAGGCAGCACCTCCGCCGGCTCTTGGCCGTACCAGAGTCCGTCCACTTGCCTCAGCCACACATGCGTCGGCGCGAAATCCCTTTGCTTCCCCCCTTCGACGCGTACGACACCTGAAACCGTGAGCAGTGGTTCGATCGAGAGGACGACACCCTCAAGATCCGCGTCCGTCACCTCGACCGGGGTCTTCCCGAGCAACCGTGGTCTTCGGTGCCGCAATCCCACCGTCACGTAGTAAGCACCGGGCGGTACCCCGGCGAGACGGAATTCTCCTGTCGGTTCCACCCGCGCCTCCGGCAGGCTCGTGAATCCGCCTTCCCGCGCCCGTGGCAGCACTCCGACCTCTAACGACTCGGCGGGGTGCTCAGGGGAGACACCGAGCACCACTCCTTCGATCTTGTAAAGACGGCCGCTGCGCAACTGAATCGTAATCCCGGCCACTTCCTGGCCCGCGGCGACCTCGACGGTCCCGGCCAGGGCAGGATCCGTCGTGCTCGGGTAATACGTGGCCAGCAATTCGGGTGGGCGCGCCTCCGGCTTCTGCGACAGAACCATTCTGCCGCCGAACAACCTCAAGTTCGGATTGGCACGCAACCGGTAGCGCCCCGGCGCCAGTCCGGCAATGCGAAACTCGCCCAGGTCGTTCGTATACTCGTGCGGCCCTGACCAACCCGTCCCCGCACGCAGAACTTCCACAGCTGCGCGCGGAACCGGTTCCCCTTCGTCGTCCACCACACGCCCCGAGATGACGCCGTGGGGCGTCAGCTTCAACTCGAGATCCCGCAGATGCATCCCGACTGAAACCGTAATGGGGACGCCCCGCCCGCCCGTCTTGCGGGCCCCGTAGCTTTGCCCAAGGAACCCGTCGCGCTCGGCCGAAAGTGAGTAAGTTCCCGGCTCGAGGTTCTCGAAGGCAAAGCGCCCGTCCCGGCCGGTAATGAACACAAGGCTAATGGGGTCGCGGCTTTCATGATGTAAGGTCACGCGAGCCCGGCGCAGCGGCTCCCCCGTGAAGGCATGAACGACGCGCCCTTCCAGCTTCGACAACGACTTCGTTTCTGCTGCCTTGAGCGATTCCCCGGCAGGGGCTGTCTGAGTCCCGCCGAGAATGCCCGCCGACGCCACCCACGCAACCGCCGCGCGACTCAGCAGCCCGCGACCCACCTGCCACATCGCCGCAGCTCCTTTTACTCAATTACACCAAGACCCGGCGGCGGCGCCACCCCGAAAACTTAGAGAACCGCTCGAACACCGTAGCCAGCGATCTCCGGATCCCGCGCCGTCACGGCCGTGGAAACGTGCGCCGGACGAACCGCTGAAACGCCTCGCCCGTCCGGATCCATCAGTCCGAAGGACCTGCTGGTGGCGCGCGAAAAATCGCCCGTCTGAGGCGTTACTTGAGGCCCACGACCATGGAGTCGGGGCCGACGAGGTGCTCGACCCAAGTCTCGCTGAAGCCGGCTTCCCGCATCCAGCCCATGCAATCCTCACCCGTATAGTCGAACCCGCCGGGCGTTTCGATCAACATGTTGAGGCTCATCAACAGGCCGAAGGCGTTCTGGCAGCGCGCGTCGTCAATGATCGCCTCGTACGCCACCAGTGCGCCGCCGGAGGGCAGGGCTTGGTAGGCCTTTCGCAGGAGAAGCTTTTTCTCCTCCAGATCCCAGTCGTGGAGGATGTGCCCCATGGTGAGGACGTCGGCGACGGGAAGAGGATCGCGGAAAAAGTCGCCGGGCACGAAATGGAGCCGCTGTGAGAGCGAGTGGCGCTCCACATAGCGCTCGAAGATCGGTCCCACCTCCGGCAGGTCAAAGCCGATGCCGGACAGATGCGGGTGGGCCAGGGCGATCTGCACCGCGAGGTCCCCCTGACCCGTCCCCACGTCGGCGAAGGTACGGTAGTGGGACCACGGAAATTTCTGCGCGATGGCGCGGTTGGCGCCGTTGCTGAGGCCGGTCATGGCCGAGAGGAAATCTTGCAGCCGCGCGGGATCCGCATAGAGCGTAGCGAAGAACGGCGCCGAGCCATCGCGGATTTCGTTCTGGGGGTGCCCGGTGCGCAGGGCCTCCGTCAGATGATTCCAGAAGCCGAACAGGCGGCGGCCGCACATTTCGAGCAGGCCGCCGATGTAGGTTGGCTTGCGGCGGTCGAGGAAAAGATCGGTCTCCGGAGTGTTGCGGTAGGTGCCGTCGGTGCGCCGCAGGAACCCGAGCGCCACCAGCGCGTCGAAGAAATCCCGCGCCGATCGCGGATGCACGCCGAGTGAGGTTCGCAGCGTCTCCACATCCGCGGGGCCCTCGGCGAGGCGCGTGAACACGCCCAGTTCGACGGCGCTCAACAGGGTCCTGGAGGCCCAGAATCCCAGGCCCGTTTGCAAGATATACTCCGGCGTCGGTTGTTGGCTCGGGCTTGCCATCTTAGAGTCCCAGAGAAAGCTACGTACAGTATACCCCTTGCGATCTCGCGCACTTTGGCGGCAACCCTCGGGGAGATGGCATCTTGAAAGTTCCCGACGGAGTGGGCTGGAGGCCACAGACCCGCCAGAGACGATAGACGGTCATGTGGCCGACCCGCCAGTGCCGGGCCAGACTTCGGGTCTCCAATGAGTGGCCCCCCCGGTCACCTAATTACACCAGAGCCGCCGACGGCGCCACGCCGGGAACTCACCTCGGACGAACCGCTGAAACGCAGCCGGTAAGGACCGGCTGGCAGGCTACGAAATCAGAGTATAGATTGCGGGTCCAGCTCACCGTAACGACCGGCGGCAACATCCCGGAGCAAGCCGCGGTCCCAAAGTAGGCCCCTATGCGCTCGCGGCTGCCGAGGCTCGAGCTTCGAAAACTAGGTTGAACGGCGTCCCGGCCGCGCGGCGGAAGTGCCCGAAGCCTGCCGCCTGCACGATGTCCCGTATGCGCTGCTCGCCGGCCTGCGCCCCCAGTGCCAACCCTACCTCCTGCGCCTTGGAGGCGGGAGTGCAGATGACCGTCGAGGCGCTGTAATAAATGCGCCCGATGGGGTTGAGATTGTCCTCGACACGGTTGCCGGCGTAAGGCTCGACGATCATCCAAGTGCCGCCCGGCGCGAGCGTG
>DATLYE010000078.1:0-200093 GCA_035575135.1 Bryobacteraceae bacterium
GGTGTTGAGCGCCATGTAGGTGTAGTTGTGGTTGATGTCCGGCTCTCCGCGCTCGAGAAACTTCCGGGAACTCTCCGCCGTCACGAGCAGGTTGCGCATGATTCGAATTCGTTCGTCTGGGTTGAGCGCCCCGTAGACCCATTCGAAGGCGGCGCACATTTCCGCTCCCGCCAGGAAGCCGCCCACGTCGTGTTTTTCGAAGGAGAACGTGCGCGTGAGCAAAAACTCGCGCACGGCGCGCAGCTCGGCCGCCTCTCCGAATTCCAGATACTTGGCGGCGCGCTCCAGGTTCGCAGCCGCGCCGGCGCCCACCAGCGGCGCCCGCCAGCGCGCATAGGCCGGATCCGCCGCACGCCGGCGCAGCTCTTCGACGCGAAGGCCTTTGCCGACGACCGCCCGGTCGTGGCGCACGAACACCCGGGGATGGAGTGCGGAGACCCGCAGTTGAGGAGCCGGGGTGCCGGCAAGCGCCAAAAGCAGCAACAGCATCGCCGTGCCATTCTACCCGCCGGCCCGGGGCCGCCGTCGTGTATAATTAGAGACGGAAGTGTCGAAGCGTACGTGGGCCGAAAAGCCCACTTTTTTGTTGGCTCCGAGGCCGCAGTCATGAACGAGGCGGTGATCGCCAAAGTCCGTGAGATTGCCGAACGCGTCGGCCGGTCTGAAGGCGTCGAGATCGTGGACGTGGAAATGACCGGCGGCCGGAACCGCGTTCTGCGCATCTACATTGACAAGCCTGCCGGCATCTCGCATGCCGACTGCGAACGGGTCTCCGTCCACGTGGGCACGATCCTCGACGTCGAGGACGTCGTCCCAGGCGGCCGCTACATCCTCGAGGTCAGCTCGCCCGGTCTGGAGCGTAAGCTGACCAAACCTCGCGATTTCGAACGGTTCATCGGCCGCAAGGCGCGCATTGTTCTGCGCTCGCCCCTTCAGGAGCGGCGCCATTGGGAGGGCATACTGGCCGGCTTCTCCGAGGGAGTCATTACCCTGGAACCCGCCCCAGGCCAGAAGATTTGCTTTCCGCTGGAACAGGTGGAGAAGGCAAATCTGAAATTCGAGTGGTAATTTCCGGGAAGGAACAGCGAAAGAGAGGGTCCGTTGGGAACGATCTATCAGTCCATTGAAATCCTGAGCAAGGAGAAGGGCATCGACAAACAGATCGTGCTCGATGCCGTCAAGGATGCTTTACTGGCGGCTGCGCGCAAGCAGTTCCGCACCAACGAAGAGCTCGGTGCGGACTTTGACCCTCACACGGGCGCGATCCAGATTTACGCGATCTACAAAGTGGTCGAGACCGTCTCCGACCCGGACCGTGAGATGACCGTGGAGCAGGCGCGCCGTTTTGATCCGGCGGCCGAGCCGGGCGCGGAAATCCGCGTGCCCAGGCCCACGGATGTGCTGGGCCGTATCTCCGCGCAAACCGCCCGCCAGGTGATCCTCCAGAAGGTGCGTGAGGCCGAGCGCGAGATGATCTATCAGGAATACGCGGGCCGCATCGGGGAGCTGGTGACGTGCACGGTCAAGCGCATCGAAGGCTCCGACCTGATCGTGGATCTCGGCAAGACCGAAGCCCGCCTGCCCAAGAAGGAACAGTCCAAGCTCGACAGTTTCTCGGTCGGGGATCGCATCCGGTGCGTGATCAAGAGCGTGGAAAAGACCGGCAAAAACGCAGGCTTGATCGTCTCGCGCGCCGCACCGGAGCTGGTCATGCGGCTCTTCGAACAGGAGGTGCCGGAGATCTACGACGGCACCGTCGTCATCAAAGCGTGCGCCCGCGAGGCCGGCGAACGCACCAAGATCGCGGTGTGGAGCCGGGACCGGGACGTGGACTGCGTTGGCGCCTGCGTGGGCATGAAGGGGATGCGCGTACAGTCCATCATCCGCGAACTGCGCGGGGAGAAGATTGACATCATCCAGTACTCCGACGACCCGGTGGTCTTCGCCACCAACGCGCTCAGCCCCGCCAAGATCTCCCGCGTGACCATCCTCGATCCGGCGGAAAAGCACATGGAAGTGATCGTGGATGACTCCCAGCTCTCGCTCGCCATCGGCAAGAAGGGACAGAACGTACGGCTGTGTGCCAAGCTGCTCGGCTGGAAGATCGATATCAAGAGCGAGGAGGAGAAGCGCCAGGAGGTCGAGTCCGCCATGACGGCGCTCGTGGTTCCCGGCGCGCCCGTGTCCGTTCTGGCAGAGCACGGATTGAGCCAGGAGCTGGTGGCGGCACTCGCGGAGGCCGGCATCGCCACCGTCGAAAAGCTGGGTTCCATGACCCCGGAAGAACTCGTGGAGATCCCGGGAATTGACGCGCAGGCGGTCGAGCAGATTCAACTCGCTGTCAACGCATATTATGCGCAATTCGAGGAGGCCCTGGGCGTCAGCGGTCAGGAGGAAACGCCGGCGGTGCCGGCTGAAACTTCCGGTGAGGCCGGCTCCGAGGATGCGGGTCCGGCGGATCCGGCCGCGGCGGCGGGCCCGGATGCTGCTTCCGAACCACCGCCAAACGGGTTGGCGCCGGAAACCGACGGCTTCGAGGCGCCTTCAAAATCCAGCGAATTTGATACGATAGAGGAGCGCTGAATCTCGCGGTTGGCAAGGGAGGTCTCCCTCCCCGGAAGATGCGAGCGGGCCGGCGAGCGGCATTTATCTCCGACTTATGAGTAAGATCCGGATTAACGAGCTAGCGCGCGAGCTCGAGGTCAAACCAAACAAGATCATCGAGCTGCTGCCCCAGTTCGGCGTCACCGAGAAGAAGACGCACTCCAGCTCGATTGACGAAGAGATCGCCAACAAGGTGCGCGCTCATTTCGGAGTGGCGCCTGTGGTCGCGGCGCCGGCCCCTGAAGCTGCCCCACCTGCCGAGCCCGTGCCGGGGCCCGAGGTCCCCGCGGAGTCGCCCGCCGAACCGCCTGCTTCGGGTTTGCCGGCGGCGGTGGCCGAAGCTCCGGCGCCTGAAGCCGCGCCGGCACCGGCACACACCGAGCAGGCGCCCGCGGCCGCCGAGTCCAAGGAAACGCCGCTCGTAGTTCGCCCGGCGACGCGTCCGCTCCGGCCGCCGCTGGCCACGGGCCCGCGGGAGCCGGCTCCTTCCGCCCCCGCCGCGCAGGCGCCGCCCCCGCCCGCCCCGACTCCGGAACCGCGTCCCACGGTGATCCCCGCCAAGCCGATCCCGGTGGCGCCCAAGCCTGGACAGATTCTCGGCCCGCGCCAGCCGCTTCCCGCAACGGGGCCCGTCATCGTCAGCCCGGAGTCTCTTCCGCGCCCGGCCGCTCCTGCGCCGCCCCGACCCGCCACGCCGCCCGTGCGCCCCGCGCTGACCGCGCAGCCGGCGCGTCCGGTGGTGCCTCCGCGGCCGGACGTACTGGCCCGTCTGGCGCAGCAGCCCAAGGCCATGCCCGGCCAGCCGGTCAGACCTCCGCGAGCGGCAGCTCCGGTCCCGGGCCAGCCCATCTACCGCGGTCCGATCCGCCCCGGTCAGCCTCTGCCGGTCAGGCCCGGTACTCCGGGAGCACGCGTGCAGCGCCGCACCGGCATGCACCCGACTGCTCCGGTCGAGGTCACGCCGGCGGAAGCGGCCCGGCGTCTGGCGGAAAAACGGGGCCGCGCCACGGCCCGAGAACGCGAGGTCGAACACGAGGAGAAGCTGCTGCGTCCCGCCGCCCGGCGCGCGCAGGAAACTCCGGTCGCCGTCAACCGCGAAATCACGATTTCGGAAGGCATCACCGTCAAGGAGCTGTCCGAAAAGCTCGGTTTGAAGGCCAGCTTCGTCATTAAGAAGCTTCTGGAGCGGAAGATCTTCGCCACGATCAATCAGACACTGGACGTGAAGGTGGCCGAGGAGGTGGCGCGCGAATTCGGCGCAACCGTAAGCACGACCAGCTTTGAGGAGGAGACCGCCCAGCTTGTGGAGCAGGCCGCCGCGGACGAGGAACTGGTGGAGCGTCCGCCGGTCGTGACGGTCATGGGCCACGTGGACCACGGCAAAACGTCCTTGCTCGACGCCATCCGCGCCACCAACGTGGCCGAAAAGGAGGCCGGCGGCATCACGCAGCACATCGGCGCCTATTGTGTGGAGAAAAACGGGCGGAAGATTGTCTTCATTGACACTCCCGGACACGAAGCGTTCACGCGGATGCGCGCCCGCGGAGCCAAGGTCACCGACATCGTCATTCTGGTAGTGGCCGCCGACGACGGCGTGATGCCTCAGACGCTGGAGGCCATTGACCATGCCCGTGCGGCGGGCGTACCGATCATCGTCGCCATCAACAAGATCGACAAGCCCGACGCACAGCCCGAGCGGGTCAAACAGCAACTTGCCGACCGCGGCCTGATGCCGGAGGAGTGGGGCGGCGACGTGGTCATGGTGCCGGTCTCCGCCAAAACGCGCCAGAACCTCGACCTGCTGCTGGAGATGGTGCTGCTGGTGGCTGACCTGCAGCAGCTCCGGGCCAATCCCAACCGGCCCGCCACGGCCACCGTGCTCGAAGCCAAAGTGGACCGGGGGCGCGGTCCCGTCGCCACAGTCATCGTGAGGCAGGGTACGCTGCGCGTCGGCGACTACTTCATCTGCGGCACTGTGCTGGGCAAGATCCGCGCCATGTACAACGACCGGGGCGAGCCCGTGCGCGAAGCGGGGCCCTCGATCCCGGTCGAGGTGCTCGGTCTGGAAGCACTGCCCGAGGTGGGCGACACGCTCCAGGTGATGACCGACATGGCCAAGGCCAAACAGGTGGTCATGTACCGCGAGAGCAAGGCCCGCGAACAGGCCATGGCCCGCACGGCCCGCGTGTCGCTTTCCCAGCTCCACGAGCAGATTGCCGCCGGAGAAGTCAAAGAACTGGCGATCATTCTCAAAACGGACGTCAGCGGCACCGCCGAGGTGCTCTCGGAGACCTTGCAGAAGCTTTCCACGGACAAGGTCCGCGTCGCGATCCTCCATGCCGGAGTGGGCGCCATCAACGAAAACGACGTCATGCTGGCCTCGGCCTCCAACGCCGTCATTGTGGGCTTCAATGTCCGCCCGGAGCGGAGTGCGGCCCAGCTCGCCGAACAGGAAAAAGTGGACATCCGGCTGCATACGATCATCTATGAGCTCGTGGATGAGATCAAGCGGGCCATGGCGGGCATGCTCGAGCCCGTCTACCGTGAGGTCTACAAAGGCCGGGCCGAGATTCGCGAAGTGTTTCACATCAGCAAGGTCGGCAACGTGGCCGGCTGTGTGGTGCTCGACGGTGTGCTGAGCCGCGACAGCGAAGTTCGGCTGTTACGGGACAATGTCGTCGTCTACACGGGCCGGGTGGCGTCTCTGCGCCGATTCAAGAACGACGTCAGCGAAGTCAAAAGCGGCATGGAATGCGGTGTGGCTCTGGAAAACTTCGGTGACATCAAGCCCGGCGACATCATTGAAGCGTTTGTAACCGAGCGCGTGGCTGCGGAAGCCCTGGTGTGACCCCCGCCCGGGCTCGCGCGGCCGCGGAAGATGGGAGGGCGGTCGGCTCGCGAAGTACTCTCCGGCCGCCGGCCGGTATGGCGACAATCGGTGTGCTCACTCTGGAACTGCGCCTGGACCATTCGCATTCGCTGAAGGATAAGCGTAGCGTGGTGCAGGGCCTGAAAGACCGCCTGCGGCGCAAATTCAATGTGGCCGTGGCCGAGATCGACTGCCAGGATCTGTGGCAGCGCGCGGTGGTGGCGGCCGTCACGGTCTCGGGTGATCATAACCATGCCGCCCAGGTGCTCCAGCTGGTGGAGCGGGAGGCCGCCATGATCCTCGGCGGGGACCTCGTCGAGGCCACGGTGGAGTGGCTGGAGTAAAGGGCATGGATCCTCACCGTGCCGAGCGGATCTCCGAGGCTCTGCGCGCTGAGCTGGATGAACTGATCAGCTATGAGATGTCCGACCCTCGCGTGATGGCGGTCAGCGTCACTCAGGTCGCGGTGACTTCCGATCTGCGCCGCGCCCGGGTCCGGATCGCGGTCCGCGGCGGACCGGCCGAGCGCCGGGAGGCCCTGGCGGCGCTGGACGGCGCCCGCGGGTATCTCCGCCGTGCTCTGGCCGCCCGCCTGCGCCTGTTTCGGATCCCGGAGCTTCGTTTCGAGACCGGGAGCGAGGCGCCCTTCCCGGAGTCCCTCCCGAATGCCTCCCCAGCCGGCAGCGGAGAAAAACCGCCCGAATGAAACATTTTGTGATATTTTTGATATCCGGGACTCTTCTCCGGGCCGGCGACCTGCTCCGTTTCGAGGATAGCGCGGAGGCCATGGGGACGGCGTACTCGGTCGTCCTCTATGGCGAAGACCAGGAGAAGCTGGAGGCGGCCGCCAGCGCGGCCTTCGACGAGGTCCGCCGGCTGGACCGCATGCTTTCCAACTACCGGCCGGACAGCGAGTGGTCCCGGGTAAACCGCATGGCTGCGGATGGTCCCGTGAAGGTGTCGGCGGAGTTGTTTGCGCTGCTCGAGCGCTGCATGGACTATAGCCGCCAAAGCGAGGGCGCCTTTGACATCACCGTCGGCCCGCTGATGCGCATCTGGGGGTTTTATCGGGGAACCGGGCGGCTGCCGGCGCCCGAGGATGTGGCCCGGGCGCGCAAGACCGTCGGCTGGAGCAATGTGATTTTGGATGCCCGGCGGCAGACGGTTCGATTTCGCATCCCCGGCGTCGAGCTTGATCCGGGCGGCGTCGGAAAAGGCTATGCCGTGGATCGCATGGTGGAGGTGCTCAAGGCACATGGAATCGCCTCGGCGTTGGTCTCTGCCGGCACCAGCAGCATTTACGGGCTGGGGCGTCCGCCCGGCGAAGCCGGCTGGCGGGTGCAGATCCGCCACCCCCGGGACTGGACGCGCACCGTCGAGGAGGTCGTGCTCCGCGACGAGTCCCTTTCCACCTCCGGCGATTATGAGAAGTTCTTCGAGGCCGGCGGAAAGCTCTACAGCCACATCATGGATCCCCGCACCGGCCGGCCGGCCGCCTCCGGTGTCGTCTCCGTCTCTGTCGTGGCCCCGAGCACTCTGGACAGCGAGGTTTGGGCCAAACCCTTTTTTGTTCTGGGCCGCTCGTGGGCGGCTCGCAACAAACCCCGACAACTCCGTGTGTTCATCTGTGAGGAAACAACCGAACTGGCATGCGCGTGGCTACCATGAATAATCGCTTTCTGGATGCCTGCCGGCGGCGGCCTACCGATGTCCGCCCGGTCTGGTTCATGCGGCAGGCGGGTCGTTATCTGAAACCGTACCGCGACATCCGGGCGCGGCACACCATCCTGGAGATCTGCAAGCGGCCGGATCTGGCGGCGACCGTAACCCTGATGCCCGTCGAGATCCTGGACGTGGACGCGGCCATCATCTTTGCCGACCTGCTCCTCCCCCTGGAGCCGATGGGCTTGAAGCTTCACTACGCCGCCGGCGAAGGCCCGGTCATTGAAAATCCCGTCCGCACCTCCCAGGACGTGGACACGCTTTCCATCTCCAATACCGATGACCTGGGCTATGTGGGCGAGGCGATCCAGATCGTGTGCAAGGCCCTGGGCGGCCGCATTCCCGTCATCGGCTTCGTCGGTGCGCCCTTCACCATGGCCAGCTACATGATCGAAGGCGGCATTTCGCGCACCTTCCTGCGCACCAAGCGCATGATGTACAGCAACGAGACGCTGTGGCGGCGCCTGATGGGCAAACTCGTGGATGTGCTCGGGCCGTACGCTCTCATGCAGGTGGCCTCCGGCGCCCGGGCGATCCAGGTCTTCGACAGCTGGGTCGGGGCGCTCGGTCCGGACGATTACGTCCGGTTCGTCCAGCCCTACTCCCGCGCCCTGATTGACCGCATCCGCTCGAGCGGCGTGCCCGTCATCCACTTCGGCACCGGCATCGGCGGCTTTTTCCGGGAGCTGCACGCCGCCGGCGGCGACGTCCTCGGCATTGACTGGCGCATTAACATTGATCAGGCCTGGATGGACATCAGCTACCGGACCGCCATCCAGGGCAATCTCGACCCGGCGGCTCTGTTTGCGCCTCTGCCGGAGCTGAAAATGAAAGTGCACGAGCTGCTGAAACGCACCGGCTCGCGCCCCGGCCACATCTTCAACGTCGGCCACGGGATTCTGCCCGAAACGCCCGTGGAAAACGTCAAGGCCTGCGTTCAATTCGTGCGCGAATTCCGCCTCTGAATGTTCCGGGGTGACGGGCCGGCGCAGGGCAGGGCTGAGCCCCTGCTAGGATGGTCTTCTATGCTGGACAACTTCCGCCACTTCCGCGCCGGCCCGGACCCTTTCGGCCGCACGTGGCAGGTGGACTTCCTCTGGCTGCAAACCGCGATCGCCATCCGCCACAGCGACACCGTGGACGTGAAGTTCCTGATCTCGAACGGCGACACGCACCTGGAAAAAGTCATTGCGCTTCCTCACGCCGAACTCGTCGCCCTCAGTCAGAAGACCGGTCGCCCCTTGACCGATCCCTGGTGCTCCCGCCTCGCGGCCCTGCACCTGATCCACATGATCGAAACCGGGGAAGATTTTGAAAAGGACCTCGTAACCGTTTCGCCGGAGGATCTGGAGAGATACAACGCCATGCTCGAGCAGGCTGCTCCGGCTCGCAAGTAGGCCGCCCCCCATGGATCTGGCCACGAAACTGCGCGAATGCGGCGTGGTGGGCGCGGGCGGCGCGGGATTTCCCGCGTACGTCAAGGCCTCGGCCCAGGTCGAGTTTGTCATCGCCAACGGAGCCGAGTGCGAGCCCCTCCTCCACAAAGACGTCGAACTGATGAAGCACTTCCCGGCCGAGATCGTCTCCGGAATGGAGCTCCTGCGCAAGGCCACGGGTGCGGTTCGGGCCCATTTCGGGATCAAAAAGAAAAACGCCGACGCCGTCGAGGCCATTCGCCCCCACCTGGATCCCGAGACGGCCGGGTTCGTCTTCCTGGGCGATTTCTATCCCTCCGGCGATGAATACGAACTGGTTTACGAGGCTACCGGACGCCTGATTCCGCCGGCCGGCATCCCGCTCCAGGTCGGCTGCGTGGTGAACAATGTCGAGACGCTCTACAACATCCACCGCGCCGCGCAGGGCAATCCCGTGACCCGGAAATTCGTCTCCGTCGCCGGCGCGGTGCGGCAGCCCAAGGCGTTCTGGGTTCCCGTCGGCACCGCCTTCCGCGACCTGATCGCGCTCGCCGGAGGCGCTACGGCGCCGCGCGTAGGCCTGTTTGTGAGCGGCATCATGATGGGCACGCTCACCTTCGATCTGGATGATGTCGTCACGCGCACCACCGCAGGGCTGATCGTCTTGCCGGAGGACCATTACCTGATTGCGCGGAAAAACCGACCCATCGAGGCGATGAATCACATCGGCAAGTCCGCCTGCGACCAGTGCAGCTACTGCACCGAGTTCTGCCCGCGCTACCTGCTCGGCTACGACGTTCAGCCCCACAAGGTGATGCGCAGCCTCGGGTTCACCGCCACCGGCGCCCAGATCTGGAACCAGTGGGCCGAGCTTTGCTGCGGCTGCGGTCTGTGCACGCTCTACGCCTGCCCGGAGGACCTGTTCCCCAAGGAGGCGTGCGACCAGGCGAAAGCACACTTGCGTGCAGCCGGGATCCGGTTCCGGCAGGAGCGCCCGCCGGTTGTCCATCCGATGAAGGAGTACCGCCGCGTGCCTTTGCCCCTGCTGCGCAAGCGCCTCAGAGTGGACGAATACGAGTGCGAGACCCCCTACGAGGCCATCGAGCACCGGCCCTCGCGCGTGCGCCTCAAGTGGCGGCAGCACGCAGGCCGCCCGGCGCGTCCCGTCGTCCGGGAAGGCGATCGCGTCGAGGAGGGGGCGGTGGTCGGGCGCGTGGATCCGCCCGACTTAGGCGTGCCCATCCATGCCAGCATCTCCGGCACCGTCGTCCGGCTTACGGACGATTACGTCGAAATCCAGGCTTAGAAGGACGCTATGGCGAGAAACTCCATCGGATTGATTGAACTCGGCAGCATCGCCGCCGGCTATGAGGTGACGGATGCGATGCTGAAAGCGGCCGACGTGGAGCTGCTGCTGGCCCGCTCCATCTGCTCCGGCAAATATATGGTCATGGTGCGCGGCGACGTGGCCGCCGTCGAAGCCAGCGTGGAGGCGGGCAGCCGGGCGGGAAATTTCTCGCTCGTGGACCGCTTCGTGATCCCGAACGTGCACGAGTCCGTGTTTCCCGCCCTCAGCGGCACGGCGCGGGTGGAAGCTCTCGAGGCCTTGGGCATCCTGGAGTCCTTCTCCGTGGCGTCGCTCATCGAAGGGGCCGATGCCGCCGCGAAGGCCGCCGCTGTGCGCCTCATCGAGATCCGGCTGGCCATGGCGCTCGGCGGCAAAGCCTTCGCCACGCTGACCGGGAGCGTCGCCGCCGTGCGCAGCGCCATAGAGGCCGGCGCTCAGGTGATCGGCCGCAAGGGCCTTCTCGTCAACAAAGTCGTGATCCCGCAGCCTCGCCCCGAGCTTCTGTCCGAAATGATCTAGAACTCCAGCGTGTCGTGCGAGACCAGGGACAGAAATTCGTCCCGCGTCTCCTTGCGGTCTCGGAACGCACCTCGCATGGCGCTCGTCACGGCACCGGAGTGCTGCTTCTCCACGCCCCGCATCATCATGCACAGGTGCCGGGCCTGACAGATCACGCCGACGCCCAACGGATCCACCGCCGTCTCGATCGTGTCGGCAATCTGCTGCGTCATGCGCTCCTGCAGCTGGAGTCGCCGCGCGAACATGTCCACGATGCGCGGGATCTTGCTCAGACCGATCACTTTGCGGCGCGGCAGATAGGCCACGTGGACCTTGCCGAAGAACGGCAGCAGATGATGCTCGCAGAGGCTGAAAAATTCAATGTCCTTGACGATCACCATCTCGTCATACTTGACGGTGAACAGCGCCCCGTTGAGGATCTGCTCGACGCGCATCTGGTAGCCTGCGGTCAGGTACCGCAGCGCTTTCTCCGTACGCGCGGGCGTCCGCAGCAGCCCCTCGCGGCCCGGATCCTCGCCCAGTTCGGCCAGAATCTCGCGGACGCGCGCCGCGATGGCGCCTTCCGTTCGGCCCGGGGCCATCACCTGGACGATGGCTTTCGGCTTCTTCATAGGTGCTCCAGTATCTCGAAGGTGTTGCGCGGCGTTTCCCGCAGGCGGATGCCGGCCAGACGCGCCCCGTGCCCCAGCTCCTCCCAGCGCTCGAGCAGCCGCCGGCGGATCAGCTGTGCCAGGTTCTCCGTGGTTGGAGGCGCCTGGACAAATTCGGGAACCTCCGCGTTCAGGTTCCGGTGATCGAAGGCGGCCAGCACCTCTTCCGCCACGAGCCGGTCCAGCGCCGCCGGACTCAGAAGGCGGCCGGTGGCCTCATCCACGGGCCCGGTCACGCTCACCTCCAGCACGTAATCATGCCCGTGCCCGTTGGGATTGTTGCACTTGCCGTACAGCGCCTGATTCTCTTGCTCGGAGAAGGCGGCCGCGTGCAGCCGGTGCGCCGCCGCAAAGCGGTAGCGCCGCGTGACTTGCAACCTCATGCCTCCTCCCCGAAGCAGTCTGCCCAGAAATCATCGGTTTCATAAACCCGCACGGCGTGGAGGCGCACCGCTCCGTTGAAATACGGCTTGACGCGGCGCCAGATCTCGATCGCCAGGTTCTCGGCCGTGGGAACGATGCGGTCGAACGGCGGAACCTCGGCGTTCAGGAAGCGGTGGTCGAACGGTTCTACGATCTCCCGGTGCAGGATCTCTTTGAGTCGCTTCAAGTCCAGCACCATGCCTGTGGCGGGGTCCGGTTCGCCTGCCAGCGTCACCTCCACGACGAAGTTGTGCCCGTGGCCGTGCGGATTCGCCGCAGGGCCGTACAGCTCTCGGTTCGCCTCCTCGCTCAACTCCGGACGGCGGCACACGTGGGCTGCGGAAAACTCCACTCGGCGCGTAATCAACATGCCTCTCACTTAGATGCTCGAACGGGGCCGACGGGTGCCGGCACCCGCGGTTGAGACTCCAAAGGCAGGGTCGCTGTAATTCGCAGCCCGGTTCGTTACCCTTAGAATTATAGGGAGATTTCATGACGGCCGTCAAAACCGACCGCCTCCTGAAGGCCACGATCGGCATCTGCCTGCTTGGTCTCGGCTACGTCATCGCCGATTCCTTGCGGGATCGAGTGGTGGGCGTCGGCGATACCGCGCCGGATTTTTCCATCGTCACGGACAATGGCCGGCGTATCTCGCGCTCCGATTTCGGCGGCAAGTTGCTGGTGGTGAACTTCTGGGCCACCTGGTGCCCGCCCTGCGTCGAGGAGATGCCCTCGCTTGAGGAATTCCACAAACGCCTGGCTCCTGCGGGTGTGGTCGTCCTCGGTATCAGCGTGGATAGAAACGAGCGGGCCTATCGCGCCTTTCTGGAGCGTGCCGGCGTGACCTTCGCCACGGCCCGCGACCCCGAGGCCCGCATCAGTTCCGCATACGGCACCTACAAGTACCCCGAGACGTACATCATTGACCGGAACGGCAAAGTTGTGATCAAGCACATCGGCCCGCGCGACTGGACCGACGAGCAGCTCATCCGTAACGTCCGCGCCCTGCTTTGAGCTCATGATTCCCGACCGGGTCAAGCGCCAGATCGCCGCCATCGTCGGACCGGCGGGCCTGCTCGATCGCCCCGAAGACCTCATGCTCTATGAGTACGACGGCAGCGTGGACAAGGCGCGTCCGGATCTGGTGGTGTTTCCCCGCACCACCGAAGAGGTTGCGGGAATTGTGGAGATCGCTGCGCGTCACGGCATTCCCGTCGTGGGGCGAGGCGCCGGAACCGGTCTGAGCGGTGGAGCCATCCCCGTCGCCGGCGGCATTGTGCTTTCCTTTGCCCGCATGGACCGCATCCTCGAAATTGACATCCCCAACGAGCGCGCCGTCGTGCAGGCCGGCGTGGTCAACCTGGATATCAGCCTGGCGGTCCAGAACTACGGCTACTTCTACGCGCCGGACCCCTCCAGCCAGAAAGCCTGTACGATCGGCGGAAACGTGGCCGAGAATGCCGGCGGCCCGCACACCCTGGCATACGGTGTGACCGCGAACCATGTTCTGGGTCTGGAAGCAGTGCTCGCCGACGGGACGGTTGTCTCCACCGGAGGCAAGGAACCGGACTTGCCCGGCTACGACCTCACGGGCTTCCTCACCGGGTCTGAGGGAACGCTCGCCCTGGTGACGAAAGTGATCGTGCGCCTCATGCGCATGCCTGAGACGGTGAAGACCGCCCTTGCGATCTACGACTCCGTCGAAGGCGCCGGCCGCACGGTCAGCGAGCTCACCGGGCGGGCCATCATCCCGGTGGCCCTCGAAATGCTCGACGGCGTGATGCTCCGCATGGTGGAAGAAGCCACGGGTGCCGGCTACCCTTTGGACGCCGCCGCCGTCCTGCTCATCGAACTGGAGGGTTTGCGCGAAGCCGTCGAGGAGCAGATCGGGCAGGTGCGCGAGATCTGCCTGGCTTGCGGGGCGCGCGAGTTCCGTGTGGCCCGCTCGGCGGAGGAACGGGACTTGCTGTGGAAAGGCCGCAAGAACGCATTCGGCGCTGTCGGCCGCGTGAGTCCGTTTTACTACGTTCAGGACGGAGTCGTGCCTCGCACGCGGATCGCGCCGACCCTCAGCTTCATCCGCCAGGTGGCCGAAAAATACGGCCTCGAGATCAGTAATATCTTTCACGCCGGTGACGGCAACCTGCATCCGATCATCCTGTTTGACGCCCGCAGGCCGGGGGATCTGGACAAGGCGCGGGCGGCCGGAGAGGAGATCCTGGAATACTGCATCTCGGTGGGCGGTTCCATCACCGGAGAACATGGCGTGGGACTGGAAAAGAAGGAGGTCATGCCGAAGCTCTTCGGCGAGGAGACCCTCGACACGATGCGCGACTTGAAGAAACTCTTCGACCCGGCCTGCCTCCTCAATCCGGGTAAGCTCCTGCCCACCGGCAAAGGCTGCCTGGAGATCCGCCAGCCTCCGCTGTCCCCGGGCGGTGTCCTTTGGTAGAGTCTTTGCCCGCCACGAGCATGCTCGGCGGCGGGTTTGCCTGTCAACCGCGCGCAACAAACGCGATCGGGCACAATGGTCGGTGAAGCGATGCCGTCTGTGCGCCCGGTTCCCGTCGCGTTGACGATTGCCGGCTCGGACCCGAGCGGCGGCGCAGGGATCCAGGCGGACCTCAAGACCTTCCACCAGTTCGGTGTCTACGGGGAAGCCGTGCTGACGCTGCTCACGGTGCAGAACACCCGGTGCGTGGAGCGTGTGGAGTGCCTGCCGCCGGATCTCGTGCTGGCGCAGCTTCGGGCCGTGCTAGACGATATTCCGCCCCGCGCCGCCAAGACCGGAGCTCTCGGCAACCGCCAGATCGTCGAGGCAGTGGCCGAGGCGGCTGCGGAATTTGATTTTCCTCTGGTCGTGGATCCCGTCATGATCAGCAAGCACGGTGCTCCGCTCATCGCTCCGGAAGCCCGTGAGGCGTTGCGGGACCGCCTGCTGCCTCGCGCCTTTCTGGTGACCCCCAACCTGCATGAAGCCGCCGCCCTCACCGGGCTGGAAGTCGCCGACCGGGATACGATGCGCCGCGCGGCGCGAGAGCTGTGCCAGATGGGCGCCCGCGCCGCGCTCATCAAAGGCGGACATCTGCCCGAGGCCGCCACCGATGTGCTGTTCTGCGACGGCGCCTGGTACGAGTTTTCCGCACCGCATCTGGAAACGCCGCACACGCACGGCACCGGCTGCACCTATTCGGCGGCCATCGCCGCCGGCCTGGCCCGCGGTTGGTCACTCGTAGACGCCGTGAGCCGTGCCAAGGACTTCATCACCGAAGCGATTCGCTCCAACCCGGGCCTGGGCGGCGGCGCCGGTCCCGTCAACCATCACGCGCCGGCATGGAGAGAAGAATGAAATTTTCCGAGGCACTGATTCTGTCCATCCGCAAATCGGAGATTCCGCTCCGCTTTGAACCCGGAGCCGAGGAGGCCGTCGCGCAACCGGTCACCGAGTTCATTCGTCTGTGGTTACAGGCGCACGAGCCCGACGATCCTTCGGGCGATTTTGAGTACGGCCAGCGAGCTCTGTTGCAACGCCTCCTCGAGGAGGTGGATGATAAAAGAGATTTGCCTGAGTAATTCCGGTATGGAGGAAAAATGAAGCAGCTAGCACTCGTATTCAGCGGATTTTTGGTGGCGGCGGGCGCCGGCCTCCTGCCAGCACAGCAGAAAAAAGAGCCGACCACTCTCGTATTTCCCTCGAAGATGTTCGGCGATGTGACCTTTCACCACGCCAAACATGTCGAGCGGGAGAAGAAAGACTGTAAGATCTGCCATGACGCCCTCTGGCCGCAGGACGCCAAGGCCCCTCTCAACTACAAAGCGAACATGCACAAGACGGCCGAGGCCAAGAAGACCTCCTGCGCCTTCTGCCATGTGGCCGGCGGCAAGGCCTTCGCCAGCGCGAACAATTGCAACAAGTGCCACGTGAAGAAGACCTGACGCTCGGCTGAGGGCTGCCGACTCCGGCGGTCTGGGCCTGTTATACTTCCCCAGCATGGCGGCCGCCGGGCTCGAGCGCCGACTCGGCCTTTGGGACGCAGTTTCGCTCGTCGTCGGCGTCGTGGTCGGCGCCGGAATTTTCCTTACGCCGGGAGTCGTGGCCGGCCACGTGCCCTCGCCGGCCGGGAGGGCCGCGGTGTGGCTGCTGACGGGCCTGTTCACGCTCACCGGCGCCCTGGCCTTTGCCGAGCTGGGAGCCATGCTGCCGGCCAGCGGCGGCCAGTACGTTTTCCTGCGCGAGGCCTACGGCCCGCTTGTGGGGTTCCTGTGCGGCTGGGCCTTCCTGGTTGTGATCTGGAGCGGCACGCTTGCCGCCCTGGCGGTGGCTTTCGCCTCCTCTCTGAGCCATCTTGTGCCGCTCAGCCCGACGGGAGAAGCGATCGCAACAGCGGGCGCCATCGCGGCGCTGACCGTCCTGAATTACCGGGGCTTGCGCTTGGGCGCCCGCGTCCAGAATCTGCTCACGGCAGGCAAGCTCGCCCTCCTGGCCATCCTGATCGGCGCCGCGTGGTGGTGCGCACCAGAGGCGTCCGCCGCCCCCTCTGCCGGCTGGTCCTGGCGGGGGTTGATGCTCGCCGTGGCGGCCTGCTCATGGACATACGACGGCTGGCAGGCTCTCAGCTTTGTCTCCGGCGAGATCCGCCGGCCTGCAAGGAACCTGCCGCTGGCGCTGCTCGGCGGTTTGGCGCTTGTGACGTTCGTCTACGTCTTCGCCAACGCGGCCTTTTCGCCGCTCCTGCGTGCGGCCACCGATAGCGGTTCCGGCGGCAGCGTCCTCGCGGCCGCGGCCCCGCTGTTCGGGCCGGCCGGGCAGTCCGTGGTTGCGGTTGCGGTTCTGCTGTCCATCGCCGGCGCACTCAACGGCGGCATCCTGGCCTGCTCGCGGATCTACTTCGCCCAGGCTCGCGACGGCTTGTTTTTCTCCCGTTTCGGACAGATCCATCCCCGCTTCCGCACCCCGGCGTTCTCTCTGGTGTTTCAGGGCCTCTGGGCGGGCGCGCTGGCCCTGAGCGGCACCTTTGAGACTCTGCTCACCTACACGATGTTCGGCAACTGGATCTTCACGGCCTTGGCCGTCTCCGGCGTGGTCGTGTTGCGGAGAAAGCGTCCCGAGCGGGAACGCCCCTACCGGACCTGGGGCTATCCGGTCACGCCGCTGCTGTACTGTGCCCTCGCCGCAGTTCTCGTGGCCGGCTCGATCGCTGCCCACCCGCTTCCGTCGCTGGCCGGTGCGGGTCTCATGCTGACGGGCGTTCCGGGCTATTACCTCTGGCTGACGGTCGCACCCCGGCGGCGCCAACGGCGCTGATCGCGGGCGCGGAAACGCGCCCCCGGGGCGGGTAGCTCGCCGGCGAAACGCTTAGAATGGTGGCGAGGATGTCCAAGCGCATCCACATCGTCGGCGGGGGGCTTGCTGGGACCGAGGCCGCCTGGCAGCTTGCAAAGGCCGGTCTTCGGGCGACCCTCTACGAGATGCGCCCGTCACGTTTCACGCCCGCTCACCAGACCACCTGGCTCGCCGAGCTGGTGTGCAGCAACTCCCTCAAGACGGAACAGGAATACACCGCCCCCTGGCTGCTCAAGGAAGAGTTGCGGCGTATGGATTGTCTTCTGCTCCGGATCGCAGCCCAGGCGCGAGTTCCCGGCGGCCATGCGCTCGCCGTGGACCGGGAAGCGTTCGCACGCGAGGCGACGCGGGTGTTGGAATCCTTGCCGGGCATCGAGATCCGGCGCGAAGAAGTCACCCGCGTGCCTGAGGACGGCATCGTGATCCTGGCCACGGGCCCTTTGACTTCGGACGCGCTGGCCGAAGACCTGGTCCGGCTCACCGGTTCCGGCCGCCTGTATTTCTACGACAGCATCAGCCCGATCGTGGATGCCGAGACCATTGATCTCTCGGTGGCGTTCCGCGGTTCCCGCTACGGCAAGTCGCTGGATGGCGGCGCCGACTATGTCAACTGCCCCCTCGACCGGGATCAGTACGAACGCTTCGTGGACGCCCTGCTCACGGCGGCGCGCCACACGCCCCACATCCCCGACGATATCCCGTTTTTTGAAGCCTGTCTGCCGATCGAGGAACTTGCCCGGCGCGGTCGCGACACCCTCCGCTTCGGGCCCATGAAGCCCACCGGGCTCGTGGATCCGCGCACCGGCCGTTCCCCCTACGCCGTCGTACAACTGCGCCAGGAGAACCTCCGGGCCGACAGCTACAACATGGTCGGCTTCCAGAACTACTTGAAGTACGGCGAGCAAAAGCGGGTGTTCCGCATGATCCCGGGGCTGGAGCGCGCCGAATTTTTGCGCTACGGCCAGATCCACCGCAACACGTACATCAACGCCCCGGCGCTGCTTACCCCGACCCTGCAGCTCCGGAGCGAGCCGCGCATCTTCTTTGCCGGACAGCTCTGCGGCGTCGAAGGCTATGTGGAATCCATCGCCACCGGGCTTCTGGCGGGACGCTTCGCAGCGGCCCTGGCCTGCGGCGAACAGCCCCGGCCGCTGCCGCGCGAGACCGCGCTCGGATCCCTGTGCGCCTACGTCTCAGGCGCGGACCCGCGGGACTACCAGCCCGCCAACATCACCTTCGATCTGCTCCCGCCGCTCGATGAGAGCGCGGGGCGGTTGCGTCAGGACAAGCGCGCCCGCCACCAGGCGGTCTGCCGCCGCGCACTCGAAGCACTCGATGAATACCTCGGCGTCTGCGTCTGATCTGGAGAGCTGGATCGGCTGCTTTCTGGCGGCGCTCGCGCGTGAAAACGCCTCGCGGCACACCCGCCGCGCCTACGCCGCGGATCTGCGGCAATTCGCGTCCTTCGTGGCAGCCCGCGCCTCCGAGGGGCGGCCCGTACGTCTCGATGTGCTGCTCGTCCGCGAATGGCTCGCGGATCTCTATCACGCCAAACTGCGACCTGTGACCTTGCGAAGAAAACTTGCGGCCCTGCGCTCGTTTTTTCAGTTCCTGCTCCGCGAAGGGAACGTCCCGATGAACGCCGCGCGGCTGACGGCCACGCCCAGGGCGCCCCGGACGCTGCCGCGCGTGATGACGGCGGAACAGACCAACGCGCTGCTGGACGCGGTGGCCTCGCAGCCGCCCCGGCCGCCGGTGGTTCGCGACACTGCGATTCTCGAGCTGCTTTACGGCTGCGGGCTCCGCGTGAGCGAACTGGTGGATCTGAACGAAGAGGACTTGGATGCTTCCGAAGGCTGGTTGCGCGTGCGAGGCAAGGGCCGCAAGGAACGCCAGGTTCCCATTCCCGCCAAGGCGCTGGCAGCCCTGAGGCGCTACCTTGAACAGCGCCGCCCCGCACCCGGGGAAGGGGCACTGTTCCTCAATCCCCGCGGCCGCCGCCTCACGGACCGATCGGTGCGCAACATCGTCAAGACCTGGAGCCGCTTGCTGGCGGGCGACCCGTCGCTACATCCCCACAGCTTCCGCCACGCCTACGCCACGCACCTGCTTGCCGAGGGGGCCGATTTGCGTGCGATTCAGGAGTTGCTCGGCCATGCCAGCCTGTCAACCACCCAGAAATACACCCAACTTGCGCTCACCGAGTTGATGGCCGTCTACGACCGCGCTCACCCGCGCGCCTGACAATCATCGGGCAGATTAAACCGGCGGCGGTCCCCAGATCGTCCGAGAAAATCGAAAAAAGTGCGCCACGATAATTTCGAGATCGGCACGACTGAAAGGCTGGTGCCGAGCTTTTAAGCGTTGAAGAGTTTTGGGAGGTGCATCGCTTGAGTCGCAAGATCCTTTTGCTTTCAGCCGCTGTAGTGACGGCTTCCGTGTGGGCGCAGCAGGCCGAACGGCGCCCTCTGCCGGCCGGTCCGGTAGGTCCGATCGTCATTGGAGACAAGAAGTACTATGAGGCGTACGTAACGCCTGACCCTGAGGGCCCGACGCTTCACTGTGTGGGTCCGGGTATGGATTGCGTCATGAATGCCCGTTTGTTCATGCCGCGTTCGCTGAGTTCTTCGCATGACGCGACGTTGCAGGAGACCTCCGCCGCCATTAACCGGATCCTGGAGTCGCTGAATCCCCCGCCGGGCCGGAGACTCTGCCTGTATCGCAGCGCCGCGGGCCCGGTGTTGCTGTGGGCTGCGGCGGGGCCTCCGCGAGCGGGCGTCGCCGGTCCGCCCCGAGGCGCCGCCGGCAATTTCGCCGCAAACAACGCCCGTATTCCGCCCGGCGCCATTGCCGACTCCCGGGCGATCGCCGATGCCCTGGGTTTGCGGCGGACCAACGGTGGAAATCGCCTCGCAAAGGTCATCTGGGATGAGCACGGGCACAGCTATTTCACCTGTCCCGACCCAGGCACAGACTGTGAAGTCCGCGCCAGCTTCGCGCTGGTGACGGCTCGTACGCCCAGTCACGACGGGACCTTGGCCGAAGCGACGCAGCAGATCAACAGCATCCTTGAGCGGGCGCAAAGCAAGGCCCCGCGCACGGACCGGACGATTTGCCTGTTTTGGAGCCCGGAGGGGCCGGTTCTCATTTGGACCTCGCTGGGGGCAGTTCCGGGGCGTGTGGCCGAGCCGGGGAGCCCGGGGTACCAAAAGGCCCTTGCCGAGCTGCTCGGGCGCTAGCCAGACGGCACACTCCATTGTGAGTGCCCCGAGTTCGTTGCGGGGCACTCACTTCTTTTTCTTGGGATTGCAACTCCTTCCACTGCATTCAATTAGCGTCCCACCCTCCCGTTAGCGTGCCAACAGTTGACAAAAGCATGCTAAAGTTGCATAATAGTGGTGTGCTAATGAATGGCGTGCCTGCGCATTGGGCAACGTCAAACGGAGGATGTTCAGAACCATGAGCAAGATCATCGGCATTGATCTGGGAACGACCAACTCGGTGGTGGCCGTCATGGAAGGCGGTCAACCCGTGGTGATCCCCAACCAGGAGGGTGGGCGGACCACCCCATCGGTTGTGGCGTTCACCAAGAGCGGAGAGCGCTTGGTGGGCCAGGTGGCCAAGCGCCAGGCGATCACCAATCCGGAAAACACGGTTTACTCGATCAAGCGCTTCATGGGGCGGCGCATTGACGAGGTCACCGAGGAAATGAAAATGGTGCCCTACAAGGTCGTGGCGGGCCCCAACAACGACGTCCGGGTCGAGATCATGGGGAAGCGTTACTCGCCTCCTGAAATCTCGGCCATGATTCTGAGCAAACTCAAGGATGCGGCCGAAGCGTATCTGGGCGAAAAGGTCACCAAGGCGGTCATCACGGTGCCGGCCTACTTCAACGATGCCCAGCGGCAGGCCACCAAGGACGCGGGCAAGATCGCCGGCCTGGAGGTGATGCGCATCATCAACGAGCCCACCGCCGCCGCGCTCGCCTACGGCCTGGACAAGAAGAAGGATGAGACCATCGCCGTGTACGATTTTGGCGGCGGCACCTTCGACATCTCGATCCTCGAAGTGGGCGAGGGCGTGGTGGAGGTCAAATCCACCAACGGCGACACCCACTTGGGCGGCGACAACATTGACCAGCGCATCATTGACTGGATCGTGGCGGAGTTCCGCAAGGAGCACGGCATTGATCTGTCCAAAGATCAAATGGCGTTGCAGCGGCTCAAGGAAGCCGCCGAGAAGGCCAAGATCGAGCTTTCGACGCTGCTGGAGACCGAGATCAACCTGCCCTTCATCACGGCCGACGCCAGCGGGCCCAAGCACCTGCTCATGAAGCTGACGCGGGCCCGCTTTGAGCAGATGGTCGAGGACATCCTCATGAAGAGCGTCGGGCCGTGCAAGCAGGCCCTGGCCGATGCCGGACTGACGCCGGACCGGATCCACGAAGTGGTCCTGGTGGGGGGCTCCACCCGGATCCCGCGCGTGCAGCAGATCGTGCGCGACCTCTTCGGCAAAGAGCCGCACAAGGGCGTCAACCCCGACGAGGTCGTGGCCGTGGGCGCCGCCGTCCAGGGCGGCGTGCTTGCCGGCGAAGTCAAGGACGTGCTGCTGCTCGACGTCACACCGCTGTCGCTCGGGATCGAGACGCTCGGCGGCGTCTTCACCAAGCTCATCGAACGCAACACCACGATTCCCACGCGCAAGAGCGAGATCTTCTCGACGGCGGCCGACAACCAGACCTCGGTCGAGATCAAGGTCTATCAAGGTGAGCGGGCCATGGCGGCCGACAACCGGCTGCTCGGCGTCTTCCAGCTGGTCGGCATCCCGCCGGCGCCGCGCGGCGTGCCGCAGATCGAGGTCACCTTCGACATTGACGCCAACGGCATCCTGAACGTCAGCGCGCGCGACCTGGCCACGGGCAACGAGCAGAAGATCACCATTACCTCCTCCTCCGGCCTGACCAAGGAGGAGGTGGAGCGGATGGCGCGCGATGCCGAAGCGCACGCTGCCGAGGATCGCCGGCGCCGCGAGGAGGTCGAGGCGCGCAACCGCGCCGACGCCATGGTCTACAACGTCGAGAAGATGCTGCGCGAGCATCGTGACAAGATCAGCGACTCCGACGCGCGCGAAATCGAGGCCGCGCTCGAGGAAACCAAGCGCGCCATGCGCGAGGGCGGCATTGACCGCATTAACAGCGCCACCGACCGCCTCACGCGCGCCAGCCACAAACTGGCCGAGGCCATGTACCGGGCGACGACCGCACAGCAGGCCGGTGGAGGCGCCTCCCGCGAAACCCCGCGCGAGAAGGAAAAGGAGAAGGAGACGGTCGTGGACGCCGAGTTCGTGGACGTGGACGACAAGAAGAAATAGGCCTCCGGTCGCGGCCGCCGCTGAGTTCGCCGTGGCGGTTGTGGGGCCGCCGGAGGCGGAGTCCGTATGCCGGTCACCGCTCAGGACTACTACCAGATCCTCGGCGTCAGCCGCGACGCCAAGCCGGAGGAGATTCGCAAAGCCTACCGCCGGCTGGCGCGAAAGTACCATCCGGACCTGAACCCGGGCGACAAGTCCGCCGAGGAAAAGTTCAAGCAGATCCAGGAAGCCTACGACGTTCTCTCCGACCCGCAGAAGCGCCAGATGTACGACCAGTATGGGTATTATTCGCAGACGGGCTTTGCGGGCGGAGGGCGCGAGCAGGGCCCGCGGGTGGACTTCGGGGGCTTTGATTTCTCTGATTTCTTCACGCAGGCCACCGGCGGCCGCACGGCCGGCGCCTCCTCGGCGTTTCGCGACATTCTCAACCAGTTCTTCGGGCGCGGCTTTCGCCAGGAGGCCGCTCCCAGGCCGGAAAAGGGCAGCGATCTGGAGTACGCCATTAATGTGGACTTCTGGCAGGCGATTCGCGGCACGCAGGTCCGCTTAAATATCACGCGTCAGGAATCCTGCGCCTCCTGCGGCGGTACCGGGCGGACCGGCACTCAGACCGTGGTGTGTCCGGAGTGCGGCGGCTCCGGCCAGGTGACGCAGGTGGCGGGCGTGATGCGCTTCAGCCTGCCGTGTCCGCGCTGCGGAGGCCAGGGTACGCTCCGCAATACCTGTCCCGCCTGCCACGGCGACGGGCGGATCGCGCGGCCGGAAACGGTCGAGGTGCGCATCCCGCCCGGCGTCAAGACCGGCGACCGGCTGCGCGTTGCGGGCAAGGGCAACGCGGGCACCTACGGGGCGCCGCCCGGTGATCTCTACATCACCGTTCGCGTCGAGCCGCACCCGTTCTTCCGCCGGGAAGGCGACGATATCCACATCACGGTCCCGGTAACCGTCACGGAAGCGGCTCTAGGCGCCAAGATCGAGGTCCCCACCATTGACGGCCGCGCGTTGCTCAAGATTCCTATGGGCACGCAAAGCGGCCAGAAGTTCCGCATGCGGGAAAAAGGCGTGTTCAACTCGCGCAAAGGCACCCGGGGCGACCAGATCGTGGAGATCATCGTGCAACCGCCCAAGGTCCGCGACGAACGCACCAAAGAGATTCTGCGGGAGCTGGCCGTGCTGAACCCGGAGGATCCCCGGGCGGAAATCTGGTCGAAGGTGTAGGATGGCACGCAAGCGGGGCAAGGCGGCGTACATGATCTCGGCGGTGGCCGAGAAATACGGTCTTCATCCCCAGACGCTCCGGCTCTACGAGCGCGAAGGTCTCCTCAAGCCCTCGCGCAGCGAGGGCAACACGCGCCTGTACACCGAGGAAGACCTCGAACGGCTGGAGGTGATCCTCAAGCTCACCCGCGAGTTCGGCGTGAACCTGGCGGGCGTGGAGATCATCCTCAACATGCGCGAGAAAATGGCGGCCATGCAGAAGCAGATCGAGGAACTCGTGGCCGCTCTCAATGAGGAACTGGCGCGCCGGTTCCCCGCCGCAGAGGCGCAGGAGAAGCATTCCCTGATTCCCGTCGTGCGTGCGGCGCCGGTCGTCGCGCCGCGCCCGGCCCGCCGCCGCGCGCGGGCGGCCGAGTCAGCTCCATCCGCTTGAACTTGCCTGCCTACCGCAGCGTCTGCAGGTACTCACCCGTGCTCGCATCCACCAGAATCGAAAAATTGCTGGTGGCGACCGAATCTCCCCACAGCACCCGCCAGGCGGGATTGGGAAAGCGGCGCGTGCGCTCCAGAATGAAGTTCACGCGCATGTCCGGGTGCTTTTTGGCGTAGTCGGCGCCTTTCTTCAGTGCGGTTTCGTAAACCTCGTTGCTGTCGGTCTTGACGGCGGCAATCGGATACGGTTCGGCGCCCCCGCGCGGCCCGGAATACGTCTCTTCGAGGCCGGCGAAAACCCCCTCGTGCAGGTTGCCCGGAGCCTCGATGACCGAATAGGTGTACGTTCGCGCGCGGCCCAGGCTCGGCGAGACAAAGGTAGCCTCCCAGGCGGCAGCCTTCCCCGCCTGATACGGCACCCCCTCCAGGTGCAGGCTGCGGAGGCGCAATCCCTGGATGTCTGGCGCCCAGGCCCGGGCCGCCGAGTACATCTGGTGGAAGGCCCAGCGACCGGTAACGGGCTCAGGGGGCTTTGCCGGGGCTTTGGCCTTCTCCACCGGTCTGGGGGCTTCCGCGCAGCCGCAAAGAATCGCCGCCAACACGGCGGGAACCCACAAGCGGTTACGTGGTTTCATGACAGTATGGTTGTTTCGGCCCATTTTATCGCGGACTGCCGGGAGAGCGCTTCCATTTTTTACAAGTCAAGTAACCCCCGGACACGGATCTGTGCCATAATAATCGCAACATCAGCGCGAGGGCGATTGCCATGAAAGCAGCGGGCAGGTTGATCCCAGTGGCCGCGGCAGCGGTTTTGACACTGACCGGTTGGGCCCAGCAGGGCGGGGGAGGTGGTGGCGGGCAAGCGCCGCCGGGCGGAGGAGGAGCACCGGGTGGGACCGCTCCACCAACGCCCTCCCCTTCCATTCCGACTCCCTCCACCACGGGACGGGAGCGCCAGCAGATCCCGCAGCTCGGCGAGCAGCAGCCGTTTCCGGAGATGCGGCGCCCGATTTTTCTCTCGGGCAAAGTCATCCTGGAGGACGGGACTCCACCGCCGGAACCGGTGGTGATTGAGCGCGTTTGCAACGGTGTGGTGCGTCCGGAAGGCTACACGGACTCCAAGGGGCGCTTCAGCATCGAGCTGGGGCGCAATGCGCTCATGATGGCGGACGCCAGCGTCGGCTCCGCGGCCGATGCAGGATTCGGCGGCATGGGCGGGCTGAGCTCGCAGCGGGGCAGTATGGCCAACCTGGGCAATCCGATGGGAGGTTTGTCCGAGCGCGACCTGATCGGATGCGAGCTCCGCGCGTCCCTGCCCGGCTACCAGTCTCAGGTGGTCATGCTGAGCGGCCGCCGCCTGTTCGACAATCCCGACGTCGGCACGATCATTCTCAAGCGGCTGGGCAATGTGGAGGGCACGACCATCAGCATGACCAGCTTGTCGGCCCCGAAGGATGCCCGGAAAGCGTACGAGAAGGGTCGCGAAGCGGTGGCCAAGAAGAAGTGGAGCGAGGCGCAGAAGCAGCTTGAGAAAGCCGTGCAGCTGCACCCCGAATATGCCGCAGCCTGGTTTGAGCTCGGCCGCGCGTTCGAGTTTCAGAACAACGCGGCGCAGGCACGTGAGGCGTACGGCAAGGCCCTGGCTGCCGATCCCAAGTTCATCAACCCCTACCTGCAGCTGGCCGGCATTGCGGCGCGCGAGCGCAACTGGGAGGAAGTGGCGGAAATTACCGACCGCATCTTGCAGCTCAATCCCTTCGACTTCCCGGGCGCGTATTTCTACAACGCGGTGGCGAACTTCAACCTCCGCAAACTCGATGCTGCCGAGAAAAGCGCCAAGGAAGCGCTGAAGCTGGACACGCGCAACCGCTTCCCGAAGGTGAATCACCTGCTCGGGCTGATTCTGGCGCAGAAGCACCAGTTCGCCAGCGCAGTGACTCACCTGCGGAACTATTTGACTTTGGTGCCGGATGCGCCCGACGCCGAGACGGTCAAAAAGCAGCTCGCTGAGGTGGAGCAGTTCGCGGCGCAGGCGGGCCAGGCGCCTCCGCAGCCCTAGACCAAACGGTTCCGCGGACCTTATCCGAGGTGGGCGTCCAGCATTTTCTGGACTTCAGACTTGCCCACCGCCCCGACGCGCTGGTCCACGACCTTGCCGCCTTTGAATAACAGGAGCGTCGGGATGCCGCGGATGTTGAAGCGCATGGCGGTGGCGCCGTTGTCGTCCACGTTGAGTTTGCCGACCTTCACTTTACCGGCGTAGTCGGCCGCAATGGCCTCTATGGTGGGCTCCATCATGCGGCAGGGGCCGCACCATTCCGCCCAAAAATCCACCAGCACGGGCACATCCGAGTTGAGGACCTCGCGGTCGAAGGTGGAATCCGTCAGCGTCAGCATGTTGGCGCCAGCCATGGTCGGTTTCGTATCTCCCTGTTGCATCTCATTCAAGTAGATGAAGACGGGGCCGAGAAGATTCAGCCCTCCAGAGTCCGGTACAAGACCTGGTACTGCGCCGCCGAAGCCTTCCAGGAAAAATCGCGCTCCATGCCGTTGCGCATCAGGCTGCGCCACCGGCCGGGCTCATGCCAGGCGGCAAGAGCCTCGCGGAGCGCGCCGAGCAAGGCGGCGCCGGAATGCTCCTTGAACTTGAAGCCGGTGCTCTCATCAATGGTATCATCCAGGCCCCCGGTGGCGCGCACCACGGGCACGGTTCCGTAACGGAGGCTGTAGATCTGGTTGAGGCCGCAGGGTTCGTAGCGGCTGGGCATGAGGAAGATGTCGGCGCCGGCCTCGATCTTGTGGGCGAGTGCGTTGTCGTAGGCGATGCGCACGGCGATCTTGGAAGGGCAGGCCGCGGCCAGATCCCGGAACAACTGCTCGTAACGCGGCTCGCCGGTGCCGAGCGCCACCAGCGAGAGGTCCATCTGGACGAGCTCCCCGGCGATCTCCTCGAGCAGGTCGAAGCCTTTCTGACTGACGAAGCGGGAGACGATGCCGACCAGCGGCCGTTCCATGGCGGCCTCGGGCAGACCGAAGATGGCGATCAGGTCGCGCTTGCAGATCTGTTTGCCGCTCAGATCGGCTGCCGAGTACCGGGCCGCGATGTAGGGGTCGGTTTCCGGATTCCACTCCGAGTAGTCGGCTCCGTTCAGGATTCCGTATACGCGGCCGGCGCGGGCCCGCAGCACGCCGTCCAGCCCGAAGCCGTACTCCGGCGTCTGGATTTCGGCTGCGTAGGTCTTGCTAACGGTGCTGACGGCGTCGCTCCAAATGATGCCCCCTTTGAGGAGGTTGACCTTGCCGTAGAACTCCAGCCCGTTGATGTGGAACACGCTGTGGTCGAGCCCCATCTCGGGCAGGGTCGCCGGCTCGAAAATTCCCTGGTATCCGAGATTGTGGATGGTAAGGAGGATCCTGGAGGTCATCAAGGTGGGATCTCCCGCCAGGACGGTGCGCAGGTAGACGGGCACCAGCGATGCCTGCCAATCGTGGCAATGAAACAGGCGGGGGCGCACGAGGTGGCGGGCCAGAGCGATGGCCGCACGGCAGAGCACCGCGAAGCGTATGTGGTTGTCGGGAAAGTCCCGGCCCGCCGCGTCGGTGTACAAGCCCTCGCGGGCGAACAAGGGAGGACAATCCACGAGGTAGTAAGGGACGCCGGAGCGGTTGGCCACCCAGATGTCCACCGGGTAGCAGGTACCGCCGAGCCAGACGGGGTGGCCGGCCCAGATGCGTTCGCCCTCTTCAGCGTTGCCGCCGCGGTACCGCGGCAGTACGACGGCGACCTCCTCACCCAGGGCGTGCAACGCGAGCGGGAGCGCACCCAGGACATCCGCCAGCCCGCCGGACTTGACAAACGGACTGGCTTCGGGTGTGACCATCAGCACCTTGCCCGGCATGGTAAGAAAACAGCCTATCATTCGCGTGCGTTCTGGTATGCTGGCACGTTGTCCAGGAGGCGACTCGGGATGCCAGAGTGGAGCGCACGCCGAAGACGGCTGGCCGCGGTGACCTGCGCGGCCGCGATTGCGGGAGCGGTGACGTTGTGGTGCCAGCAGAGGTCACGGGAGCGAACTTCGCCGCCGGGCTACGAGGATACCCCCGTACTGCCTGGGCAGAAGTGGCGCGTGCATGACTTGCACCGGCCGCATCCGCCGGTGGTGGCGCCGGGCGCCCGAGCGGGCGATCCGCCTTCGGATGCCATCGTGCTGTTTGACGGCAAGGATCTGTCGCAATGGGTGCAGCGCGGGCGCGGCGTTGATCGAGGCAAGCTCGTCTCACCGCGCTGGAAGGTGGAGAACGGCTACATGGAGGTCGTGGGCGGCACCGGCGATCTGGTGACCAAAGAGAAGTTCGGGGATTGCCAGCTTCATATCGAATGGGCGGCGCCCGCGGAAATTGACGGCTCGGGGCAGTGGCGGGGCAACAGCGGTGTCCTGCTCATGAGCCGCTATGAGATCCAGGTGCTGGACTCGTGGGAAAACCCCACGTATGCCGACGGACAGGCCGGGGCGATTTATGGCCAGTGGCCGCCCTTGGTGAATCCTGCGCGGAAGCCGGGCCAGTGGCAGAGCTTCGACATCGTCTTCGAGGCGCCGCGGTTTGAAGGCGATCAACTCGTCAAGCCCGCCTACGTGACGGTGTTTTACAACGGCGTGCTGGTGCATCACCGCCAGGAGATCATCGGGCGGATGGCGCACCGGCGCGTAGGAACGTACGCACCGCACGGGCCGGAAGAACCCCTCGCCCTACAGGACCACGACACAAAGGTGCGGTATCGCAACATCTGGATCCGGCGACTGAAGGGCTACGA
This sequence comes from Bryobacteraceae bacterium, assembly GCA_035575135.1. Lineage (GTDB taxonomy): Bacteria > Acidobacteriota > Terriglobia > Bryobacterales > Bryobacteraceae > JANWXD01. The sequence goes on from DATLYE010000078.1 coordinate 28,728, forward strand.
GCAGTAGACCGGAGGGGCCCCGGGTTCCAGTTCGGCCTGAGATTCGAGTTCTGAGGACGGACGCCAGACCGTCGTGCTGCTATGGGGAGCCGACGAACGCACTTCGGGCTGATCACGGCATGTAGCCTGCTGGTCGTGTGGGTCGGCTTGAGCCGCCTGGAGGCGGCCGGCCCGGCACCGCAGTGGCTGCCACTCGAAGGCGACCTCGAAGGCGTGCACGATCCCGTCATCATCAAGGAACGCGACACCTATTACGTATTCTCGACCGGCGGAAGACCAGGCCAGGGTGTGATCCCGATCCGGACCTCCCGCGACCTGCGGCACTGGACGCTCGCCGGGTATGTGTTTGACAAGCTGCCGGAGTGGGCGGTCCAGGAGATCCCCAAGGCACGAGGGGCGTGGGCTCCGGACATTTCCTACTTCAACGGCAGGTACCACCTGTATTATTCCGTCTCGACCTTCGGCAGCCGGAATTCGGCCATCGGGCTGGCGACGAACAAAACACTGGACCCGACGAGCCCGGATTACAAGTGGCAGGATGAAGGGATGGTGCTGCGATCGTACGAAGACAAGGACGACTGGAACGCTATTGATCCGAACCTGGTGGTGGAAGGTCCGGACCGCCTGTGGCTGTGCTGGGGGAGTTTCTGGGGCGGAATCAAGATGCGGCGCATTGATCCTCGCACCGGCAAGCTGTCGGCCGCCGAAACCACCCTTTACTCGCTGGCGAGTCGTCCCCGCGAGGCGCCCGTCAACGGGGCGATCGAGGCCCCCTTCATCATCCGCCACGGCGGCTACTGGTATCTGTTTGCCTCTTTCGACCGATGCTGCCGCGGCGCCAAGAGTACATATCACGTCGTGGTAGGGCGTTCCCGAAGCGTCACCGGTCCGTATATGGACAAGTCCGGGAGGTTGATGACCGAAGGCGGCGGCAGCGTCGTCCTCGAGGCCACAACGCCGAACTGGCGCGGGCCGGGGCACAATGCCGTTTTGCGAGACCAGACCGGCGACTACGTGGTGTTTCATGCCTATCATGGCACGAGCGGCAGGCCGTACTTGCACATCTCCACCATGGTGTGGGAGGATGGCTGGCCGCGCGTCGCGCCTCTGCCCTAGCTTCAACACAGTTTAAATTGGTCAGTCTCCCCAGCCAAACCCGTCGTTTCAGCCCCTCTGCGGTGTTGTTCTTGGCTTGCGCCGTCCTCGCTCTCCGATCCGCCGCGGCCGGCGCCGGCAGCTCGTAAAATCTCCCGGCCGGCGGGAGAGGTTGTCGGCCCCGGCTGATACAATACCGGATGCTTCGAAAAGGAGGGGCGCGATTGATGCCGAAGATCGTGGCCGTGGCGACAGCCGTGCCGCGGTACCGTTACGCGCAGGAGACGCTGCTCGAGATGGCCGGGCGCGATCGCCAGCGCGAGGCCTTCTTTCTGAACAGCGACATCCGGTACCGGCACCTGTATTTCGAGCCGGGATTTCGCGGCGGGGAGACGCTCGAGGAAATGAATGAGCGCGCGCGGCGCGGGGCCATGGAAATCGGCAAACAGGCGCTCGGCTGCTGCATGAGCCGCGCCGGTCTCAGCCCGGGCGAAGTCCACTTCCTGGCCACGACGACGTGCACGGTGACGCTGTGCCCGCATCTGGATACGCTGTTCATCCGTGATCTCGGTCTCGGTCCGCGCATCCAGCGGGCGCATATCGGCGACAGCGGATGTGCCAGCGCCATGGTGGCGTTGCAAGCCGCCTGGAACCACGTGCGGGCCTATCCGGGGCACCGCGCGTTGATCGCGGCCGTGGAAATCTGCTCGGCGGCGTACTACCGCGACGGGACGACCGAGTCGGTGATCGGCGAGGCGATCTTTGCCGACGGCGCCGGGGCCTTGTGCCTGGCCGAGGACGGCTCGCGCCCCGGCTTCGAGGTGCTGGCGCACCACACGGTCATCCGCTCCGAATACATTCACCTGATGGGATTTGACTTCCCGGGTGGGTACCGGCGACTGGTGCTGTCAAAAGACGTGCGGCACACCGGCGCCAGGATGCTGGAGGAACTGGCGGGCGAGATGCTTGCGGCGCACGATCTCAAACGCCAGGACATCCGTTTCTGGATCCTGCATTCCGCCGGCCGCAAAGTGCTCGATAACGCACAGGCCCTGCTGGGCCTGAGCGAGGAGGAGATGGCCTTTTCCCGCTCCGTGCTGCGCGACTACGGGAACATGTCTTCGGCCACGGTGCTGTTCGTGCTGGAGCGCGTGATCCAATCGGGTCTTCCTCGCGATGGCGACCTTGCGGTGATGGCGGCGCTCGGTCCGGGTTTTGCCGCCGAAGGAGCACTGCTCCAATGGCGCGCCTGAGGACGGTGGTGCGCGCAGCACGGCAGGAAATCCTGGATCAGGCCGTTCTCGACGAGGCTGAACTCGAGGGCAGCCTGCGGGACCTCGAGCGGCTGAACCGGTGGTTTGGCGGCACGGCAGCGGTGCTGGAGGAGCTCGAGAGGCTGCAAGAGAAGGCCGGCGATGCGCCCTTGCGGATCCTCGATGCCGGCACCGGAGGTGCGGATATCCCGCGGGCGATTGTGCGCTGGGCGGCACGGTGCGGCTTTCGAGTCGAGATTGTAGCTTGCGAACGGCACCCGCAGATTGCGCGTGCGGCGAGAGTGCGCTGTTGCGGCTTCCCGGAAATCCAGATTGTGGAACAAAACCTGCTGGCGGCCCGGTGGCCCGCCGGGTACTTTGACTACGTGCTGTGCTCGCTTACGTTGCACCACCTCGACGACCGTGAGGCGGTGGCCTTGCTGCAACGCCTGGCAGAGGCGGCCCGCAAAGCGGTCATTGTCAGCGATCTGGAGCGCAGCCCTGTAGCGCTGGCCGGCGTGTGGGTCGCCACGCGGCTGCTGAGCCGGAACCGGATGACACGCCACGACGGCCCGCTCAGCGTGCGGCGCGCGTTCCGGCCGGAAGAGCTGGTCGAGCTGGGACTCCGCGCAGGGCTGCGCGTGAGCCGGTGTTACCGCCGGCCGTTTTTCCGGCTCGTGGCCGTCTTTGAGGGGGCGGCAGGCGGATGAGGGACGTGATCATTGTCGGCGCCGGTCCGGCGGGCAGCGCGCTGGCGCTGCAACTGGCGCAACTGGGCTGCTCGGTGGTGCTGTTGGACCGCGCGCGTTTCCCGCGCGAGAAGCTTTGCGGAGATTTCCTGAATCCGCGCTGTGTGGCATTGCTTGAGGAGCTGGGCGTCGCCGCGGCGGTGCGGGCGAAGTCCTCTTCGGTAAAGGCCATGCGAGTGGTGGCGGGCGGCGGGGAGTTCCGCGCCGCGTACCCGCAGGGAGGCAGCGGACTGGCGATACGGCGTTCGGAACTGGACCGGCTGCTGCTTGAGAGGGCCTGTGCGGTAAGAGGCGTTGAGTTTATCGAAGGTGCGCGCGCTGAGGAGCTTCTGTATGACGGGCAAACAGTTTGCGGCGTTCGGGTCCGGCTGCACGGGCAGAGGATCCCGCTGACAGCCCGGATCACGGTGGGCGCCGACGGGAGGAACTCTCTGGTCGGACACCGGCTCGGCTTGCTCCGGTTGCACAGGCGCCACCGCAAGACCGCGCTTGGGGCCCGTTACGAGGTGGCGCCGCTTAAAACCGGCATGGCCGAAGTGTTTCTCGGGCGCCGCTCGTACGCCATCGTGAACTATCTGGCCGACGGCACGGCGAACGTGAGCGTTGTGCTGGATCACCCGGAATTCGTTGCGGCCAGGCAGGAGGGCGGCGGGCTGTGGCAAAGGGCGGTGAGCCGTTTTCCCGAGTTGTGGCGGCGACTGCACGAGGCCCGGCAGGCAGCGCCCGTGGAGACGCTCGGACCTCTGGCACGATGTGCGCGGCGGGTTTCGTTTGCGGGCGGATTGCTCGTGGGTGACGCCGCGGGATTCTATGATCCATTCACCGGCGAGGGTGTGTGCGCGGCGCTCGAGTGCGCCCGGATCGCGGCGCCGGTCATCCGGAGGGCGCTCGAGAAGGGCGATGTGTCGGCGCGCTCACTGCGTGCTTACGAGCGGCAACGGAAGCGCCTGCTGGGGGTCCGTCTACGGCTGCAACAGCTCATTCAGGCTGTGATTGGAGAGCCGGTAGTGGCTGGGGCGTTTGTGCGCGTGCTCGCCGAAAGGCCCGAAGCCGCGCGCCGACTGCTGGCCTTGGTGGGCGGCGTTGCGCCTAGGGTCCCGGAGAAAGCTCCCGGATGCGGATATTGCGGAACATGACGACGGTGTTGCGGTCGTGGAGTTGCAGGCCGATGGGGCCGCGTTTGGGACGCCCGGGGTCTCCGGGGTGCTCGCAAACCAGTTGGCCGTTCAAAAAGACCTTGATCCCCTCGTTGCGGGACTGGATCTCGAGGTGGTTCCAGTCATTTTCGCGTTGGACCCCGGGGCGTGCCTGAGCAAACAAATAGATGCTGCCGCTCGGGTAGCGGTCCGGGTAGCCCATGCTGATCTGAATCTCGTAGCCGATGTGCGAGGGTGTGCGCTCGGGATCGTGCGCTTCGCCGACGGCCCACTGGGCGCGGGAGCTGTCGCGGATGGAGACGCCGCTGTTGCCCTGGTAGCGGATCCAGTAGTCGAGTTCCAGATCGAACTCGCCGAACTCTTTCTTGGTATACAGCCAGGCCTGGTGGACGGCCTTGCGGAGGTCGCGCTGGCCGAGCAGCGTGCCGTCCCGCATGACCGTCCAGAGGCCGTCCCCTACGGACTCCCAGCCTTCCAGGTCTTTCCCGTTGAGCAGCGGGACCCAGCCGGACTGGGCGCGGCAGAAGACCGCCAGCACCAACGTGCAGGCAGCCAAACCTGTGCGGAAGATCATGGCGCGGGTCAAAGCGCCATTATTCTAGCAGACCCGCGCCAAGAGCTCAGGCCGCGTTCTGCCGGAGCGGGGGCCGCAGCGTGCACCGGCGTTGGTTCGGGTCCGAAGCCACGCGCGGCGTCGCCGAGAGGTCGGGCTCCCGCGTCGTGGAATAAAAATACTCATCGAGAGGAAACAGGCCGTAGGGCCTGAGTTCGCGAAATACCCGCCCGAGCTTTTGTTCGATGCGGTAGACCGCGTGGAAGAAGTTGCCGCGGTCCAAGCCCAGTTTGCGGCAGCACAGCTTCCAGTCGCCACCCAGCAGGAAGTGGTACTTGAAGATCTTGTACTCGAGTTCGTTCAGGGTGCGGCGGCTGACCAGGCAGAAGTCCGCGATGTATTCTTCGTCTTTGCGGCCCCAAACAAAGCGGCCGTCGCGCCCGCGGACTCGTTCCAGAGAGACCTGGCTCATGTATTTTTCCTTTTCGACGCAGTGCCGGAACCGTGCGTAGCAAGCGCGGAAGATGGCCCTCAAGACGCAGTTGCAGGGCTCCAACCGGCTCCCGCGGCTCATCCGCAGCCCCAATCCGTGACACTGGGTGCAGCTTTGGCGAGCAAGGGCGATGGTGTCTGATCGGGTCCATTGCATGACGTGTTGTTCCTCCCGCCGTCCGCCGCCTGGCGAGGGGCGGCGTCCGGTACTCGTCCACCACCATATCGCGGCCGAAAAATCCGTCAATCCCCTTAGGAAAAGAATTTGAAATTGGGAAGAAATTTCGGTCAGCACCCCCGAGGATCTAATTGAAAATAAAGGAGAAATTCTTCGAAGAAATTTCGCGATAAATTTTCGAAAAGCCTGATGAATTTCTGGTATGATTTCTTATGCCCGGTGGTCTATTTCGGACAGAAATATCCCGGGCGGTGGCAGTATGAACTTCGAGGAGTTGCAAGCCCGCTTGCTCGCCCTGCTCCGAATGCGGCTCCGCAACGGCGAGATCACCGAGCGGCGGCTGGCACGCCTGACCGGATTTTCACAGCCTCACATACATAATGTGCTGAAAGGGAGGCGGGTTCTCTCAGTGGAACTGGCGGACGAAATTCTGCGGCGGCTGCGGATCTCGGTGGCGGATCTGATGGGGCCGGGGGAGCCGGGTGCAGGGCGCTTCGTGGGAGAGGCGACGGCTCCGGTGCTGGAGGGCTGGCTCGGCCCGGGGCTGCCGCTGCCGCGACACCCGAGCGCGGTGGAGCGCTACCCGTTTCCGCGGGGGCTTCTGGCGGCGGTGGAGGCGCCCGCCGTGGTGCGACTGTCCGCCGATCCGCGCATGCATCGCTCGATCCGGCACAACGATTTGGCGCTGCTCGACCACGCCCGCGCCCGCCGGATGCATCCCGAGCCAACGTACCTTTACGTCATCAGCCGGCACGGAGAAGGGCTGATCCGCCGCGTGCGGCGGGAAGGGAACTGGTTGCTGCTGTTGACGGACGACAGTCTGGAGTCTGCAGGGGCGGAAGAATGCATCTCCCTGTCGGACCGGCACCTGCTGGATGTCGTGCGGGCGCGGGTGAGCTGGATCGGCCGCACCTTCGAAGAATTCTGAACGGCCTTCAGGCCGCCACCGGAGCGCGCCGCCTGGCGGCAACTTCGCGGTAGATGTCTAGCACCTGGCAGGCTGTGCGTTCCCAGCTGAACTGGCGGGCGCGGCGGCGGCCTCGCTCGATGAGCTCCGCGCGCAGCGATTCGTTGGTGAGTACTTCACGGATGCCGGCGGCGATGTCGAAAACGTTCTCCGGGTTGACCAGCACGGCCGCGTCGCCGGCCACCTCCGGCAAGGAGCTTACGTTGGAGGTCACCACGGGCGTGCCGCAGGCCATGGCTTCGAGAGGCGGCAGACCGAAACCCTCGTACAGGGAAGGGAAGACGAAGGCGGCCGCGGTCTTGTAGAAGACTTTCAAGGTGTCCAGCGGCACAAACCCGAGAAAGCGCACCACCGCTTCGACGCGCGTCTGGATGACCGCGCGGCGCACGGCGGGGTAGCGCGAGATCTCGTCCCCGATGATGATCAGCCGCAGGTCGCGGTAAACGGGATGGTCTTCCAGACGGCCGCGCACGACGGCGAAGGCTTCGATCAAACGCGGGATGTTCTTTTGGGGGCGGATAGTCCCGGCGTACAGCAGAAACGGATAGTCCACCTGATAGCGCTCCAGGACACGCTCGATCTGCTCGGGCGCGGGGGACTCTTCCAGGAACGCGGGGTCCGGGGCGTTATAGACCACCGAAATGCGTTCAGAGGGTACTCGAAACAGTTCCTCGATATCCTCCCGCGTGGCGTGGGAGACGGCGATCACGCGCTCGGCACGCAGCAGGCCGCGCCGGAACTGGTAGCGGCGGAAATTTTTGCGCAAAGTACGCTGCTGGTCAAACAGGAGGCTGCTCATGTCATGGATGGTGACCACATAGGGCGAGGGCATGGCGATGGAGACCACGTTCAGCGGGATGTGGAACAGGTCGGCGGAGAAGTGGCGCAGGTACCAGGGGAAGGCCAGCTGGTCCAGGGGATCGGTGTCGCGTCGCTCATAGGGAGCCAGCTCAAAGTTGGGCCCAAGACCGGAGAGTTCGGAGAGATCCTCGGGGTGGGCTACGAGGATGTAGCGGTTCTCCGCGTCGAGCCGGGAGAGCGCGCTGAGCAGGTTCCGGATGTAGGTGCCGATACCGAAGTCGCGCAGGTGGCGCGTGTCAATGACGATGCGGAGGGGCATTCATCCGGCAGCGACGGCCTGCAGTTTCCAGGGATAGAGTGGGAACCGTTCGGTGAGGGCGGCCACACGCTGGCGCACGGCGGCGGCGACCGCTTCCGAGCCGGGATGGGCGAGCACTTCGGCGATCAGGGAGGCGACCTCGCGCATCTCGGCTTCCCGGAAGCCGCGCGTAGTGACGGCAGGGGAGCCCAGGCGGATGCCGCTCGGGTTGAGCGGAGGATTGACGTCGAACGGTATGGTGTTCTTGTTCACCGTGATGTGGGCCTGATCCAGAGCGGTTTCGGCATCGCGTCCGCGGATGCCCTTGGCGAAGACGTCCACCAGGAGCAGATGCGTGTCGGTTCCGCCGGAGACGACGCGGAAGCCGGCTTCCTTGAGCCCCTCGGCCAGCGCCCGGGCGTTGGCGAGGACTTGCCGCTGGTACTGGACGAATTCCGGGGTCATGGCCTCGCGGAAGCAGACTGCTTTGGCCGCGATCACGTGCACGAGCGGCCCGCCCTGCACGCCGGGGAAAACGGTCTTGTCAATGGCGGCAGCGTATTGCGCGCGACAAAGGATCAGTCCGGAGCGGGGTCCTCGCAGGGTCTTGTGGGTCGTCGAGGTCACGATGTCGGCCCACTGGCAGGGATTCGGATGCAAGCCCGCGGCGACAAGGCCGGCGAAGTGCGCCATATCCACCAGCAGGATGGCCCCCACCGAATCGGCGATCTGGCGGAAACGGGCGAAGTCCAGCACGCGCGGGTAGGCGCTGCCGCCGGCGATGATGAGCTTGGGCCGGTGCTGTTCGGCCAGGCGCGCCAGCTCGTCATAGTCAATGGTCTCGTCATCCCGGCGCACCCCGTAGGGGATGACCCGGTAGGTTTTGCCGGAGAAGTTCAGGTGGTGGCCGTGGGTGAGGTGTCCGCCGTGGGACAGGTTCATGCCCAGGATTGTGTCCCCGGGTTGGAGGACGGCGGCGTAGGCCGCCTCATTGGCTTGAGAGCCGGCGTGAGGCTGTACGTTGGCATGCTCGGCGCCGAACAGCTGTTTGGCGCGCTCCCGGGCCAGCGTTTCCACCATGTCCACGTACTCGCAGCCTCCGTAGTAACGCTTGCCAGGGTAGCCCTCGGCGTACTTGTTGGTGAAGATGCTGCCGGTGGCCTCGAGCACGGCCTCCGAAGTGAAATTTTCGCTCGCAATGAGCTCCAGGCGGCTGTGCTGGCGCTCCAGTTCGCCGCGGATGGCGCGCCAGACTTCCGGATCCACTTCGGCCAGCGGCCGCGACATCAAGCGTTGGTGGTCGGTCATCTTGTTCCGGTCTCGGCTGGTTGCCGGGCGGTGCTACGGGGCGGGATGCATTACGAAGCTCGCTCACACGCCGCGCCGCCGAATTTCCCCGGAAGGCCAATTCTAACATGCTACAATGTGTGCTTCGTTTCCGCGGCCCGCCACCCGCGTGCGTTTTTGCCGCACCGCGAACCGCAACGCCCGATTCTCGTGCGCAATTCAACCGGCGGCAGGCCGGGCCGCCTGCGATTAGCATGCACTGGAGCCAGCTGTTCATTCCCACGCTGCGTGAGGCCCCGGCGGACGCCGAGGTGCCTAGCCACCGCCTGCTCGTGCGCGCCGGCTATATCCGCCAGGTGGCGGCAGGCATTTACAGCTACCTGTTCCTGGCGCAGCGTTCGCTGCTGAAGATCATCCGCATCGTGCGGGAGGAGATGGACGCCATCGGCGCGCAGGAGATGCTGCTGCCGGCACTGCACCCGGCCGAGCTATGGCAGGAGTCCGGTCGCTGGGAGCTGATGGGCGACAACATGTTCCGCCTCAAGGACCGCTTCGGGCGCCCCCTGTGTCTGGGAATGACGCACGAGGAGGTCATGACGGCGATCGCACGCGGGGAACTGCGGAGCTACAAACAGCTTCCGCAGATCTGGTATCAGATCCAGACGAAGTTTCGCGACGAGCCGCGGCCCAAGTCAGGTCTGCTCCGGGTGCGGCAGTTTCTGATGAAGGATTCCTACTCGTTTGACCTGGATCCGGCGGGCCTGGATGTCTCCTATGAGAAGCACCGCCGGGCGTACTGCCGGATCTTCGACCGCTGCGGCCTTCAGTACATCGTGGTGGAGGCCCATTCAGGGGCGATGGGAGGGAGCCAGTCGCACGAATTCATGGTGCCGGCCGAGGCGGGCGAAGACTGGGTGGTCCTCTGCCCGGGCTGCCAGTACGCGGCCAACCTGGAGAAAGCCCAGTCGGCGCCGAAGCCACCGGACGTTCCGGACCCCGAGGGAGACCTGGAGCCGGAAGAGTTTCACACGCCCGGCCGTAAGACGATTGCCGAGGTTTCAGAGTTCACGGGCCTGCCTCCCACCTCCCAGATCAAGAGCCTGGTGATGATCGTGGACGGAGAGCCCGTGCTGGCCCTGCTGCGGGGCGATCATACCTTGAGCGAGACCAAATTTGCGGAAGCGGTGGGCGGGGCCGAAGTCCGCCCGGCTCACGGCGGAGAGATCCGCGGCTGGTTCGGCGCCGACGCGGGCTCGCTCGGTCCGGTGGGCGTCAGCGGCATCCGCATCGTAGCGGACCTGGCGCTCGAGGGGCGCCGCAACATGATCTGTGGCGCCAACAAGGATGACTACCACCTGCGGCACGTCACGCCGGAAGAGGACTTCACGGCCGAGTATCACGACCTGCGGCAGGTGGAGGACGGAGACGCCTGCCTGCGCTGCGGGGCGCCCCTCGAGCGGAAGAAAACCGTCGAGGTCGGCCACATCTTCAAGCTGGGCTACAAGTACTCCGAATCGATGGGGCTGCGCGTGCTGGACGCCTCGGGCAAAGAGGTGACCCCGATCATGGGCTCCTACGGGATCGGGATCGAGCGCATCCTGTGCGCGGCGGTCGAGCTCTACCACGACGAAGACGGTATGGCCCTTCCGGCCCCGATTGCGCCCTTCAGTGTTGTCGTGACGCCGGTGAACCTCGCGGACGAGGGCCATCGCCGGGCAGCCGAGGAGATCTACCGCCGTTGTTTGGAGCTCAGCCTGGACGTGTTGCTGGACGACCGCGACGAGCGGGCGGGCGTGAAGTTCAAAGACGCGGATCTGATTGGGATTCCCTACCGGATCACGGCCGGCAGAAAGCTCGCCGAGGGCGTTGTGGAGGTGCAGGAACGGCGCACGCGGCAGAGTTGGGAGGTCCCGGTCGGCGAGGCGGCCTCCGCCGTGGCGGCGCGTGTGGAAGCCGCCATGAGCCATGGACGCTGACTGGCGGGCGCTGCGCGCGGAATTTCCAGCCCTGGCCCACTGGACGTTTCTGGACACGGCCACCTTCGGGCAGCTTCCGCGCCGCGCGGTCGAAGCCGTGGTCCGGCACTTCGCGCACCGGGACGAACTGGCGTGCTCAGACTTTCTGGACTGGTTCGATGATGCAGACCGCCTGCGCGCGATGATCGGGCGGCTGATCGGTGCGGGCGCAGACGACATTGCCTTCGTTCCCAACGCAGCGACGGCACTGGCCCTGCTTGTTGAGAAGATCCCCTGGCGGGCCGGAGACCGCGTTGTGACCTTGCGGGACGAGTTTCCCAACAACCTCTACCGCGCGGCGGTGCTGGCCCGGCGAGGCGTGGAGGTGGTGGAAGCCGGATGGCCGGAGATGCTGAAGGCGCTCGAAGCTCCGGCACGGCTCGTGGTGGTCAGCACGGTGAACTACACGAGCGGGTTTCGGGTTCCGCTCGACGAGCTGGCGGCCGCGGCGCGCTCCTCCGGTGCGCTGCTCTATGTGGACGGCACGCAGAGCGTGGGTGCATTACGGTTCGACGTACGAGAGATCCGGCCCGACATGCTGGCCGTGCACGGCTACAAATGGCTGCTCTGCCCGAACGGAGCGGGGTTTATGTACGTGGCTCCCCGGCTGCGGGCTTGGCTGGAACCGACAATCGTGGGCTGGCGGAGCCACCGCGAGTGGCGCCGCGTGGATGCATTGCATCACGGCCCTCCGGAGTTCAAGACGGGGGCGGAGAAGTACGAGGGCGGCATGCTGAGTTTTCCGCTGCTGTACGCCCTGGAAGCCTCGGTGGGGTTGATGCTGGAGGTCGGTCCGCAAGCCATCGAGGAGCGGGTGCTCGAACTGGCGCGCCGAGTGCGTGACGTGCTCCGCAGGCTGGGTGCGCGGCTGCCGGCCGATGAGGCGCCTCATTACGAATCGCCCGTGGTGGCGGCGAAATTCGAGGGCCGTGAGGCGGGGTTACTGGCGCGGGCTCTCCGTGACAAACGCGTGCTGGTTTCCGCCCGCCACGGTTTCCTCCGCGTGTCCCCCCATTTTTACAACGACGAAGACGACATCGCGCGCCTGGAGGAGGAACTGCGGAAGCTCGTGTGAGCGAGCCGGATCGTATACTCGGAACAGGAGCCGGAGGGGCATGAAGATCGTTTCGTTACTGCCCAGCGCTACGGAGATCGTGTGTGCGCTGGGTCTCGGTGATGCGCTGGTGGGCGTGACGCACGAGTGCGATTACCCTCCGTTCGTGTCGGACCTGCCCAAGGTGACGCGGACGCGCATCCCGGCGGACGTGTCGAGCGGGGAGATTGACCGGATGGTGCGGGAACAACGCCAGTCCGGCCATGCACTGTATACGCTGGATCTGGCCACCCTCGAGAGGCTGGAGCCGGACCTGATCCTCACGCAGGCATTGTGCGGCGTCTGTGCGGTGGCGGAGGAAGAGGTTCAAGCCGCCGCCTGCCGACTGCCGGGTCGGCCGCGCGTGATCAACCTGGAGCCGCGGCGCTTTGCGGACGTGCTGGCTTCGATCCGCCTGGTGGCGGAGGCAGCCGGGGTGGACAGCCGCGCCGGGGAGCTGATTGCCCGTCTCGAGTCGCGGGTGGATGCGGTTCGGGACCGCACTCGCCGGGTGCGCTCGCGACGGCGTGTCGCCTTTCTGGAGTGGCTTGAGCCACCGTTTTGTTCCGGACACTGGACTCCGGAACTGGTGGAGTGGGCGGGAGGCGTGGACGTGCTGGGCCGGGCGGGCCAGCCTTCGCGAATGGTTGGTTGGGACGAGGTGCTCGCAGGGGAGCCGGAGCTTGTGTTTATCGCCTGCTGCGGTTTCGGCGTGGAACGGACGCTACAAGATGTAATGCGCCTCAAGGAAGTTCCGGAATGGCGGCGGCTTGCCATTGTGGGCGCGGGCCGGGTGTATGTGACCGACGGCTCGCAATATTTCAGCCGCCCGGGGCCGCGGCTGGTGGACAGTCTGGAAATTCTGGCCCACGCACTGGACCCGGACCTCCACCCGCTGCCGGAGGGTATGAACTCCCTGGTCGAGGTCAAATGGTTCCCCTCCGGCGCACGGGCGTCGCGATTGCCGGACTTCGTGACGGTGCGTGTAGAATGAAAGTGTCTCATCGCGGTTGAGGCGAGCGCTCATGCGAGCCCGGATAGTCATTCTCCTCACCACGCTCCTGGCCCTCACGCTGGTGAGCGTCCGCCTTCACCCTGGCGACTTCGAGCGCCCGGTCTGTCACTGCGCGTTGTGTTCGGCAGCCGACCAGCCCGCTGAGATTGCTCCGGCAGCGGCGCCACTGCGCTTGGAGCCCTGGAGTCCCGCTGCACGCCAGGTGGCTGCACCGGACGTGTCTGTTCCTGTCAGGGCGTGCGATGCTTGCCGCGCGCCTCCCTTGCCGGGCCACGTTTCCTGAGGGGTTGGCCGCCGCGCGGCGGCTGGGGAAACAGGCCCGGGTGCTGGGTACGGAAAGGAGGACTTGCAGACTTGTTTCCGAAGCTCCCGGCACCGGTTAGTCCACCGACAGGGAGGGTGGTTATGGCAGGATTTTGGGGAAGCCTGGAGACTTCGCTTCCGAAGCAATTGACTATTCGCGTCCGGCGGGGATGGGCGGGGAGCGTGGTGCTGAGTCTGATGACGGCGCTCGCCAGCGCTGCGGCCCAGGCGCCGTCTCCGGGGACGTTGCGCGGCACGGTGCGGATCGAAAGAACGGGAGATCCTTTGCACGATGCCAGCGTGCTGATTGTGCAACTGGGGCGTTCGGCGAGCACGGGTCGAGACGGGACGTACGAGTTCAAAGACGTGCCGCCGGGCAGATATGAGGTGGTCGCCCACATGCACCCGCTTACGGACGAGCGCCGTACCGTCGAGGTTCCGCCGGGCGGAATAGCCGTCGTGGATTTCAGGCTGCGGCTGGCTCCGGTGCATCAAGAGATCACGGTGACGGCTTCCGGCAGGGAACAGACCACGCTGGAGGCGTTTCATTCCGTCGCGACTCTGGAGCAGTTGGATCTGGCCCCGCGGGTGGCGGCGTCGCTGGGGGAGGCCCTGGATAATCAAAACGGCGTAGCCAAGCGCAGCTTCGGGCCGGGCAGCAGCAGGCCGGTGATTCGGGGCTTCGACGGCGACCGCGTGCTGATCTTGCAGGATAGCCTCCCGACGGGGACGCTCTCGTCGCAGTCGGGAGATCACGGCGAGCCGGTGGACCTGAGCTCGGCCGAGCGTGTCGAAGTCTTGCGAGGACCTGCGACTTTGCTGTACGGTCCGAACGCCATCGGGGGCGTGGTGAATGTGATCTCCAGCCATCACCTGATCCACCAGCATCCTCACGAGGGTCTGCGGGGATTTGTCACCGGCAGTGGCGGATCGAACAACGGTCACGGCGGGGTATCGGCCGGGTTTGAATTCGGTCGCGGGGACTGGCTTGTTTCGGGGGGCGGTAGCGGGCTGCGCACGGGTGATTATCGCACTCCGGAAGGCCGCCTGCGGAACTCGGAGACCCGGTCTGAACACGCTTCGGCCGGGTTGGGTTACTACCGCGAGCGGGGATTCTTCCATGTTGAGTACGCCGTCGGGGACGGGCGTTACGGAGTTCCCGAGGTCCCCTTTTTGGAAGAGGGCCCTGTGGACATCGGCTGGCGCCAGCACAGCCTCCGGTTCAATGGCACGATTCGGCAACCGGCCGCGGTCCTGCCTGAATTTAAGCTCTTCGCGGCATACACGGACTGGAGGCATAACGAGATTTCAGGTGCTGAAATCGGGACCCGGTTTTCCAACCGGCAGTTTCTCTACCGCGGCATCTTTGAACAGCGACCTTGGGGCAAGCTGTCGGGCAGGTTCGGGTTTTCGGGCTTGCGGCGTGCCTACCGCACCAGAGGAGAGGAGCAGCTGGCCCCGCCGGTGACGCAGGACGGTATCGCCGGCTTTGTGGTCGAGGAGGTGTCTCTGGAACCGGTCCAGCTCCAGTTCGGCGCGCGGGTGGACAGCACGCGCTACGATCCGGAAGGGCGTTCGGCGCGCTGGTTTACGGGGCTGTCGGCATCGGCGGCGGTGCGGGCGCCGCTATGGCGGAACGGGGCGATCGTGGCCTCCTACAGCCATTCGTTTCGCCCGCCGGCGCTCGAGGAACTGTATAACTTCGGGCCCCACCCGGCGAATCTCGCCTTCGAGATCGGAGACGCGGATTTGAAGGCGGAACGCAACAACGGCGTCGAAGTTGCCGTGCGGCACGCAGGGTCACGTTTCCGCGGCGACGTGAGCCTGTTTTACTACCGCATGAGTGATTTTATTTTCCTGGCCCCGACCGGTGAGTTCGAGGAGGGGCTGATCGCCGCGCGTTACCGGCAAGGGGGCAGCCGCTACATGGGCGCTGAAGCCCGCACCGAGCTCCGACTCGGCGGGGACGTGTGGCTCAAGCTGGGTGTGGATTCCGTGGATGCGCAGCTGCGCGAAAGCAGGACGCCTTTGCCCCGCATTCCTCCGGTGCGCGGAAAGATCGGCCTGGATGCGCACTTTGGCAGTTTCGGTATCGAGCCGGAACTCGTGCTGGCCAACGCCCAGCATCAGACGTTTATCACGGAGACGCGCACGCCGGGCTACGCGCTTTGGAACCTGAGCGCCTCCTACACGCGAGCCGGGTCGCACTCGCTGCACTTGTTCTCGGTGACCGTCTTCAATGCCGCCAACCGGCTCTATCGCAACCACCTGTCGCTGATCAAGGACTTCGCCCCCGAGATCGGGCGGGGAGTGCGTTTCACTTACAGCGTGAGATTCTTCTGAGAGGACGACGTGTTCATGAGCGTACGGGTTCGCTGTATCGTCGCTGGGTTGATCCTGGCTGCGGCGGGATTCGAGCTGGATGGGCAAACCAAAACCCGCAACGTAGTCCTGGTAGTCTCCGACGGCCTGCGGTGGCAGGAGGTCTTCCGAGGGGCCGATCCGTCGCTGCTCGATTCCAAGCGAGGGGGCGTGCGGGATGCGGACAAGCTCCGCAAGGAATTTTACCGGCCGGAGCCGGAGGCGGCGCGTCAGGCGCTGCTGCCGTTTCTTTGGTCGGTGGTGGCGCGCCAGGGCCAGCTTTTCGGGAACCGCGACCGCCGCAGCATTGCGCGCGTCGCCAACGGGCTGAACTTCTCTTACCCGGGCTACAACGAGATGCTCAGCGGGCGGCCGGATCCGCGGATTGACCGTAATGATTTCGGGCCGAACCCGAATGAGACGATCTTTGAAATACTCGGCCGGGACGAAGGATTCCGGGGGCGAGTGGCCGCCTTCGCCACCTGGGGTGTGTTCAACGACATCTTTGCCCGGGAGCGCAGCCGGATTCCGTTATACGCCGGCTGGGATCCGCCCCTGGAAGGCTCCGGACCGCGCCTGTTGCTCTTGCGCGAGTTATACCGCACCACGACGCGGATCTGGGAGGACAATTCGTTAGATTCGCTGATGCACGCTGCGCTCAAGGAGTACTTACGGCAGCACCGCCCGCGCCTGCTTTTTGCCGGGTATGGGGAGACCGACGAATGGGCTCACGCGGGCCGCTATGATCTGACGCTGCGCGCCGCGCACCAGTTCGACCGCTTCCTGGCCGATCTGTGGGAGACGTTGCAGAGTCTCCCCGAGTACCGGGATCAGACGCTGTTGCTGGTGACGACGGATCACGGGCGCGGTTCCGGTCCTTCGGAGTGGCGCCAGCACGGCCGGAAGATTCGCGGTTCCGAAGCGGTGTGGATTGCGGCGCTCGGCCCCGACGTGGCGGCGCGGGGCGAGCGGAACGACGCGGCCGAGGTCACGCTCGGCCAAATCGCCCCCACCATCGCAAAATTCTGTCAGCCTGGTATGGCACCTTTTTCGCAGGCGCCCCCGCTGCCCTTCTAACCGGGGCCGCTACCGAAGACCGCGCCGCTTCAGATGGGCCACCAGCGCGGCGGGATCGTCGGTGATGATGCCATCCACGCCGGCGGCAATCAGCCGATCCCACTCCTCGGCGTCGTTGACCGTCCACGGCACGACCTGGAGCCCGGCGCGATGAGCGGCCTGGACCTGCTCCGGGCTCACCAGACGGTACTGCGGCGCCACGATCTCCGCCGCGGCTTCGCGGGCGACGGAGACGAAATCCCTCGCTCCCGCAGACCACAGCGCCGCCAGGCGGATGTGGGGTGCGAGCCGCTTCATCGCCTGTAGCGTCCGGAAGTCGAAGGACTGCACGATGACCCGTTGCTCGAGCCCGTGGCGGCGGACGGCGGCGAGCACCAGGCGGGCGAACTCCTCCGGCGGCGGCGCGTACTGCGGCTTGTCCGGGAAGCTTTTCATCTCGATGTTGAAGCCGAATGCGCCGCGGGGCGCCAGGGCCAGGACCTCGTCCAGCGTCGGGATTCGCGTTCCCGGAAGCGGGCGTTGTTTCGGGAACGCCGGGTTTTTCTGTGCGCCGCAGTCGAACTGGCGCACCTGGTCCAGCGTCATCTCGCGCACGACACGGCTGCCTTCCGGACCCTGGCAGATGGCGGGGTTGAGCACGGGGTCGTGCACGACCACGGGAACGTTGTCGCGCGTCACGACCACGTCGAGCTCGAGGAAGTCGGCGCCGGCTTCGATGGCGTGTTCGAAAGCGGGCAGCGTGTTTTCCGGCAGCACCGCCCGCGCCCCTCGATGGCCGTGAACGGCGATGCGCGCGGAGGCCGAGACCGCCAGAACCGAAAATAGAGGCACCATTCGCCACCACATCCCGAAGTAGAATACTCCACGGCGGCCCGGCACGCGAGCAGCGCCAGCAGGAGTTTGGGGTCGGGCCGGGCGTACGGAGGGGAGCGAACGATGAGGGATCTGATCGAGGGGATGCTCGATGCTTACGACCGCGGAGCAGTAAGTCGCCGCGAGCTAGTTGCGGGACTGGCAGCGCTTGTTGGCGCCCGCCAGGTCGCGCCGGCGGCCGGTTCCACGTTTCGCGCCGCAGGGTGGAATCATGTGGCCCTGCGTGTGACCGACCTGGCGCGCTCGCGGGATTTTTACCAGACGCACTTCGGGATGCCCGTGCTGAGCCAGTCCGGCTCCAGCTGTTTTCTCGGTGTGGGCCGGGAAGGGTTTCTGGCGCTGTTCCGCGGCGACAAGGCGGGCCTTGACCATTACTGCATCGCCATTGAGAACTTTCGTGCCGAGGCCGTCTTCGAGGAGTTACAGCGCCAGGGTCTGAAGCCTCGCCGCCCGGCGGGCACGGATCGCGTGTATTTTCCTGATCCGGACGGGCTGGTGGTTCAGGTATCGGCCCTGGGTCACAAGCCGTAGGGAGGTGCGGCCGCTCAAGTAGCGCGCCGGTAGCAGGGGTCAACCGCCACAGGCCAAGCCCGGCAGCCACCCGTGGTGCAGGCCGGCACTCGCGAGCCGCTTGACGCGCTGGGTTCTCCGGGTGTAGAGTCGCCCGAGAATCCATTCGGGAGGTTGCCGGCATGCCCGCACGCCTTGTGCTTTGTCTGATTCTTTCCTGCCTCATCGTCGCGCCTCTGCTCCGGGCGCAAGACCCGCGGGGCGCCATCGTGGGTACCGTACGCGATGCGACCGACGCCGTCGTTCCTGGAGTAACCGTGCGCGCCACACACTCGGAGACCGGTATGAGTGCTTCGGCCACGGCCAGCGCCGCCGGCGTGTTTCAGATCCCCTTCCTGCCGCCTGGACGCTATCGCGTCACTGCCGAGCTTCCGGGTTTCAAACGCTTCGTTCAGGACAACGTCGAGGTGCGGGTCGGAGAAAGCGTGGATCTCCCGATCCGGCTGGAATTGGGGCAGGTGACCGAAACCGTCGAAGTCACCGCCACGACTCCGCTGCTCGACACGGCCGGTTCGTCCCTCGGCCAAGTCATGGACCGCCGCCGCATCTTGGAACTTCCGCAGCGCGGGGCCAATCCGATGGAACTCACGTTGCTGGCGCCCGGAGTCGTGAACACCACAAACCTCCGCCTGCGGAAGGCCTTCGCCCCAGAGGCCACCTCCCAGATCGCCGTGGACGGAGCCGGCCAGTATAACAACGAGTTTCAGATTGACGGCATCAGCAACATGTCCGCCGACCGGGGGCGGGGCTATGGCCGTATTGCATTCAGCCCGCCCATCCATGCTGTTCGCGAGTTCAAGATGCAGACGACGTCTTACGATGCCAGCGTGGGGCGAACCATGGGGGCCGTCATCAACGTCAGTACCGCAAGCGGCACCAATGACTGGCACGGGGAACTGCATTATGTCCTCCGTCACAGCTCGCTGGATGCCCCGAACTTTTTCAACAACAAGGCTGGCACCAAGCCGGGTGTCTATCAGGATCACCGCTACGGCGGCTCTATCGGCGGGCCCTTGATCCTGCCGGGAATGTACAACGGCCGCCACCGGACGTTCTGGTTTTATGTGGGTGACGATAACCGGTTCGGTGTGCCCACGCGCTGGACACAGACCGTGCCTACGGCAGCCCAGCGCGAGGGCGATTTCTCGGCGCTGCTCCGGCTGGGTTCGACGTACCAAATCTACGACCCGTTCTCCACACAGCCGGCTCCGGGAGGTCGTTTCCGGCGCCAGCCGTTTCCCGGAAACGTGATCCCCAAGAACCTCCTGGATCCCACCGGACTGAAGCTCGTGGCTCTGTACCCGCTGCCCAACCAGCCGGGCACCTCCGACGGGCGCAACAACTTTTTCCTTTCCAACAAGGCCCTCGAAAAGATTTACCAGCACCTGCTGCGGCTGGACCACGCTTTCAACGAAAACCACCGCGCGTTTCTCCGACTCCATTACGACTTCTGGTTTGAGGACAAGAACGACAGCTTCGGCACGCATATCAACGGAATTCATCTGAACCGGCCCAATCGCGGCGTGGCAGTGGATGACGTAGTGATCCTCAACCCCACACTGGTGCTCAACGTCCGCTACGGTCTGACCAGCACCAAGTGGTGGCAGTACCGGCGGACGCGGGGCTATGATCTTTCACGTCTGGGATTCTCAGAGAACTTGATTCGATTACTCGATCCCAGGCAGGCTCCCATTCCGCGCATTCAGGTGGGCGCCTTCTCGACTATCTCGGACTGGGAATCTCCCGGGGACGGGTACAATTCGAGCCTGATCCATACGCTGGGCGGCCATCTGACCAAGATGCGGGGCCGGCACGCCCTGAAGTTCGGGGCGGAGCTGCGCGTGGAACGGAGCTTCAACAACCGGCGGCCCGTGGGAGTCGCGCCGGACTTTTCGTTTACGACGACGTATACCCGGGGACCGCTGGACAACTCCCCCGCAGCCCCGATCGGACAGGATCTGGCCTCGCTGCTGCTTGGCATCCCGAGCGGCTCCATGGAGATTGCGGCAAGCTCGGCTTTGCAGAACCGCTATCTGGGAGCTTACTGGCACGACGACATCCGCCTGACACGCGCGCTGACGTTGAACATCGGACTGCGGTGGGAGTTCGAAGACCCGGTAACCGAGCGCTTCAACAGGCTCGTGGCAGGCTTTGACTTCACGTCCCCGAACCCCATCGAGCCGCAGGCCAGGGCCAACTACGCAGCCAGTCCGATTCCGGAGATCTCGCCGTCGGATTTCCGGGTGCTCGGCGGCTTGACGTGGGTAGCTCAGGGAAGGACTGGCCGGAGTCCTTTTATAACGGACAAGCACAATGTGATGCCTCGGTTCGGGTTGGCCTATCAGTTGAACCCCAAGACGGTGATTCGCGGCGGCTACGGCATGTTCTATGACACGCTGGGCATCCTCAAAACCGTGGCAATTCAGACCGGCTTCTCGCAGAGCACGCCCATTCAGGCTTCCCTGGACAACGGACTCACCTACGTGGCAAGGACGGCGAATCCGTTTCCCAGCGGGTTGCTCCAGCCCCGAGGCCCTGCGGGCGGCCTTACCACGAATCTGGGCCAAAGCATCCAGTTTCATAACCCCAACCGCCGGCACGCTTACGCACAGCGCTGGTCGCTGGGCGTCCAGCGCATCCTGCCGGGGGAGTTCCTGATCGAGGTGTCTTATGTGGCCAATCGCGGCACGAGGCTGGAGGTGACTCGCGAGTTGAACGCGACTCCGGGCCGCTACTTGAGCAGGAGTCCGGTTCGGGATCAACCAACAATTGATTTCTTGAGCCGCACGTTTCCGAGCCCGTTTTTCGGCCTCGATCCGGTCTACGGCCGGAACATTTCTCGTGCGAATCTGCTCAGGCCGTATCCTCATTTCGGCAGCATTACGACCGGAGATCCAGCGGGCTACTCCTGGTACCATTCCCTCCAGATGCGGGCAGAAAAGCGGCTGTCGCGCGGCTACACTGTGCAACTCGCCTATACGTTTTCCAAGCTGATGGAGGCTACCGAGTTTCTGAATGCTTCTGACCCGATGCCCTACGAAACGATTGCCTCGCTCGATCGCCCGCACCGGCTTACCGCCAGCGGAATTTGGGAGATCCCTCTCGGGCGGGGACGGCGCTTCGGAGGCAACTGGAGTGGTCCCGTGAATTTCGTTCTGGGAGGCTGGCAGCTCACCGCCATCGTGACGCGGCAGAGCGGCGCCCCGCTCGGCTTCGGCAATGCGATCTTCGTCGGCGATATCAAGAAGATCCCGCTGCCCAAGAGCCAGAGAGACGTGGACCGCTGGTTTAACACGGAAGCCGGGTTCAATCGCAGTTCCGCCGAGCAACTCTCTTTCAACCTGCGAGCTTTTCCGCTGCGCTTCAGCGGCATACGCGGCGACGACCAGCGAGGCTGGGATTGTTCGATTGCCAAGGATTTTCCGCTCAGGGGAGAGCGAGTCAAAATGCGCTTCCGCGCCGACGTGTATAACGCCCTCAATCAGACCAACCTTAACGACCCCAACACCTCACCGACCAGCACCGCCTTCGGCCGCATCACCGCCACTCAGGGAGACGCCCGCAACTGGCAGCTTTCTTTGCGCATGCTATTCTGAGCAACGCCTCACAATGTCAGTGTGCGGAGGATGATCATGCCGGAACCGAATACTCCCGTTTTCAATCGCAGAACGTTCGCCCGAACCGCGGCGGCCGCCACGGCGGCGAGCTACGCCCGGATCCTCGGGGCCAACGAGCGCGTGGGCATCGGTTACATCGGCCTCGGCAACCGGGGGGACCAAGTCCACGATGCCTTCCTCGAACACGGCGACCAGATCACCGTGGCGCTGTGCGACCTGCGGGACGACTATATGGATTTTGCCGCAAGGAAATCGCGGGCCAATCCGAGAAAATACAAGGATTATCGGAAGCTGCTGGAGGACCGGGACGTGGATGCGGTGGTGATCGCTACGCCCGACCACTGGCACGCTCTGATGTTCATTGACGCCTGTCATGCAGGCAAGGACGTCTACGTGGAGAAACCTCTTTCGCTCACCGTTGTGGAAGGCCGCCGGATGGTGGAGACGGCGGAGCGGACCAAACGGGTGGTCCAGGTGGGCATCCACCGCCGCTCTTCCCCGTTTCTCAAGGAAGCCGCCGAGTTTGTCCGCTCCGGCGGCATCGGGCACGTGACGGTGGCCCGCAGCTACCACATCCTCAACGAATGGCCGAACGGGATCGGCAATCCCCCGGACGAGCCCCCGCCGAGTGAAGAAGAATGGGAGATGTGGCTCGGACCGGCGCCCAAAGTGCCCTACAACCGCAACCGCACTTACTACAATTTCCGGTGGTTTTATCACTACTCGGGCGGGCAGCTGACCAACTTCGGCGTGCACTACCTGGACATGATCCGCTGGTGCCTCGGCAAGGATGCGCCGCGGGCCGTCACCGCTATGGGCGGCAAGTATGCTGTGCGCGACAACCGGGAAATCCCGGACACGCTCGAAGTGCTGTGGGAGTTCGACGGTTCCACGCTGGTGATCTTTGCGCAGTACAACGCCAACGCCGCGCCCGGCAACATCCAAGACGCTGAGATCGAGTTGCGCGGCACCAAGGGCACGATGTACATCCACTCGAACCGCTGGGAGGTCGTCCCCGAGAGGATCACCGAGATGACACGCTTTGCCCGCACCCCGCTCGACCGGCAAAGCGAGCGAGCCTACAACCCATCCCGGAAGCCGGTCATCGAACCACGCAGCATGAAGGGCAGTCAGGACACCGCCTTCCACGCCCGCAACTTCCTGGACTGCATCAAGACCCGCAGCCGGTGCAATTGCGACACCCTCACAGGGCACCTTTCCACGGCGGCGACCATCATCGGCAACATCGCCCACAAGACCAAGAGCTATCTGGAATGGGATTACCGGGCCGAAAGGTTCACGAACAATGAAGCGGCCAACCGTTACCTGCACTACCGATACCGGCCGCCGTACAAGCTTTCCTGAAGGTGCGCCATGGAGATGACCCGGCGAGAGTGCCTCTTGGCCGGCGGTGCTCTGGCGGCCGCCACGGCTGTCGCCACGTCCCGTCCGAGTCTCTGCCTGTTCTCCAAGCACCTGCCGGAGCTTGGGTGGAAGGACCTGGGCCGGGTGGTCCGGGAGATCGGCTTTGACGGCGTGGACCTGACGGTGCGTCCGAAGGGGCACGTCCTGCCCGAGCGGGCTGCGGAGGATTTGCCTCGGGCCGTCACCGCCATCCGCGCCGAAGGGGTGGAGGTGCCGATGATCACCACTGCGCTGACCTCGGCTGCGGATCCTGCTGCCCGTCCGATCCTGGCCGCCGCCGGGAGGTTGAAGATTCCCTATTTCAAACCCGGCTACTGGACGTATCGCGAGGAAGACAGCATCGAAACCCGACTCGCCGAAGTACGGCGGGCGGCGGAAGAACTGGCGGCGCTTGGCCGGGAGTACGGCGTTGTCATGGGCTTCCACAACCACTCGGGCCACTACGTCGGCCATACCCTGTGGGAGATCCGGGAGATTCTGGCCGGCTGCGATCCCCGCTGGGCGGGTTACTACTTCGACCCGTGCCATGCGGTGGCCGAAGGAGGCGCGGCCGGCTGGCTGATCGCCTTACGCCTGGCCTTGCCGCGTCTGAAGATGGTCGCGGTCAAGGATTTTTACTGGGAAAAACGGGACGGTCGCTGGCGGATGCGAATGTGCCCGCTCGGCGAAGGGATGGTGGACTGGCCGCGATTCTTCGGCATGCTTGCGGCGGCTCGTTACTCCGGACCGATCTCGCTTCACGTAGAATACGACCCGCCGGATGAGCGAGCGGCCATTGCCCGGGATTTCGAATTTCTGCGCCGGCAGATTCGCCTGGCTTACGCGTGATGATCCGAGGCCGCCAGCGGCTCCTCACAGCGGCAGCAGTCGCTGCAGCGCCGGCATTTTTCGCACAGGTGGTTGTCACAGGCGTCCTTGGTACACCATGCGCAGATTTGCGTCGCAGCCTCACCGCAGATGCTGCATGCGAATGAGTGGCTTGCCGGCGCCGCCGGCGCTGTCTGGGACTTTACTTCCGCGGGGGCGTGCGGAGCAGCATCGTCCGGCATCGCTGCGCCTCCTCGTGCATGATCTTGAGCTCCGCTTCCTTGGCCGAGGCGAGCTGAACCAGATAGCTGCGCAGCTTTTCGCGCCGTGGAGCGGTCTCTGAGTAAGCTCCCTTCAGCAGATCGGCCAGGGCGGGGTTCTGGTACTTGCGCACTCCCTCGCTGAGAGACTCGAGCATGGCCTCGACCGCCATGGAACGCAGGTAGACCTCGAGGGCGAGGGTGAGCCGCTCGGGCTCGGCAGCCAGCCGCTCGAGCGAGTCTGTCAGAAACCCGAGTTCTTCCGCCAGCGAGCGGAGCTGAGCCTGGTAGGCGGCGGGGGCGCCTTTCGCGACCCAATCTTCGGGCTTGACGCCGGAAAGAAGGGGTCTGAGCCGCGCAAGTCCCTCCCGGAGAGCTTGAAGGTTATCGCGAACCTCCCATTCAGGCGGAAGCGAGGGGGACTGTGCCCGCGCCAAAGGCGGCCCCGCCATAAGGGCCAGGGCGCCGATCCAAGTCGCGACTCTTTTGGAGAGCGAAGTCACGCTTCCAGTGTCGCACGAGGGCAGGGAGCGCCGACTAGCCTCCGGGAGGCGGTGGAGGAGGCGCCGTGCCACCGCCATCGCCAGGAAGCGGCGGGGGCGGAGGAGGCACAGGGGCTGGATCACCAGGCAGGGGTACCCCCGGCGGAGCGCCCCCGCCCGGGACGGTGGCGCCCGGGACTCGGCCGCTACGGTGAACGAGGGTGTACAGGGCGTCGCTCAGGGCGCGAAAGGCCGCATTCAACACCGAGTTCTTGTCGATGCGGGAGCGCGCCAGCGGTTGATCGCGGAACACACGCAGCCATTCGCCCGCCTGCAACACTCTCGGCTTACCCGGATGGCGGGCGTGTTGCACTTCCACCTCTCCCTCATCCACTACGATCAGCGTGGTCTCGTCGGTGTCTTCGACTTCGACGTGGAAGACGGTGCCGCGCACGGAAATTACGGCGGTGGGCGTGCGGATGCGGTTGAAGTTCGGCTGGCCGCCCCACTTCTGGATCTGCACCTTGACCCGGCCGAGCAGTACGTCAAGCAGATCCCTCCAGTTGCCAGGCGTTTTCCGGAAAACGACGTGAGAGTTCGGGTAGACCTCGAACGTGCTGCCGTCGGAGACCTCCAGAACAGCAAAACCATCCGGCCCGGTCAGAATGGTTTGCTGGAGTTGGACGTGGTCGCCGACGTTGAGTGCCCAGGGGTAGCCGTCTCGGAGGACCGAGACTTGACCGGTCAGGGCCACCACCTTTGCGGCTCCAGGGGAAGAGGTGAGCCACTTGCTGACCTGGGCGGAACACACCATCACCGTCGCTGCCGCCAGCAGCGCCGTGTACGGCGTGCGCCGTCTGCCTTGCGACATCTCACCCTTCCTGCCGCCCGAGTCGGTTGCTCCGGCGGCGGGGCCCTGTTCTAACGCCCAATCGTCCTTGCATGTGGGAGACCTTAGTTACTCTACGATAAAAGTCCCGCGAATTCAAGAAATTCTCAGCGAGCGGCGATAGAGAGAGGGTACAATGGTCTCAACAGATGTGTCGAAATGCCCCAGCCCTGCCCCCGCTTGGTCGGGTGAGGGCCTTGGCTCCGTGGCTTGGGGCCTTGACAGTTTGCGTTGCCTGGTCTCAACAAGGGCCGCCCGAGACTGTGATCCGTCCGGACTGGCAGCGGATCGGGGGCCTGGCGGTTGAGGCGGGTCTGGGCTCCCCCGCCGGAGGACCTGTCGAAAGGGTCTGGTTTACCGAAAACGGGACCGTCGTCATTCGTACCGCCTCCGGGAGGTATTTCTCGACCGCCAACTTTGGTAAGTGGGCACCGCTTGACCGGTTCGAGGAACCACCCCCGGACGCCTCGCCCATCAAGTTTTCCCCCCGCGACCCCACGCGGTTGTATGCCGCCGGAGCAGACGTTTACCGATCCGATGACGGCGGGCGGCACTGGACCAACCTGACCCGGTTGCGCCGCCGCTCAATATTGGGTGCGGAGGTGCGGGATTTGGCGGTATCGCCGGAAAACCCGGATCAGCTCATCGCAGTCAACGACTATGGAGTTTGGATGTCTTTGGACGGAGGGCTGTCATGGGTGGGACTGAACCAGTCCTTGCCCAATCTTCCGGCCAAGAGGCTCTTGGCGCCACCGGAGGGCATGCGCGGCGCGCGGGTGTGGCTGGAGCCGGGGGGAGCGGCGGAGTGGTTTCCGGGAGAGAAGGAGGTCTGGAACCCGGCGCCGGTGCCCGAGGAATTCGCCGCTGAGCGCGCGGTGCTGGAAGCTGCCGAGCGGCAGTTGGGCGTGGAAATCTCCGCGATCGGTTTGGGACGCGAGCACTATTACGCAGGAGCCCGCGATGGCCGGATCTGGGTGTCGCTGGACCGCGGCGGTAGCTGGCGCCTGGTGCGACTGGCCGGGCCTGGGGCTGTCCGCGCCATTGCGGTGTCCGCTGTTTCCGAGGTGGCTGCCGCGGGATTGGATGCCGACCAGGGTGGTTCCCGCGTATTGCTCACCGTGAACGGAGGGATTTCCTGGCAGGACATCACCGGGGATCTTCCAGCCGGGAGAGTGAGCGGGCTGGCTATTGACCGGGAAAGCGGTGCGGTCTACGCGGCCACCGACGCCGGCGTCTTTCTGGCGTTTGCCGGCGTGCTTGGAGCCCTCCCTCCCAGCGGCTGGATGCCTCTGACTGCGAATCTGCCTGCGGCCCGGGCTCTGGATGTGCGCCTCGACGCCTCGGGCAATCAGGTCTACATCGTGCTCGAAGGTTACGGGGTGTATTATGCGCCCGCGCCGCACCGATTCCGCGACGTCCGTGTGGTCAGCGTCGCAGATTACCGCGAACGGCCGGCGGCGCCCGGAGCGTTACTCAGCGTTCTGGGAGCGCGGCTCCTTCGGGCTCGCGCCGGAGTGCTGAACGTTCCGGTTCTGTATGCGACCGACACGGAGTCGCACATCCAGATTCCCTTCGGCGTATCGGGCGAGGCGACGTTGCTCGACCTGGAGAGCCCTTCGCGCCGTTTGACGATTCCGGTGCCGCTCGAGCCGGCGGCGCCTGCGATCTTCGTGGACCCGTCGGGCACTCCCCTGCTGCTCGACGGCGCCAGCGGGACACTGCTTGACGCATCCACGCCGGCCCGGTCGGGGGGGCGCGTACAAGTCTTGGCCACAGGGTTGGGCAAGGTGGTGCCCGACTGGGAAGCGGGTGTGGCCGCGCCCTCGGACGCGCCGCCTCGGGTGGCTGCGACCGTGCGAGCGTTCCTCGACCGCCAGCCCGTGGAGGTCCTCCGGGCCGTTCTGGCGCCAGGCTACACGGGTTTTTACATGGTCGAGATCCAGCTACCTGCGATTACGGCCTACGGGCCGGCGGAGCTGTATCTCGAGGTGGGCGGCAAGGAAAGCAACCGGGTGCGGATTTACCTGGAGCCCTGAGCCGCAGCGGGCGCCTTTGCGGTACACTGCTATGGTTTCAGGGATTGATCTATGCGCAGACTCAGCCACATCGGGTTAGGGATTGTTGCCGCGTCGCTTCTGCTGGGGCAGGCTCTGAAAGAAGAGCCGGAGAAGCTTGCTCCCTATTATCCGACGCCGGAAACCATCGTCGAGCGGATGCTGCAGCTCGGCGAACTCAAGGCAGGGGAAAAAATGTTCGATCTGGGCAGCGGTGACGGGCGCATCGTGATCATGGCCGCCCAGCGGTTCCACGCCGATGCGACGGGCATCGAGCTCGATGCAGAACTGGTGCGCCAGAGCACGGAAAAGATCCAGAGTCTGCGCTTGCAGAAGACCGCCCGCATCATCCACGGCGACATCCTCAAGCAAGACATCAGCTCGGCGGATCTGGTCACGGTGTATCTGCTCCCCTCTTCCAACGAAAAGATCCGCCCGATGCTGGAGAAACAGCTGAAGAAAGGGGCGCGCGTGGTGGCGCATGATTTCGAAATCCCGGGGTGGACTCCGGAAAAGGTGGAGCACATCGAAGACGACGGCGAGGGGCGGAGCCACACCCTCTATCTGTACAGGCGATAGACGGGGTGCCGGAGGGAGCTGTCCGGCGCGCGTCGGGGCGGGCGGCGGATGAACGAAGGCGAAGGTTTGAAACGGCTCCCCGGAGAGGCGCACGCAGCAATTTGGCTCGCCGTGCTGGCCTGGGTCCGCCTGGCATGCGGGCTGGCCATTGCGGCGCTGGCCGACTTTGTCTCCCCGGCCGGCCGCGCGCTCGCGATCGCGTTTGTCGCTTACGGGTTGCTTATCCTGTCGAGCCGGAGGCTGCGCCGGGCGATCTTCTCCTGCCTATTTGCCGACACGTTGTGGTTTCTCGGGCTTGCGCACCAGGCCAGCGGAACCGGATGGGTGGCCGCCGTGTTGGTAGTGTATCTGATGACCTCTGCAGTGGCTCTGCACCGGTGGCGCGAGATCTGCTTGGTCAGCAGCGTCTGCGCCGTGTTCCTGATGGCGCGGCATTGGCAGGCGCCGTGGGAAAGCTGGCCCGCGGATCTGGGGTTGCCTGTGCTGGGGGTGGTCGCGGGACTGCGCAAGCGGCAACTGGAGCAGCGGCTGGCGGCTTGCAACGCACACGCAGCCCGGCTGGGCCGCGAGGCAGAAGAGGCGCGACTCGCGGAACGTCAGCGCATCGCGGCGGATTTCCACGACGGGCCGCTGCAGGAGTTCATCGGTCTGGTGCTTCGCCTGGAAGTCGCCAAGAAACTTCTCGAGCGCGACCCCGCGGCGGCCGCTCGGGAGCTGGCGGAAGTGCACCGGCTGGCGCAGGGCCAGGTGCACGACTTGCGCGCCTTCCTGCGAGGAATCCGTCCTCTGGAGGTCGAGCGGACGGGGCTGGTCGCGGCCCTGGAGCAGACTGTTCAGGATTTTCAAAAGAACAGCCCGATTGCGGTGTCCTTCAGCCACGGCGGAAAGGCCGATGGCATGTCGCCGGAACGATCGCGTGAGCTGGTACAGATCCTCCGCGAGGCGCTGCACAACGTGCAGAAGCACTCGCAGGCCACACGCGCCGCTGTGGCCCTGGTGCAAAGCCGGAACTGGCTGGAACTGTCGGTCGAGGACAACGGAACGGGCCTGGACTTCAGCGGGGCGTTCGAACTGGAGGAACTGGAAGCGTTGGGGCGGGGGCCCAAGAGCATCATGCGGCGGGTGCGGGCCTTGGGAGGGAGCCTGACGGTCGACTCCCGGCCGGGCCGCGGGACGCGCCTGCAGCTCCGTGTGCCCGCATGAGGATTTTTCGCGTCGCCGCCGCGGTGCTCGCGGTGGTGCTCTCGGGCTGCGGCGGCTACGAGGATTTCGTGCTGCCCGCACCGGGCGGCCCGGAGACGGCGAGCGGCTTTCGGTGGGTCGAGTATCCCACGCCGGTGATGCCTCGCGGCGCGCCCGGCGAGTGGGACTCGGTGGATGCCCTCAATCCGTCCGTGCTTCGCTTCGGCGGCCGTTACTACAACTTTTACTCCGGTTTCGATGGCCGGACATGGCGCACCGGCGTGGCCGTTTCCCTCGATGGGCGGGTGTGGGAAAAGCAGGGACCGGTCCTGGAGCCGGACGCGCGCACCTGGGAGGGCGGCTATATTGCAGCCAACGGATCCGCTCTGCGACTGGGAGGCGAGTTCTACTATTGGTATCAGGCCGGAGACCCGCCCCAGATCGGCCTGGCGCGCTCGGCGGACGGGCGGCGGTGGCGCAAGTATCCGGAGCCGGTGCTGCGGCACGGCCCGCGCGGGAGCTGGGATGAGCGCGGCGTGGCGGATCCGTACGTGATCCGCACCGGGGGAGTGTTGTACATGTACTTTCTGGGCCAGGACCGCGCGCGGCGGCAACGGTTGGGCGTGGCCCGCTCGGCCGACGGTGTTCACTGGCGCAAACTGCGTGCCAATCCCATCCTGGAGTTGGGCGAGCCGGGAACTTTTGACGAAAACGGCTTGGGCGAGCCCGCCGTCTGGGCCTCGCATGGAAGCTACTGGATGCTGTACACGGGTCGGGATCGCGCCGAACACCGCCGCATCGGCCTGGCGCGCTCGCGGGACGGAGTTCGGTGGGTGCGCGCCTCCAGCGGCCCGCTGGCAGAGGGATCCAGGCCGTGGAATGCGGCCGTGGTTTGCGATCCGACGGTACTTCAGGAGGGCGGTCGCCTGCGAGTCTGGTTCGGTGGCGGCGACCGGCCGCGGCCCGATGAACGGCTCAACGGCCAGATCGGTGAGGCGGAACTGGAGCCGCTCGGTGCTACGCTGTCCAAGTGAGAATCGGAATTACCTGCTATCCGACCTACGGCGGCAGCGGGATTGTGGCGACGGAACTGGGCCTGGCGCTGGCCGGCCGCGGCCACGAGGTGCATTTCATCTCCTATGCCAACCCCATCCGGCTGGGTCCCGACACGCCGCGGGTTCACTATCACGAAGTCGAAGTTTCCAGCTATCCGTTGTTTCAGTTCCCGCCCTATTGTCTGGCGCTGGCCTCGCGGATGGCTGAAGTCGCCGAGCAGTACGAGCTGGACATCCTGCACGTGCATTATGCGATTCCGCACTCCATTGCCGCCATGCTGGCTCGCGACATGCTCGCGCGCCGCAGGAGGCTGCCGTTCATCACCACCTTGCACGGGACGGACATCACGCTGGTCGGCGCGGACCGGTCCTATTTTCCCATCACGAAATTCTCGATCGAGCAGTCCGACGGCGTCACGGCGATCAGCGAGTATCTGCGGGCGCGCACCGTAGAGGTCTTCGGCATTGACAGCGAGATCCGCGTGATCCGGAATTTCGTGGACTGCGACCTCTACCGGCCGCAGCCCAGGCACGAACGGCGGTGGGGCGCACCGGGAGAGGGAATTCTGATTCACATTTCAAACTTCCGTCCCGTCAAGCGCGTGCTCGACTGCGTCCGCATCCTTTCGGAGGTGCGGCGGCGGGTGGGAGCACACCTGCTCATGGTGGGGGATGGGCCGGAACGGGGTCCGGCCGAGCGTCTGGCGCGCGAGCTGGGCCTGGAACGGCACGTCACGTTTCTGGGCAAGCAAAGCCACGTGGAACGACTCATCCCGCAGGCGGATGTGCTGCTGTTGCCGAGCGAACTGGAGGCCTTCGGGCTGGCCGCCCTCGAGGCCATGGCTTGCGGGGTGCCTCCGGTGGCGACGCGTGTGGGAGGCGTTCCGGAGTTGATCGCCCACGGGGAGGACGGTTTTCTGGAGGCGCCGGGAGACATTGCCGCACAAGCCGCCCGGGTGGTGGAGCTGCTGACTGATCCGGCGCTGTACGAACGCATGTCGAAGGCGGCGCGGCGGAAGGCGACGGAACACTACTCGAGCGCCCAGATCATTCCTTTGTACGAACGCTACTACGAAGAGGTGCTCTCCCGATGAAACCGACGTTGGCAATTCGCGCCGCCCTCGCGGCCGCAGTCTTGTGGGCCCTGTTCGCGCTGTCTCCAGGACGGGCCAGGCAGACTCCGCCGATGAGGTGGTACAAGGGCAACCTGCACACCCACACGCTGAACAGCGACGGAGACTCAACCCCCAGCGAGGTGGCCGCCTGGTACCGCGCCAACCGGTACCATTTTCTGGTGCTTTCCGACCACAACTATTTGACGGAGGTAGCGGGTTTGAACGCCGTGCACGGCGCCAAGGAAAAGTTCCTGCTCATTGCCGGCGAGGAGGTCACCGACCGCTTCGAGGACAAGCCGGTGCACCTGAACGCCTACAACCCGCTGGGCTTGATCGAGCCGGCTCACGGCGCCACTCTGGTCGAAACAGTGCAGCGCAACGTGGATGCCATCCGGCAAGCCCGGGGCCTGCCGGCACTCAACCACCCCAACTTCGGCTGGGCTCTGAGTTCCAGGGATCTCTTGCAGATTCGCGATCTCAACCTGTTTGAAGTTTACAACGGCCACCCGAAGGTCAATAACATCGGCGGGGGCGGCTTCGAGTCTCTGGAAGAGATGTGGGACGCGGTGCTGACGGCTGGCCGGCAGATGTATGGCATCGCCGTGGACGACGCGCATCATTTCAAGAGCTGGGGCCGCGAGTACTCCAATCCCGGCCGCGGCTGGGTCATGGTCCGGGCGGCGGCTCTGACGCCCGAAGATATCCTTCAGGCGCTTGCCACCGGGAATTTTTATGCCTCGACCGGTGTCGAACTGAGCGCGATCGAAGCGACCGAAGAGGAGCTGCGCCTTCAGATCAAAACCGATCCGGCGCTGCGCTACACCACGTATTTCATCGGCGCGGGAGGCGAAGTGCTGGCTAAGTCTTACGACAGCACGCCGGTTTACCGCTTCCGCGGCGGCGAGTCCTATGTGAGGGCGCGCGTGGTGGCCTCGAGCGGCGATACCGCCTGGGTGCAACCCGTCTTCCGCGCCCGGTAGTCCGGTTCTCGCGGCGGCTAGACTGGAAGTGTATGCGGGCGCTCGCCCTCATTGCCGTGCTGGCGGCGCAGGCCCCGGATCCGTCCGCTGAGGGACTGCGAGCCCTCGAAGCAAACCGTTACGAAGAAGCGGTGGCGTATCTCACCAAAGCGGTCGAGGCGAACGCACAGGACTACGCCGCGCAGTTTCACCTGGCCCTGGCGCTCAGTCTGCTGGGGCGCGACGCCGAGGCCATCGCCCGTTACAAGACCGTCCTCGAGCTAAAGCCGGGGCTGTACGAGGCGGAGCTCAATCTGGGCATCCTGCTGCTCCGGCAGAAGCGACCTCAGGAGGCCGTTGGGCACCTTGAGGCTGCGGCGCGAGAGAAACCGCAGGAGTTCCGGCCGAGCTACTACCTTGCCGAGGCGTACTTTGCCCGCGGCGACTACGCCCTGGCTGAAGAATATTACGGGCGCGCCGCGGCTGCGGATCCTAAGTCGGCGGCAGCGCGGGCGGGACTCGGCCGCGCGCGGGCGCGGCTCAACCGCCTGACGGAGGCCGCAGCCGACTTCAAGCGTGCAGCGGAGCTGGATCCGGCTTATAAGGATGTGCTGCTCGAGCTGGCGGCGCTGCTCGAGGCCGGCGGACAGAAAGAACAGGCCGTCGCGCTGTACGAGCAGTTTCCGGATAACTCCGGGGCCCGCGAGCGGCTTGGTGAGCTGCTGATCGAAACCGGCAAACCTGCTGAGGCGATCCCGCATCTGGAGTGGGCGGTCGCGCACGCCCCCACGCCCGCCAATCGTCTGGCGCTCGCCACGGCGTATGTGCGGACCAAGCAACTGGACAAAGCGCTGCCACTGATGGAGCAGGCTGTAGCGGAGGCGCCGGACCACGCCGGGCTGCGCCTGATGTACGGCCGCCTGCTGCGGGACGCCAGGCAGTACGCAAGGGCAGCGCGTGAATTCCACCGCGTCGCGCAAGCGCAACCGGATTCCGTGGAGGTCTGGAAGGAATTGGCCGGAATGCTTATTCTTCTGGAGGACTACCCGCAGGCGCTGGCGGCTCTGGACCGGCTGAAGTCTCTGGGAGCCGAAGCACCGGCGCACTACTACTTTCGCGGGATGATTTACGACAAGATGCGTCAGGCCGGGCCCGCGATCGAAAACTACGAGAAGTTTCTGGAGCTCAGCCGCGGGGCCAACCCCGAGACCGAGTTCGTCGCGCGACAGCGGGTTCGTATCCTCAGAAAGGAACAGAATCGGCGGTGAACAAGCATCTGCTGGCGGCGTTTCTGGTGGCGTGCCTGGGGCAGCCCGACGCCCGGGCCGCAGAGTTGTCGCGCGCGCTGGCGGAGCCGAATCTGGAAAAGCGGTCGCGGCTGGCTTTACAGAACGCCGAGGCGGCGTTGCGCCGGGCGGCGGACGCGTATCAAGCCGGCAAGTGGGAGGAGACCCGGCGGGCTCTCGAAGAGGTGCGCCAGTCAGTCGAAGTCAGCTACGCCGCACTGAAGGCAACCGGGAAAAATCCCCGCCGGAGTCCGAAACACTTCAAACACGCCGAGGGCCGCACGCGGAACCTGCTAAAGCGGCTCGGGGATCTGCGGCAGCGGTTCAGCATCGAGGACCGGCCGCACATCGAGACGGTCGAAAGCTATGTCCAAAAGGTTCACGACGAGCTGCTGGGTGGTATCCTCGGCACGATAGTCTGGAGCAAGAAATGAATCGCCTGGCCAAAGCGCTTCTGTTCTGTCTCGGAGGTGTGCTGCCGGTGGCGGCCCAGCGGGACTTTTTGACGGCGGACGAAGCCGACCAGATCCGCCTGGTGCAGGAGCCCAACGAGCGGCTCAAGTTGTATCTGAAATTTGCCGAGCAGCGGCTCGAGCTGGTCAAGCAGCTGCTGGCCAAGGACATGCCCGGCCGCTCGGCGCTCATTCACGACGCGCTCGAACAGTACAGCGAGATCATTGACGCCATTGACACGGTGGCCGATGACGCGCTCCGGCGCAAGCTCGACATCAGCATCGGCATGGCGGCAGTCGTCGAGGCAGAAAAGAAGTTACTCGAGACGCTGCGCGCCATCCAGGCCGCTCAGCCGCGGGACCTGGCGATGTACCAGTTCGTGCTCGAACAGGCCATCGAAACCACGGCCGACAGCCTGGAGCTCTCCATGGAGGATCTGGAGAAGCGCACCGAGGAGGTCGTGTCTCGCCAGGAGAGGGAGCGCAAGGAGCGCGAGAGCCTGATGTCGGCCGAAGAAGTGGAGGCCAGGCGGGAAGCGGAAAAGAAAGAGGCGGAACAGAAACGAAAGGCTCCCACACTCTACCGCAAAGGCGAGCAGCCGAAGAAGAAACCCTGAGGCATGCAGGAAGAACTCAAGCCGCGTGCGGTCCCGGGCTGGGACAAGTATTACCTGGAGATCTGCAAGGTGGTGGCGGCGCGCAGCAAGGATCCCAACACCCAGGTCGGCTGTATCATTGCCGGTCCGGCGCATGAGATCCGCTCCACCGGTTACAACTCCTTCCCGCGAGGCATTCGCGACGACGTGCCGGAGCGGCTGACGCGGCCCGGCAAGTATCTGTGGATGGAGCACGCCGAGCGCAACGCCATCTGCAACGCGGCGCGGTGCGGGACGCCTCTGGAGGGCTGCACGCTCTACGTGGAGATCATGCCCTGCATGGACTGCGCCCGCGCCATCGTCCAGGCCGGAATTAAGGAGGTCGTGATCTCGGCCGAGCGAATGGCCCAGTATTCCAGCCAGTACTACGATGAGCACTTCAAGCTCGTCGAGGTGCTGTTTGCCGAGGCGGGCGTCACGGTGCGGCGGGTTTGACCCTTCCGGGAGACCCAAATATACTCGTACTCTCAGCCGGGTAAGCCCATGAAGTTATATCTGAAGCCGACCTGAATGACCTGCCGGAAGGCCAGGAGTTTCCTGCGCGACAAGGGAATTGCTTTCGAGGAGGTGGACCTCCGAGGCGGCCTCAGCGTCGAGGAGCTGGATCGTCTGATCGGCGACCGCGACTATACGCAGTTTCTCAATCCCAAACACAAGCTCTACCGCGAGCGAAAGATGAAGGAAAAGCCCCCGTCCCGCGCCGAAGCCCTGCGCCTGATGGCGCAAGACCCGGACCTGATCCGGCGGCCGCTGCTTGTGAAAGGCAAACGCGTGGTGGCGGGTTTCTCCCCGGAAGAATTCGAGCGGCTGGTGAAAGGATAGTCCCGTGCGCCTGAGGACCGCGCAAGGCCGGCTCAAGGTCGAGCACAGCATCCTCGAAGGACTGCGGCCCGTGCTCGAGCGTCTGCTGGCGGATCATCCCGCCATCCGGTCGGTCATACCGGGCGTGATCCGGCCGGTGCGCGAGGCGAAAGGAAGGATCAAGATTCGGGTTACCGTGCCCACCACAAACGGCTGGAAGGCGATCGCACTGGCGGCCGGGGCTCGCCAGGAGCTGTTTATCAGCACCGCGCTCGACAAAGAGGAGCTCGAAGCGGCCATTGAGCGCGCCCTGCAAACGCAGTGACGATCTTCACCGCGGTCATTCCGGAGATTTTTCTTCACCGAGTTTCCATCCAAGGTGCAAAGCGACGATGCCGCCGGTGAAAAGGTCGAACACGACCGGATGGAAGCCGGCGCGTCGCATTTCGCCGGCCAACTCGCCCGGGCCCGGGAAGTTGCGGACGGAATCGGGCAGATAAGAGTAGGCTTCCGGGCAGCCCGAGATCCACCCTCCGATGCGGGGTAGGATGCGGCGGGAGTAAAAGTCGTAGAGCCGGGCAAACAGGGGATGCGCAGGCCGGGAAAATTCCAGAATGGCTGCCACGCCTCCGGGTTTCAGGACCCGCAGCATCTCCGCCAGACCGGAGCGGTAGTTGGCCAGGTTCCGAAAGCCGAACGCCACCGTGACGGCCTCAAAGGCGCCGGTGGGGAAAGGTAACCGGAGGGCGTCGGCTTCCACGAGACAGGCGGTGTTGCGGCGCAGCTTGCGGCGGGCGGCGGCCAGCATCGGGTGGCAGAAATCGGCCCCGACGGGCGAGCGGGCGCCCTCGGCGAGGAGGGCGAGCAGCAGGTCGCCGGTGCCGCAGCAGAGGTCCAGCACGCGAGCGTGCGGCTGCCGCAGCACCGGGCCCAGCCGGCGGGCCGTTCGCCTGCGCCACCACCGGTCCAGGTTGAACGAAAGCAGGTGGTTGAGCAGGTCATAGCGCGGCACGACCCGCGCGAACATGAACCGCACCCACCGCGCGGTCTCTTCCTCGCTGTTGCGGCGCGGAGCCCGTGTGCCGGGCGCGCGTCCGCGGAGCTCGCCTTTCATCGGAGCGCTGCTTCCACAGCCGCCAGCACGGCTTTCGGGTCCACGCCCGAGACGACGCTCACCTGGCCGATGCGGTCCGGGAGGACAAAGTGGATCTGGCCGTGGCGGGTCTTCTTGTCCGCGGCCATGCGCGCGACGATGCGCTCCGCCGCAATGTCGTCGAGAGGGGGAATCGGTCCGTACAGACCGATGGTGTGCAGGATGGCGGCGCTGTCTTCAGAGCTGAGCCGGCCGAGCATCTCCGCCAGGTAGACCGCGGCGCGCATGCCCCAGGCCACCGCCTCGCCGTGAAGAAAGCGGCAATAGCCCGTCTCCGCCTCGAGGGCATGTCCGAAGGTGTGGCCGAAGTTCAGGATGCGGCGCAAGCCGCCCTCGCGCTCATCGGCCGAGACCACATCCGCTTTGATCCGCACGGACTCGGCGATGACCGCGTCCAGAACCGGCGCCGAACGGTCCAGAACTGCCCTTGCGCTCTCGCTCATGGTGAGAAACAGCTCCAGGCTGCGGATGACACCGCATTTGATGACCTCATAGAGTCCCGCCCGGTACTCGCGCTCGGGCAGCGTCAGGAGCACTTCGGGATCAATGAGTACGGCCAGGGGCTGGTGGAAGGCGCCGATCAGGTTCTTGCCGGAAACCAGGTTTACGCCGGTCTTGCCCCCCACGCCCGCATCCACCTGAGCCAGCAGCGTGGTCGGCAGTTGCAGCACAGGGATGCCGCGCATAAAGACGGCCGCCAGAAATCCGGCCACGTCGCTGACGATGCCGCCGCCGAAAGCCGCCACCACGCTCGAGCGGTCCCCGCCGCGGCGGACCATTTCCTCGGCCAGCCTTTCCACTTCGGCGAGCCGTTTGCGCTCCTCACCTCCAGGGAAGAAGAGCACTTCGAAGGAACGCCCGGCCATTCCCTCCCGCAGCCGCTCGCCGTGGTATTCCCAGACGTCCCGGGTCGTTACCACAAAAATCCTGCTGGCGCGCTCCGGCAGAAAGCGCGCGGCCTGTCGCAGGATTCCCCGTTCGACCACAGCGGGATAACACCGCTGGGGCGTGACGACCTGAAAGGAGGGCATATCCGAGTTGTACCACGGGATTGCCAAGCCCCCGCAGATCCGGGAGCCTTCCTCCTAATCCCGGCCGAGGGAGGGGCCGATAGAGGGTTGTGGAGCGCAGGCGTCAACCTGCCGACCACAGAGAGGGAGGCTCGTCAGTTATGCGGATCCCGGCCGGGCGGATCCTGATGTTGGGGACGTGGTGTGCGTTCGTCGCGCAACTTGCCGCGGCGGCTTCTTTTGGCACGGTGGTCCCCATCGGAGGCCACGTGGCCGACGTGGCGCTGGACGAGCGCCGTGGGTTGGTCTACGCCGCCAACTTTACGGCCAACCGGATTGAAGTCATCTCTACGGCCGATCTTACGCGGCGCGTGCCCGTGGCCGTCGCGTCCCAGCCGGGAGCGCTGGCGCTCTCGCGGGATGCGCGCTTTCTGGTGGTGACGCATTTTTCCAAATGGGCGCCCCCGGCAAGCTCGAACCCTGCTGTGACCATCCTGGATCTGGACGGGGGCGGAAGGCGGACCCTGGCGTTTCCAGCCGGAGAGGTGCCGCTCACGGCTGCGTTCGGGAACAGTCCCCGCGCGCTGGTCGCGACCACGCAGGCATTCTATCTGCTCGATCCCCTGGAGGGAACCCTGTCCCGCATTTACCCGGATTTTTGGGACATCCCCCGACCGCTGGGGGGGCGAGACCTGCCGGTGCCGATCCCCACGTTTCCTCCGGAGATCGTGCAGGCTTCTGCGGGGGTCTCCTCTGACGGCCGCTTCATTTGGATCTTAGCGAAAGCCGGCCAGAGCTCCGGAAGCGGCAGCGGCGGCGGCAGCACGCCGCCTCCGCCCGTGCAGGACTACCTGCTGCGCTTTGAGGTGGCAACCCAGGAGTTCTTGTTCATCGGCGTGACGGCGCAGCCGCCCCTGGGTCCGCGTGTGGTCAGTGTCAACGGCGACGGTTCGGCCGTTCTGGCCGGATGGGCGATCTTCAATACGCGGGCGGTGGTTCTGGCGCAGTTTCCGTACGCGCTCGGCGAGCTCGAAGTGGGCGGGCACGTCTGGGATGACAGCCGCGGGTTGATTTACGCCCATGCTCCGGCCGCTACGAACGAAGCGCCGGTGCTGACCGTTTTCGAGGCGGACAACCTCACGGTGCGGGAACGGATCCAGATCAAGGAGCGGCTCGCAGGCCGGGCCCTGCTGAGCGCAGATCGCAACACGCTCTATGCCGCGTCCGACAGCGGCGTGATGGTCATCCCGATCGGTTCACTCGGGCAGGCGCACCGTGTCGTTGCGGCGCAGGAAGCGGTTGTTTTCCGGGGCAACAGCTGCCAGACGCGCCCGTTGGTTCAGGAGCTGGAGATCGTCAATCCCGGCGGCGGCGCCACTCCGTTCCGCCTGCGAACGGCGGCTGCCGGAGTCCGCCTGCAGCCGGATGCGGGCGTGACGCCGGCGCGGATACGGATCGAGCTGGATCCCGTCCCCTACCAGAACCGGAGGGGGACGGCGGCGGCCGACATCGAGATCATCTCCGAGCAGGCGGTGAACGTGCCGCCGCGCGTGCGCCTGCTGGTGAACCTGCGCGATCCCGATCAGCGCGGCGAGATCTTCAGCGTGCCCGGCAAGCTCGTGGACATTCTGGCGGATCCGGTGCGCGACCGTTTCTACGTGCTGCGCCAGGACAAGAATCTGGTGCTGGTCTTCGACGGGAGCAGTCTGGAACAGATTGCCGCCCTGCGGACGGGCAACACGCCCGTGCAGATGGCCTTCACCCTGGACCACCGGTTCCTGATCGTGGCCAATGACAACTCCCAGCTTGCCAGCGTCTTCGATCTGGAGCGGCTGGAGCCGAGGCAACCGATCGAGTTTCCCTCCGGGCATTACCCGCGCTCGGTGGCCGTCAGCCGCCGCGGCGTGCTGGCGGCCGTGCGGTCCATGGATCAGCGGCACACCATTGACCGGATCCACTTCGACGCGCATTACGCCACGACGCCGCCCACGCTGGGGATTTACCAGAACGACATTGACGCCGATACGGTGCTGCTGCCTTCGACCGAGCGGGGCTACATCTTCGCGGCGATGAGCGACGGCCGGGTTCTGCTTTACGACGCGGATGCGGACACCTTTGTGGCCGGGCGGAAAGATTTCGAGGGCCTGTCCGGCGCGGTTGCGGCAGTGGGAGAGACCTGGTTTGTCGTGGACAACCGGCTGTTTAACTGGTCGCTGGTGCCCCAGGCGGAACTGGATTCCGGCGGCGTGTCGTCGGGATTCACGCTCGCCGATGGCTGGGGCGTGCGCACCATGGCTGTCGCCGACGATCAGCCCGGATTGATTCAGCGCGTCAACCCGTGGACGCAGGAACTGCGCGGATCGGTGCGCCTTGCGGAAGCTCCGGTGAGAGCTTCGACGCTGGCCTCACCGCCGGCAGGGCAGACCGGCCAGACGATCCTGCCGTTTACACGCACGCTGGCCGCACTGTCGAACCGGCGCTGGATCGTGTCATTGAGCCGGTCAGGATTCCTCGTACTGCCCTGGGACTTTGACGCGGCTGCGGCTCCGCCGGTCGTCAGCCGGGTGGTGAACGCGGCCGATCAATCGGCAGGCGTGGCTCCCGGCGGATTGATCCGCATCGAGGGGAGCTCGCTGGCCTCTGTGACCGCCTCGAGCCGGCAGACGCCGCTGCCCACGACGCTCGGTGAAGTCTGCGTGATGGTCAACGATCGGGCGCTCCCGCTGTGGTATGTATCCCCGGATCTGATTCAGGGGCAACTGCCGGAGAACGTAACGGGCCCGGTGCGGCTGACCGTGCGCGCTCCGGGAGGGCTGAGTGCGCCCTGGGACTTGCAGATCCTGCCGGCCGCCCCGGCCGTATTCCGTGCGGCGGGCGACGGCACGGCCACAGTGTTGCGCGCGAAGAACAACGAGCCGGTCACACTGACGAACCCGGTTCACCCAAAGGATGCGCTGGTTATTTTTGCGACCGGGCTTGGGGCGGTGGCGCCGCCGGTGCCGGCGGGAGAGGCCGCTCCGGCGCAGCCGCTGTCCTCAGTAGTTCTGCCTCCTGCGGTGCGTTTGGGAGGCGTGGATCTTCCATTGATTTTCGCCGGATTGACGCCCGGCCAGGTGGGGGTCTATCAGATCAACGCCTATGTGCCGGATCATGTGCCGGAGGGTATGAGCGTGCCGCTGACGGTCGAGCAAGGCGGGTATTCCACCACCATCCCGGTCCGCGTGGTGAAGCCGTAACGGGCCGCGCAGCGGCAGGCTCAGAATGCAAGGAGACAACGGATGCGAACGTTGAGGTTGGGGTTGCTCGGGGTCGCGGTGGCGCTGGCGCCCGCGACTGCTCAGGTGTGGGAGTTGGGCGGCTTGGGGAGCTACGGCTTCGCGACTGGGCTTGAGGCCAAGGCTCCGGCCGGAACTGCAACTACCGGATTTTCGCCGGGCTACGCGTGGGGCGCGCTGGCCGGGCACAACCCGCATAGGTTTGTAGGCGGTGAGATCCGCTATGTATTCCGGCGCAGCGACCTGCGTGTGGAAAGCGCCGGCCAGAAGGTCACCATGCGCGGACACGCGCATCTGGTCCACTACGACCTGCTGTTCCACGGGGCGCAGCCTCAGGCACCGGCCCGGCCCTTTGTTGCCGTCGGCGGCGGCGCGCGGATGTTCCGGGGCACGGGTCTGGAGCGTGCCGTCCAGCCGCTGAGCCAGTTCGTGCTATTGACCCGGACCCGCCAGACACTGCCGGTACTGAGCGTGGGAGGCGGAGTCAAAGTCCAGGTTTCCCCGCGCGTAAACTTCCGGTTCGAGATCCGCGACTACATCAGCCCCTCCCCCGACAAGCTGCTGACGCCTGCACCGGGAGCAGAGATCCGGGGCTGGTTGCACGACATCGTCCCCATGGCCGGTTTGACGCTGACACTTCCCTAAGGACAACGCGGTCCGCCGGGGCGCCGCGACTGGCCACGCGCACCGGAGACAGCATTCACCGGCACACCGCGGCCGTGAAGTGTACAAGACGCCCATCGGCGCTACTGCCGCGGCTACGGCATTTCCCGGGCCTGCTACGCTAAAAAGGACGCCGTGAGTCGACTGGCGCCGGCCCTGCTCCTCGGTGCGATGCTCCAGGCACAGGATGTGTCCCTCCGGCTGCGGCTCATCGCCTCGGGCTTGCGGAATCCCACCGACATACAGGCGGCGCACGACGGCACGGGCCGGCTGTTTTTCGCCGAGCAGCAGGGAACCATCCGGATCTTTCGCGGCGGAGTGCTGCTGCCGCAGGCGTTTCTAGACATCCGCAGCAAGATCCTGGCGGGCGGAGAGCGCGGGCTGCTCGGCTTGGCCTTTCCACCGGACTTCGCAGCCAAGGCGTATTTCTACGTGCATTACACAGACCTGCGCGGTGACACCGTAATTGCACGCTACCGCGTCCGGCCGGACAACCCCGACCTGGCGGACCCGCTGAGCGAGACAATCGTCCTCACGCAGCGGCAACCGTTCGCGAACCACAACGGCGGGCAGCTCGCCTTCGGGCCGGACGGTTTTCTTTACATCGGGCTCGGGGACGGCGGCAGCGCGGGCGATCCGCAAAATAACGCGCAGAACCAACAAACTTGGCTCGGCAAGATGCTGCGCCTGGACACGGAAAGCGATCTTTCCCATTACCGGATTCCGCCGGACAATCCGTTCGCTTCGGCAGCGGCGGCGCTGCCGGAGATCTGGGCGCTGGGGTTGCGCAACCCGTGGCGGTTCAGCTTTGATCGCGAGACGGGCGACCTCTGGATCGCCGACGTGGGCCAGAACCGGTTGGAGGAAATTAACTTCCAGCCTGCCTCGAGCCGCGGAGGCGAAAACTACGGCTGGAGGATCATGGAGGGATCCCAGTGTTTTGTCACCGGCTGCCGCCCGGATCCGAGCTTTGTCATGCCTGTGCACGAGTACGGGCGCAGCGAGGGAATTTCAGTGACGGGCGGGTACGTGTACCGGGGCCTGCGTTACCCGGGGCTGCGGGGGCTGTACATTTACGGTGACTTCGGGAGCGGTCGCATCTGGGGTTTGCGGCGGGAGGGTGAACGGTGGGTGAACCGCCTTCTGCTGGCGGGCGGGAAGGCGATTTCAACGTTCGGTGAGGACGAGGAAGGCGAACTGTATCTGGCGGACCATGCAGCGGGCGAAGTCTACATGGTCGAAGGCGAGCCGGATACCGGGCCGGCTCCGGCGTTCGCGGCCGGCTCCGTGGTGAACGCAGCAAGTTTTCAGCCCGGCTTGGTGACAGGCTCGCTGGCGACTGTGTTTGGAGAACGCCTCGCGGCCTCCGACGGGATTCGGGCCGCAGCGCGGCTACCTCTGCCTCGGATGCTGGATGGCGTCGAGGTGCTGGTGAACGGAGTTCGCGCCCCCCTGCTGGCGGTAGCTCGCGTTAACGGTGTGGAGCAAGTCAACTTTCAAGTACCTTTCGAGATCCAGGGAGCGGTTGCCGTGTCGGTGTCGGTAAGACGGAATACCGTCCCGGGCCCGGTGGTCGAAGTACCGGTGCACCGGCTACAACCCGGCATTTTCACGCTGGACGGCCTGCGCGCCATAGTGGTGCACCACAGCGACAATACGGTCGTGACGCCGGAGCGGCCGCTCCGCGCTGGGGAATTTGCCTACTTCTACGCGACGGGCCTCGGGCCGGTGACCGAGCCCCCGCCGAGCGGGGCGGCAGCACCCGTCGAACCGCTGGCCCACGCGCTGGCCCCGGTGCGCGTACGGCTCGGCGGTGTGGAATGCGAAGTGTTATTTGCCGGACTGGCGCCAGGGCTGGCAGGTGTTTTTCAAATTAACATCCGGGTTCCGGAGTTGCTGGAGTCCGGAGATCACGAGTTGATCGTTACTGCGGGCGACGTACCGAGTCCGCCGGCTCGGGTGCCGGTCGGCTGAGCAGCCGGACTCGGAGAAGGCGCCCTGGGCGGGAGTGGAACCGGCAGGCCAGGCCGCCTCGAAACCCGTCGAGCAGGTACACTGTTGGCCAAGGAGGATCGGCCGGTGGCTTCCCGGAACCGGGCAAAACGCGACGTAGAGAAGAACTACCCGAAAAGTCTGTTTATCGCCAAGCTCCGGCGTTTGGCGGATTGCCTGGAGCAAGGGGCGCGTTTTCGGATCCAGGTGGCGGGCAAGCGTATTTCCATCCCGCCGGGAGCCGCCATTAGTGTGGAGCATGAACGGGGCTCCACCGCCGAGGAAGTGGAGTTTCAACTCAAGTGGTCTGTAGGAGGCACTGCGCCGGCCAGGTCACGCCGGGCTTCCTCGTAACCGGGCTCGGTGCTGAAGAGTCGCCGCGTGGCTGAAGGGCGGATCGGCTGGCCCGCCGCCGCACGACCTGTCAGGAGGCCCGCGCGTGAGGCTTAGCGCACGGGCGTCTTGACGGCGTAGCTCGACAGTACCTTCATGTAGTTGGCGCGGCTGAAGGCGGAAGGGTCGGGCACGTTGCGCCGGCTCATCGAACCTTGCATCTGCCGCACGGACTCGTACTCATGCTCCTCCATCCACTCGACCAGGTCCCGGAGCACCGTGCGGATATGGTCAATGCCGTGGCGCAGCAGCGCCGAGGTCATCATGGCCACGCGTGCTCCCGCCATCATGGCTTTGAGCACGTCGTGCGCAGTGTGCACGCCGCCGGTGACGGCCAGATCGGCCCGGACCTGCCCGTACAGCGTCGCGACCCAGTGCAGGCGCAGGAGCAGCTCGTGCGGCGTACTCAGATGCAGGGCGGGGACCACTTCGAGATTTTCGAGATCGAAATCCGGCTGGTAGAACCGGTTGAACAGCACCAGCCCGTCGGCGCCGGCTTCGTCCAGC
Organism: Bryobacteraceae bacterium; assembly: GCA_035575135.1. Taxonomy (GTDB): domain Bacteria; phylum Acidobacteriota; class Terriglobia; order Bryobacterales; family Bryobacteraceae; genus JANWXD01. Next base: position 73,477 of record DATLYE010000078.1, read on the forward strand.
TTTTTTGCCATGTGCGCCATGGAGCTGAAATACGGCCCCAGCTTGACTGCGACGGGGATCCGCACACTGGCCTTCACGTGCGAAACGAGACTGGTGTAGAGTTCCTCGACTTCCGCGCCGGACATGGCCGGGTCGTTGGCCAGGTAGAAAATGTTCAACTCCAACGCGTCGGCCCCGGCCTCCTGCATCAGCCGCGCGTACTTGATCCAGCCGCCGGTGGTCACACCGTTCAGGCTCGCGATCACCGGGATATTCACCGCCTGCTTGGCCTTCCGGATGTGCTCCAGGTAACCTTCCGGTCCGAGGTTGTAAGCCGTCATGTCCGGAAAATAGGAGAGCGATTCGGCGAAGCTTTCCACTCCCAGCGACAGACCCTGGTCCAGCGCCTGACTTTCAATCAGAATCTGCTCCTCGAAAAGCGAATGCAGGACGACCGCGGCGGCGCCGGCGTCCTCCATCTGGACGATGTTGCCGATCTCTTCGCACAGCGGCGAGGGCGAGACCACGACGGGATTCTTCAGGTTCAGACCGAGGTAAGTGGTGGAAAGGTCAGGCATGCTTGGCCTCCCCGACGGCTTCCTGTTCTTTCACCGCCTGTTTGATGGCCTCCTGCACGGGCCCCTCGCCCGGCATGGCTGCCAGGTACTCGTAGAACTTCCAGCGCCGGATAACTTCTCGCTGCGCTTCGGCCAGCAGCCGCCGTGCCGCCTCGGGATTGCTGTGAGCCAGCATGGTGTAGCGGGTCTCGTTGTAGATGTATTTCTCGAGCGGCAGCGTGGGCGCGCGGGAATCCAGCTGGAGCGGGTTCTTGCCCTGCTTGGCCAGTTCGGGATTGTAGCGGCAGAGCGGCCAGTAGCCGCTTTGCACGGCGGCCTTCTGCTGATCGAGCCCGTAAGCCATGTCATAGCCATGGGCGATGCAGTGGCTGTAGGCAATGATCAGCGAGGGGCCGTCGTAGGCTTCCGCTTCCAGAAACGCCTTGACCGTGTGGGTATCGTTGGCGCCCATGGCGACGCGGGCCACATAGATGTTGCCGTAGCTCATCATCAGGAGCGCGAGGTCTTTCTTCGGGCGCGGCTTGCCGCCGAAAGCGAACTTGGCCACGGCTCCAAGCGGCGTCGCCTTGGACATCTGCCCGCCCGTATTGGAGTAAACCTCCGTATCGAGGACAAGCATGTTGACGTTCACGCCCGAAGCGAGCACGTGATCCAGACCGCCGTAGCCGATGTCGTAGGCCCAGCCGTCCCCGCCGATGACCCAGACGCTCTTCTTGACCAGTGTGTCTGCGACCGCCGCGAGGTCGCGCGCTTCGGGAGTCTTGAGTCCGGCGATCCGCTCCTTCAACAGCCGGACGCGCTCGCGCTGCGCGGCGATGCCCGCCTCGCTGGACTGATCGGCATCGAGTAGCGCGGTGACCAGCTCGTCCCCGATGTATCCGGCCAGCCGCTGCAGCAGGTGGCGTGCGTAACGGTTCTGCAGATCCAGGGCCAGGCGGATGCCCATGCCGAACTCCGCGTTGTCTTCAAACAGCGAGTTCGACCAAGCCGGGCCGCGCCCCTCGGAGTTGAACGTGTAGGGCGTGGTGGGTAGGTTGCCGCCATAAATCGAAGAACACCCCGTGGCGTTCCCGATGATGGTGCGGTCGCCGAACAGCCGCGTCAGCAGCCCGATGTAAGGCGTCTCCCCGCAACCGGCGCACGCGCCGGAAAACTCAAACAGGGGCTGGAGCAACTGGTTGTCTTTGACCTGAGCCACGCTGAGGAGGCGCCGGTCCAGTTCCGGAATGGTGAGGAAGAACTCCCAGTTGCGCCGCTCCTGGTCCCGGATGGGAGGCTGGGGCGCCATGTTGATGGCCTTGTGCTTGACGTCGGTCTTGCTCTTGGCGGGGCAGGCGGCCACGCAGAGCGCGCAGCCGGTGCAGTCTTCCGGCGCCACCTGCAAGCTGTACTTGAGATCCTTGAACTCCTTCCAGCGGGCGGGAGCCGACTTGAAGCCGGCGGGGGCGTTCGCCAGCAGCGCTCCGTCGTAGACCTTGGCGCGGATCACCGCATGCGGGCACACCAGCACGCATTTGCCGCACTGGATGCACAGTTCTTCGTCCCACACCGGGATTTCCAGAGCGATGTTCCGCTTCTCCCACTGCGCGGTTCCGGTCGGGAACGTTCCGTCCACCGGGAACGCGCTCACCGGCAGTTCGTCTCCCTCGCCCGCAATGATCTTGCCGAGCACGGTGCGTACGAACTCGGGCGCCTGCGGCGGCACGGGAGGACGGATGTCGAAGGTGCTAGTGACCGTGGAGGGAACCTTGACTTCATGGAGGTGGTCGAGGGCCGCGTCCACGGCTGCGAAATTCTTTCGCACTACGGCCTCGCCGCGCTTGCCCCAGGTCTTTTCGATGGCGCGCTTGATGGCGGCGATGGCCTCATCCCGCGGCAGCACCCCGCTGATGGCGAAAAAGCAGGTCTGCATGATGGTGTTGATCCGGCCGCCGAGGCCGACATCCCGCGCCACCTTATAGGCGTCAATGACGTAGAACTTCAAGCGCTTGGAAATGATCTGCTCCTGGACTCGCCGCGGCAGGTGGTCCCAGACCTCCTCCGGGCCGTAGATGCTGTTCAGCAGGAAGATGGCTCCCGGCTCGGCCGCCTTGAGCACGTCCATACGCTCAAGGAACGAGAACTGATGGCAGGCCACAAAGCTCGCTTTGCTGATGAGATAGGTGGAGCGGATGGGCTTGGGTCCGAAGCGAAGGTGGGAGATGGTAATGGCCCCGGCCTTCTTGGAATCGTAGACGAAGTAACCTTGGGCGTAATAGTCGGTCTCCTCGCCGATGATCTTGATCGAGTTCTTGTTGGCGCTCACCGTGCCGTCGGAACCCAGGCCGTAGAAAATCGCCCGGATCGTGGCGGGATCCTCGGTGGAGAACGCCGGATCGTATTCCAGGCTGTTGAGCGTGACATCGTCCTTGATGCCCACCGTGAAGTGATTCTTCGGGTGCTCCTTGGCCAGTTCGTCAAAGACCGCCTTGACCATGGCGGGAGTGAACTCCTTGGAGGAAAGCCCGTAACGGCCGCCGATGATGCGCGGAAAGCGCGCGAGCGGCAGCTTGCCCGCCGCGGCGGCCTCGCCGAGCGCCGTGACGACATCCGTATAGAGCGGCTCCCCGACGGCGCCCGGCTCCTTGGTGCGGTCGAGCACGGCAATCGCCGTCACCGTCCGGGGCAGCGCCGCCAGCAGGTGCTCGGTGGAGAAGGGACGGTAGAGGCGCACCTTGATGAGGCCGACCTTCTCGCCACGCGCCGTCAGGTAGTCCACGGTCTCGTGCGCGGCCTCCGCGCCGGATCCCATCAGAATCAGGATCCGCTCGGCGTCCGGGGCGCCGACGTAATCGAAGAGGCGGTAACGGCGTCCGACCTGGCGCGCAAACCTTTCCATTACCTGTTCCACGACGGTCGGACACGCCAGGTAGAAGGGGTTCACAGCCTCGCGGGCCTGAAAGAACACGTCCGGATTCTGTGCCGACCCGCGCAGGACTGGATGGTCCGGCGAGAGCGCCCGGTCCCGATGGGCCCGCACGAGGTCCTCATCAATCAGCGCACGCAGGTCTTCGATTGTGAGCTGCTCAATCTTCGAGACCTCGTGGGAGGTGCGGAAGCCGTCGAAGAAGTGAAGGAAGGGGATGCGCGACTCCAGCGAGGCCGCCTGGGCGATCAAAGCGAAGTCCATCGCTTCCTGCGGGGAGTTAGAGCAGAGCATGGCCCAGCCCGTGCTGCGGCAAGCCATCACGTCGCTGTGGTCCCCGAAGATCGAGAGCGCATGCGTGGCCACGGTGCGGGCGGAGACGTGAATGGTGGCAGGCGTCAGCTCGCCGGCGATCTTGAACATGTTCGGGATCATCAGCAGCAAGCCTTGGGACGCCGTGAACGTGGTTCCCAGGGCTCCGGCCTGTACGGCGCCGTGCAGCGCACCCGCGGCGCCCGCTTCGCTCTGCATCTCCACAACGGTCGGGACCGTGCCCCAGATGTTGGGCTCGCCCTTGGCTGACCACTCGTCGGCCCACTCGCCCATGGGCGACGAGGGGGTGATGGGATAGATGGCGATGACTTCGTTCAACTTGTGCGCCACCCAGGCGCACGCTTCGTTTCCGTCTACGGTGATCTTGGGTCTGTTCATTGCGTAGTCCAGAGCTTACCAATAGACGGTGCACGTTGGTCTCCACAGACGCCGGGCGCCAAGGGTGTCTGTATCTGTCTGAAAACAAGTCGGATACCGGCTCAGTCAGGGGATGGCCGAGCGGAGGGCGCTTGCTTGTGTAGACATATCCCCCAGGGCGGTGGGGTCGCTTGGCCCACGGCGCCGGCGGTTGGCGGCACGCAGTGCGCGAAGATGGAATCATGTGCTCGTTCGCCACAGGCGCCGCATTCGTTTTTCTGCTTTCGGCACAAGCGCCGCGGATCGCTCTCATTGACTTCTACGGGGTGCGCAAGGTGTCCTTGGAAGAACTCCGGAAGGCGCTGGGCGTGCGGGAAGGGGATCCCCTGCCGGCCTCGAAAGGCGATGCCGAAGAGCGTCTGGAACAGGTACGTGGGGTGGTTCGGGCCCGCCTGGAAGCCGTCTGCTGCGAGGATAGCGGCGCGATCCTCTATGTGGGCATCGAAGAACGGGGCGCGCCGCACTTCGACTATCGCCTGCCGCCGGCCTCGGACGCCACGCTGCCGGAGGAGGTGACAGGCCTTCACGACCAGTTCCTGACGCTCTATCGGGATGCAGCCCGGCGCGGGGTGGGAGAAGACTATCTGTCCCGGGGACATCCGCTCTCCCTCGATCCGGCCGTGCGCGCCGTGCAGGAGCGGTTCCCGGCGCTGGTGGATGCGCACCTGAGCCGGATCCGGGAGGTGCTGCGCAACAGCGCCGATGAGCGCCACCGCGCCATCGCGGCCCAGCTGATCGGCTACACGTCGAAGAAGCACGTCGTCATCAATGACCTTCAGTATGCGCTGCGGGACCCCGATGACGGCGTGCGCTACAACGCCATTCGCGCCCTGGTGGCGATTGCGAAGCTCGGCGAGCGGGACCCGGAACTGGGGCTGAAGGTCGAGCCGACCTGGCTGATCGAGATGCTGAACTCGCTGCTGTGGAATGACCGGATGAAAGCAGCCGAGGCTCTGGCGGTTCTGACGGAGAAGCGTGACAGTCGTACGCTCGCGCAGCTTCGGGAGCGGGCCCTCGATTCGGTCCTGGAGATGGCGCGGTGGAAGCACCTGCGGCACGCGCTGCCGGCGTTCCTGCTTGCAGGGCGTCTGGCCGGCCTGCCGGAGCAGGAGATTGAACAGGCCTGGAGCAGGGGAGACCGGGAGGCTGTGCTAGGGAAGCTGCAGGCGGGCCGTGCAGGTCCCGGAATGGTGCGGAAGGTCCAAGGGAGCGCGCGCGGTACGGAACGGAGCGGTCAGGCAGGCGAGGACGGCGGTGCACCGGGCGCCGCTTCGCCCACCAGCTCCTTCCGAATGGCATCGAGGACGCCGTTGATAAATGCCACGGCCTCCTCCGTAGAGAAACGCCGCGCCAGTTCCAGGGCTTCGTCAATCACGACGATCGGCGGCGTCGTTTCCCGCGTCATCTCGTAGACGGCCAGCCGGAGAATATTGCGATCCACCACGGGCATGCGCTCCAGGCGCCAGTGCTCGGAATGGGCAGCGATCCGGCGGTCAATCTCCTGCCGATGGGCGGCCGTGCCTCGCACCAGTTCCTCCATGAAGCGGTCGCGGCCGGGTGGCGGCGTCTCCTCCTCGACCGCGAGCGAGGTGTAAAACGCGGCGATCGCCTCATCGGGCGCCTGGTTGCGAATGTCCATCTGGAAGAGGATCTGCAGGGCCCGCTCGCGTGAACGATGGCGGGAGGGCATGGCGGACTCAGCCGCCGCGCAGGCGGCGCATCAGGCTGGCCATTTCGACGGCGGCCATGGCCGCATCGAAGCCCTTGTTGCCGCTCTTGGCGCCGGCGCGGTCCAGGGCCTGCTCGAGCGTGTCGCACGTGAGCACGCCGAAGCTCACCGGGACCCCGAATTCCAAAGCGGTCTGCGCCAGCCCTTTGGCCGCTTCCGAGGCGATGTACTCGTAGTGGGGTGTATCGCCCCGGATCACGGCGCTCAGACACACGATCGCGTCATGACGCTTCTGCCGCGCCAGTTCGCGAGCCACCACAGGGAGCTCCCACGAGCCGGGCAAGCGCACGATCTCAATATCCTCGGGCGCGCAGCCGGTGCGCGCCAGCGCGTCCAGAGCACCGGCCAGAAGCCGTTCCGTAATCAGGCTGTTGAAGCGCGTCACTAGGAGCGCGAACTTGAAGCCTCGCGCGTCCAGATGGCCTTCAATGGTACGGGGCGCCATGTCAGTTCCCTCGGAACACGGGCGCGCGCTTCTCCAGAAAGGCGCGCATTCCCTCGCGGCGATCTTCGGTGGCGGCGGAAACCGCAAACGCAGCCGCCTCGTAGCGCAGCGCTTCCTCGAGCGCAGCGTCCAGTCCGGCGTCCACGGCATCCAGCACGAGCGCCAGTGCCACGGGGGCATTGGCCAGAATCTTGCGCAACAGGCCGCGGCAGAACTCGATCAGCTCCTCGGGCGCCACAACATGGTTGACCAGACCGATCCGCTGCGCCTCGGCCGCGTCAATGGCTTCGCCCGTGAGCAGCAATTCCAGCGCGCGGCCGCGGCCCACCAGGCGCGGCAGTCGCTGCGTGCCGCCGTAGCCGGGAATGATGCCGAGTTTGACCTCGGGCTGGCCGAGCCGGGCGTGGGGTACCGCCACCCGCAGCGTGCAGCACATGGCCAGCTCGAGCCCGCCTCCCATGGCGTATCCGTTGATCGCGGCCACCGACGGCTTCCCCATGGTCTCCAGGCGGCGGAATACGGATTGGCCGCGCAGCGTGAGCTCGCGTGCCGCCACCGGGTCGAGGGCCGCGAGCTCGGCAATGTCCGCACCGGCCACGAAAGCCTTCTCGCCTGCACCTGTGATGATCAGCCCGCGGAACGAAGGGTCCGACTCGACGCGGCGGAAGGCATCGTCCAACTCATTCATCGTCTCCCGGTTCAAGGCATTCAGTTTTTCGGGACGGCTCACCGTCAGCAGCACAATCCCATCGGGAGCAGGCTCAAAGGAGAGGTGGGAATAAGACATATGGGATAATCGTGTCAGAGCTTCATCATACCGCATGGATCCCCGCTTGATCCGGAATTTCTCCATCATCGCGCACATTGACCACGGCAAGTCCACGCTCGCCGACCGGCTGCTGGAGCTGACTGGCGCGCTCTCAGACCGGGAAATGGTGGAGCAGGTGCTGGACTCCATGGATCTGGAACGCGAGCGCGGCATCACCATCAAGGCCCATGCGGTACGGCTCACCTATAGGGCTTCCGACGGGGAGACTTACCAGTTGAACCTGATTGATACGCCGGGGCACGTGGATTTCAGCTACGAAGTCTCTCGCAGCCTTCAGGCCTGTGAGGGCGCTTTGCTGGTGGTGGACGCCTCTCAGGGAGTGGAGGCGCAGACGCTCGCCAACACCTACCTGGCGCTCGAGCACAACCTCGAAATTATCCCGGTGATCAACAAGATTGATTTGCCGGCGGCGCAGCCGGAACGGATCCGGGAAGAGATCGAGCACGTGATCGGCCTGCCGGCCGGCGACGCGCTGCTGGTGAGCGCCAAGAACGGCACGGGGATCCGGGAGGTGCTCGAGGCGGTGATCCGGCGCATTCCGCCCCCGCGCGGCAACCCGGAAGCTCCCCTGCGCGCCCTTATCTTCGACTCCTGGTTCGATCCCTACCGCGGCGTGATTACGTTGCTGCGCGTCGTAGACGGGCGCCTGCGCCTCGGCCAGAAGATCCGCCTGTGGTCCAGCGGCAAGACGTACGAGGTGGAGGGATTGGGCTACCAGACCCCCAAGCGGGTGCCCTGCGAGGAGCTCTCGGCGGGCGAAGTCGGCTTCATGTTTGCCAACATCAAGACCGTGTCGGACGCGCAGGTCGGCGATACGGTGACCGACGACGAGCGGCCGGCCGCCGAGCCCCTGCCGGGGTTCCGCGAGGTGAAGCCGATGGTCTTTGCGGGACTGTATCCGGTGGAATCGCACGAGCACGCCGCGCTCCGGGAGGCGCTGGAGAAGCTACGCCTGAACGACAGCGCCTTCAGCTTCGAGCCGGAAAGTTCCGCGGCCCTGGGGTTCGGATTCCGCTGCGGCTTTCTCGGGCTGCTCCACATGGAAATCGTGCAGGAGCGGCTGGAGCGCGAGTTTCAGATCCACTTGATCACGACCGCGCCGGGCGTGCGTTACCGCGTCACGAAGACCGACGGCGAGGTGGTCGAGGTGGACAACCCCGCCCGCTGGCCTCACCCCTCCGTGATCCGGCAAGTGGAGGAGCCGGTCATCGAGGCGACCGTCATCACGCGCGACGACTATCTCGGGGAAATCCTCAAACTCCTCGAGGAGAAGCGCGGCGTTCAAAAGAAGTTCGAGTATATCGGCGCCGGCCGCGTGCTGCTCGTCTACGAGCTGCCGCTCAACGAGATCGTTCTGGATTTCTATGACCGCCTGAAGTCGGTGTCGCGGGGCTACGCCTCGCTCGACTATCACATGGCAGGCTACCGCGTCTCCCCCATGGTGAAGCTGGATGTGCTGGTGGCGGGTGAGCCCGTGGATGCACTTTCGATGATCGTGCACCGGGACCATGCCTACGAACGCGGCAAGGCGCTGATCGAGCGGCTGCGGAAGCTGATTCCGCGCCAGATGTTCGAAGTCGCCCTTCAAGCCGCCATCGGCAGCAAGATCATCGCGCGGGAGAACATCCCGCCGCTGCGCAAAAACGTACTTGCCAAGTGCTACGGCGGGGATGTGACGCGCAAGCGCAAGCTGCTCGAAAAGCAGAAAGAGGGCAAGAAACGCATGAAGCGCGTCGGGCGCGTGGAAATCCCGCAGGAGGCCTTCCTGGCGGTGCTGCGGGTGGGAGGCGAGGCGCCGCAGACGTGAGCCGTCGGGCGCCGGCTCGCCATGTACGTCGTCTTCACCGATCTCGACGGTACGCTGCTTGAGCACGAAACGTATTCCTGGGCCCCGGCGCGACCTGCGCTCGAGCGGCTGTCGCGGCGGGGCGTACCTTTAATCCTGTGCACCAGCAAGACCCGTGCCGAGGTGGAGGTCTACCGGGCGGCTCTCGGCAACCGGGACCCGTTTATCGTCGAAAACGGCGCGGCCATCTTTATTCCTCCGCGTTACTTCCCCTTCGAGGTTCCGAACGCCGTCAGCCGCGACGGTTACGACGTCATCGAGTTCGGCGCCCCTTATGAGGATCTGATCGCGACTTTGGACCTGGCCGCAAGCCGGAGCGGCGTGGCCGTCCGGGGTTTTCATCAGATGAGCGTCGAGGAAGTCCGCGAGCGTTCCGGCCTGACGGAGGAGGAAGCCCGCCGCGCAAAGCAGCGGGAGTATGATGAACCGTTCGTCATTCTGGACGTCGGCGGCGCCCCCCGGCTACTGGCCGCTATCGAGGGCCTGGGGAAGCGCTGGACCCGCGGCAGCCGCTTCTACCACCTGACAGGCGGCAATGACAAGGCCGGGGCCGTGATCCGTCTCCGCAACCTGTTCGAGCGGGCGCTCGGACCGGTGACGGCGGTGGGGCTCGGCGACGGCTTGAACGATGCCGAATTCCTCGCGGTCGCAGACATAGCGGTCCTCATCCCTTCGCCCCAGCTCGGGGAGTTGCAACGCCGCGTGCCCCACGGCCGTGTGGCGCCCGCAGCCGGACCGCGCGGCTGGAACGCTGCCGTCTTAGAGGTGGTTCCAGAGTGAGCGTTCCTCGGCGCGCTCCTCCGGGGCGCCGCACCGCTGCTCCACCCACCGCCGCATGGCGTCCCGGCCGCCGAGCCCGAAGGCGAGACTGGCCGCCAGCACCGCTCCGCCCACCAGGATGATAAAAGCGGCCAGGAAAATATGCCGCGCGAAATTCAGGTAATCGGCGGTCACCACCACGGCGACGAACATCACCAGGATGCGGACGGCCGTCGCCAGGCGCCGCGGCGATGGTAACCCTTCATTGACGGCCCACACCAGCACGCTGCGGCCCAGGTACTGGCTCAGCCACACCCCGGCCAGCAGAATCAAGCCGCCGAGCACAAGCCGGGGCAGCAGGAAGACGAAGCTCTGGGTGATCTGCGAAGTGAGGTCGGTGTCGAAGACGCTGAGCCCGGTCAAGAAGCCTGCGATCAGGATCAGCCAGTAGGCCGACTGCGCGGCCAGCCGCGTGGCGCGCAAACGTCCGGACCGGTCCAGCATAAAGGCCAGACCGCTGCGGCGCAGAAAGCGGTCGGCTGCCATGCCCTTGAAAATCCTCGTGAGCATCCAGCGCGCCAGCAGTGCCATCACCCAGGCGCCCACCAGAATGATCAGGGCAGCCAGCAGCGAGGGCAGGTAGGTGGTCGCCTGATAGCGCAGCCGGGCTGCGACTCCTTCCAGAATCATTTGCAGCGTTTCGATCATGGCTATACCTCCGCGGGACTGGGGCTCGGGGCGTGCTCGCCGGCCGGCCGACTCGACCCCGGCCCCCCGTTTCCCGTACAAACCTGAATCAGATAGGGCTTGTAGTGTTCAAAACATTGGCAGAGACTCTCGATTTTTTCCTCGACCTCGGCGGAAACCGAGTATTCCGTCTCCAGGATGAAGGACGCCAGCCAGCCCAGGTACAGCGGCGTCAATGCAGGCAGGAGCCAGGCGCGGTGCGCAGGCTGGCGGCGGTGCGCGGCGGCGAATTCGTACACGATGCGGGTCCACAACTCGTTTTCGAAGAGGAAGGCCCGGCTGCCCGCCCGGGCTGCGGTTTGCCGGACCGCTTGCAGCGTATCCAAACGCAGCGCCTCGGACCACACCTCCTCGGCGTCCTTGCATCCTGCGAGGAATGCGGCCAACATCGAGTCCACTCCCCGGGGAGTCGGATCCAGAGCGAGGTCAAAGCGGTGGCCGAAACAGTCGGCCGGCCGGCTGCCGTTCCGGGCTCGCCAGACCGGGGCGTAGTCGTCCAGGAGGTCGAACAGACTGTCCGCGATTTGCGACAGCATGGCCGGAAGGCCGCCTTCCGGAGCGGAAGGGCCCCAGTGGCGAGCTCCGAGGAAGCTCTGGCATACCCGGTAGCCTTCACCGAGGGCTACCGAGGTCATCCACAGGCCCGGCGTGATGCGGATCGGCGGGCGATTCCAGTCGTCTTCTGCCAGCAGGCGCTGCATCAGGCGGTCCGAGATGCCGAATTCCCAGGCCAGAGGCTCCCGGAGCTGCAGCCCGTAAAGAGCCCGCATCAGGGGATAGGCAAGGCTGTGGGTGATCGCGCCGTCATACTTGTGACGGTGGTACCGAGGAGCGACCCAGTCATAGCCTCCCAGCAAGACCGGGCGCAGCAGCAACTCGAACCATTCCGGCGTCACCGTGCGCACATCCCCGTGCACGACGGCGCACCCTCTGGCACCTGTGCGTGAGGCCACGCGAAGTAGGTTCCGCAACGCCTCGGCCTTCCACGGAGTGCCATGAAACGGGAAGGGGAACACGGCCGAGGCCCTCGAGGCGGGCGGCAGTAGAACAATCCGGCATTCCGGGAATTCCAGCAGAACGTCCGGCATCTCCCCGGCGGCGCCCGACACCAGGATCAGGCCCGGTACCTGCGGGAAGTACTTTTCCAGACTCAGGCAGGCGGCACGGAGCACCCCCGGGTGTACCTCTCCGCCTGCTGCCGCGACGATCCCGGCCACGACGTCGGCCGGCGGCAGATCCACAGCGGCGGGGGAAGCCTCGATGGGAGTCTCGAACGCCATATACGATTCATGCGACGCTGCTGGCCGCCATCTGGGCGTCCTTCGTCACGGCGTCCTGGAGGAGGTCGAAGAACTCCGGAATGGCTGCCAGGACCCGGTTCCAGTTGGGGATGAGCGGAAGGCCGAGCGGATCTTCCAGAAAATCAGCGGCGGCTTGGCGCAGGCTGCGGGCAAACGCTGCTACGGCCAGCTCCTCGGCGTGGCGGTCAAACTTCAGGCCGTTGAGCGCGGCGTCGGCGTAATAGCGCGCGATGGTGTCCTGCGCCAGGCGCACATAGCGAACCTCCAGACTGCGGAAGTGGTCCGCCGTGAATACGATCCCCTCGGCCGCGATCGTGCGGAACAGGGACTTGGCGATGTCCGCGGCCATGCGGCTCAATCCTCGTGAAGGGTCGTCGGCCGACAGACTTTGGTGCTTGTGCTCATAGGTGTCCGCCAGATCCACCTGACAGACCCGGGAGACGGCGCAGTTGCGGTAGACCTCGGCGAGTACGCCGACTTCCAGGCCCCAGTCGCCCGGGATCCGATTCACCCGGGCAAGATTGACGTCCATGGCAAACTCGCCTGCCAGCGGGTAGCGAAAGCTGTCCAGGAAGCGCAGAAACGGAGAGGATGGAGCCATGCTCTCCAGCGCGCGGATCAGCGGCGTCACAAACAGACGTGTCACGCGGCCGTGCATGCGGTCCGTCACCCGGGCATAATAGCCCTTGCAGAATTCGAAACCGAGGTTGGGGTGGGCGACCGGGTAACACAACCGCGCCAGCATCTCCCGGTCGTAGTTGACGATGTCGCAGTCGTGCAACGCGATGACATCGCAGTCCCGCGTGGCCAGCACGTAGCCGTAGGCCATCCAGCAGGAGCGGCCCTTGCCGTCCCCGCCCGCCGACAACCCGCGCTCCTCGAGCAGCTGAAACAGCCGCCGGATCCGGTCCCCGTCGATCCAGAGCACGGAGACGGGCGTATAAAAGTTCTCAAAAAATCCTCGCGCGCGCTCGTAGTCCTCCCGCGTGGCCCGTCCTAGAGCCACGACGATCCGTTGCAGGTAGCGCACCTGGCGCAGCACTTGTACGATCCGCTGCATGGCAGGCGTGCTGAACTCGGAATAGAGAGCCGGCAGCACCAACGCGATGGGCCGGCTCCGGGAAAATCGCTCCAAGTCTCCCTCCAGGCGTTCCACGCTGTTGCCGCGGAGCCGGTGCAGCGTTGTGACGACACCCGTCTGGTAGAAGTCGGACATGGGGATCCTCCCTTCCTGAGGTTACGGGAACATCCCGCGGGACTCCATCCCGCCAACGGGGTATTCGGACAAGGGAAAATCCGGTAAAGGATTGTGCAGGAAGGTGGGCGCGGGAGGTCTGCTCAGCCGAGCCGGAAGACCTCCTCTTCCGGCAGCGGCCGCTGCATCAGCTCGCGATAGGCAAGGTTGAGCAGCGGCGGCGCCACCAGCGTGGTGGCCACGGCCATGAACACCACAACGCCGTAAACGTGCGGCGCGATCACGCCCATGCCCAGGCCGATCTGCGCCACTACCATGCCCACCTCGCCGCGAGGCACCATCCCGATCCCAATGCGAACGGCGTCGGCCCGTCCGAGCCGCCAGGCGCCCAGGCCGCAGCCCACGAACTTCGAAAATACGGCCGCGACCAGGATCACGAGCGCCAGCGCCAGGGTCGAAGGAGTGGAGAAAGCGGACAGACTGAAGTGCATCCCGATGCCCGCCAGGAAAAACGGGACCAGCAGTTCGGTCACCCCGTGCGCAAGGTCATGAACCCGCGCTCCGACACTTTCCGCCAGGGCCATCCCCGCCAGGAAGGCGCCCACGATGGCCGCCACGCCCACATAGACCGCCAGCAGCGAGAGCGCGAACAACAGCACCATCGCCATGGCGAACTGGGCTTCGCCGACGCGCAGTTTCTCCTGCATCCGGGGCACGACTTTTTCCATCGTGCGGGTGCCCCACTTGGCCACGATGAACGTGAAGCCCGCCGCAAGGACGGCCGTGGTGACAAGGCCGGCGACGTTGACCGCACCGCGGGCCAGGCTGCTGACTACGGCCAGCACGAGCAGTCCGAGTACGTCATCCACGACGGCCGCCGCCAGGATGATCTTGCTTGCGCGCACGTGCAGGAGGCCTTTGGAAGCAAGCACCTGGGCGGTGATGCCGACGCTGGTGGCCACCATGGCCGCGCCCGTGAAAATGGACTCGATCTGCGGCTCGCCCCACAACCGCAGGATTCCCCAACCGAGGAAAAACGGAACGACGACCCCGAGCACCGCCACAATGAGCGCCGTGCCGCCCACTTTCATCAGTTCCGATGACTTCACTTCCAGGCCCACGCGGAACAGCAAGAACATCACGCCGAGATCGGCCAGGGCGGTCAGCAGCTCATCCGGCCGAATCAGGTCCAGTACCGCAGGCCCGATGAGAATCCCCGCAAGAATTTCTCCCACGATGGCGGGCTGGCGCAGCCGCTCGAACAGCTCGGCCAGCAGTTTGGCGGAGCCGAACACCAGGAGCATGGCGTAGGGGATGCGCGTGGCCTCGGCTCCCGTGGCGGCAAGGAAAGACCAGATGGCGGGTAGTTCCAGGTGCATCTTCAGCGGATCCCGGCTCGTTCAGTCAGGCGACTCTCCGATTCTAGCCAATGCGCTCGGGCACCCGCTGGAGCAATGCGAGGCTGCCGCTGTGTTCATTCCTCGCGCAACACGGTGACCACGGCATACGCTTCCGCGGAGCGAGCTTCACCGGCAGGGCCCAGTCCCTCAGCGGTCTTGAACTTGACCGAGACGCGGTCCGTTTCGAGCCCGAGGTTGCCGGCCAGGGCGGCCCGGATGGCGTCGCGGTACGGCCCGAGTTTGGGCCGCTGGAGAATCACGGTCGCGTCCACGTTCACCACTCGCCAGCCGCGCTCCCGCAGCAGGTGCAACGCATGGCGGAGGAAAGCGGCGCTTTCGGCCCCCCGCCACCGCGGGTCCGTGTCGGGAAAGTGCAAACCGATGTCGCCCAGAGCGACCGCGCCCAGCAGGGCATCCGTGACGGCGTGTGACAGTACGTCGGCGTCGGAGTGGCCCTCCAGTCCGGCATCGGACGGAATCTCGACGCCCCCGAGAATGAGCTTCCTTCCCGGAACCAGACGGTGGACATCCCACCCGATGCCGTGGCGGTACTCGGTCACGAGGCCTTGCGTTGCGCGGTTTCTTCGGCGAGAAACAGCCGCGCCAGCTCCATATCGGAAGGCTTGGTGATCTTGATGTTGCGGTCGCTGCCCGGGACGACGCTGACTTCGACTTGATCCAGCCGCTCCACCAGACTGGATTCGTCGGTGCCGACAAAGCCGTCTTCCCGTGCCTTGCGGAAAGCCTCCTTGATCAGCTCGTAGCGGAACACCTGGGGGGTCTGCGCCAGCACGAGCCGGTCCCGCGGGATGGTGGCCCGCACTTTGTTCTGGCGCACCTGTTTGACCGTATCCACCGGGACGATGCCCACAATCGCCGCTCCCGTCTGTGCCGCCTCCTGGATCACGCGCTCGATGGTGGCGGGATCAATAAAGGGCCGCACGGCGTCGTGAACCGCCACCAGATCCACGTCGGGGCTGAGCTGGTTTAACGCATTCTCGACGGATTCCTGGCGCGAGGCGCCTCCCTCCACCAGCCGCACCGGCTTGGAGAGCGCTTCCCGGTCCAGCAGTTGCTGCACCCACTCCATATCCTCTCGCCGTAATGCCACGACGATCTCGGTCACCGACGGGCAGCGCAGGAACTTCCGGATGGTGTGCAGCAGGATCGGAGAGCCGTCGAGCAGCATGAACTGCTTGCGGCTGGTGGCCAGATCCGCCGACCTGCGACGCCCCATGCGTGTTCCCAGGCCGGCCGCCGGTAGGATGACAGCCACTTTCATAGACGCTCAGCTCCGGGCGTCATCGGGAAGAGGAACCAGCCGCCGGCGTTTCCCGCGGGGGCCGTTCCAGCCTTTCTCCCTGCTTGTCGTACACACCGTGAGTCCTTTCGTCGTAGCGCCCGAAGATCATCTTCCCGGCCGTGGTCTGGAGCACGCTCGTCACCGAAATATCAATGGTCTTCGAGATCATTTTCTTGGCGTTGTCCACGACGACCATGGTGCCGTCGTCCAGATAGGCCACGCCCTGGTTGTACTCTTTGCCTTCCTTCAGGATGAACACCCGCATGGTTTCGCCGGGCAGGACGATCGGCTTGAGCGCGTTGGCCAGCTCATTGATATTCAGCACTTCCACACCGTGCAACTGCGCGACCTTATTGAGGTTGAAGTCGTTGGTTACGATCTTGCAGTCGTAAGTCTTGGCCAGCTCGATGAGTTTCATGTCCACATCGCGGATGTGGGGAAAGTCGTCCTCGAGGATCTGCACGTTGAGCTGGGGCATTTTCTGGAGGCGCTGGAGGATATCCAGTCCGCGCCGGCCGCGGTTGCGCTTCATCGAATCGGCCGAGTCGGCCACCAGCTGCAGCTCGCGCAGCACGAATTGCGGGATTACGATGACGCCGTCCAGGAAGCCGGTCTCGGCGATATCGGCGATGCGCCCGTCAATGATCACGCTCGTGTCCAGGATTTTGAAGCTTTGCCGGGGAGCCTTCTCGCCGCCGAACAAACCCCCGAGCGCAGCAAGATTGAGCATTTCCCCCTTGTTGGCGCCCACCATCAGGCCCACATAACTCATCCACAAAAGCAGGCCGATCTGGACAAACGGAAGCGTGGCATTGTCGGCGGGCAGAGCCCGGCTCAGCACCAGCGAGATCAGAAACGCGCCCGTGATGCCCAGCACCGAACCGATGGCGGCGCCGATCAGGCGCTTGAGGCTGACCTCCCGGACGCGAAGCTCAAACCAGATGATGGCAAGCCCCAGCGCTGCCCCCGGCAGCGCGGACCATGGCGCTTTCAGACCGAAAGGCTCGAGAAAATACCCGGCGCAGGCCAGCAGCGATACAAAGAAGACGCGAATGAGTAGCAGATCTTTCACGGCGGCAACCCTCGCGAATGGGGCCGTAGATATCCATGACCCGAGGATCCTGCGACTTGAGTATAGCACCGAGGGGTCAGGACAGCTTGTAAATCATGCGAGCGCCGCCGGCGGGGCGGAGAAGGGGGGCGGGGCGCCGGGCGGTTACAGCGCCTTGGCCAGCTCTTCGGCGAAGGCGCTCTGCGGCTTGGGAGGTTCCGGACGGTTGCGCTTGTGCTTCTTTCCGCCGCGGTGGCTGCCGCCGGCTGCGGGCTTGCTCTGTCCCTGCCCCTTATTGCGCGGCGGGCCGGCGGGGTTGGCCCGCAACAGCCGGTCCTCGAGCGGCGCGCGGTCGAAGCGGCGGATGATCGCACGCCCTTCTTCTTCGTTGGGGGCTTCGATGAAGGCGAAGCCTTTGGACTCCTGCGTGTCCGGGTGGCGGATGACTTTGATCGAGTCCGCCACCAGGTTCTCCGCGGCGAGCCAAGACTGGATATCGTCCGCGGTGACCCATGTGGGCAGATTGCCGAGAAACACGGTGAAACTCATTCGCTGGTTCTATTCTCTCCGTGGCTTGGGATTTGCTGGGGGACGTCTCGTGGGCAGACAATCCATGCGAGCTCTCTCATACTAGCAGAGTTCCCCCGGAATTGCAAACATTGAAGTGCGGGTTCAGCGCAGATGACGACAGGCCCGACCGGATCACGCGCCGCCAAACCGCTTCCGCGCCGGGCGCGCGCCACTGCGGAGGGGCTTGAGCCCGCCCCGGTGCGGCCTTCACGCTGTCCGCGCCGCTTCCAGCGCGTGCTCCACGAGAGCTTGCATGCGCCGGTAATGGGAGCCGCCCCAGTAGATCCGCCCGCAGTGCGGGCAGCGGCAGAATTCCGTGTAATGCGCGCGGCTCCGCGGCGGTACTTTGTCCTCCACTTCCTGGCGCGGCGCGTCTTCGAGTAGCGCATTGCAGCGCAGGCAACGCGCGAACGGCGTTGCAGATCCGGCCAGATCGAACCGCCGCAGCACTTCGACCAGCTGCTCGCGCGGGCGGATGTTGCGCACGTAATAGCCGTGGGTCACGGCACTGCGCTTCAGCAGCCCGCGGTCCCGGGTCAACAGGATGCGGCGCTCTTCAGAAGCCAGGCGCGCCAGTTCGGCATCGGAACAGTTGTCGCCATGCAGTGCGTCGAACCCGAGCATGCGCAGATAGGCTGCGAGTCTGCCCAAGTGACAGTCCAGAACGAAACGGACCAGGCGGAGCGGCTGAGGCCGAACGCGCGTCACGGCGCTGATGTCGAAGGCTTCAAACACCGGATAGACGCTCACGCGGTCGCCGTCTTCCACCAAATAGGAAAACTCCACGGGTTGGCCGTTGACCAGCACGAGATCCACTTCCGTGTGCGGCACCCCGGCGGCTTCAATCAGGTGCTTCACGCTCTGCCGGCCGCTGAAGCAATATTCAAACTCCTGCATCCGCCGCTCGGCCGGAAGAAAGTCGTTGAGCTCGGCGTAGAAGCGAAAGAAGGCCTTCTTCACAGGACCCGGATTTTCACAAGCGACGGGCGGCTGCGGGACCGGCACACCCGCTGCGTGGCTTTCTGAAAGTCCGATTCGCGCGCTTCGTGAATGCGCATGAATTTCTGCGGGTTGCGGTCCACGAGGGGAAACCACGAACTCTGGACATGGACCATGATCCGGTGGCCGCGGCGGAAGACATGATAGACGTCGGGCAGCACGAATTCCACCCGCGTCACCTTGCCCGGCTCGAACGGTTCGGGCTTTTCGAAGCTGTTGCGGAACTTGCCCCGGAACGGCTCGCCCCGGACCAACTGCTGGTAGCCGCCCATGCGCACGTTAGCCGGGTTGGGCTCGGGATCCGGATGGTCGTCCGGGTAGACGTCAATCAACTTGACGACCCAGTCGGAGTCGGTTCCCGAAGTGGAAACGTACAAAGTCGCGCTCAGCGGACCGGCCACGGCGACATCGCGCTCGAGCGGCTCCGTCACGTAGACCAGCACATCGGGCCGCGACGAGGCGAAGCGCTGATCGGCCACCATGTACTCGTACGCCATGCCGATCTCGATCGAGCCGATAAAGGGCACCGGCTTGCCGGGGTCACTGATGTACTCGTCGCAGGCTTCGACTTCGTTTGCCGGTGCCTCGAAAGCCAGCCGCCCGCCTTCGCGCAGGTACAGCGCCTGCTCGCGGGCGGTTCGGGGCGGCCATGCGTCGTACTTGCGCCACTGATTCGTCCCGGTTTCAAAGACGTAGGCTTCCGGGAGCTTCAGTTCTCCTTTGCCTTTGAGGTAGTGGTTGAAGAATGGCAGCAGAATCTCGTCGCGGAAGAACTCGCTCGTCTTGGAGCCGAAAGACACGGGGCCGAGCCTGTCGCCGTCCCGGTTCCAGCCTCCGTGATCCCACGGTCCCATGACCAGCGCGTTCCAGGCTCCCGGACTTTGTTTCTCGATGGCCCGGTAAACGTTGAGGGGCCCGTAAAGATCCTCGGCGTCGAACCACCCGCCCACGGTAAGCACAGCGGGCCGGATGTTTTTCAGGTGCGGCAGCAGGTTGCGCGCCTTCCAGAAATCGTCATAGGTGTCGTGCTCGATCAGCTCGCGCCAAAAGGAGATTTTGCCCTTGAAATGTTTCTCCTCAGCGCCGGAAAGCGGGCCCATGCGGAGGAAGAACTGGTAGCCGTCGGGCGTGCCGTGCTCGAAAGGAGGCTCGGGTACCGTAGCCGGCTCGGGACGCGGCCGCCCGAACCGCGCCAGGAAGTTGAATGCGTGAGCCAGAAACAGGGCCCCGTTGTGGCGGAAATCATCTCCGATGAACCAGTCGGCCACGGGGGCGTGCGGGGCCGCGGCTTTCAGCGCCGGGTGAGCGTCGATGGCCGCCATGGCGGCGTAAAAACCGGGATAGGACGTCCCGTAAATCCCTACACGGCCGTTGTTATTGGGCACATGTTTGATCAGCCACTCGATGGTGTCATAGGCATCGCTCGCCTCATCCACGTCGCTCGCCGAGCGCTTGACAGGCAGGTACGGGCGCACATGCACGAACTCCCCTTCGGATTCATAACGTCCGCGCACGTCCTGCAAGGCAAAAATGAACCCTTCCCGCGCGAACTTTTCCGAGGGTCCGAGCCGCTCCGGATAGCTGTCCGCGCCGTAAGGCCGGACGCTGTAGGGCGTCCGCAGCAGCAGAATCGGATAGGTTTGGGAATCATCCTTGGGCACGTAGACTGCTGTGAAGAGCCGCTTGCCGTCGCGCATGGGAATGCGGAACTCGTACTTGGTGTAATGGCCGCGAAGATACTCGCGTCCCTGGCCCCAGAGCACGGGCACCGCGCAGAGGAGCAGCAGCAGGCGATAGGAAGGTCGCTTCATCACCAAGACATCATACAGCGGGCAGGTTGAGACGCCTTTGGGGCCAGTGGCGGAGTTTGTCGTCACTGCAGTGCGCGGCGCGGTTACCGGTCGGTATGGCCGAGCGCCTTGCCCGGCGCGATGTGATCCCTGACAAGCTGCTTCAACTCTTTGACATCGGGAAAACCGCCCTGCGCCGCCCGGGACCAGACGGTCGCTCCGTCAATGCGAAGCTCCCACACGCCGCCGGAGCCCGGAATCAAGGCAATCTCCCCAATTTCCGTTTCAAACGTGCTCAGCAGTTCCTGGGCGACCCAGGCGCTCCGCAACAGCCAACGGCAGCGGGTGCAGTATTCAATCTCGATGCGCGGCCGGCGGGGCATGGCGGGTTCACTGCGGAGGGTATGGAGCCGGAGTGAGCCCAGGCTCGGTGCGCCAGCGCATGCGCAGTCCCCGGCGGATGCGAGGCTGCCTGGCATCCCAGTGCAGTACCCCGCGCCCTTCTTGTCGCTCGCGGACGAGGATATCCAGCCGGGGAACGCGCCGGTGCCGGTCGAAGGTGGGGTCCAGCGTCCTGGCCTGGCGGATCAGCCCGGCGGCGGGTGCGACGTCTTCCAGCGTGGCGGCGAATTCGAGGCGGCCGGCCGGTGTCTCCAACACGTCAAACTCCAGCCCCACGACGTAATGCGGGTAGGGCATCGAGTTTTTCTCCAGGCGCACCAGCCGGCCCAGCACAGCAGCTCCTTGAGGAGCCAGCAGCTGTCCTTGGTGGACGAGCTGGCGCCCCAGCACGGCGCGGACTTCGTCTCCCAGCGCGGCGGTCTCCAGGTCCACCGTCGAGTCCAGCACCAGTTCCAAAAGCAGGCGTGGGGGTAGGGCCGAGGGTCGTGCAACCGGCGCCGTCTCCGGGCCTGCGTCGAACCTCAGGCTGGCTTCCGCCGTGTACTGGCGGCAGTTCGTCAGCCGGCGCCGGTTCCGGTATTCGTTGCCCAGGACGCCGAGCATGGTGAACTCCGAGGAGGCGGGCAACAGATACTCCGAGCGGCCGATCGTCACGCGCTGGTACTCCATGACGTCGCTCGTGCGCGCCAGGCGCAGCTCGTCGGGGATGTCCTCGGCATGCACCTCCAGCCGCAGCAAGTCCAGCGTTTCGGCGTCCACCCAGAAGGAGCCGTGGAACCCGACGACTGCCTGGTAGGGTGGGACGCGGACGCGATAGCGGCTGTGCTCGCGCGGAACAACGTAATCAAAGCGAAAGGTCCGTTTTCCTTTCCATTCTTCTTCACCGCGATAGGTGAACTCCGCGGCGCCCGAAAGAAAAACGTTCGCGGCGTGTACTGCAAACGCCCCCGTGCCCACCACGCCGCTGCCGATCAGGTCCGCCAGTTCTTTTTCTTCAAACCGGCGGGCGCCGCGCCAGGAAAAGATCTCTTTGCCTCCCGCAAAACCGACCTCGAGGCGCAGCATGTCGAGGGCTTTGAATTCCGAGCGCTGCGAATCCCGCGCCCACCGCTCCACGGTCTCCTGGCAGACGTAATCGGGGGCCCGGGAAAGGTTGTCCCGCATCCGTGCCCGAACCCGCTCCAGTAACTCGCCGGCGCCGTCCTCGGCCAGCGCGCACAGGGGCAGCCCGGCAGCCCAGAGAGCGCAGCCGAGCCTGCGCACCATGCCTGCGATTATACGGCAAACTGCGCCATGCACTGCCGGGCCGCTCCCCTACCCATCCGGCCTCCCGGGCGTTGCTATCCTACCGGATGATATGGCACTGACAGAATCCACGATGTTGCTCGAACTGGGCGCCCCGGCCCCGGACTTCCGGCTGCCGGATGTCGTGTCGGGAAAGATCATTTCGCTTGACACGTTCCGGGATAAGAAGGCTCTGGTCGTGATGTTCATCTGCCGCCATTGCCCCTACGTCCAGCACGTCAGAGAGGAGCTGGCGCGGCTGGGACGCGACTACGCGAGCAAGTCCGTCGGCATCGTCGCGATCTCTTCAAACGACGCCACTCAGTACCCTGACGACCGTCCGGAGAAGCTACGGGCCATGGCGGAGGAGCTAGGCTTTAACTTCCCCCTCTGCTATGACGAGACCCAGGAAGTGGCCAAAGCCTACGCAGCCGCCTGCACACCGGACTTCTACGTCTTCGACCAGGATCGGAAGCTTGTCTATCGCGGGCAGCTCGACGACAGCCGGCCCGGAAACGGCATCCCAGTGACGGGCAAGGACCTGCGTGCCGCGATTGACGCCGTGCTAGAGGGGCGGCCCGTTCCCGGCCGGCAAAAGCCGAGCTTGGGGTGCAACATCAAGTGGAAGCCGGGCAACGAGCCACCGTATTTCCGCTGAGCGATCGCAGTAATCTGGATATTCCCGATCGGGAATTGTATGATACAATGCTCCAAGGTCACTCTTTTGGCCGATGGAGTCGCACAGCCGCAGCATCGCCAAAGCCGTCAGCTACCGGCTCCTGGGTTCCGGCACGACCATGTTCGTCTGCTATCTTCTGAGCCGGGATGTGACCTTGTCCGTGAGCGCCGGACTGTTGGACACGCTTTTCAAGACAGGCCTATACTTCCTGCACGAGCGCCTGTGGAATCACATTCCTTACGGGCGGCGCAAACCGCCCGAGTATGAAATCTGACGGTTAGTCCGACTGGCCCAGTCCTGCCGCGGCGCTGTCCACGTCGCTGTAGAACGGGAATACGGTATCCAGACGTGTGACGCGGAAGCCGTCCCGGACGGCGCCGGGGGCGGCGACCATATGCATTCTGCCGCCCGCACGCCGGACCCGGTTGAAGCTGGCGATGAAACGGCCGATGCCCGTGCTGTCGATATGAGTGACGCCCTGCAGATCGAAAATAAAGTCGCGCACACCCCGCTCGAGCGCCTGCTCGACGACAGCTTCGATGCGTTCGCTTTCGGGGCCGAGCATGACCCGGCCCGCCAGGCTGATCACGAGCACACCGGGGCGGTATTCCCTCTGCTGGATCTCAAGCGACATGGCACCCAAGCGGCAAGCCTACCCCTTCGGGGTTGGCGGTTGCAAGTTCTGCGGTCCGCTGGCGGAGTACAATGAAGCGCATCCTGCTGGCGTGGAGCAGCGGCAAAGACAGCGCCTGGGCGCTGCACGTGTTGCGGCAGCAGCCGGGCGTCAGCGTCGTGGGCCTGCTGACGACCTTTAACGAGGCCGCCGGAAGGGTCAGCATGCACGCGGTTCGGCGCGAGCTGGTGGAGGCTCAGGCGGCGGCGGCCGGCTTGCCGCTCTGGCCGGTCTTGCTGCCATGGCCCTGCTCCAACCAGGACTACGAAGACCGCATGCGCGCCGTCTGCACGCAGGCTCGGCTGGACGGTGTTCAGACGATTGCCTTCGGCGACCTGTTCCTGGAGGATGTCCGCCAGTACCGCGAACGCCAGCTTTCCGGATCCGGTCTTGAGCCTTTGTTCCCTTTGTGGCAGCGGGACACTGCCGCGCTGGCGCGGGAGATGCTCGATGCAGGCCTGAAGGCAAAGGTCACCTGCATCGACCCGCGCAAGCTGGCCCCCTGTTGGGCCGGGCGGGAGTTCGACACGGAGTTTCTGGCAGCGCTGCCGGAGCAAGTAGACCCTTGTGGTGAGCGTGGTGAATTTCACACTTTCGCTTATGCCGGTCCCATGTTCGCTCGGACGATCGCTGTGAGCACCGGTGCGGTCGTCGAACGCGACGGCTTCGTTTTTGCCGACCTGATTCCGGAGTGTGATGAGCGGCGGACGGCTGCCCAACGTTCTCGGCCAACCGACTAGCGAGGCTACAGCCTCTTGATGCGGATGTGCTTGTACTCGGTCCACCAGCCTGGACGGTGGGCCTGAAGTTCGATGTAGCCTTCCTCGAGGTTCTCCAGCCGGTCGTATTCGAGCACGGTTTCGCCGTTGATCCGCACCAGGCAGAAGCGATCCTTCACGACCAGCTGCATCAGAAACCATTTTTCGTCTTCGATGCGGGGATACACGGCGCGCTTGTAATGGTAAAGCGAGCCGGTGGGGAAGTGCGCTTCCTCTACGTTATGCAACTGGATTTCGTAGTTGCGGCCGCGCGTCCCTTTGCCCTCGGAGCGAAACACGACGCCGCCGTTGTGGGCCCTGGGCGCGCGCACATACAGGTGCAGCTCGAAATCGCGGTACTTCGCCTTGGTGGCCAGGTGGCCGGCGCCATCCAGGCGCAGTACGCCGCCGAGCGTTTCCACGCGGGGTTTGCCCTCCGAGACGAACCACTTTTCGATGTCGGCCTGCGTCTCATACAGCGGCTCCCAGGTTTCCCGGGAGGGCAACTGGCGGATGCGGAGGTTGCGAAACCGCGCCGCAGCCGCCACGGCCGGAAATCCGAGGTAACCGTGGCGAAGCCGGTAGCGTAGCTCCGGAACGCTTTCGACGTCCAGATCCTGAACCTGCTCGCCGTTGAACCAGACTTGGAGGCGCGGCCAGTCCATAAGGATCCGGAACGGGTTCCATTCGCCCGGCCGCACGCTCACCAGACGCGGCGGAATCAGCGGAAAGATCGCGCCTGCCGACTGGGGCGTCGGCGTCTCCTCGCGCTGATGAAAGACCTTGATGCCGAAACCCGTCCAGCCGGGACGCCCGTGTTCGGCGGCGTGGAAATAGATGCAGGAGTCCGTCCAGCCCTTCAGCAGGAACTCGCCGCGGTAGTCGAAGTTCTCGTACTGGCTGCGGGACCGCAGCCACGTGGGCGAGCTGGCGCCCGGGTGGGCCACAATTGCGCCGTCCTCGATATAGAACGCGGATTCCGGGCCTTCTTCGATGACCCAGCCGCTCAGGGTTGTGCCGTCCAGAAGCGGCGTGAAGCCCTCTTCGGCGCCCGCTCCGAGACAAGGCAAAGCGGCTGCGCCGGCCAGAAAGGCCCTGCGCGTGATTCCGCCGACTTGTGCGGTTGCGCTCTCAATGCGCCCGGTTCTCGTGGCGCTGACTCTCGGGCTGGACGCAGCAGCCGTTTTCGTAAATCGGACAGTTGACATGTTCGAACTGGACGGTGGTGTGTTCGATGTGGAACCGTTCCGCGAGCATTTTGTTGAGGCGGCGCAGGATGGCGTCGCTTTCGGAAGGGGGCATATCTTCGATCAGAACGTGGCAGCTCAAAGCGTGGAAGTTCGAGCCCAGGCTCCAGATATGCAGGTCGTGTACGCCCAGCACGCCTTCCACTTCGCGCATGGCCTGGATCACGGACTGAAAGTCCATGCCTTTCGGAAGCCCCTCGAGGAGGATGTTCAGCGACTCGCGTACGATCCCCCAGGCCGTCCACACGATCAGCGCGGCGATGAAGGCCGACAGGACGGGGTCAATGCGCTGCCAGCCCGTGTAGCGGATGGCCACGGCCCCGGCGATGATGCCCACCGAACCCAGGGCGTCGCCCAGCATGTGCACAAAAGCACTGCGGATGTTCAGGTCGTGTTTCTGCTCGCGCCGCAGCCCCCACATGATGGCCACGTTGACCGCCAGCCCCGCAGCCGCTACGACGAGCATGGTCGTTTCGTGCACGTGCCGCGGATGGACAAACCTCCGGTAACTCTCGAAGAAAATCAGCCCGGCCAGTCCGAGCAGCGTCAGGGCGTTGACGAAGGCCGCCAGAATCCCGGCCCGGTGGTAGCCGTAGGTCTTGACTTCGTCGGCCGGCTTGGCCTGAAAGTAAAAGCCGAACCATGCCAGCAGCAGGGCGAGCGCATCGGTGAAATTGTGTCCGGCATCCGAGAGCAGCGCCAGGGAGTTCGCCTTGAACCCGGCGATGACCTCTGCAACGACAAAGAGCACGGTTGCGGCCAGTGACCACTTGAGCACCGTGCCCGTGCTGTGTGCGTGCATCCTGCCTTTGCTTTAGTGTAACTCCGTTGCGGGCGACAGCCGCACTCTCAGCGGCCGGCGAGCTCGGTGAAACGGAAGTCGTGGACCGTCATCGCGGGGACGACCATGTCGAAGACCTCTTCGCCGGAGGCGCGCACCGCCGGGCTGATGGCCGCCACGCGGTTCAGCATCCCGATAATACTCTCGTTGAAGCGAAAATTCCTGACGGCGCAGGCGACTTCGCCCTCTTCGACGAGAAACGTACCGTCGCGCGTCAGGCCGGTCATGATCTTCTCATAGGGGTCCACCTCCCGGATGTACCACAGGCGGGTCACGAGGATGCCGCGCCGGCAGGAAGCGATCATTTGCTCCAGGCTCGTCGGGCCTCCCTGGAACACGATGTTGACCGGCGCCTCGCCGACTTCTGTGGGCAGTGGGAGGCCATGCCCCGTAGGCTCGGTACCCTCGCGCAAGGCGGCCCTCCGGCCACGGGCAACCTCGAGGGGCACGCCTCTTTCGATGAGGGTGAGCCGCCGGCGAGGAACGCCCTCGCCGTCAAACGGCGGTCCGGACTGCAAGGGATGATACACATCATCCCAGACCGTGATGTTTGCGCCAAACAGTTTCTGGCCCAGGCGGTCGGTGAGAAAACTGCGGCGCTCCTCGAGGGCCGTCGCGCTGAAGTCACCGAAAAGCTGGCCCGCCAGGTCCAGCACGGCGGCCGGCTCCAGGATGACCGTGTAGCGTCCCGGCGGCACCTCTCTGGGATTCCGTCCCAGCGCCGCCTTGACGCAGGCTCGCCGCGTGAGCGCTTGAGGATCGAGATCGGAAACCGCGATGGAGGTCTGCTTGGCCCAGCCGGAGCTGTCGCCGGCCATCACGGTGACGGAAAACCGGGCCAGAGTGCCGCGGTAATAGGCAAAGACCCCGCGGGAGTTGACAATGGCTTCCGCGTGCTCCTCGGTGGAGAAGGCGCCGGCTGCGCTCTGGCCTGCGGCGCCGGCCACGGCGATGGCCGCAGCGACTCCCCGCGCGCGTTCCGCCGGTGTCGTGCGAGCCGTCGCGGCGTGATAGCGGTCCAGAGCGGGGACCGGCGCCGGCTCGGCCAGAGGCGCCAGGTCCGGATCGGGCGCCTGCGCCCGGGCGATGGCGATGGCCTCCTCCACGGCCGCCCGGAGCGATCTTTCCTCAAGCCGGTTCGTCGTCACACGAGCCGTGCGCTGCTCCGTGACAACCCGTACGGAGACCGCGTGATGGCGCTCGGCGACATTCTGGTGGATCCGGTTGGCGGCAAAGCGCGTGAGGGCGGAGGCCGATGCCCACAGCGTGACCTCGACGTCGGGCACTCCGGCCGGCTGCGCCGCCCGCAACGCCGCTTCAAAGACCTCCCGGCAGCGTTTCTGAGGCAGCAGTTCCGATCCGCTCATCGGGCTCCATCCGCGTAGGCAGCGCCCATCCGGACGCTGCGAAAGCGCGCGGGGCTGGCGCCGTGGCCCGTTCCGATGACCTGCTCGGGCTGTCCCTTACCGCAATTCGGCACGCCCCACAAGACCCAGTGTTCCGGTCCCGCGATGGCCGTGCAGGAGTTCCAGAACTCGATGGTTCTTCCGCTGTAGGTCGGATTCTTCAGCATGCGCACGCGGCGCCCGCCGCGGATCTCCCAGGCGATCTCGCAGCCGAACTGGAACTGTAGCCTGCGGTCGTCAATGGACCAGCTCCGGTTGGTCTCCATGTAGATTGCGTCTCCGTCGAACACCTCCTCGAGGGTCTGCTCGCCGGCGAGGAGGCTGACGTTGGTCATGCGAATCAGAGGGATGCGCGCCCAGCTCTCGGCCCGCATGGTGCCGTTGGAGCGCCCGAGGCCCGCCGCGGCCGCAGTCTCTCGGGAAGTCATGAAACCGCAGAAGACTCCGTTGCGGATCAGGTCGGTACGCTGCGCCGGGACGCCTTCGTCGTCGAAGGCGAAGGTGCCCAGGCCCGGCCCGTGTTCGAGCCGCGCGTCGCAGACGACGTTGACAATTTCCGAGGCGTAGCGCAACCGCCCGAGATCAGCGGGGGACAAGAAGCTGAGTCCCGCGTAATTGGCCTCGGCGCCCAGCGCGCGGTCCAGCTCGGTCGGATGGCCGATGGATTCGTGGATCTGCAGAGCCAGCTGGCTGCCGTCGAGGATCAGATCGAAAACGCCCTCCGGGCACGGATCCGCAGAGTGGAGCGCCACGGCTTCCTCCGCCACGCGGGCGGCGTGTTCCCCGAGCCGGAGCTCTTTGACCAGTTCGTAGCCTCGGAGCTGGTACTGGCCGCCAAACGAGTTGGGATAGGAGCGCTTCTGGATCTCGTTGCCTTGGTAACTGGAGGCCGCAATGCCCGCCCCGGTGACTGTGCAGGTCTGCTCGATGATGCTTCCCGGCGTGGAGGCAAATACCTGATGCCGGCGTTCGAAGACCATCGAGGCTTCCGTCAGGGTAACGCCGCGCACGCGGCGCATCTCGGCGTCGGCCGCCAGCAGGTGAGCCAGGTTCTCTTCCACGGCCGTGGCGAAGGGATCTTCCAGGCACGGCGACACCCAGACGGCTTCGTAACGATCTTCTTCCGCCAGCACGACTTCGATGTTCTTGGCGGCCTGAGCCGCTTGTGCGATCTGAACCGCATGAGCGGCGGCAGCCTCGATCCCCGCGGCGCTCAGCTCGTCGGTTGCGGCAAACCCCCAGCAGCCGCCGGCCAGGACCCGGATGCCCACGCCGAGAGACTCCTCGGAGGTCGCCACAGCGGCCCGGCCGTTGCGCACCGAAACGGTGCGCACGCGGCTCTCCACCACGCGCACGTCCGCGTAATCCACACCGCGCCGCGCAGCAGCGTCCAGGGCTTCCAGCGCAATCCGGCGCACGTCACGATTGTGCCGCATGCCGCCGCGGCGCTCAAGTTGCGCTGCCGGCAACAACCGCTGTTAAAGTTGAAACAACGAGGCGACGCATCTAAGGCGTTCCCAGGGACGGATTCAGGTCTTCAGCGGATTGGTCTCACGGCAGGATCCCTGTAAGTTGAAACCAGGAGGGTGTGTGCTGCGAGCAGTCATCATTTGCCCTGACCGGGAACAGGCGCAGCGTTTGGAAACGGCGCTGATCACGCACGGGGGTGTGGAAATTGTCCGGCAGGTTCAGGAGTATCCCACTCCTTCTCAGCTGGAGCGAATGGTACGTACCCATGCTCCGCGGATCATCTTTCTGAGTGCGGCATCGCTGGCTGAGGCGCTTGACGTCGCCAGGGCGGCGGAGGCGTATCAGCCCGGTCTGGAAGTGGTGGCCTTTCACGAAAACAGTCACCCGACCCTGTTGCTGGAGTTGATGCGGGCCGGCGTGCGGGAGTTCCTGGCGGCGCCGTTTTTGCCGGACACTCTCAGCGAGACGCTGGCGCGCGTTGCCGAGCGCGTGCGGCGGGCGCCTCTGCCGCTGGAAACCACCGATCTGGTGCTGTGTTTCCTTCCCGCCAAGGCGGGCGTGGGCGCCACCACCGTAGCGGTGAATCTGAGTATGGCTCTGGCGGCACAGCCGCAAGGGCGGGTGCTGCTGGCGGATTTTGATCTGAACTGCGGCATTGTCGGCTTCATGTTGAAGCTCGATGCGGCATATTCCGTCGTGGACGCCGTCGAACGCGCCGGACGGCTCGACGACAGCGTGTGGCAGCAACTGATCTGTTCGACCGGGAACCTGGACGTGCTGCCTGCGGGCAGAGTGGACGTCGGCTTCCGGGTCGAGCCCGCCCCCCTGCTGGCGTTGTTGGATTTTTGCCGGCGGCACTATAAAGCGATTTGCCTGGATCTGTCCGGGAACATGGAGAAACACTCGCTGGAGCTGATGCACGAATCCAAGTGGATTCTGCTCGTGACGACTCCGGAGCTTCCGGCACTGCACCTGGCGCGGGAAAAGCTGGCCTTCCTGCGGTCCATCGAGCTCGACCACCGCGTCAAGCTGGTGCTCAACCGTGCCCATAAGCGCATGCCGGTCGGCATTCAGGAGATCGAGCGCCTGCTCGGGCACACCGTGGCCGTCACGCTTCCCAATGACTATGCAGGAGTCCACAAGGCCCTTCAGGAGGGCACTCACGTGGATCCTTCGTCAGAGCTTGGGCGGCAGTTTCGCGGGGTGGCCCGCCAGTTCTTGCCCGGCCTGCAGGACGTCGAGGCGCCGAAGCGCAGGTTCACGGAATATTTCACCCTCACACCGGCACGGCGCACGGTGCCGTGACGAGCGGCTTCGCTGTGAGCCCGGGCGGGCTGAGGCCCGGCCGCACTTGCCGAAAGTAAATTCTTGTGCTTCGGCCGCTTGGCGGCCACGGCGGCCACTTTTTTTCCTTGACGCCGGCGTGGGAAGGGTTTATACTCACTGCGAATATACTCAGGCCAGACGGCCAGAGGGGGGTCGGATGCGACATCTCAGTACGTTTAAGGCGTATGTAGTTTGCGGCCTGCTGGCATGCCTTTCCGCGGGCCAGGCTTACGGTCAAGTTCTGTACGGTTCCATCGTGGGTACCGTCGAGGATCCGACGGGCGCCGTAGTCCCGAACGCCACGGTGACCGCCACCAACACGCTTACAGGTCTGGAGCGCACCACGACGACCGACGGCGGCGGGCGCTACGTCATCAACAACGTCTTGCCCGGAACCTACGACGTCAAGGTGACTGCTGCCGGCTTTCGGCCGTTTGTGCAGAGTGGACTTCAGGTGGCCATGAACGAAGTCACGCGTGTCAACGTGAAGCTCGAAGTCGGAGCGGTGACCGAGCAGGTGACGGTGGAAGCCGCCGCGTTGATGCTCCAGACGGACCGCTCCGATGTCCGGCACGAGCTGGCGGGGGCGCGTGAACTGGTCAACTTGCCCCTGGCTAACTACCGAAACTATCAGTCCCTCATCAACCTGGTGCCGGGAGCCACGCCGGCCCGGTTCCAAAACGCGATCACAGACACGCCGGCTCGCGCGTTGACGACCAACGTGAACGGTACCAACCGCAATAACAATAACACCCGTCTGGACGGCGCAACGAACGTGTATATCTGGCTGCCGCACCACACCGTCTATGTGGCGCCGGCCGAAACCGTCGAAAGCGTCAGCATCACGACCGCTAGCTTCGATGCCGAGCAGGGAATGGCGGGAGGCGCGGCGATTGCCGTCAACACCAAGTCCGGAACCAACGAGTTCCACGGGTCCGCCTTCGTGTTTCACGAAAACAGCAAGTGGGGAGCCAAGAACTTCTTTTTCCGGGACCCGAAGACTCCCAAAAGCCTGCGCAACATCGACGGCTACACGATCGGCGGTCCCATCAAGCGAAACAAGCTGTTCTTCTTTACGGCCTGGGAAGGCACGCGGGAGCGCGTCAATCGCAACGCATTTTTCACCGTACCCACCGCCGATCAGCGGCAGGGAGACTTCAGCCGTTTCAATACGGTGATTTACGATCCTGCCACCGGCAATCCGGATGGCTCAGGCCGTACGCCGTTTCCCAACAATGTCATTCCCCTTGCTCGCCAAAGCGCGATCACCCGCAAAATCCTCGCCGACATTCCCTTGCCGAACGTCCCGGGCCAGGTAGCGTCGAACTTTTTCAACTCGGACACCCAGGCGATGAACCGGGACAACTTCGACACGAAGATCAACTGGAACCGGACCCAGAACCATCAGATCTGGGGCAAGTGGAGCATCATGGACGCTCAGGTTACGGGAAGGTTCGGCTTGAATGACAAAGTGGGAGGGGCATGTCTGTGTGACGGCGGCATCGGTACCGGCTCGACTACGGTCAACGTCGCCACCATCGGCCAGACGTGGACTATTACTCCGACGTTTCTGTTGGATACCACTCTCGGCTTCACCCGCATGGGTCAACAAGTCAAAGGACCGGACTTCGGCACCAATTTCGGTTCGGACGTATGGGGCATTCCCGGGACCAACGGTCCGGATCCCCGCCAGAGCGGAATGCCCATTCTGACCATCAGCGGCTACTCCACGCTGGGTAATCCCGAAGGCTGGAGCCCGATTTTCCGCAACGACCAGAGCTACACGCTGACCCAGAATTTCAGCCTGATCAGGGGCGGCCACGATCTTCGATTCGGATTCGACGGCGTGCGTCACTGGTTGAACCACTGGCAGCCGGAGCTGGGCGCCGGTCCTAGGGGAACCTTGAATTTCAATCAGGCGGTGACCGGTCTGCGAGGCAGGGCTACGAATCAGTTCAACGGATTTGCGTCGTTTCTCCTCGGGCTCCCGAATTCCATGAGCAAGAGTATCCAGTGGATCAAGATGACCGGCTTTGAATGGCAGCTGGCCTGGTATTTCCGCGACCGCTGGCAGGTCACGCGCAACCTTACGCTCAACCTCGGGGTCCGTTGGGAGAAGTATCCCCTTATGACCCGGGCCGGTGTCGGCGGAATCGAACAATGGGACGAGAATACAAACCTGGTGCTCATCGGCGGCGCCGGCGGCAATCCTAAGGATCTTGGCATCGGCACCAGCAACAGACTGTTTGCGCCCCGGGTGGGGTTCGCCTACCGAA
Source organism: Bryobacteraceae bacterium (assembly GCA_035575135.1). Classification (GTDB taxonomy): domain Bacteria; phylum Acidobacteriota; class Terriglobia; order Bryobacterales; family Bryobacteraceae; genus JANWXD01. Next base: position 106,015 of record DATLYE010000078.1, read on the forward strand.
TCGGGGATAACACCGTCATCCGTAGCGGCTATGGCATTAGCTATAACCCCATGCCGCTGGCGAGGCCTTTGCGCGGATTTTACCCCCTCACCGTCGCTTTTGACTTTAACGCCGAAAATGCCTTCCTGCCGTTCCGGCCGGTCGAGCAAGGCATCCCGGATTTCAGCGGTCCGGACATCAGTTCCGGAAGAGTCCCGCTACCAGGCAGGGCTTTGATGCGGACAATTATCGGCAAGGAGTTGAAGCGCGGCTACATCCAGTCCTGGAATTTCTTCGTCCAGAGAAAGATGCCCGGCGATTTCGTTGTTGACGTGGGCTACGTGGGTACGCAGACTGTCCGGAGCTTTGGCGATTGGAACGCCAATGCGGCGGCTCCCGGCGGAGGGACTTCGGGGCGGCCGTTCAACCAGCGCTTCGGACTGGCGGTGGACATGTTGTACTGGAACGGCCAGTTCAGTGCCAACTACCACGCACTGCAGGTCGCCATCAACCGCAGGGCCGCAGACGGACTGACGCTCAAGGGCGCTTACACCTATTCGAGGGCGATCAACATGACGGACGACGACGGATGGGCCGGCGTCATGTTCAACTATCTGCCTCATTTCCGCCGTAACCGGGCCCAGGCCGGCTACAACATCCCCCACATCTTCCAGCTCGGCTATGTCTATGACCTGCCTTTCGGCCGGGGCAAGAAGTATCTCAATTCGGGTCCCGGCCGGGTGATCTTGGGCGACTGGCAGGTAAACGGCATTTTCAGCGCGTTCCAGGGCCGGCCGTTCACGGTCACGGCCGACGGCGCTAGTTTGAACGCTCCGGGCAACACGCAGACTGCAGACCAGATCAAACCTTCCGTAAGGAAAATTGGCAGCCTGGATGAGTTTTTTGACAGAGCTGCCTTCGCTCCTGTCACCGAAGTGCGCTTCGGCAATACGGGGCGGAACCTGTTGCGGGGTCCAGGCGTCGTCAACTTGGACCTCAGTTTGTTCCGTGAATTCCCGATTAGCGAGCGGTACCGCTTGCAGTTTCGAGCGGAAGCTTTCAACGTAAGCAACACGCCGCACTTCAACAACCCGACGAGCAGCGTCAATAGCGGTGATTTTATGCGGATCCGCAGCGCCGCCACGGACCAACGGACCATTCGATTCGGGTTAAGACTGCACTTCTGACGGAGTGACCGCGAGTTTGCCGGTGCCTATCTCTGGCGGAGGCGACGTTTCGCTATAGAGTGAAAGTCGCAAGCGTATTTGGCATCGCTTTCATCGGAGGGCTGCTGTGGGCTCAGGAGGACCTGGCGGCCCTCGCTGCCCGGGGCAGGCAAGCAATGGCCTCGGGCCGGTTCGCCGAAGCGGCCAAGATCTACTCCGCGCTGGTCAAAAAGATCCCCGACAGCGCGGGGCTGCACCTGAATCTGGGCATGGCCCGGTACATGGCCGGGGATGCCCGCGGGGCTGTGCCCGCGCTGGAAACAGCGTTGCGCCTGGAGCCGGGCTCGGGTCCGGCACAGCTGTTTCTTGGTGCGGCATACTTGGCCGCCGGAGCACCCGCCCGGGCCGTAAAGCCTCTGGTGGAGTTGGTCGGCAGGGAACCGGCGAACGCAAAGGCTCGTCAGATGCTGGGCGACGCTCTGCTTGCCCTCGGGCGTGCGGATGAGTCCCTAAACCACTTTCAAAAACTCGCGGAGCTCGAACCGGAAAACCCGCGAGCCTGGTACGGCCTGAGCAAGTCGTACGAGATGCTCTCCCGCGTAGCCTACCAGGAGCTCGAGAAACAGGCTCCCGAGTCGGCATACTGGCTTGCTCTCACAGGGGGACGGCGGGAGGCCCAGCGGCAGTTTCGGAGTGCGTTTTTCTTCTATCGCGAAGCGCTCCGCAAGGATCCCGCGCTCCGCGGCGTGCATTTGGCGCTGGCGCGGATCTACAGAGAGACCGGCCATGCGGATTGGGCGGCCATTGAGGAGGAGCGGGAGCGGGCGCTGGGCCCTCCCGAGTGCGCGACCGTACCGCTCGAGTGTGAATTTGCGGCGGGCCGTTTTGCTGCGGTCCTGCGGGCCACACGTGCAGCGCTTAGCCCTGTATCCCTGTACTGGCGAGTCCGGGCGGCCAACGAACTGGCACTAGCAGCCTTCCACAAACTGTCCGCGCTTCCGGAGTCTCGCGAGCTTCATGAATTTCTCGCCGAAGCTCACCGGAACCGGGGCCGTCATATGGAGGCCGCGAGCGAATGGCGCCGGGCTCTCCAATTTACACCCGAGGACCGTTATCTGCAAAAAGAGCTGGCGGTGTCGCTCCACCTGAGCCGGGACTACAGCGGCGCTTCCGAAGTTGTCCAAAAGCTGCTGCGCGAGGATCCGGCTTCGGCGGAACTGAACTACCTGTTGGGCGACGCCCTGCTGAACCTCCAGCAGGCGCTCCGGGCCATCCCCTATTTGGAAAAGGCGGCCGCGGCGGACCCGAAACTCTTGCCGGCACGCGCATCCCTTGGCCGGGCCTACTTACAAACCGGTGCCCCGGCCCGCGCAGTGCCGCACCTGCGCGCTGCGTTGGCTTTGGACGAAGACGGCAGCCTGCACTTTCAGCTCGCGCGCGCCTACCAGGACGCCGGACAGCCTGAGTTGGCGCGCCAGACACTGGCAAAGTACCGGGAAATTCAGTCCGCTCACCTGGACGAAAAACGCCGCTTGGAGGAACAGGTGAAAATCGAGCCGCCGTAGCGGCATTCTTTTTAGTCCGGTTCCTTCACACTCACGGTTTGGTTCGTTTCGACGTTAGAGAGTTTTTGTACGGTTCCGCTCGGCCACCGAATCTCGATCTCGGGAACGACCTTCCGTGCTCCGAGGCCGAAATGCACTCCGAAGTGCGTGGAAGAAGCATAGCTGACCGCGGTAGTCATTTCGTTCCACTGCTCGCCGATTCTTACTCGAGCGCCGATGCCGTCGCGGTTGCTCCTGGTTCCGATAAGCTTCAGGATCAGCCAGCGGTTGGAATTGGGGCTGACATTCTCCCATAGCTCAGCCTGGCCGCCGAGGCAGCTCACCACCACGTCCAGTTTGCCGTCGTTGTTGAAGTCGGCAAAGGCCGCACCGCGGTGCGCGCGGACCGCCTGCGCCAGTCCGCTGTCGGCCGTCACGTCCCGGAACCTGCCGTTCCGGGTGCCCGCAAAAATCGTGTTGTGTTGCAGATACGTGGTCGCTTCGAACTGCTCGATGCGGTCATTGACGTGAGAATTCGCCGTGAACAGGTCCTTCCACCCGTCGTTGTTGAAATCGAAGAAGCCGTTTCCCCAGCCGCTCCACCGGACGCTCTGCGGCCCGATCTGACTGGCGTAGGTCATGTCACGAAAGCTCCCGTCGCCGATGTTGCGGAATAGCGGGAAGGTTTCGCCCGTGAGCGCCGTCACACTAATGTCGGGACGGCCGTCATTGTCGTAGTCGCGAAAATCCGCCCCCATGCTGGCCACCGGCCGGCCGTGATCCAGAAGCGCAACGCCCGCCTGAAGCGCGACCTCTTCGAATCTGCCACGGCCCAGATTGCGGAAGAGAAAGTTTGGGAGATTGTCGTTAGTCACGAAGATATCGGCGCGCCCGTCACCGTTATAATCGGCGAAGGCCACGCTCATGCCACGGCCCTCATGGGCGGCAATCCCCGACGGCTGCGAGACGTCCTCAAAGGTACCATCGCCCCGATTACGATATAGTTGGTTGGCCACGGGCGTGAAATACTTGGGATGACAGTATACTCGAATGTTCCGCGCCCGGTCTCCGCAGTAACGATCGAACGCCAGCGTCCACTGAGCGTAGTTGACGACAAACAGGTCCAGGTAGCCGTCGTTGTCATAATCGAACCAGCCGGCCGCCACCGACCAGCGGTCGCTCTTAATTCCGGCTCGGGCGGTCGCGTCTTCAAAGCGGCCGTCGCCCCGGTTGCGGTAGAGCAGATTGCGGTAAACGCCTGCCACGAACAGATCCACATTTCCGTCGTTGTCGTAATCGCCGGCGGCGACGCCCATGGAATATCCGGCTCCCGCCACGCCCGCTTCGGCGGTTACATCACGAAACCTCAGCCCACCCTCGTTACGGAACAGCCGGTTCCAATACTTCGGGGCGGTTTTCTCCAGGGAGGGAATCTCTGCACCGTTGGTGAAGTAAATGTCGGTCAGGCCGTCGCGATCGTAGTCGAGCGTGGCCACGCCGCCTGGCATCGTCTCGATCATGTGCTTGTCCTGGGTGGGGTGGTGGTTCAGCACGAAGCTAACGCCCGCCGCTGCCGCGACGTCCCGGAAGCGGATCGGCCCGAAATCCGCAGCGCGTTGCCCGTTCGAAATCAGCGCGAGTGCCGCGCAGACCGCGCTTGCTCCGAGAAGCTTCCTCTTGAATGGCCCTGTGCGGCGTACATCGTGCCGGTGCTCGAGGGCACTATGGCAACACATCGTCGGTTTTGTTGCGCGCCTCCCTCACAGGCGTGCGTGCCGCCCCAGGCCTCGCCGCTTCTTGGCGAACTCCGGCTCGGCGAGCGAAAAATACAGGCGGCGTTCGAGAGCGTCAACACGGTCCAGGCGTACGCGTATACGGTCCCCGATGGCGAACCGGCGGCGCGTGCGCTCCCCCACGATCTGGCGGGCATTCTCCAGATACCGGTACCGTTCTCCGGGAAGGCTGTCCAGGGGGATGAGACCTTCTACAAACAGGTCCGTAAGTTCCACAAAGAGCCCGAATTTGGACGTGCTGATGATCAGCGCATCGAATTCATCGCCCAGCCGCTCCGCCATGAACTTGGCTTTTTTCCACTCTACAAGTTCTCGCTCGGCCTCCGCCGCGCGCCGCTCGGTTTCTGAGGCCTGCGTGGCGATGGCCGGTAAGTCCATAGGGGGCGGCTCGGTTCCCTCGAGGACCGCCGAAAGCACCCGGTGCACCACCAGGTCCGGATAACGCCGGATGGGGGAAGTAAAGTGCGTGTAGGTATCCGTAGCGAGCGCGAAGTGGCCGGAGTTCTCCGGACTGTAGCGGGCCTGCTTCAGAGAACGGAGCATTAAGTAACTCAGGATCCGCTCTTCCGGCTTTCCCTGAATCTTCTCGACCAGACGCTGATAGTGCCTTGAGGAAACCTTGAGGCGTTCGTCCGCCAGCGCGAGGTCACGGCGGATCTTACGCCCGTCCCGCTTCCGGTCCACAACCGGAAAACGCTTCACCGGCAGAGCCCCCAGACCGAGGCTGTGGCCAAAGTGCGCCGCGATCTCTTCGAACTCCATCACCTTATGCGGGTCCGGCGCTTCGTGAATCCGGTACAGAGAAGGTACGCCCTTGGCTTCCAGGTGCGAGGCCACCGCTTCATTAGCGGCCAGCATGAACTCCTCGATGATGCGGTGTGCGACGTTGCGCGGAGCCCGCGTCACACCCGTCATTTCGCCCCATTCGTCGAATTCAATGAGCGGTTCCGGCAGGTCGAAATCAATGGAGCCGCGGCGGGCACGTTTCCGGTTCAGAATGAGGGCAAGTTCGCGCATCATTTCGAAGCGTTCCAGCAAGTGCGCCCATCGTTCGCGCGCTGCGGGCTCACCGTCCAGGGCCGCGTGGACTTCTCCATAAGTGAGGCGCGCGGCGCTCCGGATCACCCCTTTGACGAACTCCTGGGAGATCACGTCGCCGCGATGGTCAATCTCCAGAAGCACCGAAAGCACGAGGCGGTCCGCGTGCGGCTTCAACGAGCACAACTCCGCGGAAAGCTCGAGGGGCAGCATCGGCACCGCACGGTCCGGAAAGTACACGCTCGTGCCGCGCCGGTACGCTTCGATGTCAATGGGCGTTCCCGGCTTGACGTAGTGGCTGACATCTGCGATGTGGACGTGCAACGCGTAGTTGCCGTTCGGCAGGCGTTCCACCCAGACCGCGTCGTCGAAGTCCCGCGCCGTTTCGCCGTCGATCGTGACGACGTCCATCCCCCGGAAATCCACGCGACCGGCAAGTTCGTGGGCCCGCACGCCGCTCGGGAAGGTTTGCGCCTGCTCGAGAACTTCCGGCGGGAAGCGGTGGGGAAGATGATGCTTTCGGATAATGATCTCGACATCTACGCCGAAATCTTCCGGATAGCCGAGCACTTCGATCACGCGTCCGACCGCGCGTTCACCGTCGGCGGGGTACTCGAGCAGCTCCACGTCCACGATCATGCCGTCCAGGTCCTCCGCCGAGCGCACCTCGGGTTCCTGCACTGCCATGCGGTCCGCCCCCGGCCGCCGCTCCGGGATCTCCAAACCCCTGGGAATTTCGATCCACTCGCGGAGCCGCTCGTCGTGGGGGATGACGAAACAGCCGTTGCGGCGCACGCGAAACTCGCCCACCACGGTGGGGTGCGCCCGCCGGAGGATCTGCACGATCTCGCCTTCGGCCCGCCCGGTCCGGTCGACGCGCGTGATGCGGGCCAGAACCCGATCGCCGTGCATCGCCTTGTCCGCCGCGGCGGAGGACACGAAGATGTCGCCCTCCACGCCTTCCGGGCGGCGGTCCGGAATGACAAAACCGTAGCCGTCGCGATGGCGATGGAGCCTCCCGGTGACAAACTCCTTCGTCCTTGCCGCGGAGACGAAATGCCCGGGCCGGAACTCGATCAGTGCCCCACGTTGTGCCAGGCGCTTCAGCGCGGCTTCAAGTTGCGGGCGCGCATCGCCGCGCGCACCGAACTCACGCACCAGTTGCTTAAAGCTGGCGCGGGCGTGGGGCAGTCGCTCGATATGGCGGAGGATGGTTGCGTCTTCGAACAAATTCAGCGCGGGAAATATCCCTTTACCTATCAGTATAGCCGCTCTTCAGCCCCCACTGAACCACCGCGGCAGTGCGGTCGTAAACGGGGGCACGTAGGTGATCAGCAATACGCCGGCAATCTGCACCAGCAGCAGCGGCGCCACGGCACGGTACACCGTCGAGAGGGGCTGGCGAAACCGGTAGGAGGCCAGGAACAGATTCATGCCGACGGGTGGCGTCAGATAACCCACCTGCAGATTGGCCAGAAAGATGATCCCCAGATGGACAGGTTCCACCCCGAAAGCTTCCCCGAGCGGCAGAATCAGCGGCACCACGACGATGAGGGCGGAAAAGATGTCCATCAAACAGCCCACGAGGAGCAGGAACAGGTTCAGCAACAACAGAAACGACCAGCGGGACTGGATCGCCCCCGTCACCCACTCCACGGCGCGGGCCGGCACTTCGGCATCCACCAGGTAGTTGGTGAAACCCAGGGCCACGCCGAGAATCAGCAGCACTCCGCCCACCAGCAGGCCGCATTCCGTTGCGACCCTGACGGCGTCGCGCCGGAACTTCAGATCCCGGTAAACGAACGTCTCGATGACAAACGCGTATAAAGCCGTCAGTGCGGAGGCTTCGACGGCCGTGGCAAATCCGCCGAAGAGGGCGCCCAGCGCCACCACGGGCAGCAGCAACTCCCATTTTGCGTCCCAGATCGCCTCCCAGGCTTCCCGCCACTGAAACGGCGCCTTCGCGGGAACGGCGGGGCCCCGGCGAACGGCCCACCACGCCGTGAGGACAACCAGCACGACTCCGGGCAGAATGCCCGCCAGAAACACGTCCTCGATCCGGATGCGAGCGATCACCGCATAGAGGATGAGCGGCAGGCACGGCGGGAACAACAATCCCAAGGAGCCGGAGGCGGTCAGCAGTCCCAGAGCGTCCCGTTCCGAGTACCGCGCCGCCAGCAGGATGGGCATCAGGAGACCTCCCAGCGCCAGAATCGTGACGCCCGATGCGCCTGTAAACGACGTGAAGAACGCGCAGACCAGAGCTGTGACGATCGCCGGCCCGCCGCGCATCCTGCCGAAGAGCGCTTCGAAAACGCGCACGAGCCGCCGCGAGGCGCCGCCCTCGGCCAGGAAGTAGCCGGCCAGCGTGAACAGCGGAATGGCGGGCAGCGTGGGGTTGGTTACCAGACGGTAGTGGTCAATAGGCAGCGAGGCGATCGGCAGGCCGGCGCCCCAGAACAGAATCAGCGCCGCACCTCCCAGCGTGGTGAATACAGGGGTGCCCAGAGCCGTTGCCACCAGCAGGGCAATCAACCCTGGAACGACCATCGCCTCCTGCGCGACAGGCGGGCGCAGCGCCAGCAACACCAGCACCCCGGTGACCGCGAGCGCCGCGGCACGCCCGTGCCAGGAACGTGAGGCGTGCCCAATCATCCGCAAGCCGATCGCCGCAAATCCGGCTGGCATCGCTGCCTGCAACACCCAAACCGGGATGCCGTAGGCCAGCAATTTACCCGCCTCCCGTTCGCTCAGGACAAACTCCACTCCCGCCACGCAAAAGAAGGCACTGGCGGCTGCGGCGCAGGCGTTCGCGAAGATCCGCGCGGCGGCCTGAATCTTTGCGGGCAGCAGGGCCGCCGCCGTCGAAAGCGCGAGCAGCCGGTCCTCGCGCGCGGCCACCGCGCCCCCCAGCATAGCCACAACCAAGGTCAGGTGCTGAACGATGGCGGTGGCGCCCGGCATGCCCGTGCGGAGCCCGGAGCGCAGCACGATTTCCGCCAGCGGTACCAGGGTCATGGCCGCCAGGCTGGCGGACAACAGCAGGTTCTCCGCGCCAACCAGTGAGCGTTCGACCACTCTGGCCGGCGTTCGCGGCACCTGAGTGATCGAGATTTCACGGGCGTTCATTTGCCGGTTTTTTTCGCCGCCCGGTACTCCTCAAGAAGCCGCCGCACTTTGTCAAACATGTCGGCGGGGACCATGCGGCCGCGGATCTGCGGATAGACGCTTTCGGCCAGCTTGCGCCACTCCGCCTCAGCGTCGGGCGGGACGCGATGAACGATCAGCCCGCGCTTCTGCATGGCTTGGACTGCCTCCTGGCTTTCGGCCCGGCTGCGAGCCTTGATTTGCGCCCCGGCCTCACGTGCCGCCTGCATCACCGCCGTGCGGGCCTCGGGAGAAAGGCCGTCCCAGGCTTTGCGCGTCAGCACCGTGGCGCCTACCAGCGGGGCCCAGTTGAGCTCGAGCATGTGGCGGGCTACGGTGTAGATCTGGCTTGCCAGAGCGTGCACCGGAATTGTGGGCACGGCGTCAATCATCCCGGTCTGGAGCCCGGTCAGCATGTCGTTCGTCTCAAGCGGCACGGGCCGGTATCCGGCCGCCCGCACGATCTCCAGCTGGTCGTTATCGCCGGCTCCGACGAAGACTTTCAACTTCTTCAGATCCGCCGGGCGCACTACCGCTTCGCGGCAGAAATACCGGATCCAGCCGGCGTCACCCCAGAACAACACCACGAATCCTTTGTCGAGCAACCGCTGCTCCAGGTCCGGCTGTAGCTTTTCTTGGATGTAATCCACCTCCTCAAGAGACCGGAACATCATGGGCATGTACTGCAGGGCGGTCACGGCCTTATCAATTTCCGCAAGACCGCCGGCCGTAAGCATCCCGGCCTGAAGCTGGCCGATGCGCATACGGCGCACGACGTCGGCCTCGCTGCCCATGGTTCCGTCGGTGTAAACCGTCAGCGCCACGCCACCCCCGGGGGCTCGCCGCCACTTCTCGCCCATCGCCAGCAGGATCTGGTGGAAGGAGGATCCCTTGGGAGCCAGCGTTGCCAGACGCACGCGCTGCGCCTGGGCGGCTGCGGGGACGGCGCCCGCAAGCAGCAGGCATGCAAGCAGGATCAGCTGCTTTCTCCGACCTGGTTTCATGCGCCTCACTCCAGGAAAAGTTCATCGAGCCGGCTGAGAAGCCAGCGGGCCCGGCGCTGCACAATCAGATTCGCGAGCCGAAATTCCGGCCAGGCGTCGGGATCGATTTCCAGGGCCCGCCTCAGCAGGGCTTCGAACTCCTTGCGGTCCTGCCGCGCCAGCGGCACCGCTTCGGCGTAGGCTACCAGCGGCCCGGCCAGACGGCCCCCGGAAAGTTCCATGGCCCGCTCGAAGTGTCTCCGGCTTCGCTCGAATGCGTCCCCCGCGGCGCCCCTCCGGCTCGGCTCATACGCGATCAAAAAACTGTGGATGGCGCCGTGATCAAACTGCTCGTCCAGTTCAAGCGCCCGGTCAATCAGCGCTTCAACGGCCGGCTGATCTGCGATCAGCTCGGGGCTGTCCTTGCTCAAGGCGATGGCTGAGCCCCACGCAGCCGCCGTCCAGTACAGCAACGGAACGTCGCGTCGCGAAATTCCCCGCACGGCTGACTTCGGGTCGCGCCGGAGTTGGGATTCGAACCCGGCACGGCTCAGCCCCAGACCCCGCAGACCGTAATCCCGCGCGCGCAGGTACATCTTCCGTGCCCGAGTTCTGAGAGCCGTGGCCTTGGCTAGGTCCTCGGCCTCCAGCTCGTCGGCGGGCTGCTGCAGGAAAGCGTAGGCGTATTGCGTAAAACCGCTGGCGGCCGCAACCAGCAAGCCCCGATGGCGTGGATTCTCGGCGAGCAGGCTTTCAATCAACTTCAGGCCGAACGGCACGGCCTCCCCGACGAACTCCGGATCGTTGTCGGAGGCAAAAGTCGTCCCGGTCTTCGCCACCGCGTCACCGACCTTGTTCATGGCGTATCGCATGCACGCCGGCGACAACAGCAGCGCCGCCGCCACTGCCAGCACCAACGGCTGCCGTGCGCAGCACTTCATTTCACGGGCCACCCAACAAACTAGAATAACGGGAAAGGCTTCGGTTCCCCGGCCGGGCGTAGTATGCTGGAAAGCTCCCATGGAACTCAAGGCGATCCGTCTGGAAATTCCTGAAGGCGGCAACATCATCGTCGGACAGACGCACTTCATCAAGACGGCCGAAGATCTGTATGAAGCGATCATCAACACGGTTCCGCAGGCACGCTTCGGAGTGGCCTTCAATGAAGCCTCCGGCCCGTGCCTGACGCGCATCGAAGGCAACGACGAGGCGCTCAAGGCCCTGGCGGCCCGCAACGCCACGGCCATCGGCGCCGGCCACATCTTTGTCGTGGCCCTGCGCGAGGCCTATCCCATCAATGTGCTCGGGCGGATTAAGGAAGTCCCGGAAGTCTGCACCGTTTTCTGCGCCACGGCCAACCCGGTGGAAGTTATCGTGGCGGAGACGGAGCAGGGTCGCGGGATTCTGGGAGTGGTGGACGGCTTTCCGCCCAAGGGAGTTGAGGGCGAGGAGGACATCCGCAAGCGCCACGAGTTCCTTCGCAGGATCGGATACAAGCGGTGATCATCGAATCCGAAGAACAGCTGGAGGACATCCTTTCGCAGCCGAACGAAGCGGACCGGCAGGCCGTGCGCAGCCTGGAAGGGGACCTGCTCATCCTGGGTGCGGGGGGCAAGATGGGTCCCACGCTGGCGCGGCGGGCGCGCCGCGCAGCCGAAGAGGCGGGCGTCGGCCTGCGCGTGATCGCCGTGGCCCGGTTCTCCGATCCGTCCGTGCGCCAAAAGCTCGAGCGCTGGGGCGTCGAAACTGTCGTGGCGGACCTCCTCGAGGAAGAGGCGCTCACGCAACTGCCGGATGCCCCCAACGTGATCTTCATGGCGGCGCGCAAGTTTGGTTCGACCGGCCATGAGCCGCTCACGTGGGCCATGAACACCTATCTGCCGGCCCGTGTGGCGCTCCGCTACCGCAACTCCCGAATTGTGGCGTTTTCGAGCGGCAACGTCTACCCTCTGGTGCCGGTGGTCTCCGGCGGCGCTACGGAGGCCACTCCGCCGGATCCCGTGGGCGAGTACGCCCAGTCGGTACTCGGCCGCGAGCGGATGTTTCAGTACTTTTCCGAGCTTTACGGCACGCCTGTGGCGCTGCTGCGCCTCAACTACGCCGTGGAGTTGCGCTACGGCGTGCTGCTCGACATCGGATTGAAGGTCTTCGAGCGGCGGCCGGTGGACCTCAGCATGGGCGCCGTCAACGTGATCTGGCAGGGCGACGCCAATTCGATCTGCCTGCGCGCGTTCTGCCTTGCGAGCAGCCCGCCGGAGATCCTCAACGTGACCGGGCCGGAGACGCTGTCGGTCCGCTGGATCGCGCAGCGCTTCGGGGAGCATTTCGGCGTTGCTCCCATCTTCGAGGGCGCCGAGGCCCCAACCGCGCTGCTCAACAACGCTTCCCGCTGCCACCACCTGTTCGGGTATCCCTCCGTCAGCGCGGAGCAGGTGATCGAGTGGGTGGCTCAGTGGATCGCTGCCGGCGGCGCCATCCTCGGCAAGCCCACGCATTTTGAGGTTCGGGACGGCAAGTTCTGATGGGGTGGCGCGAAAAGCTTCGTAAAGGTGTCGTCATTCCCGCGCACCCGCTGGCCCTGACGCCGGAGCGCAGACTCGATGAGCGGCGCCAGCGCGCTCTGACGCGCTACTACCTCGCGGCGGGCGCCGGCGGCGTGGCGGTGGGCGTCCATACGACGCAGTTTGCCATCCGGGATCCGAAACACGGGCTCTTCCGGCCTGTGCTGGAGCTCGCCATGGAGGAGCTCCGCGGCCGGGACGTCGTCAAGGTCGCCGGAATTTGCGGCCCCACCGCCCAGGCCGTCGCCGAAGCCGAATTTGCGGCCTCCTGCGGCTACGACGCCGGCTTGCTCAGTCTCGGAGCGCTGAAGGAAGCCTCCGTAGAAGAGCTGATCGCGCACGCGCGGGCCGTGGCGGCCGTCATCCCCGTGTTCGGCTTTTACTTGCAGCCCGCCGTCGGGGGACGCGTGCTGCCTTACGCCTTCTGGCGGCGCTTTGTCGAAATTGACAACGTCGTGGCCATCAAGATCGCGCCGTTCAACCGTTACCAGACTCTGGACGTGGTCCGCGCCGTGGCCGAGTCCGGAAGGGCCGGCGAAATCGCGCTGTATACGGGCAACGATGATTCCATCCTCTACGACCTGCTGACCGAGTTCCGCTTCGGCGGCGTGACGGTACGGATCGTCGGCGGCCTGCTGGGACATTGGGCGGTGTGGACACGCCGCGCCGTCGAGCTGTTGGAGTCCGTACACTACTGCGTTCTCCACGAACATGCCCATCCGATCTGCGCAGACTGGTTCCGGCTGGCGGCCGAGATCACGGATGCCAACGCGGCCTTGTTCGACGCTGCCAACAACTTCCGGGGCTGCATTGCCGGTATCCACGAGGTGCTGCGCCGCCAGGGGCTTCTCGCCGGACGCTGGTGCCTGGATCCGGAAGAGGACCTCTCTGCCGGCCAGCTCGAGGAAATCGAACGCGTGATCCGCTCGTATCCTCATCTGACCGATGATGATTTCGTCCGCGAGAATCTCGATGCGTGGCTGAAATAGCCGCCCGAGAGCTTGGCCCCGGCAGCCGTCGGGCTGGGGCGGTTTTGGCGCATCCCTCCTTGCAACCCCGGTTTTTCTGTGATAAAGGTTTCGGCGGAAGGAGCCGGAGATGCTTTCCACACAGCGCGCTGTTCCCTTTACCGCCTTTGCCACCGGCCTCCTGGCGATCGCCCTGTCCTGCACCACCGGCCCGCCAGGGCCCAAACCCGGAACCCCGGAATTCTTTTGGACCGCGGCCAGGAGCACATGGGCCGCCGCCGACTACGACAAAGTCGAACACAACCTCGACGAGCTTCTGAAGACCGAAAACGAGTACAAGGCTCGCGCACAAGCGTGGCGGTTGATCGTCACCGCAGGCATGGCGCGGGGCTATGCGGAGCTGGCGGATATGTTCGAAGCCGGAGCTCGCGCCAACAAGTTGAATCCGACCCCCTTTCGCACGCAGATGAACGACTACCGTAAGATCGCGGCGCGGCGGGCCCTGCAGTTCGCCGAGACCTTCCTGGCATTCACCAAACACGACCACAGCCAGGACATCCCCCTGGCATTTAGCTTCCCCACGGGGAGCATCAACCCCATAACGGAGCTCAAGAGTGTGGCGAGCGGAATCCTCCTGCCGGAGCCCAAGCTGGAGCCCGTGCGGCAGCGAGCCATCGAGCGCGGCGTCCTGCTGGTAACCTGCGAGGCCGTCGGAGCCCCGGAGGACATGGCCAAGGCACAGGAAATTTTCAAGGCGGCGGAAGTCAAGGTGCCTCATGACGTCTTCGCTCTCGCCATGGTGAGAAATCTCCACGAACAGGCCAAGCTGTTCGGCCGCACCAAACTGGATATGCCGGACCGTGTGGAGCTGTTTTGCAATCAGGCTCTTGAAGCCGTCAAACACGTCAAGGAGACCAAAGAGACCAAGGACCTTGCCAAGAAAATTCAGGAGACGCTGAAAAGCGCCAAGGGGACGTAACGGCTCGGGTGGCCGTGAGGAAGGCTCGGCGGTGGCCTCCCGGGACCCGGGGCGGCAAGTGTGCCGTCCAAAGCTCGAGTCTATCGGCCGTTCGCCTCCCGCACAAACGGCGGGCGCCCGGGAAGCTGGCCGACGCGCACGGTACGCTCTCTGGCTACGGTGCATGGCGGCAGGGGCGTTCCGGCATAGTAGTCCAGCCCATACTTCCAGTTGCGGTGGATGGTTTCGACGCAAGCCGCGCTGCTTCTGGATCCGACTTGCTCCCACACGCGCCGCGCGGAGGCCCAACGATCCACCTGCGGGAGGGCCTTGACCTTGATGAACACAACCCCCACGGTCGCGGCAGTTACCGCCAGCAAGACCGCCGCGCGACGGCGGTCCGCCTCTTCGAGCAGCCACGCCAAGGTCGCCAGGGAGGCCAACGTGACGGCAAACGGCCAGTTCCAGCCCCCGATGGGCGCCCGCGATAGGCCTGCAGCCAAAGCCGGCGCCAGGGTCCCGCCGATGACAGGAACCAGCAGCAGCAAAGCTATGCTTGCCGTAAGCAACAGGCGGGCGTCTCGAACCTCGGCCATGGCCAGAGCCGCCAGCAGCGCCACCGCCGGCAGCAGGGGAAGAAGGTAACCCGGGAGCTTATTGACTGAGGCCGAAAAGAAAAGCAGGCCGAACAGCACCCAGAGACCCAGAAACCGCCGCCGCGGATCTCCGTGGAAACTTGGCCGGAAAAGCGGCGCCAGCCACGGAGTCCAGGGAAAGATCGCGGCCGGGAGAATCGGCAGATAAAACCAGAACGGCCGCGGGTGGTGGATGTCGCCGCCGGCAAATCGTTCCAGATGGTGGCGCCAGAAAAACTCGGCAAGAAAATCGCCGCCGTGGCGCATCGCGCACAGCACGTACCACGGGGCTGCGGTCAACAAGAAAACGGCAATCGCGGAAGGATGGAACAAAGCTGGCAGGCGCTCGCGCGCATACCAGAGAAAGGGCAGAAACAGCACCAGCGCGACAAGGCCTTTGGCCAGCACCGCCACTCCCAAACAGAACCAAGCTCCCCACAGATAGTCCCGGCGGTTGGTGGACACCCACCGCAGGCCGAGCAGCATGGCCAGCGTGAAGCTGGCCGCCAGCGGCAGGTCGGGCAGCGCGAGCTGGCTGAAGGCCGCCCATCCGGCGCTGGTGGCCAGAATTGCCGTGCCGTAGAAAGCCGCCTGCGGGCCGAACTCGCTGCGTGCAAGCCTCCAGAAGAAATAAAGGAACAGCACGCTCACCACGGCCACGGGAAGGCGCGGCGCCATATCCGGGCCCAGACCGGCGCGGTAGGCCGCCGCCGTCATCCAATAAAGCAGCGGCGGCTTTTCGAACCAGGGCTGACCCCACAGCACCGGCGTCACCCAGTCGCCCGAGCGCGCCATCTCCCGCCCGATGGCCGCATAGCGCGGCTCATCCGGCCCGACCAACCCCGCGGCGGTAAGCCCGAAAAAATAGAGAAAATAGATCAGAACGGCCGCTGTGAGGATGACGCGAATGCGATCCAGCACGTTCACAAGTATAGCCGGCAAGCTGTGCGGCCCCGTTTTTCTGCTCATGGCAGCCCTCGGCGTCGCCCGCGCCGATATTGCTGCCTGCCAGTGTGATCCGGAACAACCCGAGACGCTTGCCGCCCGCGAGTGCGGACTCACCCGCGAAGCGCTCCAGCAGCCCCCCGGCCCGCCGGTGTTCTTTTTGAAAGACATCAATCCACGAAAGCCCAACCGGCTGCTGGCCATCCCCCGGGCCGTGCGCAAAGGCATGTACCGGCTCTCCGACATGAGTGCCGAGGAGCGTCTTCAACTCTGGAGCGCCGCCATTCAGAAGGCCCGCGAGGTCTGGGGCGAGGACTGGGCGCTCGCCAAGAACGGAGACCTCGTGCGCACGCAGTGCCAGCCCCACGTGCACATCGGCAAGTTCATTCGGGAAGTGGAAATGGATAATTTCATCGTGGTCAATGGGCCCGAGGAGATCCCGGTGCCGGACGGCGACGGCCTGTGGATCCACCCCGTGAACGGCAAGCTTCACGTGCATACGGGCGAGCAACTCACCGAGTCGGTATTATTGAGGTAAACCTTCTGTGTCGCTTGCCGGACTGACCAGACTTGCCACCCCGGAAAATTCGGTCCTGCGCCTGCATCCGGAGGACAACGTCGCCGTGGCGCGTGTGGCTCTGTCGCCGGGCATGCGCTTGCGCGTGGACGGCTGGATGCTCGAGGTGCGCGACGCCGTCCCGGCCGGGCACAAGATCGCGCTGGTTTCGATCGAGGCGGGCACTGTGGTCAAGCGTTACGGCCAGGCGATCGGCCGGGCGGCCCGCCGGATCGAGGCCGGAGAGCACGTGCACACGCACAATCTCAGGTTCGAAGAAATCGCAACTACCTACGTGTTCCCCGACGAGGCTCCGCCGACCCGGGAGCGCCGGCCGGAAACTGCCCCCATGTTTCTCGGTTACCGGCGCCCGGACGGGCGTGTGGGGACGCGGAATTACCTGGCAGTGGTGGCCGCTTCCAACTGCGCGGCGCACACGGCGGAGCTTGTCGCCCGGAGCTATGCTGCAGAAGCCCTGCCCTCCGGTGTGGACGGCGTGGCTGCGTTTCCCCACGGCGAGGGTTGCGGAATGACGACGGGCGCCGACCTGGCGCTGCTGCGGCGTACGCTCGCGGGCGTGCTGAATCATCCGAACGTTTTTGCCGCGGTGATTCTGGGCCTGGGCTGCGAGGTGAACCAGATCGAGCAGTACTTCGGCGAGGAGGCCGCTCGCAGCGGCAGGCTCGTCGGCCTGACGCTCCAGTCCAGCGGCGGCACACGCGCCACGGTCGAGGCGGCCCGCCGCGAGATCGCACGCTTCATCGAACAAGCGGCTGCCGAACGGCGGGTCGCAGTGCCGGCTTCCGAGATTGTCCTGGGACTCAATTGTGGCGGCTCGGACTCCTTCTCCGGCATCACGGCCAATCCCGCCCTGGGTGCCTGCTGCGATCTGCTCGTGGAAGCCGGGGGTACGGTGGTGCTGGCGGAGACCACGGAGATCTTCGGCGCCGAACATCTCCTCCTGCGCCGCGCCCGGAGCCGGGAAGTAGCGGAAAAACTCCTGGGTTTTGTGCGTTCCTACAAGGAGTACCTGGACCGTTTCCGCGGCACCTTCGACGACAACCCGTCGCCGGGTAACAAAGAAGGCGGCTTGACCAACATCGTGGAAAAATCGCTCGGCGCGGTGGCCAAGGCCGGCACTTCTACGCTGATGGATGCCGTGGATTACGCCGAGCGCATCACCGAGCGCGGCTTTGTGTTCATGAACACCCCCGGCTACGACCCCGTATCCCTGGCCGGGCTCGCAGCGGGCGGCGTCAATGTCATCGCTTTTACGACGGGGCGGGGAAGTGCGATCGGATTCCCCACCATCCCCGTGATCAAGATCGCCTCAAACAGCGCCACGTTTTCCCGGATGCGGGACAACATGGATGTGAACGCGGGCCGCATCGCGGACGGCGAGGCCACCGTTGCCGAGGTCGGGCAGGAAATTTTCGAGCTGTTGCTCCGCGTGGCTTCCGGCGAGCGTACCGCCAGCGAGCGCCTGGGCCATCATGAGTTCGTGCCGTGGCGCATCGGTCCGGTGATGTGAGAACGCCATGAATCCTTCGAAGTTTTCGCCCAAGAACATCCTGCTGTCAGCGGGACTGCTTGTTTTCGCGTGGCCGGCGGCGGCCGGCGAGCGATCGGCTCTGGACAAAGCCACGCTGGAAGCCTACCTGAGGCACTTGTTCGTCTGGGGTCCGGAGATCCAGGTCGAGGTGGCGGATCCGAAGCCTTCCGTCATGGACGGGCTTTTCGAAGTGCGGGTCCGCGCGCAAGCGGGCGCCGCCTCGGCCGAGCAGACATTCTATGTCTCCAAAGACGGCCGCAAGATCCTCCAGGGTGCGGTCTACGACGTCAACGACAATCCGTTCCGCGAGAATCTGTCCAAGCTCAAGACGGGCGCGGACCCTTCCCTCGGCACGCCCGGAGCTCCGGTGGTGCTCGTGTTGTTTAGCGACTTTCAATGCCCGTACTGCAGGGAAGAGGCGAAGATGCTACGCCAGCACTTGCTCGCCGCATACCCCAAGCAAGTGCGCTTGTATTTCAAAGACTACCCGCTGGAAAGTATCCACCCGTGGGCGAAGGCGGCCGCCATCGCCGGGCGCTGCGTGTTCCGGCAAAGCGAGGCTGCCTTCTGGGAGTATCACGACTGGGTTTATGAACATCAGAGCGAGCTGACGCCTGAGAACCTGAAGCAGAAGGTTCTCGCCTTTGCACAGGGTCGCAACATTGATGCGTTACAGCTGAGCCGCTGCCTGGAGACACGCGCGACGGAGTCGGAAGTGGATGCCTCGATCGCCGAGGGCAGGTCTTTACAGGTCAACGCCACGCCCACCTTGTTCGTCAACGGCCGCCGCCTGGCTTCCCAGGTGAGTTGGCCGCAACTGAAGGCCATCATTGATTTCGAAATCGAATACCAGAAGACGGCCAACAACGCCGGGGATACGTCCTGCTGCGAAGTGAAGCTGTCTTCCCCGTTCCAACCCGTTCCCAAATGAAACCACGGATCCGAATCCGGCTTCACGCGGCTGCATTGGCGGCCGCCTTGTCTTTACTCGGCGCCGAGCGCATTGATCCGCAGCGCTATCTGGAACACGTCAAGTATCTGGCTTCTCCGGAGTTGAAAGGACGCGGCTCGGGAACGCCGGAGCTGGACAAAGCGGCCGAATATATCGCGCGCCAGTTTCGGTTAGTGGGGCTTACGGCTCCGGGCCGCGATGGCTACTACCAGCCCTTCCAGATGACCACCAGCGCCCGTTTGGGCCGCGGCAACCGTCTCGCCTACCGCGAAGGCGCCGTCACGCATGAGCTCAAGCTCGACGAGGACTTTCGTCCCCTCAGCTTCTCGGCCAGCGGACGAATCGAAGGCCCGCTGGTTTTTGCGGGCTACGGCATTACCGCGCCCGAGTACGGCTACGACGACTACGCCGGCTTGGACGTCAAAGACAAGCTCGTACTCATTCTCCGGCACGAGCCTCAGGAATTCGATGAGAAAAGCGTCTTCGGCGGCAAGGTCTACACGAGCCACTCGCAATTTGAGAGCAAGGCCGTCAACGCGAAATTCCGCGGGGCCCGCGCGGTGTTGTTCGTCAGCGATCTCCACAATCATTCCGGTGAGGAGGACGCGCTGGAGAAATTCTCGGGGAGCGTCGGACCGGCCGGCCCCGGCATCCCTTTTGTCCAGGTGAAGGCTTCCGTGGCCGCGCGGTGGCTGGCGTTGGCGGGGAGGTCCCTCGAGGAACTGGGCAACTCCATTGACCGGGATCTGAAGCCGCACTCTTTCGCTCTCCCCGAGTCCCTGCGTATCCATTTGGAAGTGGACGTCGAAAAGGAAGTGCGTACCGTGCGGAACGTGCTCGGTTACTTGCCGGGCGCCACTGCGGAGCACCTGATCATCGGCGCTCATTACGACCACTTGGGACTCGGCTACCAGTTCTCCATGGCGCCGTCCCTGGCGGGCACGCCTCACCTCGGCGCGGATGACAACGCCTCGGGCACCGCCGGCCTTATCGAGCTGGCGCGCTGGTTCGCCTCCCGCCCCCGGCCCAGGCGCGGCATCCTGTTTATCGCCTTCGCGGGTGAGGAGCATGGTCTGCTGGGTTCCAATTTCTACGCCAACAACCCGGTCCTGCCGCTCAAGGACGCCATAGCGATGCTCAACCTCGACATGATCGGCAGGCCCCGTGACAACAAAGTCTACGTCGGAGGGGTGGGGACCGGGACGGGCTTCCGGAGCTTGCTGGAGCAACTCAACGGCAACGGCTCCTCCAAACTCCAGCTCGATCTGTCCGAAGCCGGCGGCTACGGCTCGAGCGACCACTATTCCTTCACGCCCAAGCAGGTCCCCGTGCTGTTCTTTTTCTCCGGTCTGCACTCGGATTATCACAAGCCGAGCGACACCTGGGACAAGATTGACGCCCCGGCCGCCGCCCGCCTGCTGGACCTTGTGGCCGCTGTAGCCGAACGGCTCGCCGAGGCCCCCGAACGGCCGCAATTCGTCCGCGTTTCCGAGCCGCATCCCTTGCAGACCGCCGGCGGCGGAGGGGGTTACGGCGCCTATTTCGGCAGCGTGCCCGACTTCGGTCAGACCTCCGGCGGCGTAAAGTTCGCCGATGTGCGTGACGGCTCTCCGGCGGCCCGCGCCGGCCTCCGCGCCGGAGACGTGCTGGTGGAATTCGACGGCAAGCCGATCGACAACTTGTACGACTTCACCTACGCGCTGCGCAGCCGCAAACCCGGCGACGAAGTCGTGGTCAAGGTACGCAGGGGCGCGGAGGTGATTACCGCCCGGGTTCGGCTCGAACAGCGCCGCTGAGCCGAGCTAATCTCCGGCGCGGGCTGCGACGATTACTCCTAGGGCGATGCAGCCTCGGAGCCAGATTCCGCCGGAGGGCCGCTGGGAACTCCCTCCGCTCATCTTGCACCCGTTCAGCGACGCCGCCGGTCCGGAACTGGTGGCCGATTCGGCGCGCTGCAGCCTCATCCTCCAGGGTCTGTTCGACAACGACGAGAATCTGTCGTTTGAAGAACTCCGCCGCCGGGTCGTCCGGGGGCGCTATTACGAGATCAAGATGCTGTGCTATTTGGGTAAGGATCTGGCGCGCTGGACCGGTCAGTGTCTGGAGGTGGCGCAGCGCGACCGGGAGCTGTCTGCGTGGGGTCTGCGCGAAGAGAGCTTCGCCGTGCTCGTGGTGGATGACCCGCCGGCGGGGGTGCGCCGCAAACTGGAGAACTGGGGCGTCCTGGAACACCGTGCCATCTTTCGCCGCGCCTTTGGCTTGAACGCGCTCTTTCAAGATCCGCCGGCGCCGGCCGTGCTTTCCGAAAACTTCATCTTCCACCATTACCGCTTCGCGGATGCGCTGTACCGCTGCCGGCTGGAAGCGGTGGATTTTCCCCGTCTCCCGGGCGCGAATTTTCACTTCGAACTTTACGCCTCCGCCGAATACGCCCGCCTCTTGGAGGAGGGCTGGGCCGAGCAGTGACGCCTCCAGGCTCGCATTGACTTTGCGCGGCCCTGCGCGCTATCTTCCGTAGTGGAGGCATTCCTCAGGGTGGCGCGGTAGCCAAGTGGTAAGGCAGAGGTCTGCAAAACCTTTATTCGCGGGTTCGAATCCCGCCCGCGCCTCCAGCTCTTCCGCACGGGGCTAACCGGGCCCTCTCCGGCCCCTACAAAGGTCTCCTCTCGACAGACTCACTCGCAATGCACCGAACGCGTCACGACGCGCTCCTTTAGGGCCGCATCGAGAAACGTGATCGTGACCGTAGCCACGCCCTTGGCGTTGCAGTGAACCAGAACGCCGCCGGCGCCTGCCAGATTGGATACCGTGCACGTGGCCGTGG
The DNA here is from genome assembly GCA_035575135.1 of Bryobacteraceae bacterium. Lineage (GTDB taxonomy): Bacteria > Acidobacteriota > Terriglobia > Bryobacterales > Bryobacteraceae > JANWXD01. The sequence goes on from DATLYE010000078.1 coordinate 127,616, forward strand.
CCGCAGGGGCTACCCCGCATTTTGTCACCACTGTTCCGAATCCGGTCGAGATTCGCTGCGGCTTGCATATGGCAAACCGGTAGTCGGAGGATTTGCAGGAGCCGCGTGTAGAAATCTGGGTGCCCTCGAACATTCCCGAGGTCACCACGCCCCGGGCCCGCCAGCTCACGGAGCCGCCGGAAAACTCGTCGTACCCCTCCTCCCGCTTGCCGAGCAGCACGGCCAGAGGTGCTTCGCCCAGATCGCTGAGCAGCGGAAAATAAACCTCGAGCCCCAACGTCTCCTCCAGCACCTGCCTGCTGCGGAGAACGACGCCGCGGTTCGGGACGCCGAACCTGGCGACCGAGGCAGGGTGGAAGTCGCCGGGAAAGGTCCTAATCGTGATGGGCCCGGTGATCTGGCCGTTCGGCAGTTGGAACGACGGCAAGTAGAGCGCCAGCAGCTCGATGCTGAAGGTGAGACCTCCCGGATCGAATGCGCGCACGTAGGTTCCGCGCAGCCCGTCCGGAATCGCGACCACCCCGCCTCCCAACCTCGCAGGGAAGATGATCTCGACATCGCCATTGTTGACCTTCACCCAGGCCGCATTTGGCGGAAGAGGGGGTCGTAGCAACTGGGGTTGCGCAGCTGCGGGCAGCGTCCATAGAGACACCACGGCTGCAAAATGGACGATTCTCATGTTCGCCCTCCTTGGCCCCAATGTTAACTTTAGATATCACAAGTTGCAAGGATTATTTTTGTTTTGAATGACATTTGGTGGTGGGTAACTCACAGATTCTACGATTTTGTATAACTGCAGTAAAAGAGGAATTCTTAAAGTGTTGAAAGCGGAGCGCTAGAGTGGCAAGTTTTCGCTTCGCACAGGAAGTTTCTGGAGCCTACTCCTCGAAACGGTTGCGAAGTTGTGGGGGGAGCCTCGGGCAAAGAGTTGCGGGTGGCGGGAACAAGCGCCTCCGGATCCGGGCGATCGAGTCATACGCCCAATCTCGCCACGCGCGCGGGACCCGGCCTAGCAGCACTGCGGCGAATACCCAGAAGCCCCCCAGGCGGCGCAAAACGTACACGACCGCGTCGGACCGCATGTAGACGTCGCCGCCCTCTGTTTGCACGACCAGGCTGTCGGGTAAACGCGCGGCCTCGCGGGACGAGAAGGACTGGGCAAACGTTTTTCCGCCGAGCGGCGCGAAGCGAAAGCGGGCTCGCTTGTCCCGCGAGGCCGTGAACCGCACCAGCCAGTGGCACAGGCCGCAGCTGCCGTCGTAAAACAGGCGTTCCACGGCCTCCGCGTTTCAGGCGCGCATCTTGCGGATCGCAGCCAGACAGCGCTCCACGGTCTCCAGGGGCGGGTAGGTGCTGCCTTCCTGTTCGATGAGATAGTATTGAACCCCGCCGACGCGCTCGGCCGCCTCGAAGATTTGCTTCCAGGGCGCCGCTCCCTCGCCGAACAGCACGCGGTAACCTTTGTTGGGATCCGGCGACCAGTCTTTGCAGTGGATGGACGTGATGCGCCCCGGGTTCTGCTCGATCCATTTCACCGGATCGCCGCCGGCCTCCAGGCACGTGCCCACATCCAACTGGAGCGTGATGTCCCGGCCGGTATGCTGCGCCAGCACCTCGATGGGGCGAACGCCCTCAAGCGGGCGGAACTCGACCTGGTGGTTGTGGAAGCCGGCCCGCAGTCCTGCGGGCTTCATTTTCTCGGCCGCTTGATTCAGCCGTTCGGCCACTCTCTTCCAGCCATCCAGGTTTTCCACCTTGCCTGCACTGGCCATGATGACGTAGCCGCTGCCCAGAATCGTGTTCAGCTCGATCGCGCGGTCCACGCCGTCGCCCTCGAAGGCGCGGGGGCTGTTGTGCGTCGAGTAACAGCGGATGCCCAGATCGTCGAGCAGCTTTCGCACTTCCTTCGCATAGTCCGGCGTCCACTGGAAGTAAGGGGCGAAAAACTCCACTCCCTCGTAGCCCATCTTGGCCACCGCTCGCACGGTGGCGGGCAGGTCCTTGGCCAGATCCTGCCGCACGGAGTACAGCTCAAGGCCGATCGGGATCTTCTTATAACCCTGAGCGGCGAAAGCCAGCGGCCCTGCGGCCGTGACCCTAAGAAAGGATCGTCGAGAAATGCGGTTGTCGGTTGTCATATCTCAGCTCCGTGTTGAGAATTCCGAAAAACGAGAACGAAGTGGGAGCCCCGCGCAGCATCGCAGCTCCCACCCACCACATCGGGCTGCAGCTCCTGCGGGCAATCACTGCCCCTCAGCCTGCAGGCCGTCCTTCCGTATCGTACATCTCCACGGGACCGTACTTTTCCAGCACGCTGCGGATCTTCGCTCCATCGCCGACCGCCACGATCTGCAGCGTCTCCGGAACCAGATACTTGCGCGCCACCGCCTGGACGTCGGCCGCCGTCACCGCCATAATTCTGGCCGGGTACGTGTCCCAGTAGTCCTCGGGAAACCCGTACAGCTTCCGCGTGATGGCGTAGCTGAGCACCTCTTCAGGCCGCTCCAGCGACAGCGCAAACGCCGCCACCACCGCACGCTTGGCTTCTTCCAGTTCCGCCTCGGGTACCGGCTCTTCCCGAATCCGGCGAATCTCCCGGAGGAATTCCGTCATGGCGCCGTCGGTGACCTCGGTGCGCATGTCGCCGCCGGCACGCCACGGGCCGGGGTACTTTCCGGCACTGAAAAAGCTGTAGACGCCGTAAGTGTATCCTTTTTCTTCTCGCAGGTTCAGGAACAGCCGTGCAGCAGGTCCGCCGCCCACAATCCGGTTCATCACGACCATGGGAATATAGTCCGGACTGCGGCGGTCAATGGCGATGTTCCCCATCGCCACCGTCGTCTGGACCGAATTGGGTCGGTTCACCAGGTAGATGCGTTTTGCGGCGGCCGGTTTGGGATGGGGCGGCAGCGTCTCTTGAAGCTCGGTCTTCTTCCACGCCGCCAGCCACTTGTTGAGCTTAGGGATCAGTTCGGAGGCTCGTACATCGCCCGCGATGCCGAGGATCGCGTTTTGCGGCGCGTAGCGCGCCCGGTGCCACGCTGCAAGATCCTCGGGTTTCACCGCGTCGAGCGACTGCACCGTAGGCGAGATCACCGCCGCGGGATGGTCTCCGTAGACGGCGCGGTTGAAGCGTTCCTGAGCCAGAAACCCCGGCGAAGCGCGCTGCTGGCGAAGCTGAACCTTACGGCGTTCCTTGAGATTTTTGAGTTCCTCGGCCGGAAACGAAGGGTTGAGCAGCACATCCGTGAACAGCCCGAACCATTCTTCGAAGTTGTCACTCAGGCCCGAGGCCGATACGACGGCCTCCGGGGAGCCGAAGCCCGCCGAGGCGCCCAGACCCGCCCCCATCCGCTCGATTTCTTCGGCGATCTGCCGGCTGGTGCGTGTTTTCGTCCCTTCCCGCAGCATCTCCGCCGTCAGGCCGGCCAGGCCCGGCATATCTTTCGGATCGTAGAGTCCGCCCGCGCCGCTGATCAGCAACTGCAGCGTTACGGTTGGAAAACGGTGATCCTCCATGATCAGCACGGTGAGCCCGTTGTCGAGCTTGGCTTCCACCGGCCGGGGCAGTTTCACGCGCAGAATTTCTTTGGAAACCGGCGCCCGGTTTTTCCGTTCGATCTTGCTGACCGGGACCGCCTTAGTTTCCGGCCCCGGTACCTGCGAGAGGCCGAGCGTGACTGCAAGGAACAACAGGTGAGCGCGTCTCATGGCGCATTTCCCCCTTTCACGGTGCGGTCGCAGCCGAGGCTGCCTTCGGTACCGTGATCACCACGGTCCGGTTCGTGTCTTTCAGATACGTCTGGGCAACCCGCTGGAGATCGCTCTTGGTGATCCTGTTCACCTTTTCCTCGATAGTGTTGATCAAGCCCGGGTCGTTGTAATATACGGCATACTGCCCGATCAGAATGGCGCGGGAAAGAGTGCTGCGTAAAGACTGGGCCCGCTGCCGCCGCAGTTGCATCCGCACCTTTTCGAGTTCCCAGTCCGCCACCGGCTCCTTCTTGGTGCGCTCGATCTCTTCGTAGACCAGTTTCTCGATCTCCTCGAGATTCGTCCCCGGCCGCGCCATGACCGTCACCGACCACAACGACGGTCCGCGCCGCTGTTGTGCGCCGCCGAACACAGCTACGGCCACCTGCCGTTCCTTCACCAGCTTTTGATAGAGGCGCGAGGACTGTCCCCCCAACAGGACATCGCCGAGCACGTCCATGGCGTACCAGTCCGGGGTATTCCCGGGCGGAATCTTGTAGACGATGTCCAGACGCGGCGTGCGGGCGAAGGCATCCTCCAGCTTCTTACGCCGTTCGCCTTTCTGCTCCGGTTCGGCCATGTCCGGCTCCCGCGGCGGCGGCTGCGAAGGGATCCCCTCGAAATACTTCCGGATCTTCGCCAGAGCTTCCTCGGTTTTGAAATCCCCCACCAGCGTCAACACGGCATTGTTCGGAGCGTAGTAGGTCTTGAAAAACTGGGCGACGTCTTCGAGCGTGGCGGCGTTCAAATCCTCCATGGATCCGATGGTCGAGTGCTTGTAAGCGAAGTTGTCGTAAGCCGTCTCCAGAATCGCCTCAAACGTTTTGCCGTAGGGCTGGTTGTCCACGCGCAGCCGGCGCTCCTCCTGGACTGCGTGGCGCTGGTTGTCCAGGTTGGCCTGGTTGATCACCAGCGAGCGCATACGGTCCGCCTCGAGGAACAGACCGAGGTCGAGCTGGTTCGCCGGAAGGGTTTCGAAATAGTTCGTCCGGTCCGCGTTGGTGGTTCCGTTCATGTTGCCGCCGTTGTTCTCGATCAGAATAAAGTGCTCCCCCTTGCCCACGTTTTCCGATCCCTGGAACATCATGTGTTCGAACAGGTGGGCAAAACCCGTGCGGCCCGGCCGCTCATCGCGGGAACCTACGTTGTAGGTCACACAAATCGAGTACGTCGGCGCGGCATGATCTTCGGAAAGGATGACGCGCAAGCCGTTCTTGAGCTTGAATTCCTTGAAGGCGATCCGGATCGGCTTGGGTTTCGCCGTCTGCGCCAGCAAGCCGGCGGTGACACAAACCGCCAGGCAAAGCCCGGCGGCCAAGAATACCCTGCGGTTCATGTAAACACCTCCCGACGACCTCCTACAGGTGTCTGCTGTGGCCGTCGCACCCCTGATTCTCCTCGAATCCGGCCCCGGGGCGCAAGATCTCACTCCTCGGTTGCAATTCGGTAGCCGCGGCGCGCGATCCGGGCTCCCGAGGCCCGGTGCCCTTCCGGCGACATCTCCTTGACCCCTGTCGCGTCCACCCACCGATTGTAAAAGTTGAACAGGGCGCACACCGTCACGGCGTCGAAGATCGCCTCGTCGGTCCAGCCCGCTTGGTGAAGGGTCTCGATATCCTGCGGGCCGATGGAGCGTGCATCCCCGTTGACCTTCTCGATGAAGGCGAGCAGAGCTTTGTCGCCATCTGAGATGGGCGCCGCGCGGTAGTCGTCCAGCACCGCACGCACCAAGGCCTCGTCGCCGAGCAGGGCCGCCGCACCGGCGGCGTGGCTCTCCACTCAAAACGGACAGTGGTTCAGCTTCGAAGTGAAGGCCGCGATCAGTTCGCGCCATCCCGGGCTGAGCGGCGAGGGTCCGCGCATCACGGCTTGGGTGAACCGCTCAAGGTGCACGCCGGCCTCCGGCTTGAAGGCGAACAGCCGGAGGATTTCGGCCACCTCGGTTCCTTCTCGCTCAAGCGCCTCGATGAGCCGCCCGTATCCTCCCTCCGCTCGCCGGGCCTCGATGCTCTTCAAGTACATGACACTTACCGTGCCCCCGTTTCGAAATAGGGATCCGGCTCGGGAACGGCGGCTCCGTCTTTACGAGGCGAGGAGGCGCCGTAATTGACGCCCGCCGCCGAGTCGTGCATCACCGCCTGTCCGCCGCCGAGCAGATCATCAAAGTCCTTGCGCACATCGAGGATGTGGCCCCGGCGCTTGAGCTCTTCGCGCACCTCCGCCGGCACCCGTCCTTCGATCAACAAGTCGCAGCCTCCGAAGTTCAGCTTCGTAAAGCGCGGCGCCTCCAGGGCCGCTTGCAGATTCATGCCGTGGTCCACGACGTTCGAAACGAATTGGACGTGGGCCTGAGCCTGGTTGAGGCCTCCCATGATGCCGAAGCCCACATGCAGGTTCCCTCTCTCCATGAACGCGGGAATGATGGTGTGAAACGGCCGCTTGCGCGGAGCTAGCGCATTGGGATGTTTTTCCTCGAAACTGAACAGCCCCGCCCGGTTGTGCAGGTGAAAACCCATGCCCTCCACCACGATGCCCGAGCCAAAGGCGAGGTAGATGCTCTGGATCAACGAAACAATGTTCCCGTCTTTGTCCACCACCGACAGATATACCGTGTCCCCGGAAGAGGGCAGCGGGTCTCCCGGCGAGACGTCGCACCGCGCACGCTGCGGGTCAATGAGAGCGGCGCGCCGCGCTGCATACTCCTTGCTGAGTAGACCGTCTACGGGCACGGGCGCAAAACGGGGATCGGCCACGTACCGCGCCAGATCCTGGTAGGCGAGCTTCTGCGCCTCGATCTTGTAGTGAAAGTCGTCGGCGCTGCCGGCTTTGAATGTGCTCACCGGGAACCGCTCCAGGATGTTCAGCATTTCCAGTGCTGCGATGCCCTGGCCGTTCGGCGGGAGTTCGTAGATCTTCCACCCGCGGTATTCGGTTGCGATCGGCGCCACCCATTCCGCCTGGAACTCGCTCAGGTCGGAGGGGGCCATGGTGCCGCCCAGGCGCCGCGAGGTCTTCAGAATCGCTTCCGCGATCGGCCCACGGTAAAACGCCGCCGCCCCGCCCTCGGCCACCAGACGCAGCGCGCGGGCCAGTTCCGGATTGCGGTATACCTCGCCGACTCTGGGTGCACGGCCCTCCGGCAGGTAGAGACGGCGGGCGTTGTCATCCTGCCGCAGCTTGGCCTCCGACGCCGCCCAGGCCGCCTGGATCAGTTCGGTCACAGGGAACCCGTGAGTGGCGTAATAGATCGCGGGCCGGAAAAGCTCTCGCCAGGGCAGGCGCCCGAAGCGCCGGTGCAGCTTCTCCCATCCTTCCACACATCCGGGAACCGTGACCGAATGAATGCCGTCCTGGGGCATGGCCCGGTATCCTTTGCTGCGCAGGAAATCGAGCGTCAGCCCGGCCGGCGCCCACCCGCTGGCATTGAGCCCGGTGAGCTCTTTGGTACGCGCGTTCCAGTACACCGCGAACAGGTCGCCGCCCATGCCGTTCATCATGGGTTCGACGACCTGGAGCACGGCGTTGGCTGCAATCGCGGCGTCTACGGCCGAGCCGCCCCGAGCCAGAACCTGCGCACCGGCCTGCGAAGCCAGTGTCTGGCTGGTGGCTACAATTCCGCGCCGGGAAATCACCATGGAACGGGCGTGCGTGCGGTCGGCGGAAATCGCCGGTGTGGAGAACATCATGACGACAAAAACCGCCCCCAGGGCGCTCGAAAACGTCCTCCGCATGGGAGCCACTATTCTATCTCAGCGCGGCCGTGCGCTCGGCCTGTGCCGGGGCGGGCTACGGTAGAATGGAGACACACGCTTCTGTATGCTCAACCGCCTCATCGCCAAGATCTTCGGCACTCACCACGAGCGCCAGCTCAAGAAGCTCCAGCCGATCGTCGCGGCGATCAATGATCTGGAACCCCGCATCCGCGCGCTCTCCGACGAAGAGCTGGCGCGGAAGACCATCGAATTCAAGGAGCGCCTCGCCCAGGGTGCAACTCTGGATGATCTGCTGATAGAGGCTTTCGCGGTCGTGCGGGAGGCGGCTCGCCGCACCCTGAACATGCGGCATTTCGACGTGCAGCTGATCGGCGGCATCGTGCTCCACCAGGGCAAGATCGCTGAAATGAAAACCGGCGAGGGTAAGACCCTGGTGGCCACCCTGCCCGCCTATCTGAACGCGCTCGAAGGCAAGGGCGTCCACATCGTCACGGTCAACGACTACCTGGCCAAGCGTGACGCGGAGTGGATGGGCAAGATTTACCGCTTCCTGGGGCTCACCGTAGGCGTCATCGTCCACGACCTCGACGACCGGCAGCGCCGCGAAGCCTACGCCTGCGATATCACCTACGGCACCAACAACGAGTTCGGCTTCGACTACCTGCGCGACAACATGAAATTCCGCCTGGAAGACTGCGTCCAGCGGGGCCACAATTACGCCATCGTGGACGAGGTGGACTCGATCCTCATTGACGAGGCCCGCACGCCGCTGATCATCTCCGGCCCGAGCGAAGAATCCACCGACAAGTATTACAAAGTGGACCGGATCATTCCGAAGCTGATCCGGGGCGAAGTCATCGAGGGCAAGGAGCCGGGCGAGAAATATTACACCGGCGACTACACCGTGGACGAGAAGCACCGCTCCGTGGCGCTGACCGACGAAGGCTTCGAAAAGGCGGCGCGTCTGCTCGGGCTCAAGAGCCTCTGGGACATGGAAACCATCGAGTGGAAGCACCACGTGGAGCAGGCGCTCAAGGCTCACGTCCTCTTCCACCGCGACAAGGATTACATCGTCAAAGACGGCCAGGTCATCATCGTGGATGAGTTCACGGGCCGGCTGATGCCGGGCCGGCGGTGGAGCGACGGCCTGCACCAGGCCATCGAGGCCAAGGAAGGCGTCAAGATCGAACGCGAGAATCAGACGCTCGCGACCATCACCTTCCAGAACTACTTCCGGCTTTACAAGAAACTGGCGGGCATGACCGGGACCGCCGAAACCGAGGCGGCCGAGTTCAACAAGATTTACAACCTCGAAGTCGTCGTCATTCCCACCAACAAGCCGCTCATCCGTAAGGAATACGAAGACGTCGTCTACCGCACCGAGGAAGAGAAATGGCGCAACGTCGCCAAGGAGATTAAGGCCTGCCAGGAGCGCGGCCAGCCGGTACTGGTCGGCACCATTTCCGTGGAGAAGTCTGAGAAGCTCTCCGCCATCCTCAAGCGCATGGGCGTCAAACACGAGGTGCTCAACGCCAAGCACCACGAGCGGGAGGCTTATATCATTGCCCAGGCCGGCCGCAAGGGCGCCGTCACGGTTTCAACCAATATGGCGGGCCGGGGCACCGACATCCTCCTCGGCGGCAACCCGGAGTTCATGGCCAAGGAGGCCTGCCTCAAGGACAAACTCGCCGAGCAGATCCCGGAATCCCAGTGGAAGTTCCTCCCCGACGAGCAGTTTTACTACTTTCAGCACCTCGGCCACTACTATCGCGTCCCCCGCGCCCGGTGGGATGAGATCTACGGCAAGTTCAAGGAGCAGTGCGACCGGGAGCATGACGAAGTTGTCGCTCTGGGCGGACTGCACATCATCGGCACGGAGCGCCACGAAGCGCGGCGCATTGACAACCAGCTCCGCGGCCGCGCCGGGCGCCAGGGCGATCCCGGCTCCTCGCGCTTCTACCTCTCCCTCCAGGACGATCTGCTGCGCATCTTCGGCGGCGATCGCATCCAGAACCTCATGCTGCGCCTCGGCATGGAAGAGGACGTCCCCATCGAGTCCCGGTTGATCACCAAGCGCATCGCCAAGGCCCAGCAGGCCGTCGAAGCCCAGAACTTCGCCGCCCGCAAGCACCTGCTCGAGTACGACGACGTCATGAACAAGCAGCGCCAGGCCGTCTACAGCATGCGGCGGCAGCTGCTCGAGGGTCAGGATCAGAAAGAGCGGGTGCTGGAGATGGTCCGCGGCATCGTGGCATCCTTCGTGGCCACCCGCTGCCCGGAAAACGTCCATCCCGACGAATGGGATCTGCTGGGTCTGCAGACCGACGTCCTCAGCCAGTTCGGCGTCAAGATCGCCATCGAGGAACTCCGCGAGCTGACCGCCGCCGAGATCGAAGACCGCATCTACGACCAGTTGGTCCGCAAATACGAAGAAAAGGAGCGCATGATCGGGCCCGAACTGATGCGGGAAACCGAGCGCTTCATCATGCTCCACGTGATTGACGAGCAGTGGAAAGATCACCTGCTCTCGATGGACCACCTCAAGGAAGGCATCGGGCTCCGCGGATATGGGCAGAAAGATCCTCTGGTGGAATACAAGAAGGAGTCCTTCCTGCTCTTCCAGCAGATGATGGACCGCTTCGAGGACGAGACCGTGCGCTACCTGTTCTTCCTCAAGCCGGCCGAAGCGGCGCCCCTGCCCTTCCGCCCCGAAGAGGAAGAAGAGGAGGAAGAGGCTGCCGAGCTGGCCGGAGTGGTCGAGGCCCAGCGCGCTGCCACTCAGGCCTCCATTCAGGATTTCACCCGCAACGTGCAACGCAAGAAGGAGCGCGAGCTTGCCGAAATCCAGTTTGCCGGCGCCGGAGCGGTGGCCGCGCAGCCTGTCGTCAAGGGCAAGAAGGTGGGCCGTAACGAGCCTTGCCCGTGTGGCAGCGGCAAGAAATACAAGAAATGCTGCGGAGCATAGCTGTTGGTTTGCTGCTGGCGCCCCTTTGGGCTCGCGCCGGAATCTGGCCGGATCAGTTTGGTTCCTTCACCAAGCTCTCCGCTCGCCCCGTGGCTCCCCCGGCCGCAGACCGGGCCGTTTGGGATGAATACGGATTTGAGGAGGGAGAAGAAGCCCAGTACGGTTCCGGAACGGTTCGTTTCTCCGCTGTGGCATGGCGCCTCAAAGATCCCACCAGCGCCTTGGCCGCTTTCCAGTGGCAGCGCCCCCCGGATGCAGAGCCTTCGGAAATCGGCCGGCTGGCTGCCGCAACGGCTCAAGAACTATGGCTCGCCTTCGGCAATTATCTGTTCCGTTTCCAGGGCCGCAAGCCCGAGGTCGCGGAACTGGCCGGATTGTTTCACCGGCTGCCGCGGCTGGATCAGTCATCCCTTCCGACTCTGACCGACTACCTGCCCAAGGCCGACCGCACGCCGAACTCCGAGCGCTTCGTGATCGGACCGGCCTCGCTCGAAAAGTTCGAGCCGCGCGTGCCGCCCGCCGTGGCTGCGTTTCATTACGGTACCGAAGCCCAGCTGGCGCGCTACCGCAGCCCGCGCGGCGAGCTCAGCCTGGCACTGTTCTCCTACCCCACCCCTCACATCGCGCGCGAGCGGCTGGAAGCCTTCCAGAAGCTCGACGGCGCCGTGGTGAAGCGCGCCGGTCCGCTGGTGGCCGTGATCTTTTCCCCGCCGGATCCCGACGCCGCTGAGCGACTGCTGGCGCGCGTTCAATATCGCGCCAGCCTGAGCTGGAGCGAGTTGATCCCGAGCAAGCGCGACAATCTGGGCGACCTGATTCTCACGATCTTGGCCTTGATCGGAGTCTTGCTGCTCATCGCTTTGGCGGGAGGCTTGGTCGTGGGCGGCGTTCGGTGGGCTTCGCGCGCTTGGTTTGGCGTGAGCGAGTCTGATCCCATGATCCGCCTTCACCTTGAAGATCAGTCGCCTCCTCCGCGCCCGCGTTCCTGACTTGGCCGCGGAGATAACCTACAGATTTTCAATGGCTTAGAGCGAAACCGACAGTCGCCCGCAAGGAGATTTTGCACCGGGGCGGAAGCGCATGCCTGAGCGGGGGCTCGATAAGCCGTTTGTCTCAAACGGGTTGGCGCTTCAATTTTCTGCTGTTTTTTTTCTTGACTTGCAGGCTGGCTCAGACTAAGATCCCAATCACACAGGTTCTGACGGTTGTGTTTCCGTCGAGCTTGATTCTCCCAATCGAAAAGGCCCTGCCAGACGGGGCTGATTAAATGCTCACCTCCCCCGGAGGTGAGCATTTCTATTTGAAGATCTCTCGCAACTTTTTGATGTAAGCCGCTGGAAAGACTGCTGGTTGTGTTTCTGGCTCCGGATCGGCTTGGTTCACTGTGATACGCTGGAAGGTCCCCTATGGCCTCCAACCCCTTGCAAGTAATCCCGTTGGGAGGGCTGGGTGAGTTCGGTATGAACTCGCTCGCCCTGCGCTATGGCGATGACATCCTCGTGATTGATGCCGGCATGATGTTCCCCGAAGAGGAACTTCCCGGGGTGGATATCGTCACGCCGGATTTCACGTATCTGGTCGAGAACCGCGAGCACGTTCGGGCCCTGATCCTGACGCACGGCCACGAGGATCATATCGGCGCCGTCCCCTTTCTGCTTTCGGACTTGAACGTCCCGGTTTACGGTACCGCTTTCACGCTGGCGCTGGTCGAACGCCGGCTGGAAGAACACGAGCTCGAGCCGCTGCCGCCGCTGCACAAAGTGCGTCCCGGCGACAGAGTGGAAATCGGGCCGTTTCGCGTTGAGTTCATTCATGTCACCCATTCCGTGATGCACTCGGTCGCCCTGGCCATCACGACGCCTCTCGGCGTGGTGATCCACACCGGCGACTTCAAGATTGATCCGACGCCGACCGACAACGAGCTGTTTGACTTGCATGCCCTGGCCGATTACGGCCGCCGCGGGGTGCTGTTGCTGCTGTCGGATTCGACCAACGTGGACCGGCCCGGCTACACCGAGAGCGAGCGCGCCGTGCGCCCCCGCTTCGAGGATATTCTCAACCGCGCCGGCCGCCGCGTGGTGGTCTCCTGCTTCAGCTCTTCGATTCACCGCATCCAGCAGCTCATTGATCTGGCCGTGGAATTCCGGCGCAAAGTCGCGTTCCTGGGACGCAGCATGCTGCATGTCACCGAGATTGCCCACTCTCTCGGATTGCTGCGTATCCCGGACGGCGTCCTGCTGCGCCCGCACGAGATCATGCAGGTCCCGCCGGACAAAGTTCTGGTGATCATTTCCGGCAGCCAGGGGGAACCGATGTCGGCGCTGTCGCGCGTGGCGGTGGATGACCACCGCCATCTGTCCGTCGAGCCCGGCGACACCGTCGTGTTGAGCGCGCGGATCATTCCCGGCAACGAAAAAGCCATCTACCGGATGATCAACCACTTGTCCCGGCGCGGGGCGGAGGTTTGGTACGGCACGATGAATCCTCCGGTCCACGTCTCCGGCCATGCAAGCCAGGAGGAGCTCAGGCTGATGCTCAATCTCGTGCGGCCGCGCTTCTTCGTGCCGATTCACGGCGAATACCGCCAGCTGGCCCGTCACGTCTCGCTGGCGGCGCATCTGCGGGACCTGGGTCTGGAAGAGGCGTTCGTCCTCGAAACCGGGGAAACCCTCGTCATTGACGACCGCGGCGCCCGTAAAGGAGAGCGTGTGCCGGTGGGCCGGGTCTGCATTGACAGCGGCTCTCTCGACGAAGTCGTCGAGGACGTCGTCATCCGCGACCGGCGGCATCTGGCCGAAGACGGGTTCGTGCTGCCGATTATCGCCATAGACAAGCACACCGGCAAGACCGAAGGAATGCCGGAGATCGTCAGCCGGGGCTTCGTCACCGGCGAAGACGGCTCCGAACTGCTCCAGCAGGCCCGCCAGGTCGTGCTGCGGGCGCTGGAATCCTCCACGGCCGAGGAGCGCACCGACTGGGGAGTCGTGAGGGAAAAGATCCGGGCGGAACTCCGGCGGTTCATTGCGCGCCAGACGTCGCGCCGTCCCCTGATCGTCCCAGTGATTCTGGAGGTGTGAGGCCCGGCCGTCAGCGAAGATCCTTCACCCGCAGGCCCCTGCGGAAACCTCCGAAGCCGAAGGGACTCGGACGGTATTCGCCGACCAGAGCCACGTCGCTTCGCGGAGGAATCCGGTCTTCCAGACCTGTGGCCCAGTAACAGGCGTTCACGAGCAGGCGCCGGAACCCTTCGCTCAACAGGTCCTGGGACGAGCCCATCGTGGTCGTAAACACGCGGGCCGTCCTCCCGCTCGCGCCCGTGTAGGTCTTCACCCAGGCCACCGGCATCATCGGATGGTTTTGCGGTCCCTCCGCCGGAGGCGAGGTGGGCTCCATGCCGTCCAGCACCTGCCCGAGCACCAGCGGCCGGCTGTCAGCCGGCAGGGGAAGGCGCACGGCGTATACGTCCGTCGGACCCCAGATATCCCCGTCCGCGATGCCGCGCAGCACCGGGTGGTCGCGTTCGGCCGGCGCCAGGATGCCCCGCGTGCTTTGCCGGCCGTGCCTGCCGTGATGGCGAATCCACGTCTCCCCGAGCACCCTTCGTCCGAACCCGCCTTCCCATCCAGGCTCCCTGCTGTTCCAGGTCCAGTGCCGGTAGGTGGCGCTGGTCTTGAGGTCGAAGGCATGGGTGGAGGTGCGCAGGGCGACGATGGGTTTGCCGGACTCCACGTAATGGACGATATGCTTCATCTGTTCGTCCGGTAGATCGCGGAAGCGGAGAAACATGACCATCAAGTCGGCTTGCGCGAGCGCCTCCAGACCCGGGATGTGATCGCGGCGCTCCGGGTTGATGATCCCGGTTTCGGGCTCGACGGCGAAGAGCACCGTGCAGCGGAACCCGTGGCGCAAGGCAAGGATCTTTGCCAGTTGCGGCAGTGCCTCTTCGGAGCGATACTCCTCATCCCCGCTGATCAGCACGATGTGCTTGCCGCGTCCCGGGCCGGCTGTCCCTTCGAAAACGAGAGAATGCTCCGCGGCCCGTACAGCAAGCATCCCCGGCAAGATCCACATCATGGCTCGCGCAAGCATGCCAGACAATCCTACCATCGCCCTGCGACTTCGCCTCGGGTTTCACCCACCCCGGTTGGTTCGCGGCCAGTCAATGCGCCATCGTCCGTCCCGGAGCGGCAGCCAGAAGAGCCGCTTGCGCGGCGTACCCCGCGCATGGTGATAGAGTGCGGCCGCCCGCTCGTAGAATCCGCGCGTGTGCGGCGTGTCCCGAAACCCGAACAGCGCACAGTCCAGATGGTGGCAGAGCTCGTGGCACAGCGTACTGAGCAGAGTGCCGAAGGAGGTCACCTTGTGGCGGACGGCCGTACGCATCCACACACGGATCGCGCCCGTGCGGGGGTCATAATCGCCGAACAGTTCGGTGGCCCACCCGCCCTCGCGCACGTACAGGGGCCGCGCCGCCAGCACGCGCACGCGCGGCGCCGGCACTCCGTAAAAGGCCGCTGCCTCATTGAGGAACCGTTCGCAAGCCTCCTTGACGGCAGCCGTGGTTCCGGTTTGCATGGCCTCCTCGATCCCCCGGGCGGCCCGGCGCAGCCGGTCGTCTTCCGGCAGCTCGAGCGTATCCAGCGTGTCGCTGCGCAGGTACTGCGCGCGGAGCTCGCGGCCCCGGGGCACCGGGTCGGTTATCATTCCGGTTCGATTATAGGGCGTGCCCGCGGGCGCTACAGTGAAGGTATGGAGACTGTGATTCGCGCCCCGCGCGGCACCGCCCTCCGCTGCAAGGGTTGGAAACAGGAAGCCGCCCTCCGCATGCTCATGAATAACCTCGACCCCGACGTGGCCGAGCGTCCTCAGGACCTGATCGTGTACGGCGGCGCCGGCAAAGCCGCCCGGAACTGGGAGTGCTTCCACGCCATTGTGCGGGAACTGGAGGCTCTCGACAACGACGAAACCCTGCTGGTTCAGTCCGGCAAGCCTGTGGGCGTCTTCCGCACCCAGGAAGAAGCTCCGCGCGTCCTCATCGCCAACGCCAACCTCGTCGGACACTGGTCCAACTGGGAGCATTTCCGCGCTCTGGAGCGGCTCGGCCTGATCATGTACGGCCAGATGACCGCCGGCAGCTGGATCTACATCGGCTCCCAGGGGATCGTGCAGGGCACGTATGAAACCTTCGCCGCTGCGGCGCGCAAGCATTTTGGCGGCTCGCTCGAGGGCCGGCTCGTCGTCTCCGGCGGCATGGGAGGCATGGGCGGCGCCCAGCCGCTGGCGGCCGTCATGAACGGCGCGGCCTTCCTGGGGATCGAAGTGGATCCGGAACGCATCAAGCGCCGGCTGAAGACCGGCTACTGTGACATCATGGTGAATTCTCTCGACG
The DNA here is from genome assembly GCA_035575135.1 of Bryobacteraceae bacterium. Classification (GTDB taxonomy): domain Bacteria; phylum Acidobacteriota; class Terriglobia; order Bryobacterales; family Bryobacteraceae; genus JANWXD01. The sequence continues at coordinate 143,436 of DATLYE010000078.1, forward strand.
AAGCTGTTCGCATCCTCCGTAACGCCGTCCACCAAAAAACGGCCGTTTCCGTCGGCCTGGTCGGTAACTGTGCCGAGGTCCTGCCGGAGATGGTGCGGCGCGGTATCGTCCCCGATCTTCTCACCGATCAAACCAGCGCCCACGATCCTCTCAACGGCTACATCCCCGCCGGGCTCACCGTCGAGCAGGCCGCCGCGCTCCGCGCCCGCGATCCGGAGGAGTACCTTCGCCGCTCCATGGATTCCATCGCCGTCCACGTCCGCGCCATGCTCGATCTCAAGCGGATGGGATCCGTCGTCTTCGACTACGGCAACAATATCCGGCGTATGGCCGCCGACCGGGGCGTCGCAGACGCCTTCACGATCCCCGGCTTTGTGCAGGAATACATCCGCCCCATGTTCCTGGAGGGGCGCGGCCCGTTCCGCTGGGTGGCCCTTTCGGGCGAGCCCTCCGACATCGCCGCCACCGACGACCTCGTTTGCCGTTTGTTTCCCTCTGACGCCACCCTCACGCGCTGGATCCGTCTGGCGCGCTCGCGTATCCGCTTCCAGGGCCTGCCGGCGCGCATCTGCTGGCTCGGCTACGGCGAGCGGGCCCGCTTCGCTCTGGAAATCAACCGCATGGTGGCCTCCGGAGACCTCAAAGCTCCCGTCGTCATCGGCCGGGATCATCTGGATTGCGGTTCGGTCGCTTCCCCGTACCGTGAAACCGAAGGCATGCTCGATGGCAGTGACGCCGTGGCCGACTGGCCTCTGCTCAACGCCCTGCTGAACACGGCCGCCGGAGCAAGCTGGGTCTCGATCCACAACGGAGGCGGTGTCGGCATTGGCTACTCCCTGCACGCCGGCCACGTCACTGTCGCCGACGGTACTCCGTCCTCGGCCCGCTGCCTGGAACGCGTGATGACCTGCGACCCCGGCATCGGCATCCTGCGTCACGCCGACGCGGGCTACGAGGACGCCATCCGCTTTGCCGAGCGCGCCGGGCTCCGGATTCCCATGCGCCAGCCCGCGCCCGTGTCTTGAGGGCGGTCTGATCTCCGCCGGCGAGTTTCGGCAACGGTGCCCCCGGTTTCCGCCGCAAACAACCCGAGCCGGGCGGAACGTGGAACTGACCCCCGCCATCCCACGCGGCCCCACCCGGGCAATGCGGGGTTCTCGGCGGACCGAAATGTTGCGGTCACACAAGCGGTGTCTGTGGAAGGCGCGATTTTCCTGCGACTTTGGCCCGTGCGAAGCCGCCGCACTTGGGAGCAAGCGCGTACAATTTCAGAATGGAATGTTTGCGCCCCTCGAGGACGACACATGGGTCGAGCTGATCTGTCGGAAACGGCGATCTGGGCAAGTTCCTCGCAGGAAATTGCAAAACAAAGCCAAACCGGCGGGTATCCACGCCCCCCTGTTTGGGGGGACCACTTGCGGGCTGTGAGGGAGCGGGAGATGTGGGCCGCCCGCGCGCCGATAGCCTCAACTGCCGCCGAGCGCCGGCGCGAAACGGATGAGCCTGGTCGCTACGGCAAGAGTCTTCTGATCCGCCGGGCACGCCAGTTGCTCACCTTGCGCGGGCCTGCCGGACCGCGGCGCGGTCTGGCGCTGCGGGACCTCGGGCTGGTCTCCCACGGCGCCCTGCTGATCTCCCAGGGGCGCGTCGTGGACGCCGGACCCGCGCACCGTGTGGAAAATCTCGCAGCGGCGCGCCATGCCGAGGAGATTGACGCCTCCGGATGCGTGGTCATGCCCGGGTTCGTGGATTGCCACACCCATCTGGTTTCTGGGCCCCCGCGGCTGGCCGACTACGAGATGCGGATCTCGGGTGCGTCCTACCATGACATTGCGGCCTCCGGCGGAGGAATCCTCTGGACGGTCAAAGCGGTGCGGGCCACCTCCTCCCCGGCCCTGCTCCGCCAGACTCGTCACCAGCTGGCATGGTTCATCCGGCATGGCACCACCACTGTCGAAGCCAAGACGGGCTACGGACTGGACCGCACGGGCGAAATGAAGACCCTGCGCGTGCTGGCGGCCCTTAGCGGCAAGCCCCTGGACATCGTTCCGACCTATCTGGGCGCCCACGTGGTGCCTCCCGAATTCGAAGGCCGTGCCGAGGACTACATTGACTGGATGCAGGCCGAAATGATGCCGAGGATCCGGCGGCGCAAGCTGGCGCGCTTTGCCGACGTCTACTGCGACAGAAAGGCGTTCAGCCTGGAGGAAGCACGGCGATACCTGGAGGCGGCACGCCGGATGGGCTTCGAGCTGAAGATTCACGCCGAGCAGTTCTCCCACACCGGCGCCGCACGCCTCGGCGTCGAGCTCGGCGCCGTCAGCGTGGACCACCTGGAATGCGCCGACGCAGCCGACATTGCGGCTCTGGCGCAGTCGAACACCATCGCCGTGCTGCTGCCCGGCTCGGTCTTTCACCTTGGCCTTGACCGCTATGCGCCCGCCCGGGCTTTGATTGACCGCGGCGCGGCTGTGGCTCTGGCTACGGATTTCAACCCGGGAACGAGTCCGAGCTGCAGCATGCAGATGGTGATGGCACTGGCTTGCAGCCAGATGCGCATGACGCCGGCGGAGGCCATCAGCGCCGCAACCATTAACGCAGCCCACGCTGCCGGATGCGCCGCGGAGACCGGTTCTCTCGAGCCGGGCAAGCTCGCCGATCTCATCATCCTCGACGTGCCGGACTATCGTGAGATCCCGTATCATTTCGGCGTCAATCTCGTGACCTGCACCATGAAGCGCGGGGTAATCTTGTACCGTCAGGGAGAGATTCATTGGCCCGAAGACTGGTAGAGTGCGTGCCCAACTTCTCGGAGGGGCGCGACGCCGCCCGCGTCGAAGACATTGCCTCCGCCATCGCCTCCGTGCCCGGCGTGGTCATTCTGGACCGGGAGATGGACGCCGATCACAACCGCTCCGTGATCACGTTCGCCGGTCCGCCCGAAGCCGTTCTGGAAGCCGCCTTCCGCGGTGTGGAGCGCGCGGTAGCTCTGATTGATTTGAACCGCCATGAGGGCGTCCATCCGCGCATCGGCGCCGCCGACGTCGTGCCTTTCGTTCCCGTCGAAGGCGTGACCCTGGAGGACTGCGTGCGGCTGGCCGAACGGCTCGGCGAGGCAGTCTGGCAACGGCTCCGAGTGCCGGTGTACTTTTACGAGGCCGCCGCCCGCCGGCCCGAGCGTGTGAATCTGGAAAACATCCGCCGCGGTCAGTTTGAAGGGCTCCGCGAAGAGATAGAGACAAACCCGGACCGGGCGCCGGATCTCGGCGAGCCGCGCCTGCATCCGACGGCCGGCGCTACCGTAATCGGCGCCAGAAAGTTTCTGATCGCTTACAACATCAACCTTGGCACTGCGGACGTCGAGATCGCCAAAAAGATCGCCCGCGCCATCCGTTTCTCGTCGGGCGGCTTCCGCTACGTCAAGGCCATGGGCGTGCCGCTGGCCTCGCGTAATCTCGCTCAGGTCTCCATGAACCTGACGGACTTCGAACAGACGCCGATCCACCGCGTCTTCGAGGCGGTTCGTACCGAGGCGGCCCGCTACGGCGTCAACATCGTCGGCAGCGAGATCGTGGGGCTGATCCCGCGAAAAGCCGTGGAGATGGCGGCCGAATTCTACTTGCGCTGCGAAAACTTCTCTTCCGGCGCGGTGCTCGAGAACCGGCTGGCCGGTGCCATGGAGTCCGCCGGTCTGGACGAGTTTCTGGAGGCGCTGGCGGCTCCGTCGGCAACCCCGGGTGGCGGCAGTGCGGCTGCGGCTGCGGGCGCGATGGCCGCCGCCCTCGGCGCGATGGTCGCCGGCCTCGCGAAGGTCTCCGCAGAGCAGTACACACAGGATCGGCTGTTCTTCTCCTCCGCGGTACGTCGCGATGCCCGCGCCTACGAAGCCGTGCTCGCCGCCTACAGAAAACCCAAAGAGGAACGCGGGCCCTTTGTTGAGGAAGCTCTCCGCCAGGCGGCCGCCGTCCCTCTGGAAGTGGCGGAACGCGCCGCTGCTCTCAAGCGCCGTCTGGGGGAGCTGGCGCAGCAGGCTCCGCCGAAGTTTTCCTCCGACATCGAAACGGCGCGGGCTCTGGCCTCCGCCGCCGTCACGGGAGCCGTCGCCAATGTGCGGATCAACCTGGCTTCGATCGCAGACGAAACCTACCGGCAGGCGGTGGAGGAACGGCTGAGAGCGCTAGAATCGGACTAGTGCTGGTTACGATTCAACCCGCCGGAACGCGCCCCGCATGGTTACGCGCGCCGGCGCCCGCCGGAGAAAACTACCGGGAGCTGAAGGCTCTTGTGGAGCGCCTGCGACTCCACACGGTCTGCGAAAGCGCCGCCTGCCCGAACGTGGGCGAGTGCTGGAACCAGCGCACGGCTACGTTCATGATCCTGGGTAATGTGTGCACGCGGCGCTGCGGTTTTTGCGCCGTACGCAAAGGTGCGCCTCTGCCGGTGGACTATGACGAACCCCGCCGCGTCGCTCAGGCCGTGGCCGCCCTCGGGCTCCGCTATGCGGTCATCACCAGCGTGAATCGTGACGACCGCAAGGACGGCGGCGCGGAGTTGTTTGCACTGACGATTCAGGCCATCCGCGCCCACGTCCCGGGCTGCCAGGTGGAGGTGCTTATCCCGGACTTCCAGGGTTCTCACGACGCCATGGATATCGTGCTCGGCGCCTCCCCCGACGTGCTCAATCACAACATCGAAACCGTGCCGCGTCTTTACCGGCAGGTACGGCTCGGTGCGCGCTACGAGCGGTCTCTCGATCTGCTGGCCTACTCCAAACGCCGCCGCCCGGACATCCCCACCAAGTCCGGCCTGATGGTGGGGCTGGGAGAAACCCTCGAAGAGGTGCTAGCGGTGATGCGCGATCTGCGCAGCTCCGGCGTGGACATCCTGACCATCGGCCAGTACTTGCGGCCCTCCCCCCGCCACCTGCCCGTCATCCGGTTTGTGCCCCCGGAGGAGTTTGTCGAGTTGGCCCGCGCGGGCCGTCAAATGGGGTTCCGCCACGTCGAGTCCGGCCCGCTCGTCCGCAGTTCCTACCATGCCCGGGCCGCGGCCGGAGCCGTGACCCCCTCAGCTGCGTAGGGCTGCGAGCACGCCTCGCATGTAGCCGATCGAACGGTGCATGCCCGGCAAGGGATTGTCAGGATGGATCTCGTATTCGAGCATCACCCCGCCCTGATAGTTCATCTGCCGCAGCAGTCTGAACATCCCGACAATCGGCAGCACGCCGTCGCCCACCGCCACCTGGCTCGCCCTGGCCGACGTGTCGCGGAGATCCTTGGCGTGGATGTCGAACAGTCGCGGGCCCGCTTCCCGGATGGATTCCAGAATATCGGCGCCCGTGCGGGCCGTGTGGCCGATGTCTATGCACAATCCCATGCGCGGATCCATGTTCCGCACCGCCTCCAGCACACTCCGCGGCGTCGGGAAATGCTTGTCTTCGGGACCGTGGTTGTGGATCGCCGCCCGGATGTCGAACTCCCGCACCAGCTTCTCCACTTCCGGCAGGGTTTCGTGCGAAGGCGCGCACACCATCATCGGCATGCCGCAGGCCTTGGCGTATTCGAACATCCGTCGCAGTTCGGCGGGGTTTTTCAGCTCGATATTGCCGCCGCTCAGGATGGTAAGGCCCGCCTCGCGGAACTCTCTGGCTCCGGCCTCAAGTTCCGCGGGCGGCAGTTCGTACGGCAGGTGAAAGGACTTGATGCTGACGTAGCGCACTCCCAGCTCCCGCAGCATCTCGATCGCTTTCGCACGCGGGAACTTGCGCAGCGAGTAGGTGGCCACCCCGAGCTTGATGTCCTCAGCCGCGGCAGCCGCCCGCGCGAGCGGACCGAATGCGGCAACCCCGGGTGCCGCCAGAAAGGTGCGGCGCGAAACAGTAGCAGTCATAGCGCTACGGATCTTATCACAGACGGTCAGATCGCTTCGAGTTCCTCTTCGAGCAACTGTCGCTGGTAGAGATCGGCGTAGTAGCCTCCCAAGGCCAGCAATTCGGCGTGCGTCCCCTCCTCGGCCAGACGCCCGTTTTCGATCACGAAAACTCGGTCGGCGTTGCGCACCGTCGAGACCCGGTGAGAGATGAGGATCGTCGTGCGTTCGCGCATCAGACCGGCCAGGCGGCTCAGGATGCGAGCCTCGGTCTCCGTGTCCACGCTGGAGAGTGCGTCGTCCAGAATCAGGATCCGAGGATTGCGCAGGATGGCCCGCGCAATGGCCGTACGCTGCTTCTGCCCCCCGGAGAGCGTGATGCCCCGTTCGCCGACGAGGGTGTCGTATCCGTTGGGGAAGCCGGCCACATCCGGGTCCAGGCCCGCCACTTCCGCAGCGCGGCGGATCTCCTCCTCGGAAGCCCCCGGGACGCCGAAGGCGATGTTCTCGGCCAGCGTCGCGCTGAACAGAAACGTCTCCTGCGGTACGAAGCCGATCTGGCGCCGCAGCTCCTCTGGCGAAAACTCGCGCACGTCCACCCCGTCCACGAGGACGCAGCCGGCATCCGGGTCGAGCAGCCGGGGAATGAGCTGCACGAGCGTGGTTTTCCCGCTTCCGGTGTGCCCCACGATGGCTACCGTCGCGCCCGCGGGGATCCGCAGCGTTACGCCGTCCAGAGCCCGGCGTCCGTTGTAGGCCACCACCACGTCGCGGAACTGGATCTCACCGCGCAGCGGCTTGGGCACGGGGCGCGGCTGGGCGGGTGCAGTGATCGTCGGCTGCTCTCGCAGAATCTCGTTGATGCGCTTGAGAGATGCGGTGCCGCGCTGCATCAGGTTCACAACCCAGCCGAAGGCGATCATCGGCCACACGAGCATGGCCATGTAGGTGTTGAACATCACGAAGTGGCCGAGCGTGATGCGCCCTTCGAGCAGCCGCGCTCCGCCGACCCACAACACAATCAGCAGCATCACCCCCACCAGCGTCTGGAGCACAGGCATGAACATCCCCGACAGCCGCGCCAGCCGCAGGTTCTCCTTGATGTAGGCCCGGTTCAGTAGCTCGAAGCGGCGCAGTTCCGATTCCTCCTGCACGTAGGCCCGGATCACCCGCACACCGGCGACGTTCTCCTGGACGCGGCTGCTGATGTCGGAGAACATCTTCTGGATCCGCTCGAAGCGGTGGTGAATGCGGCGGCCGAAATACGAGACCGACAGGCTCACCAGCGGGGCCGGCGCCAGCGCCGCCAGCGTCAGCGGCCAGTCCACCCACAGCATCACGCTGATGACGAATACGGCGGTCAGGCTGGTCTCGGTCCAGTACATGATGCCCGGGCCGAGCATCATGCGCACGGCGTTGAGGTCGTTGGTGGCCCGGGCCATGATGTCGCCGGTGCGCATCCGTCGGTAGTAATCCGGTGACAGCCGGACCAGGGAAGCGAACAGGTCGTTGCGCAGGTCGTATTCGATGTCCCGGGAGATGCCGATAATGATGACCCGCATGAAGTATTGAAAAACGCCCTTTATGGCTGACAGTCCGACCAGCGCGCCGGCGAACTGCAACAGCACGCCGAGGCGGAAGCCGCCGGTGATTGCGTCCACTCCGCGGCCGATCAGCCAGGGCTGGATGGCAGCGGTGAGGTCTTTGAGCACCAAAAACCCCAGTCCCGCCAGCAGGCCGGGGCGGTAGCGCCACAGGTAGGGCCACAGGGTGCGCAGGTGTTCCTTCATCCCTTCAGAAGCCGAACCATCCGGTCACGGTCTTGAGCGCTTCGTAGAACCACTGCTTGCGTCCCTGACGCGTTTGCCACCAAGTGTCCGCGCGGAAGAACGCGTCCGGAGCCGCGACGACCCGGATCTGCAGGTCCGGCGCAAGCGAGCGGTAAATGGCGCCCGCACGGCGCGTGTGATAGTCGCTCGTCACAATCAGCACGGAGCGGATCCCTCGCCGGCGGAGTTCCGGAAGGACGGCCTGAGCCTCCTCGCGGGTGGAGTAGCCGCGGTGATGAAGATGCACAAACCAATGCTCCGGAAAGCCCCGGCGCACAGCGAACGGGATGGCCAGGTCGCATTCATGATAGCCGTAAGCGCCGTCCGGGCCGCTCACCAGCGCGCGGGGCACGTAGCCCCGGCGCACTAATTCGCCGGCCTTCAAAATCCGGTTCCCCCACCAGTCCCCGGCCAGCACGACCGCCAGTTCTGCGCGTCCCGGGGGATCCGCCCGCACCAGAAAGCCGCCCAGCGCCGCCAGCCACCAGCCGTGCGTCAGCGCGCCCGCCGCCACGATGAGGGCGCAAACTCCCGCGGCCTGAAGGATGCGGCGGCGCAAGGACTACTTCTCGTCGTCGAGCTCGTCGGCGTCCAGCCGCCGGACCGCTCGCAGGCGCTGGTAGAGACGCTCCACTTCCTCCTCGTCCTCCGGGCGCAGCAGCCGGTAGCGGGGCGACGGCAGCCGGCGGCGGTCCGCCGGAGCCGACAAAGCCTCGCCCCAGAACTGACGGTGCGGCACGCCGTCAATCAACGCCTCGCGCGCATGCCGGCGGAGCTGGCGAAGCAGGCTGTGTGCGGAATCCAGGTCGCCCGGATACACGAGCGTGACGCGCGAGTCGTCGAACAGAGTCAGGTGGACAATCAGAGGTGAGAGCCAGCCGGTGCGGTCCACGCGGCGAATGTCGGACCACGGGATGGCGCGACTGCCGACCAGCAGGTGCGTGTCGTGGATCTCGATGGGAGGGCGCAGCGCCAACAATACCAGAACCGCCGAACTGAGCAGGAAAAACACGAACGCTGCCGCAGCCGGGGCCCAGTCCATCGCCACCCATCCGGAAAGCGCCGCCAGGACCCACGTGGCGAGTCCGGCCCAGAAGTAACGGCGGGAAGGCAGGTAGCGTGTCATGGCTGCTCCCACTCTCTAAGACTACCCCCGGCCGTTTGCGGCGTCAACGGCGCGAGGCGCCGGCCGAGAGCGCCCGCCGGATCTGCCAGGCGTAGTGCAGTCCGCTCCAAACGGTGCAGGCTCCGGCGGCGGGGATCAGCAACCGCGTGGCGGCAGCCAACAGGCGCGACTCAAGGGCGGGAGCCGCCAGGGCCGCAAGGGCCGTCAGAATCTGAAAGGTCGTGGAAAGCTTGCCCCAACGCGAAGGGCGGAAATTGCGAAAGTCGGTCCACAGCAGAATGGCGCCGGCCACGCACAGAATGGCCAGATCCCGTGCGAAGACGACAGTCACCAGCCACCAGGGCAGCAGCTCCACGAAACCGAGAGCCAGATACACCGCGGCCAGCAACACCTTGTCAGCGATCGGATCCAGGTACGCTCCCAGGCGCGTCTGCCAGCCGTACCGCCGGGCCAGCAAGCCGTCGGCGCCGTCCGTGGCTCCGGCCACCGCCAGCAGTATGAGAGCCTGGCGGTAGCTTCCGGCGACGATCCAAGCCACTACCGGAGGCGTCAAGGCGAGACGGGCCGCAGAGAGCAGGTTCGCAGGATTCAAGCAGGTCCGGGTCCTGGAACCTACGTTACCAAAGCATGCGCCACGCGCGAGGCCAGTTCGTCGAAGCTGACGAACTCGTGCAGAGACGGATCGGACATGATCCGCCGGACCAGCGCCACATGCATCGCATGGCCGGCCCGCTCTGCGACGACATGGCCCAAAAGCGGCTGCCGGATCAGCGCCAGGTCCCCGATCAAATCCAGGGCTTTGTGGCGGCAGCACTCGTCCGGAAAGCGCAGGCCGCCCGGGTTCATCACGCCCCGCTGATCGAAGCAGACCGCATTGTCGAGCGATGCGCCGCGGATCAAACCCATGTCGCGCAGGCGGTCCAGCTCGTGAGCGAACCCGAACGTGCGCGCCGGGGCAATCTCGGTTGCGTAGCGCAGCGGCGTCACCTCGAACTCCAGCACCTGACGCCCGACCATAGGGTGGTCAAAGAACACGTCGCAGGTCAGCCGGAAACTGTCCGCCGGGAGAATGGAGATGCGCCTGCCGTGGTCCTCCAACGTTACCGGACGGCGGATGCGGAGATATTTCCTCTGGCGGCGCAGCGGTGCAATGCCCGCCTCCTCCAGCATCTTCACGAACGGCAAACCGCTGCCGTCCAGAATGGGCACTTCGAGGTTGTCAATCTCGACGAAGGCATTGTCCACGCCCATGCTGTAGAGCACGCTCAGCAGGTGTTCCGTCGTGGAGATCAACACGCCTTGCCTCATCAGGCTCGTCGCGTAGCTGACGCGCGCCACATGTCGCCAGTCGGCCGGAATCCGGAACCCGTCGAGATCGGTTCGGACGAATACGATCCCGGTCCCTGCCGGAGCCGGCAGCAGGCGGAGCCTGACCGGCGCTCCGCTGTGCAGCCCGATCCCGGAGGTGGCAACGGGCCTGCGAATCGTCGTCTCGAAGCGCAGAGCGGAGGAAGTCATCTGAGCACCCGCACTTGTGAGGACCCGCACATGCAATCCAACGTCCAACCGCGATCTCTCTTCTTATCAGTCGCTTGTTTCGCTAGTGGTGTTGCAGGAATACAACAGTCCGCGCCGAGACGTGGCAAAGCGGCAGCGTAGGCTATGATTGGGGGAGCATGGAGCGACCGCGTCTGTTTTTGATTGATGCCTTCGGCTTCATCTTTCGCGCCTATCACGCTCGCGCGCGCAGCGGAGCGCCTCCGATGCGCACCAGCAAGGGTCTGAGCACGGAAGCGGTCTACATCTTCCACAACATGCTCCGCAAGCTGCTGGCCACGCACCGGCCCGAGTATGTGGCTGCCATCTTTGAGAGCGCGGGACCGACATTCCGGGAGCAAGCGTACGCTGCCTACAAGGCCACCCGCGCCGAAATGCCGCCGGACCTGGCCGAGCAGATTCCCTACGTTCGCCGGCTACTGGAAGCCCTGCGCGTCCCGGTGTTGGAATACCCCGGTTTTGAAGCCGACGACGTGGTGGGCGCTCTTGCCCGCCGCGCAGTCGAGGCGGGTCTGGATGTCGTCATCGTCTCAAGCGACAAGGACATGTTGCAGCTGGTGGACGAGCATACCTTCATGGTGAACCCGGTGAAGGAAGATGAGTGGTACGACGCCGGCAAGGTCGAAGCCTTTCTGGGCGTCAAGCCGTGGCAGGTGCCCGATTTTCTGGCTCTCAAGGGCGATGCGATCGACAACATCCCGGGTGCGCCGGGCATCGGAGACAAAGGGGCCCGCGAGCTGATCGCGCGATTTGGGTCCGTGGAAAACGCCCTCGAGCACGCCGAAGAAGTCGAGCGCAAGACCTACCGGGAAAGCCTCTTGAACCACCGCGATCAAATCCTGCTCAGCAAGCGTCTGGCCACCATTGACACGACCGCTCCGGTGCCCTTCGAGCTCGACGCCTTGCGGGCGCAAGAACCCGATCCGGCCGCGCTCCGGCAGCTTTACAAAGAGCTGGAGTTCTACAGTTTGCTCCGCGAGCTCGAGCCGGAGCAGCGCGTGGAGCGTGATTACCGGCGACTGGAGACGGCGGCCGAAGTTGACGCCTACCTCGCCGCGATTCCCCGGGAATCCCCTGTGGCCGTGGCCCTCCAGGCCAGAGGGGAGGGTGAGCTCGCCCTCGGTATGGCGGCATTGGCATGGCGTCCGGGGGAGGCACGCTCGTTGAGCTTGGGACTGCTCGACCGGCTGCGGCCGCTGCTCGAAGACGGGTCCCGTCCCAAGATCACCCACGATTTGAAAACGATGCTGCTAACGCTCGCTGAGTGCGGCGTCGAGCCGCGCGGGTTCAACGAGGACGTGATGCTCTACGCCTTCCTGCTCGATGCAGATCCGTCGGGATGTGCTCTGGAGCCGCTTGCCGAGCGGCGGTTAGACCGGAAGCTGAGCGCGTCGGTCGAAGAACGCGCCGAATGCGTGCTCGAGCTGGCGCGACTGCTCGGGCCGGAAGTGGATGCACGGGGCTTGCGGAAGCTCTATGAAGAAATTGACCTGCCCTTGGTGCCGGTGCTGGCCCGTATGGAGCGTACGGGGATCCGCATCGATCCTGCGGCGCTCGAGGCGCTTTCGCGGCGTCTGGACACCGAAATTCAGCGCCTCTCGGCCGAGATCCAGCAGATGGCGGGACGGCCGTTCAACATCAATTCGCCCCAGCAACTGGGAAAGGTACTGTTTGAAGAACTGAAACTGCCCGCGCCGGTCCGATACGGCAGAGGAAAAACCATCTCCACGGCTGCGGACGTGCTGGAAGAGCTTGCGGCCGAACATCCGATTGCGGCCAAGGTGCTGGAATACCGCCAGCTGGCCAAACTCAAGGGAACGTACGTGGACGCTCTGCCCCAGCTGATCAACCCGAGAACCGGCCGGCTCCATACGTCCTTCAATCAGACCGGTGCGGCCACGGGGCGGCTGTCCAGCTCGAATCCGAACCTGCAGAACATACCCATCCGCACGGAACTGGGACGCGAGATCCGGGCTGCTTTCGTGCCCCGGGAGGGATGGAGCCTGCTGGTGGCGGATTACTCCCAGATCGAGCTGCGCCTGCTCGCGCACATGTCGCGCGATCCCGTCCTGCTCGAAGCGTTTCGCAAGGGCGAAGATATTCACACGCGCACGGCGGCGGAGGTTTTCGGGGTACCGCCGCTGATGGTGACGCCGGAACTACGCCGTAACGCGAAAGCGGTGAACTTCGGCATCATCTACGGGCTGAGCGCATACGGACTTTCCGCGCAGCTCGGCATTTCCCGCGAGGAAGCGGAAACCTATATCCGCAACTACTTCGCCCGTTACGCCGGGGTCAAACGGTTCATTGAGGAAACGATCGCCACCGTGCGCCGCACCGGCGAGACGCGGACGCTTTTTGGGCGCCGGCGCCCCATACCGGACATCAACAGCTCCAATCCGAACGCGCGCGGTTTTGCCGAGCGCACGGCGATCAACACGCCGTTGCAGGGCACGGCGGCGGATCTGATCAAGCTCGCCATGATCCGGATTGACCGGGAACTTCAGGCGCGCCGCTGGCGCACCGCCATGCTCCTTCAGGTCCATGACGAACTTCTGTTCGAATCACCGCCCGAGGAGGTGCAGGAAGCCGCGGCGATGGTCCGGCGCGAAATGGAGAACGTCTACCGGCTGGAAGTGCCGCTCGTTGTGGAGACCGGTATCGGTCCCAACTGGCGGGACGCCAAGTGAGGGGCGCCCGAGGCGATCACGACCCAGTGCAACTTGACATCCTGAATCGCGGCCCCGCAGAAGACCACCTCAGCCAGCAGGCCCTCCTGCGTGTCCCGGCGGTGAAACTGATCGAACACGAGGTTACCGAGCGAGTAAAAGATCACGCCGCCGCGATGCCGCTCCACGGGTTGAATGACATGAGGATGGTGGCCCACGACGACGGCGGCGCCGGCTTCGAGGGCGGCGCGGGCGAACTCTGCCTGCTGGCGGTTGGGATTCCTCCGGTACTCGTCGCCGGCGTGCATGGAAACGATGACGGCGTCGGCGCGCCGGCTGAGCCGGGCCACGTCTTCGCGCATCCTCTCGGCGTCCATCAGGTTGACGCGGGGATCCGGCGCCGCGTGATTGCCGTTTGACTGGTCGTAGGTGTATGCCAGGAAGCCGAAGCGAACGCCGTTGCGGACCACGACGGCACCCTCCCGCGCCGCTTCCGGCGTAAGCCCCGTCCCCACCGCGTAGATGCCGTTGCGGGCCAGCCAGCGGAGTGTGAACTCGACGCCGTAACCGCCGCAATCCCGTGCGTGGTTGTTTGCCGTGGAGACGACATCGACGCCGGCAAGCCGCAGTCCCTCCACCATCTCAGGAGCGGCCCGAAAGATCATGCCGCGTTCCGAGGGCCGCCCGCGGCCTGCAAACGGTGACTCGAGGTTGACGAAGGCGATATCGGCAGCTTCGAGGAACCCGGCGATGTTGCGGAACGGCCAGGCGGGATCCCTCCGGAGCCTGGCCGTCTTGCCGATATGACGGGCCAGCATCACGTCTCCGCCGAACAGGACGCGGGTCACGGCGGTTTGGGCCCCGATCCATCCGGCGGGCCCGATCCCCAGCAGGGTGCGTCGCGTGATGCTCATGGCGCCAGCAACCGAGCCGAACCTTCATCCAGGAACCATGTCACCCGGCTGTCGCGAAGCAAGTGAGCGGGGTATTGTTCCGGATTCCGGGGCTCCTCGATGGCGGCGCGGACCGCCTCCGCTTTCTCCGCTCCCGTGACCAGAAACACGACCTCTCCTGCGGCGCGCAACGGACCGGCAAGCAACGTGACCCGCCACGGGCCGCCGTGCGGCGGGCAGGCGGCCGCGGCGATGCGCGTCTGGTCGTCCAGCAGAGGGCTGCGGGGGAACAAGCTCGCGATGTGTCCGTCAGCTCCGAGGCCGCAATGGATCACATCAAAGCGCGGCAGCTCGCCTGCCGCAAGGCCGAAGAAGCTGCGGACCTCCTCCTCGTAGCGCCGGGCGGCCGCCTCGGGGGATAGTTCTCCGTGGATGCGGTGAACGTTTTCCGCCGGAATCCCCGCAGGAGCAATCAGTCTTTCTTCGGCGAGCAGGAAATTGCTTTGAGGATCGGACGGGGGAACCATGCGTTCGTCCACCGAAAACAGATGGATGCGCCGCCAGGCGAGGCCGGTGCGCGCCAGGGGCTCGAACAGAAGGCGTGCTGTCGCACCGCCGGAGACGGCCAGCGTGGCGTGCTCGCGTTCGAGCAACGCGCGATCCAGCAGGCTGCTGACGTGCGCGGCGCAAGCTTCCCCGGCGGCACGAGGCGAAGGATATGCATGCCAGACGAACCCCATGGGTCAGCTGAGCGCACGCGTTGCTTCAGCGGCACGCGAGAGACACCGGCGGTACACGCGATCGCGCGCCCCCAGCGACAGCTCCTCCGCCAGCAGATCCGCCTCGGATGGTGGCGGAAAGGAGGTACGGCTCAGCGCGTCGCCGATACGGGTTTCCAGGGTAGAGTCCGTCCGCCACTCCACCGTAATCGAGCAAGGCCGCCCTTCCAGGCGAACGGCCATCCGGCGACCCGCCTGCTCTTGTCTACGGGCTTCGATCCGGAGACGCCCGTCTCCGATGCTCCAACCGAGCGTTTCGGCGATCCAGGCGGCTACGTAACAGGCGCCGGACATGTCGGCTGGATCCGCAAAGCTGACGGCCGCCCCTTGGATTTGCGCAAGGGGAAGCCTCGGGCGGGCGCACTCGTAAGCCTGGGCCAGCGCCTCCCGCAGCGGCGTCAGGCGAGCCCATGCCAGATCCCCGACCGCATGCCCGGCGGCGAGCAGTGCCGCCATTGACTCGAACAGGGCTTCAAGGCTCTCGGTGCGCGCACTGTCCAGAATCATCCTCGGTTGCAGCGCAGTAAAGCGGTCGCGGTCGGGGCCTAAAAACAACTGCAAACTGCGCCACCAGACGACAACGGGCAGATCCGGAGCTGCAAGAGCGACCAGCACGGGAACGATTTCGCCGAGCCGGGCGCGGTTTGCCGTGATCTCGATTTGCTCGGAGCAGATTTCCGAACGTTCGTTGCGCGGAAGCCAGCAATGGGCAAACACCCGGGCTTCCGGTTCCGCCACCTCCTCACCGGCGCGCAGGAGCACAGCGCGGGCGGGATGGCGCTCCATGAGTTCCGCCAGTGTGGCGCCGATGTTGCCGGCATCGTCGGAAGCGTCGCACACTACAATCAGCGTGAGGGCGCACGCCCGCAGCACACCGGGCTGCCCGGTTCCGTGGCGTGCCAGCTCTTCCCACAGACGCTCCAGATCCCTCAGGACCTGTTCGGAGAGTACCGCCATCAAGGCCTCCTCCAGGCGTGCCCGCGTCGCGCCAGCATCTGATCGGCTTCCGGGGGCCCCCAAGAGCCCGCCGGGTAGTTGGGAAAGTCGAACCGGCGCTGAGCCCAGTGCTGGAGCACGGGTTCGACCACCGCCCAGCCGGCCTCCACCATATCCTGGCGGATGAACAGCGTGTTGTCTCCGGCCAGTGCATCGAGCAGCAGGGTTTCGTACGCCGAGGGCAGGCGGATGCCGAAACTCGCGCCGTAGTGGAAATCCATCGAGACCGGCCGCAGCCGCATCCCGCTGCCTGGCTGCTTGGACAGAAATCGCAGCGAAATCCCTTCGTCGGGTTGAATCCGCAAGATCAACAGGCTCGGCAGGGTGCCCGATTGCCCACCGTCTTCGAACAGAGCCAGCGGCGCACTGTGGAACTGGACGGCGACATCGGTCACGCGCTTGGGCAGCCGCTTGCCGGTGCGCAGGTAAAAAGGCACGCCCGCCCACCGCCAGTTGTCCACGAAAAGCGTGAGCGCGGCGTAAGTCTCCGTGGGTGACTCCGGGTCCACGCCCGGCTCTTGGCGGAAACCCGGGACTTCCTCACCGCCGATCTGTGCGGGACCGTACTGCCCCGCCACAGCGTTCGCAGCGACTTCCTCGGGTTTCCAGATGCGGATCGAGCGGAGCAGTTTGGCGCGTTCGTCGCGCACGGCCTCGGGCTCGAAGACCGCAGGAGGCTCCATGGCGATCGTGGCCATTACTTGCAGCAGGTGATTCTGCACCATGTCCCTGAGTGCGCCCGCCTGCTGGTAGTACGCGCCGCGTCCTTCGACGCCGGCCGACTCCGCTGCGGTGATCTGCACGTGGTTGACGTAGCGGCGGTTCCACAGCGGCTCAAAGATACCGTTGGCGAAGCGGAAGGCCAGGATGTTCTGGACCGTCTCTTTGCCGAGGTAATGGTCAATGCGGTAGATGGCCTCTTCGGAGAAAACCTGCCTGAGCGTGGCGTTGAGCCGCCGTGCACTCTCCAAATCCCACCCGAAGGGTTTTTCGACGACGAGCCTGCGGAAGCCGGTTCCCCGGTCGAGTCCCGCTGCGGCGATTCCCGCAGCGGCCGGCTCGTAATGTCCCGGCTGGGTGGCCAGATAAAAAAGCACGTTGCCGGCAGTCGGCCGGGCTGCGGCGATCTCAGCGAGCCTTGCGGCCAGGCGCTCGAAGGCGCTCTGGTCGCCGACATCACCGGGCAAATAAAACAATGCCCGCGCGAATTCCCTCCAGGTCTCCTCCGACCACGGACCGTCGTCCAGGAACTCCGAAACGGCATGGCGCGAGAATTCCCGGAACTGATCATCGCTCAGCGGGCGGCGCGAGACGCCCAGAATCGCAAACCCCGGAGGAAGGCTGCGGCCGGCGGCCAGGCGGTAGAGGGCGGGGAGCAGCTTGCGGCGCGTCAGGTCCCCGGTGGCCCCGAAGATCACCATGCTACACGGGGGCGCCCGCCGTGGGAACCGCACCGGATCCAGGAAAGGATTGTCCGAGCCCACGCCTTCCAACATAGCAAGCGGTGAGCCTTGTGCACTTCCGCCCGCCCTTGTCTTACACTGGCGGCATGGGAGACGGGGCGGTGTTTCCGATCCTGGGAACGAATTCGGGAGCCGCCCCGCGCATCAGCTCCCTGCTGATCAAGCCGGTCTCCGCAGTCTGCAACCTCGACTGTGCGTACTGTTTTTACCTGGACCGCGAAGCCGATCCCTACAAGTCGCTGCCGGGACGGAGGATGACGCTGGACACGCTGGAGCGGCTCGTGGACGGCTACTTGTTTTATTCCTATCCTGCAAGCGTGTTCGCTTTCCAGGGCGGCGAACCCACGCTCGCCGGCCTCTCCTTTTTCGAGAAGCTGATCGAGTACCAGCAGCACTACGGCCGCAACGGGCAAAGCGTGAGCAACGCGATCCAGACCAACGGCCTGCTCCTGGACGACGGCTGGTGTAAACTCTTCCGCGACTACAACTGGCTGGTGGGAATCTCGCTCGACGGCCCCGAGGAGGTTCACGATTTATACCGTTACAACAAGGCGGGCCGGGGCACCTGGAAGCAGGTCATCCAGGGAATCGAGGCGCTCGAGCGCAACCGCGTCGAGTTCAACGTGCTGTGCGTGCTGAGCCAGGCCAACGTGGAAAAGCCGCGCGAGCTTTACCGTTTTTTCCGGAGCCTGGGCGTCCAGCACATCCAGTACATCCCGCTGGCGGAGTTCGACCAAGACGGCCGTCCGTTGCCGTTCACCATCACCCCGGAGCAGTACGGCCGCTTTCTCTGCGAGACGTTCGATCTGTGGTGGCCCGAGCGTCGCAAGATGCGGATCCGGTTTTTTGACAACATAGCCGAGGCCCTGGCGGGTTACAAACCGGGAAGCTGCACCCTGCACGAGACCTGCGACAGCTACGTCGTTGTCGAATACAATGGCGACGTCTACCCGTGCGACTTCTTTGTCGAAAGCGGCTGGAAGCTGGGTAACATACTGACCGACTCTTGGGCGGAGATCGCGCGCCGCCAGCAGCGGTACCGGTTTGCGGCGAAGAAAACCATTCCGCACCCGGAATGCCAAGTCTGCGACTACCAGTCCATCTGCCACGGCGGATGCCCCAAGTTCCGCCACGGCCCACGCCGCCGCTTCGAGGATCTCGATTACTTCTGTACGGCTTATAAGATGATCTACGCCCGTGCCGTCGGTCCCCTCAAACGGGAAGTGGAAAAGATTCTGGGCCGCGCCGCCGAACCGGAGTTGCAGGCCGTCAGTCCCTATTGAGGGTTGTGCGATGCGCTGGTTGGCCGCCGGGGCTGTTCTGTTCCTTGCAGGCTGGCTTTTGCTGCTGGCCGACACCGAGGCGCTGCCGTCCCGAGTCTTCTTCCAGCGCGGCGTGAATTTCACCGCGGAGTGGCCCGACGCCTATTCGTCTCCTCGTGCCGAGCAGATGCTGCGCAGTTTCCCCGGCTACGGGATCAACGCCATCGCGCTGGTCCCCTACGGCTTCGCACGGCGCGACGAGCCGCGGATCCGCATGATCGGACGCCGCGGCATGGAGCGCGACGACTCCATCCGCCGGATGGCGGCCGTGGCCCACGACGCCGGCCTGAAGGTCATGCTCAAGCCGCAGCTGTGGGTGCGGCGCAGCTTCCCTGGCGAACTCGATTTCGCCTCCGGGCACGACCGCGCCGCCTGGTTCGGCGAATACCGAAACTTTGTCGAGCACTATGCGAGGCTCGCCTCTGAGATCCGCGCCGATATTTTCTGTGTGGGTGTGGAGCTGGCGCGGCTGACGCGCCACGAAGCGCAGTGGAGAGATCTGATCCGCCGCGTGCGCCGGATCTACCGCGGTCCTCTTGTCTACGCCGCCAACTGGGGCGAGGAGTTCGAGACGCTGCGTTTTTGGGACGCCCTCGACTACATCGGGCTCAATCAGTACTATCCGCTTCCGGACGATCTTTCAACAGCCGATCTGGTGCGGCGCGTGGAGGCGGTGCAGCGCAAGCACCGCCGCCCGGTGATCTTTACCGAAGCCGGTTTCGCCAGCCTGGAGAATGCTCACCGGAAGCCTTGGGATGAGACGCCGCGAAGGATCTCCCTCGAACACCAGGCGCGGGCTTACGCAGCGGTGCTCGACGCCTTCTATGGCAAGCCGTGGTTTCAAGGCGTCTACTGGTGGAAGGTGGGCTCGGACGGTCACGGCGGCCCTGAAGACGGCTCGCTGACGCCGTGGGGCAAGCCCGCCATGGAAGTGGTCGCGCGCTGGTACCGCACCGGCGGGCGCTAGGCCGTCAGCTCCGGGGCTTTCGCGGACTTCGGCCGTCGCTTTCGCGCGGCGCGAGAACTCCCTTGCCCTCCTGAATCACCACCACTCGGTTGGCCGGGATGTCGGCGAAAGTTTCGGTGTTGCCCTCCGGCCAGCGCACCGTCACGGCGGCGCCGGAGGCCTGACCGAGTCCGAAGTGAACGCGGAAATCGCTTTGCGAAATGTGATAGCCGCCGCTGCGTACCTCGTCGGTCTGGCGCCCGTCTGCCGTGGCGACCGTGATGCGCGCCCCTACAGCGTCCCGGCCCGTGCGCGTGAGCGCCCGTACCAAAAGCCAGTTGCCTTTCTCCCCGAAGTTTTTGAGCAGCGACGGCCGTTCGTGCACGTTCACCACCACAATTTCGAGTGAGCCGTCGTTGTCCAGATCGCCCACGGCGATGCCCCGTGAGGAGTGGCGCGCCAGGATTCCGGGGCCGGCCTGCGAAGAGATGTCATAAAATTGTCCGTCGCGCCGGTTCCAGTACAGCAGGCGCTGCTGCTTGTAGTTCTCTCCCACCGGCAGCTGATCCACTTCGGGATAGACGTGGCCGTTGGCGACGAAGATGTCCTTCCAGCCGTCGTGGTCGAAGTCGAGGAACGCCGCACCCCATCCCAGAAACAGCGTGTTCACGGCCAGTCCGGCGGCCATGGTTACTTCCGTGAAGGTCCCATCTCCGGCGTTGTGATACAGGTTGGGCGTATCGTTCGAGAAATTTGTCTTGAAGATATCCAGGGCGCCGTCGCGGTCGAAATCGCCGGCCGCCGCTCCCATGCCTGCCTGCTCCTGCCCGTCCTCGTTCAAGGCGGCGCCGGAGTAAAGTCCGATCTCCTCGAAGGTCCCGTCGCGCTTGTTGCGGTAAAGAAGGCTGGGCGTGGAATCGCAGGCCACATACATGTCCGGCCAGCCGTCGTTGTCGAAATCGCCGCTCAGGGCGGTGAAGCCGTAGTACTGCTTCGGGCCGGCCACGCCGGACGGCCCAGAGACGTCTGTGAAGCGCCCGCGGCCGTCGTTGCGGTAAAGCGACATGGTTTCGCCCGGCAATCCCCGCGGTCCGCATAACACCGGGAATCCCTTCCAGCGGCAGTGCGCGCTCTCGCCCGGGCGAGGCGTCTTGGCCGGGTCGAACTCCAGGTAGCGCGCCACGAACAGGTCGAGATCGCCGTCGCGGTCGTAATCGAAGAAGGAGCATCCCGTGCCCCACCGGCGCGCGGCCGACTTCAGCCCGCGCGCTTCGGTCTCGTCCCGGAACGTGCCGTTGCCCAGGTTGCGGAACAGTACGTCCTGGCCCCAGTGCGTGACGTACAGATCCACCCAGCCGTCGTTGTCAATGTCGCCGGCGCAGACGCCCTGAGCCCAACCCGTGTGCACCAGACCAGCTTTGGTCGTGACCTCCTCGAACTTGAGACCGCCCAGATTCCGGTACAGGTGATGGGACGGACGGGGCCCGGACTTTTCGAAGCGGTCGCCGTTCACCAAAAAGATGTCGGGGAGTCCGTCGTTGTCGTAGTCCACAATGGCGACCCCGTTGCCCGTAGTCTCGACGATGTAAGACTTGTTGCGCTCGGCCCCGGAGACGTTGACCGCCGTGAGTCCGGCCGCCGGAGCCAGATCCTCATAGCGCACCTCCGGCGGCTTCAGTCCGGGCGGAAGGGGCCGTGCCGGCCGCGCGGTACGCGAGGCGGTCGCCATTCCCTGAGACAGAGCGCCCCACACAACTCCCGCGCCTGCCACTGCCAGCGTCACCCACAATGCAAGGCGGAGGCGTTTCATGGCCCGTTGCTCTCGGCGGGTTCACGGACCGTCAGAACGCGGTCCGCAGGAATCTGTTCGAGTTTCTGCACGAGGCCGCTTGGCCAGCGGATTTCCACCAGCCTGACGCGGCTGTCCTTCCCCAGACCGAAGTGCACGCGTTTGTCGCTGGCCGAAAGGTAACTCGAGGCGGTGGTGACGACGGCGTGCTGCTCCAGCCCCGACTCGCCCACGATCCGGACCTCGGCGCCGATGCCGTCGCGGTTGCTGCGGGTGCCGGTCAGCTGGATCAGCAGCCAGTGGTTGCCGTTGCCGCCTTCGTTGCGCAGCACAAGGGCGGGCCGGTCATTGCAATTCACCACCAGGTCGAGAAAGCCGTCGTTGTTGAGGTCTCCGAAGCCGATTCCCCGGGCCGCCAGCGGCACCTGGAACGGCGGGCCGCTCTGCCGGGAGACGTCTTCGAACCTGCCGCCCCGGTTGCGCATCAGCAGGAGCGGCTCCAGGTACCGAATATTGGGCTGCGTCAGCTCGATGTTGTCCATGACGTGGCCCTGGCCGACCAGCAGATCCTTCCAGCCGTCATTGTCGTAGTCGAGAAAGCGCGCGCCCCAGCCGGAGTGCAGCATGGTGATCCCTGCCACGCCGCTCGGGCCGGAAACGTACTCGAAGGCACCCTTGGAATTCCGAAACAGGGCGTACTTTTGATTGGCCAGCGCGTTGACGAAAACGTCGGGCCAGCCGTCGTTGTCGTAATCGGCAAAGTCTGTGCCCATTCCGGCGAACGTGCGGCCGTCCTCATCGTAGGCGAGGCCCGCGAGCAGGGCCACTTCTTCGAATGTGCCGTCCCCTTTATTGCGGAACAACTGCTGGGGGTAGGAATCGTTGGCGACGAAAATATCCGTCCAGCCGTCGCGGTCGAAGTCCGCGATGGCCACCCCCAGTCCCTTGCCCGGGTGGCCGGAGATGCCCGCGGATTGCGAGACGTCCGTAAAGGTTCCGTCGCCGTTGTTGCGGTAAAGCAGGTGCGTGATGGGTTCGAACTGGTCCGGATGGCAGTAGGCGCGGTAGCCCGGCTTCCGCTCCCCGCAGTAAATGTTTTTGGAAAAGTCCCAGTCCAGATACCGGGCTACGAACAAATCCAGGTAGCCGTCTTTGTCGTAATCGAGGAACGCGGCTCCAACGGACCAGCCGCCGGCGCCCACCCCGGCCTGCTCAGTGACGTCGCTGAAGGTGCCGTCGCCGTTGTTGCGATAAAGGATGTTGCGCCCGAAGTTGGTCACGTACAGGTCCGGCTGGCCGTCGTTGTTGTAGTCTCCGACGGCGGCGCCCATGCCGTAGGAGTGGCCCCGCACGCCTGCCCGCTCCGTGACGTCCGCAAAACGAAAATTGCCGAGATTGCGGTAAAGCCGGTTCCAGTAGCGGGGATCGGACTTATCTGGCTGCCGGCCGGCAGGCATGGGATCGGCGAGGGCGGCGCCGTTGACCAGGAAAACATCGAGCAAGCCGTCGCCGTCATAGTCGAACAGCGCAACGCCTCCGGTCATGGACTCGATTAGATACTTCTCGGAAGTAAGGCTGGCGTGGTTGCGAAAGTCCAAGCCTGAGGAGGCGGTCACGTCGGAAAAGGTCGGCGGAGCGGGATTGAGCAGCGCCGCCGCGGAGAAAGCCAGGATCAACCACCCCCTCATGCCGACAGGCCCATTATACCGAGCGGTTCGCCGTGGCATGATTTGGGGAGCGGAGGATTCGATGAGAAAACGCTTGCATAAATTTGTGCTATGGCTGGCGCCGCTGGCCGCGATCGGGGCCGACACGTTCGTTCGAACAGATGGCCCCGAAGCTCTGATCGAAGTTGACGCGACTCGGCGAGCCGACTACCGGATTCCACGCACGATTTTCGGAACGTTCCTCGAGCCTATCGGGCGGGCAATCTACGGGGGGTTGTGGGCGCAGGTGGTGGAGAACCCGAGCTTTGAGGACGGGCTCTGGAGTGTAGAGAACCTGCGGCGGCTCGTGGAGGAGACGCCGGGCCTCGAACGGGCCTCCGCCATCGGACTTCCGATTCCATGGGAGCCGTTGGACGCCGCCCAGGGCTGGCGCTACGAGCCGCGCTGGGGCGATGCCGCCAATTCGTCGCGTTCCCTGCTGATCATGGGACTTCCGGGCAAAGAAACCGGGGTCCGCCAGCGGGTTCATCTGCCGGTCCACCGGATTGTGAGGTACACCGGAAGCCTGTGGGCGCGCCACATCAGCGGCCCGGCGGGCATCGAGGTCTCTATCCGCCGCCGAAACGACCCGTCAACCGTGTTTGCGCGTGCCGGTATCTCGCTGAAGGGCTCCGCTTGGCAGCGTTACGAATTTGCGCTCGAGCTCAAACGCGGGCAGATCGAACCCTTGGAACCTGCGGATCTGGTCGTGGCGGTGCGGGATGAAGGGCGGGTGCTCGTTGACCAGGTCCTTGTCTTTCCGGCGGACCACGTGGAAGGCATGGAGCCCGAAATGATCGAACTTTCACGTGCCTTGCGCACGCCGGTGGTCCGTTTCGGGGGCAACTTCACTTCCGGCTACCACTGGCGCGACGGCGTCGGCCTGCAGGACCGGCGTGTGTCTATGCTTAACCAGGCCTGGGGCATCCCCGAATACAACCATTTCGGCACCGACGAGTTTCTCCGCTTCTGCCGGCTCGTCGGGGCCGAACCGCAGATCGCCCTGAATCTCGGAAGCGGCACCCCGGAAGAGGCGGCCGCATGGGTACGCTACGTGAACGAGCGCTGGGGTGAGCGCCGCGGCGGACTGCTCTGGGAACTGGGCAACGAGTTGTGGGGAACGTTCCAGATCGGTTACCCCACGCTCGAGCGGGTGGCGGAGCGGACGCGCGTGTTTGCCGAGGCCGTGCGCGCCGCCGACGCTTCGGCGCGGCTCATCGCCACGGGCCAGGATCCGGACCGTTTTCGCGAGTGGAACGCACAACTTTTGGCGCTTCCCGCCGGATCGTTCGAGTACCTGGCAACCCATTTCGTCGTCGGCACCGCCAATGTCCGCCGCAACGAGCCCTCCCCGGATTTCGTGGCCGAGGCGGCTCTTGCGCTTCCGGTCGGTCTGGAGCGGCTGTTACGGCAGATGAAAGAACAGATCGCGGAACATCCCGCCCACCGGGATCGGGTTCGGATCGCTTTCACCGAGTGGCTCTTCTGGGGGCGGGACGACCGCGTGCCGCGGTTTCACAACCTCGGAGGCGCTCTGTGCGCTGCGGGGTTCCTCAATACCTTGGTCCGGGTAGCCGATTTCGTGCCGATCGCCGACATGACCGGCCTCATCGAGTTCGGAGGGATCTGGAAAAAGCGCAGCCGTGTGTACGCCACGCCGGCTTACTACGCGTTTCGGCTGTACTCGACCGCGGACATCGCCATCCCGGTCGCCGCGCAGATGCGCGGTCCGGGGTACGATGTCCGGGAGGGCAACGTCCGGATCCCGGAGATCCCCGATGTGCCCTATCTCGATGTGACCGCAGCGTTGAATGGTCGGGGCGACCGGCTCACCTTGTTTGCCGTCAACCGGCACCTGCACCGGGATGTTCCGGCACGGATCCGCCTGAGGGGCTTCCCCGCGACGGGCAACGCGCGCGTTTTGACGTTGTCGGGCGCCAGCATTTATCAGCACAATGACGAGACACGCCCGGAGGCCGTGGTGCCGCTGGAGGGCTTTGTTCCAGCGGGCCAGGAGTTCTCGTACACCTTCCGGCGGGCGAGCGTCACGCGGGTCGAGCTGCAGGCCCGTTGAGGGGCCGGGGTTTGAATGCCCTAAGTGATTGATTCCAGGGCTGATCAGTGCTCGGTGACCGGGCGCGTGGCTCCTAGTGTGAAGATCTTAATTTTTTTGCTTGACTTTCCACCGTTACACGGGTATAAATTTTGTGAGCGTTTACAATGGCCGGAGCCGAAGAGGCGAGCGGCCAGCCAGGAGGCTAGTCGAAAGATGTCGCGCAGTGTCTTGTTGAAGCTGGGCCGGCTTGCAGCCGCCCTGACGCTTTTTGCAGTTTCGATATTGGCTCAGAGGGCCGACCGCGCCACGATTACGGGCATCGTCACGGACCCCAGCGGGAATGTGGTGCCGAATGCCAAAGTCATCGTTCGCAATGAAGGGACGGGCGTTGAGACGATACTGACCACCAACGAAGCCGGCACCTACACGACGCCACTGCTCACGCTGGGCACGTACACCGTGACCGTGGAACACCAAGGGTTCAAGACGTTCGTCCGCTCGGGCATCACTCTGACGGGCGGTCAGGTTTACCGCCAGGACGCAACGCTCGAGCTAGGCACGGTGACGGAACGAGTGGAAGTGTCGGCGGCGGCCGAGCTGATCAACACGGCCCAGCCTGAGGTGACAAACACCGTAGACCAGACCTATTACAAGAACCTCCCCGTGGTCATGGGCGCCGACATCCGTCTGGCCGAGGCCATGCTGCTGCTGCAGCCCGGGTACTTCCCCATGAAGCCCAACGGTGACCCGATGTTCCGCGGCAGCCAGTTCTCCTCGCGAATGAACGGAGGGCAGACCTTCGGCATGGAGAATTTCTTCGACGGCGCTGCGTTCGGCTATGCCTCCGGCCACCAGCAGAGTCACGAGAGCGCACCTTCCATCGAGAGCATCCAGGAGATGAAGGTGACCAACTCCATGTACTCGGCTCAGTACGGGCATACGACGGGCGGAACCGTGGAGTACACGTCAAAGTCGGGGACCAATGAACTTCACGGCAGCTTTTATGAATACTTTGCCAACGACAAATTGAACGCTCGCGGATTCTTCCCTGAGCGGGCCACCAAGCAGCGGAGCAACGCTTTCGGCTTCACCATCGGCGGCCCGGTCGTGATTCCCAAGGTCTACGACGGCCACAACAAGACCTTTTTCTTCTTCAACATGGACTGGCTGAAATTCCGCTCCGGCGTGCTGCCCGGCTTCGGCAACACGGTCCCGATTGAGCCGTTCCGCCAGGGTGATTTCAGCGCGCTGCTGGGCGGGCAGATCTCCACCGACGTGCTCGGCAGGCCCGTTTATTCGGGACAGATTTTCGATCCGAGCACGACGCGCACGGTGAACGGCGTCCCGGTGCGAGATCCGTTCCCGGGCAACATCATTCCCGCCAACCACCCGCTGCGGAGTCAGGTGGCGGCCAAGATCGTGCCCCTGATCCCCAAACCGGACCGGGCGGGACTCTCCTTCAATGTCGCCGGCAACCCGGCGGGCGACCAGACCTGGATCGCCAACTTCCGCACTCCGTTGATCCGCGTAGATCATCACTTCAATCCCCGGTTCCGCACCAGCCACACGTTTTTCTGGCCTTATCGGCCTGCCATCCGCAACTGCGGCGAGATCCAGGGGTGTAACTTCCGGTTCGATCCGGAGAAGGAATCCGCCAAGAATGATGACTACATCGGCATTGGCTTTTACCAGAGAATCTCGACGCATCACGCTACCCAGCAGTTCGACACGATTATCACCAACAATCTGCTGCATCACGGCATGGTCGCCTACGACCGCTGGTTTATGGGCGGGATTCCCATTTCTGCCGGTGTAGGGTGGCCCACCAAGCTGTGGGGCAGCCTGGAAAAGAGCGGCCTTCTCGATAACACGGCCGGATTCCCTAACATGACGTTTACGGGCAACATCCCGTATTCGCAGCTGGGTATCGGCTGGATCGGCTTCGGCTTCGAAGCCATCAATCGCTGGCAGTTCGCGAATGATCTTACCTGGGTGAAGGGCAAGCACACTCTGAAGGTCGGTTACGAGTTTCGGCATCACCAGTTCAATTATCGCGGCTGGGCCAATGGAACGGGCGGGTTCTTCAACTTCAACAGACTGGGCACCGGCGGTTACGATGCCCGCGGGAACAGTCTTGCGGCCACCGGCGATCCGTTCGCGTCGTTCCTGCTCGGCCAGACCCATACTGCGAACTTCCTGATTCCGAACTTCGTCACCTTCAACGGAAACTGGACCTCAGCGTTTATCAACGACGACATCAAAGTGACGCCGCGGCTCACCCTGACACTCGGTTTGCGGTTTGATTACCAGTACCCGTGGACAGAGCGCTACGATCGCATGTCCAACTTCTCGGCGACGACGCCGAATCCCGGAGCGGGCGGGCGGCCCGGCGCTCTGGTATTTGCGGGCAAAGGCCCGGGTCGTACTGGACTGCGTCACTTCTTCGACATCCCTGTGGATGCCTTCGGACCGCGCTTCGGCTTCGCCTACCGGCTCGGGGACCGGAACGTCGTCCGTGGCGGTTACGGAATCTACTACAACAGCAAACCCTTCGGCTCCGGACCGCAGCCGATCCGCGGCTTCCAGGGTAACCCGCAGGCGCCCAACCTTACGGCGGGCCTGTCGCCGGCCTTCTACCTCGACGACGGATTCCCGCGAAATCTGGTCGAGCGCCCGCCGTTCATTGATCCGACGTTCGCCAACGGCACGACCATTCAGGCGATTCCTGCCGACGAGCTGAAGCTGCCGCGGTATCAGAACTGGTCTCTCACCATCCAGCGCCAGGTGACGGAGAACACGCTGGCCGACATCTCCTACGTGGCCAATCGTGGCACGCGGCTGCCGCAGCATCCGAATTTCCTCGGTACCGCCGCGAACATGAATCATCCGGATGTGCTCAGATACGGTGCGAGCGTCCTGTCGGCCAATATCAACTCGCAGGTCGCCCGGGACGCGGGAATCGCTCCTCCGTACCCCGGCTTCAGCGGCAACGTGGCCCAGGCCTTGCGTCCGTACCCGCAGTACCAGTTCCTGGACTACCGCGCCCTTCCCATCGGCTGGAGCATTTACCATTCACTCCAGGCCAAGCTCGATAAGCGGTTCTCCAATGGGTTCCAGTTCCGCGTGTTCTATACCTGGTCCAAGCTCATCAACGATGGCGCCGAAAACGCCCAGCGCGGTGGAACCGGCATCCAAAATCCGGCTGACACACAACGTGGAGAACGGGGACTGAGCTTCGACGATGTTCCTCACACCTTCGTGTTCGCCTACACCTGGGAGATCCCGATCGGCAAGGGTAAGACCGGATTCGTGGGAAAACTGCTCCAGGGCTGGACGCTCAACGGGATCTTGAGGTACGAAAGCCCCCGGCCGCTGAACATTACGATGGACAACGACCTGGGTCCCTTTCTGTTCAACAATCAGAAGCGTCCGGACCGCGTTGCCGACGCTAAAGGGCGGCTCGACTTCGATGATTTCGATCCCAACAAGGACCGGCTCTTTGACCGTTCCGCATGGAGGGATCCGGGCCCGCTCCGCTTCGGCAACGCCCCGCGTACCGACGGTACGGTTCGGGGACTGGCTACGGCCACGACTGAGGACATCAGCCTGTTCAAGGAAACGAAGATCGGCGAGCGGTTCCGGCACCGATTCGAAGTGCAGTTTGGCAACGTCACGAACCGCACGGTCTTCTGCGAGCCGAACACCAACTGGAGCTCCGGCGCCTTCGGGCAGGTCAGCACTCAGTGCAACCAGCCGCGGTCGGTACAGTTCGGCATGAAGCTGGAGTACTGATCTCCGGCCGTTCATTCAGTGTGGGCGGGCCGGCACCGAGCAGTGCCGGTCCGCATCTCTCTCTAGTAATTTCCTCCTGAGGGATATGTCTATGCACGTCAGCAGGCGCGACCTTGTCAGACAACTGGGTTGGATGGGCGTTTCGCTGAGCTGCCTGTCCGCCTTCGGCCGTGTGGTGCGAGCCCAGACGCGGGGTCCGGCCCGGGTGGCAATTGACCTGGAACGCAAGCGCACGGACATGGACCGCCGGCTGCTCGGCGCGTTTCTCGAGCATCTGGGGCGGGCGATCTACGGCGGCGTCTACGAACCCGGCTCCCGGCTGGCTGACGAGCGGGGCTTCCGCAAGGATGTGATCGCCGAAATGAAGGAACTCGGCGTTCCCATCATGCGCTACCCGGGAGGAAATTTTGTCTCCGGATATAACTGGCTGGACGGCGTCGGACCCAAGGACAAGCGTCCGACCGTCCGGGAGCTGGCGTGGAACTCGATCGAACCGAACCAGTTCGGAACCAACGAGTTTATCGAGTGGTGCCGGCTCATCGGCACGGAGCCGCTCTTGGCGGTCAATCTTGGCTGGGGTACCCCGGAACAAGCCGTGGCGTTGCTGGAGTACTGCAATGTGGACAAAGGCACCCGCTGGGCCGAGTTGCGGCGCCAGCACGGCTACGATCA
Source organism: Bryobacteraceae bacterium (assembly GCA_035575135.1). GTDB lineage: Bacteria > Acidobacteriota > Terriglobia > Bryobacterales > Bryobacteraceae > JANWXD01. Next base: position 172,899 of record DATLYE010000078.1, read on the forward strand.
GCCGCACAACGTCCGTTACTGGTGCCTGGGCAACGAGATGGACGGGCCCTGGCAGATCGGGCACATGCCCGCGCGCGAGTACGGCCGCAAGGCGGCGGACACGGCCCGGCAGATGCGGAGGATTGACCGGAATCTGCAGTTGATCGCCTGCGGATCGAGCAATCCGTTCATGGCGACGTACCTGACCTGGGATCGCGAAGTCCTGGAGGAGTGCTACGACCTCGTGGATGCGATTTCGCTCCACCGCTACTTCAACAACACTTCCGAGACCAATGGCGACACGAGCCGGTTCGTCGCCTTGAATCTGCACATGGAGCGGCAGATTCTGGAGATTATCGCCGTCTGTGACTACGTGCGGGGACTGCGGAAAGCGCAAAAGCGGCTCTGGCTGTCGTTTGACGAGTGGAACGTGTGGTACCGAGCCCGGGGCGGTGACGGCAAGTGGCAGTTCGCCCCCCGGCTGCTAGAGGAGGTCTACAACCTGGAGGATGCGCTCCTGGTGGGCGGCTGTATCAATACGCTGTTGCGCCAGGCCGAACGGGTGCGGGTGGGTTGCCTGGCTCAAATCATCAACGTGATTGCGCCGCTGATGACGAATGAAACGAGCGTTCTGCGCCAGACGATCTACTACCCCTACGCCTGGGCGCTCAAGTACGCCCGGGGCAGTGTGCTCGATCTGCTGTTCGAATGCGAGACCTACGACGTGCCGAACGTCGGGAGGACGCCGTACGTGGACGTCGCGGCCACCTGGGACGCCTCCTCGCGCGAGGCGGTAGTGTTTTTCTTGAACCGGGATCTCAACGCCGAACGGGAAGTGCGGCTCGACTGGCGGACTGCGCCGGCCCGCGTCCTGGGTTGCGAGACACTGACGGGCCCGGACCTCAAAGCTGCGAACACCTTCGAGCAGCCCAAGCGGGTTGTGCCGCAGGCGCTGGAACCTCCGAAGCCGGGCTCCACGATGACGTTGAAGCTCCCGGCGCGCTCCTACACTGTGTTGCGCCTGGCGTTGGCCTGAGCGGGCGCCTGCCCGGCGGGTATCATAGGAAAGAACGAGGCCGCACGCCCTCGCATGAGCCGGGCAAGATCTATGCCATATCTGGTCGCCCATGTACTGGGGTGCGTCCTGGCTCTCTGCCTCGTCCTGCGGGCCCAGCCCGTTGCGCGTGCCCCGGAGCCGGAGCGGTACCAGCGCGCGCTTCGCCTCCTCGAGAACCGGCAGTGGTCTGCGGCCGCCGCGGAACTCCGCGCGCTGTTGCAGCGAAATCCGAATTTCGCAGAAGGCCACCTTTCCCTGGGTGTCGCACTATGGGCTGTCGGCGACCGCGAGGCGGCGCTCCGGTCTTTTGAAAAAGCCGTCCAGTTGAAGCCTTCCTCCGCCGAGGCGCAATACAATCTGGGACTCGCGCTCGCGGAGACAGGAGAGTCGGCCCGAGCCCTCAAGGCCCTCGCCGCCGCCGTCAAGCTCCGACCCTCCCACGAGGCCGCGCGCATTACGCTCGCGCTCCTGTACCAGAAAACCGGCGAGCTGGAAAAGGCGGAAGCAGAACTGCGCGAGGCCGTCCGGAGAAACCCGCGCTCGCCGGAGGCACATAACTGGCTGGGCGTGGTTCTGCTGGCGAAGGACGATTTTTCCGCGGCGATGGAGCAGTTTCGCAAGGCAGTGGAGCTGAAGCCGGACTACGTTCGTGCGCACAACAACCTCGGTTCCGCGCATGCGCAGACCGGCAACTGGGATGAGGCCGTCGCGGCATTCCGGGCGGCGCTCCGATACGCTCCCGAAGACGCTCAGGTTCTGCTCAATCTGGCTCAAGCCCTGCGCGCGCGAGGGGATGCCGCAGAGGCCGCCGGCATCCTCCGGCAGCTGCTTCGAAAGGACCCGGGGAACCCAGCGCTTTCTTACGAGCTCGGGCAGGCTCTTCGCCAGCAAGGCGACCTGGAGGGCGCCCTGCGCGCTTTCGAGGAAACGCTCGCCCTTGCTCCGGAGATGCGGGAGGCTTATTACGCCCTGGGTTCAACGCTGCGGCAGGCGGCGGCGCGGCGCAGGCGCGCCGGGACGAGCGCCGCGGCGGAAGCCGCACAGCTGCACAGTCGCGCGCTCGAGGTTCTGCGGGCAGGCGACCGCGAGCAAGCAAAGTCGTTGCTCGCGGAAGCGGTTTCTCGCGATCCAGGCTACGCCGAGGCACACACATTGCTCGGATACCTGCTGGGGCAGGAGGGCAATCTCGCGGCGGCGCTCGAACGCCTGATGAGAGCCGTGGAACTCGCACCCGATCTGGCGCAGGCCCGTTACAACCTGGGCGTGGCCCTGTGGTACGCGGGCGAGCGGGAGCGCGCTCTTCAGGAATTGCAGGCGGCCGCAGAAGCGGATCCTTCCTTGAGCGAAAACTACGCCTTCTGGGGCATGGCGCTGAAGGAGACCGGGGATCTCAACACTGCGATGGCGAAGCTCCAGCGCGCCATCGCGCTCAACGGCAGGCTTCCGGGACCTTATTTCGATTTGGGAGTCGTTTTTCTCCGGCTGGGTCGTTTCGAGGAAGCGCTCGGGCAGTTAGAGGCCGGTCTGAACCTGCCGGAACCGGAGGGACCTCTTCCGGATCTGTCGCCCGTCATCGCGGAGTTGCGCGGTGCCCTCGAGAGACGGCCCGGTCAAGCCCAGGCCTATAACGTCCTCGGCCGCCTGCTCGGGCGTCAAGGGGCGGACCCGGCGGCGGCGATTGCGGCCTTCGAGCAAGCAGTGCGCCTGCGCCCGGATTTCGCCGAGGCGCACAACAACCTCGGGCTTGCTCTCATCCAGACCGGCCAGACGGAGCGCGCCATCGCCGCCTTCCGTGAAGCGGTGCGCCATGCGCCGGACTCAGCCGAGGCACATGCCAACTTGGGCGCCGCTCTGGTGCCAGTGAACGCCGAGGAAGCCGTCGCGGAACTCGAGCAAGCCATCCGGCTCAGTCCGAACCACGTCAAGGCCCACTACAACCTGGCGACTGCCTATGCGGCCCGCTACGGGCGCAAGCGGGAGATCGAGCAGTTGCGCAAAGTGCTGGCGCTTGAACCGCAGCACGTCCAGGCGCGCTTTGCGCTGGGTAAAGCTCTGCTTCAGGAAGGCGACGTCTCCGGAGCGATCGAGCACCTGCGGGAGGCGGTGAGGCTCGATCCCAATCTGGGCGCGGCGCGCTACCAGCTTGGTCTGGCCCTGGCTCGGGCGGGCCTGAAGGAGGAGGCACAGAAGGAGCTGGAAAAAGGTCGCGCGCAAGTGGCCGAGCAGGAGCGGCTCGAGACCGCCGCGTCGCTGTTGGCCGAAGCCGAAGTACAGGCTGGGCGCGGCGACTGGCAGGCTGCGGTTGCGACGTACCGGAGAGTCGTGCGCCTGGCTCCCGAGTCCGTCGCGGCCAGAACGCGGCTTGGATCGGCGTTGTTGCAGACCGGTGATGCGGCAGCGGCAGCCGCGGAGTTCCGTCAGGCACTCGAACGAAAGCCGGATGCTTGGGAGGCGATGCTCGGTCTGGGGGAGGCGCTGACCGCTGCCGGTCAACCCGAGCAGGCGGTCCCCTGGTTGACCCAGGCGGCCCGGCTGCGGCCGGCGGCTCCCGAGCCGCACTACCTGCTGGGCAGCGCCTACCTGCAGGCAGGAGATTATCCCCGTGCGATCGCCGCGCTGGAACAAGCCCTGAGGCTGGCGCCCGATCACCGCAAAGCACGCGAGCAGTTGACCTTGGCGCGCAGCCTGCAGACGGCCGCGCTGCTTGAGAAGGCGCGGCCCGCAGCGCCGCCCTCCGGAGTTTCGCCTGCCGCTGCCGACGACGCGGCCACCGTTGGGGCGGTGGAAACCCTGATTCGCGAAAGCAGATTTGCGGAAGCCGAACCCGTACTGGCGCAATACCTCAAAGAGCGCCCCGAGTCCTGGTGGGGCCACTACGCCCTTGGCTATGTCTACTTCGCGCAGCAGAGGATCGGTGATTCGATCCGGGCCCTCGCCCGGAGCCTGGAGCTGAACATCAACAACGCGGAAGCGCACAAGATCCTGGCTCGCAACTTCATGCTCATCGGGCGCTACGACGCGGCGCTAACCGAGCTGCAGATGGCCGCCCGCCTCAAGCCGGACTCGGCGGAGATCCGCTACAACCTGGGTAAGGTTTACGCAGCGCACGACAACTATCCGCTGGCGCGAAAAGAACTCGAGGAGGCCCTGCGCCTCGATCCGGAATATCTGGAAGCGTACAACGAGCTCGGCTTTGTGCTCGAGGCGCTCGGGGACGATCAGGCCGCCCTGGCGCATTATCAGAAGGCGGTCGAGCTCAATGAAAAGCGGACGAACCGGTTCGCCGCTCCCTACGTGAACCTGAGCGCGTATTACAACCGGGTGGGGGTTCCGGAGAGCGCCCTCGAGTACGCCGGCAAGGCCGTCGCCATCAATCCCAAAGCGGACGCGGCCTGGTTTCAGATGGGCAAGGCCTATGACCGGCTGCAACGCTGGCCCGAGGCAGCGGAGGCACTGGAGAAAGCCATTGCGGTCAATCCGCGATCGTCCTCCTACCACTACGTGCTGGCGGGCGTTTATCGCCGCCTGGGCAAGCTGAAAGAGGCGCGCCAGGCGCTCGAATCGTTTCAAAAGCTGGAGCGGGAGGCTGCTGAGTTCGAAAAGAAACGCCGGGAGGCGCGCGGCGCGCAAGAGGGGGCCACGTACGCAGCTACGCCTCCGGGAACTAGAAAATGACGCTTCCTGGAGCGAGGATTTCCCGGCGCGCGTGGCTCCGCCGCCTGGCGCACCTTACGGGTTTGGTGCCGTGCCTGTCGCAGACGGCCGCACGCGAGGGACGGCTGCTCGAGGTCAGATTCACCGACATCGCGGAGGCGGCAGGACTCGGGCACGCCCGCAATTTCTCCGGAGACCCGCGCCGCAAGCGCTACCTGCTCGAAGAAATGGGCTGCGGAGTGGCGCTGTTCGACTACGACAATGACGGCTGGCTGGACATCTTTCTGGTCAACGGGACGCGCTTCGATCTGGCGCCCGGAGAAAAACATCCGACAAGTTATTTGTTTCACAACAACCGGGACGGCACCTTCACGGACGTAACGCTGCGCGCCGGGTTGACGCGCTCCGGCTGGGGCCAGGGCTGCTGCGTGGGCGACTACGACAACGACGGCTTTGACGATCTCTTCGTGAGTTACTGGGGGACGAACGCGCTCTACCACAACAACGGCGACGGCACCTTCACCGAGGTGGCCGAAAAAGCCGGGGTTGCAGGCAACGGCCGCCGCTGGGGCGCGGGGTGCTGCTTTCTGGACTACGACCGGGACGGCTGGCTCGATCTGTTCGTGGCCGAATACGTCGTCTTCGATCCGGCCCGGGCGCCGGAGCCGGGCGAAGCGGCCTACTGCCGCTACAACCGCATCCCCGTGGCCTGCGGTCCTCAAGGCTACGGCGGGGGCACCAACATGCTCTACCGCAATCGCGGAGACGGAACCTTTGAAGACGTGTCGGAAAAGGCAGGCATCGCCACCCCGCGCGGCGTTGCCGAACCCGTGTTCGTGCGCCAAAACTGGAGGCCCGTGGGATCTTACGGCATGGGCGCCGTGGCTGCGGACTTCGACAACGACGGCTGGCCGGATATCTACGTGGCCTGCGACACGGCGCCGAGCCTGCTGTATCGCAACAACCGGGACGGAACGTTCTCGGAGATCGGCGTCCGGGCCGGGTGCGCCTTTGACGAAAACGGAACGGCCCTCGGCGGCATGGGCGCCAGCGTCGCGGACTACGACGGGGACGGCTGGTTCGACATCGTGCGCACCAACTTCTCCGACCAGATCACCACCTTGTACCGTAACAACGGCGACGGGACCTTTTACGAGGCAAGCCTTCAAGCCGGCCTGATCCATACGAAGTTTCTCGGCTTTGGAGCCTGTTTCTTGGATTTCGACAACGACGGCTGGAAGGACATCATCCTGGCCAACGGGCACGTGTATCCCGAAATCGAGGGACGGAACCTGTATGTGACCTACCGGCAGCCCAAGTTGCTGTACCGCAACCTGGGCAACGGCCGGTTCCAGGACGTCTCGGGGCGCTCCGGGCCCGGCATCACCACGGCGCAGGTAAGCCGCGGCTGCGCCGTCGGGGATATTGACAACGACGGCGACGTGGATGTGGTGGTCAACAACCTCGACGGTCCGCCTTCGCTGTTGCGCAACGACGGCGGCAATCGCAACCACTGGATTCTGATCAAACTCGTCGGGACCCGTTCCAATCGCAGCGCGATCGGCGCCCGGGTGAAACTGACGGCAAACGGTCGGACGCAAATGGACGAAGTCATGAGTGGGTCGAGCTACTACTCGCAGAGTGACCTGCGACTTCACTTTGGGCTCGGGGAGGCCACCCGCGCGGAGCGAATCGAGGTCAGCTGGCCTTCAGGCCTGCGCGAGACATTTTCGGACGTGGGCGCCGACCAGCTGGTCGTGATCCAGGAAGGGAAGGGAATCGTGCGGACCGAGAAATTCCCTGAACGCTAACCCGGCCTGCCCACTGGGGCGCCCGCCCGCGTTACCAGCCCAGTCGCAGGCCGAACCGGAAGAACCGCTCATCGAGTCCTTCCCGGCCGGTGTTGCGCACGCTGCTGATGGTCATGAAGCTGCTGCTGGTCTGACTTCCGTTCGGCGCCGAAAAATGCGGCGTGTTGGAAAGGTTGAAGGCTTCGGCCCGGAACTGAAGCGTGAACCGCTCTCCGATCCGGAACCTCCGGAAGATGCCTGCATCGGCGCGGATGAGGCCGGGCGCGTCCAGGCTGTTCACGCCGCAGGTGCCGAAGCGAACTTCGGTCGTCGGCACCGAGGCGAAGGTAGACGGGTCATACCACTGTTCCGGGCGCCCGATTTTTCGCGCCGGAGCCAGGCAGTCCGCGAACTGGCTCACCGAGGGCGTGTTGATGGAGGTACCGGAGCCGGTAATCGTGAACGGTCGCCCTGTGTAAGCACTGAACAGCGCATTGATCTGCCATCCGCCGAGAACCGCAGCGGCCGGACCGCTCGTCGCCCAACGCTTGCCGCGGCCGAAGGGAAGGCTGTAAATCGAGGTTACCTGTAAATTTTGCCGGATGTCCTGGCTCAGGCGGCCATAATTCATCCGGTAGAACTGCGGGATGCTGACGCGGTTGGGTTCGGCGCCGGAGTCTTCCGGAGTATATCCCCGGCCATGACCCCAGGTGTACGCCACGCGGATCTGATAGTCACCGGCGAACCGGCGCTCGGCGCGGATCTGGAGTGAGTCGTACTTCGCGGTGCCGAGGCTCCCCAGCATCTGGGTGGGCGCGGTCCGGTTGAACCTGCGCACCATCTGCCGGCCCGCGCTGCCGCCGCCGATCGGCGACCAGTTCTGCTCGAGGCTCGCCATCTGATTCACCGAACGGGTGGCGACATAACCGGCAGCGGCGATCCAGCGGCCGGGTAACTCCTTTTCGAGCGTGAAGTTCCACGATTGAATATAGCCGCGGCGCGTGTTGTTGGGATCCGCGGTGAGCACGGCTGCCGTGCGGGGTATGTCAATGATCCCGTTGCCCAGATCCGGGCGCGGCACGGCCGGGAGTCCCTGGCGCAAAGTCGTCGCCCAGCCGAACGTGTTGGGCGCTTCGAGCGTCTGCACGGCCATGATGGGGTAATTGGTGCGCAGGGGCCGTGACCAGTTGAACGGGTCGATCGTGATGCCATAGCCGGCGCGGACGACGAAGGTGTTCGTGGCGCGGTAGGCAATGCCCATGCGCGGTGCGAAGTGACGTTTGCCGACCTCGATGCCGCAGTCATCCGGAACGATGCCCACCCCGCACACCAGAATTTTGTTGTTATCGAAATCGTAACGCTCCAGCCCGCGATCGGCGCGCGTGGGGAAGGGGAAGTACTCCCACCGTGTGCCGTATGTCACGGTCAGCTTGCGACTGACCTGCCACTGGTCGCGGATATACGTACTGAAGAATTTGGCTCGCGTCGTGTAGCCGTCGTCCGGGAACTGGTGAATCTTGCCGGCGTCCCGGGGAAGCCCCAGCAAGAAGGAAGCGAAGGCGTTGAAGTCGTTGCCGCTCGGACCGCCCCGCACCTGGGTGGTGCCCTGCCGGAAGCGGAATCCGCCCTGTGCCGGGTTACCGCCCGATCCGGAGAATTCCGGCTGGTTGTGGTTCAAGTGCTGCACGTAGAAGTCGAAACCGAACCGGATGTTGTGTGTGCTCTTGTTCCAGTTGGCATTGGCTACGTACTGCCATTGCGGATCGTGGCGGTAGTAGGGCATGAAGTCGTTGGGGATGCCCAGCTCGCTGAAGCCGTCTATCTGGAATCTCGGCCAGCCGCCTTCCCAGCGGCGCGGTCCGTTGGTGCCCGGGATGCCCAGGAATTCCGCCCCGAGTTTTTCATCCAGCCGGTCCTGTTCGACGTTGGTGTCCATGAGGGTGTAGCCAAAGTAGGCGTCCACCACGAAATTCGGCCGCGAAACCCACGTCGCGGAAACGGTGCCGCTGTAAGTTCGTCCGAACCCTTTTCCCGGGTTGCTGTTGGTCGGATGGAGGTATGTGCCCCCGAGCGGGCCGAAGGTCTGCGGGTTGCTCATCCGGTAATCGAGCACGCTGAAACGGACAAACGCGGTGAGCTTTTCCGAGGCGTTCCAGTTGACCTTGCTGTCTACCGTGTCGCGGAAGAAGGTTGTCGGCCCCACCGCCAGGTAGTTGTTGGTGAGGCCGAACCGGCCGCCGCCAATGCGGTTGGGGTTGGGCCAGAGGCCGGTTCCGATCAGCTTCTGTACCGCAGGGTCAATGCGTGCCGCCGGAATCCGGTTGCCGGGAAACGGCGTGCGCCCGCTTCCGTCCGGATTCCCTGTCATCGGGTCATAGATGGGAGTCGGGGAGGCAGACAGGTCCCCGGTCTTCATCGCGGCCGTGGGAACGGTCTGGAACTTGCTCGCCGCCTGGGCTTCCCGTGTTCCCTCGTAGCTAACGAAGTAGAACAGCTTGTTTTTCCGTATGGGGCCGCCCGTCGTTCCGCCGAACTGGTTGTACACGTACTTGGGCAGAGGCTGGTTTTTGTCACTGACCCAGGGATAGGCCTTCAAGTGCTGGTTCATGTGGTACTCGAACAGCGAGCCGTGCAGGCTGTTCGTGCCGCTCTTGATCTGAACGTTGATGGCCGCGCCTCCGGCCAGCCCCTGCTCGGCGTCAAACGAATTCGTGACGACGTTGACGGTTTCAATAGACTCCAGGGCCGGCACATACGCCACCATATGCGGCAGCCAGATGTTGGTACTGGAGGCGCCGTCAATCCGGGTGTTGTTGTTGCTGCGGCTCGTACCGTTGACGCTGAAGCGAATGGCTCGCGACGGATTGGACGGGATCGAATGCGCATCTTCCGGCGGCGAGAATCCCGGCAACGTCATGAACAGGTGCTGGTAGTTCCGCCCAAGCGGGACGGGAGTGTTATTGAGCGTGGTTTCGGTGACTTCGGCGCGCACCTCGGCACGATCGGTTTGCAGCGTCAGGCCCGAAGCCGACACCACCACCGATTCGGTGACCGCACCGAGCTCCAGCCGGATGTTGACGCGGGTCTGGCTGTTGACCGTCACGACCACATCGTCCTGCGTTGCGGTGCGGAATCCGTGTGCGGTCACTCTGACCACATACGTCCCCGTCGCGATGGTCGGGAAGCTGTATTGCCCGACGGCGTTGGTGGTTGTGGACCGGCTCTGGTTGGTTTCCTTGTGGGTGATCGTCACCGAGGCGCCCGGAACTACAGCGTCTGTGGCATCTGTGACGTTACCGACGATGGAACCGTACAGAATCTGCGCTTGGCCGTGGGAAGGCGCAATCATCGCCCCCGCCACGACTGTTACACACCTGACGAGCCACACTCGCATTGCGCTCCCTCCGTTTCCGGTCCCGCCCATGGAGCGGGGCCTCCCCTAGTGCTTTCCCGTTAACGCCCGACTATTATCACAAGGGCGGCACAATTGCAAGAAAAATCGACAGCTTCTGCGGCTGGCACGCGAACACGCGTCTTATCAATCACTTTCGGACCGAAGGCCCGCCGCTTTTTCGTCTTACGATGTGAAATGCACCGACTCGGTCGCGTCGCGTGAGCCGTGCGGTGCATAATGCACCCTATGGGAACTCAAAACTCAGACGCCATAGCCCGCCGGAGGTTCCTGGTTGGAGCACCCGTCGTCGGGGCCTTGGCCCGGCGCGTACAAGGCGCAAACGACCGCATTCGCGTGGGTTTGATCGGCTGCGGGGCACGGGGCCGCTATCTGGCCCGCCTGATGCGCGAAGTGCCGGGCGTGGAGTTTGTCGCCGTCTGTGATGTGTACGCGGCCAACGCCGAACCCGCCCGCCAGTGGGCCGGGGCGCACGCCCGGGCCTACAAGGACTTCCGCAGGCTCCTCGAGCAGAGCGACATTGATGCAGTCGTTATCGCCACTCCGGACCACTGGCACGCGATCCCCACGGTGCTGGCCTGCCAGGCGGGCAAGGATGTCTACGTGGAAAAGCCCCTGGCCCACAACATCCGCGAAGGCCGCGCGATGGTGGAAGCGGCGAGGCGCTACAACCGCATCGTGCAGACGGGGACCCAACACCGCTCTGCGCCGCACTTTGCCGAGGTGGCGCGCATCATTCAGAGCGGTGAGCTCGGCCGTGTCCATTTCGTCCGCGTATGGAACTACAGCAACATGTTTCCCGGAGGCATTGGCCGGGAGCCTGACAGCGACCCGCCGCCCGGCCTGGACTGGGATTTCTATCTCGGCCCGGCTCCCAGTGTCCCCTTCAATCGCAGGCGCTTCCTCGGAACCTACCGCTGGTTCTGGGACTACGCCGGCGGCACTATCACGGATTTCGGCACTCACCGCTTCGACACCGTCCACCAGATCATGGGCGTGGAGGCCCCCCTGCGGGTCTCCGCCTCCGGAGGCCGGTTCGCACTCGACGACGCCGGAGAAATGCCGGACGTTCTTCAAGTCACTTACGAATACCCCGGCTTTGTGCTCAGCTATGAGGCCTGCAACCTGAACGCTCACGGTCTCGGCGGTCGCACGCCCGAGATGAAGTACTACCAGGCGCGCGGCGAGCACGACCGGCCGCACGGCATGGCCTTCTACGGCACCAACGGCGCTCTCTTCGCCGACCGGATCGGCTACGAAATCTACCCGGAGCAGGGAAGGACCGGACGCCGGTGGGTGCAGGCCGCCGATGCCACCGCGGCTCACGTGCGGAACTTTATCGAATGCGTCCGGAGCCGGACGCGCCCCAATGCCGACGTCGAAACCGGCCACCGCTCCACGGTGGTAGCCCATCTCGGTAACATCGCCTACAAGATCGGACGCAAGCTCCGCTGGGACCCTCAAAAGGAGACTTTTCCCGAAGACCGTGAAGCGTGTGCGCTGCTAGGCCGGAATGCCCGCAAGCCATGGGACCTTCTCTAGAGTCCGCTCGTTGGGTCCCGAAATGCCACAATAATGTACTGAATGATTGAACAGCTTCGGCCGGGCGCGAACGCCGCGCGCGCCCGGTTTGTTTTGTTCGACTTCGACGGCACGCTGTCTTTGATCCGCTCCGGGTGGGTGGACGTGATGGTCCCCATGATGGTCGAGATCCTGGCGGATCTGAAAACCGGCGAAAGCGAAGAAGAGCTGCGCGCGGTGGTCGAGGACTTCGTCGCCCGCCTGACCGGCAAGCAGACCATCTATCAGATGATCGAGCTGGCGCGCCAGGTGGAACTGCGGGGCGGCAAGCCGCTGGATCCGCTCGAGTACAAGCGCGCCTACCTGGCCCGGCTTCATGAGAAGATCCGCCACCGGATCGAGGAGCTCCGCGCGGGCCGCGTTCCCCCGGAAAAATATCTCGTGCCCGGCGCCCGACCCTTCCTGGAGGCGCTGCGCGAGCGGGGGCTGACCATGTACTTGGCAAGCGGCACCGACCAGGAGTACATGCGCGAGGAGGCGCGCCTGCTCGACATTGACCGTTACTTCGACGGCGGCGTCTACGGGGCGCTGGACGATTACAAGAGCTTTTCCAAGAAAATCCTCATTCAGCGGGTGATCGCGTCGGCTGGGTGCACGGGTGAGGAGTTTCTCGGCTTCGGCGACGGCTACGTCGAGATCGAAAACATCAAGGAGGTCGGCGGTGTGGCGGTGGGAGTGGCGACCGACGAGCCCGAGTGTCGCCAGGTCAATCCGTGGAAGCGGAATCGCCTGGCGGGCGTCGGGGCCGACTACATCATCCCCAATTTTCTCTGCGGCCCGCAGTTGCTGGCTGTGCTGTTTCCGCAATGAGCTCCCGCTACGAAACCTTTGACCGGTCGCGGCTGCGGATCAAACCCCTTGCCGAGCGCATCCACGACCTCGACGTCACCCACTGGATGCGGCTCGATGACGAACCCCCTCGCTGGGAGCATCCGCAGTTGCCCGAACTGGCACGCCGCCTCCGTGCAGCCCGCGAGTGCGGTGCGGCGCGCATTTTGATGATGGGGGCGCATCTGCTTCGCGCGGGAGTCAGCCGCCACCTGATCGATCTCCTCGAGCGCGGCTGGGTTGACCACCTGGCCATGAACGGCGCGGTTCTGGTCCATGACTACGAACTGGCGCGGATCGGCGCCACCACCGAGAGCGTGGCTCGCTACATCCGCACCGGAGAGTTCGGCTTGTGGGTGGAGACCGGGGAGCTCAACGACTGGGTCCGCGAGGCGGCGCGCCTGAATCTGGGCCTGGGAGAATACTGCGGCCGGCGCATCGCGGAGAGCGACTTCCCCTACCGCGATCTGAGCCTGCTGGCTGCCGCCTGGCGCTTCGGAGTCCCGGCCACGGTGCATGTCGGCATCGGCTATGACATCCTCCACGAGCATCCCAACTGTGACGGCGCGGCGTTCGGCCAGGCGAGCTACCATGACTTTCTCATCTTTGTCCGCTCCGTAGAACGGCTGGAAGGAGGCGTGCTCCTCAGTTTCGGTTCCGCGGTCATGGCGCCCGAGGTGTATCTGAAGGCGCTGGCTATGGCGCGCAACGCGGCGCATCAGGAGGGCCGCGAAATCCGGCATTTCACCACCGCCGTGTTCGACATCGTGCCGATCCGCGGGGACTTCCGCCAGGAACTGCCCAAGACCGATCCGGGTTACTATTTCCGGCCCCACAAAACGATCCTGGTCCGCACCGTGGCGGACGGCGGCGAGAGCTTCTACTTTTGCGGCGAGCACCGGGCGACGCTGCCGGCGCTCCGCCGCGCCTTGCTGGAAGGGAAATGACGACTGCGGAAATTTTGCGCAGTTTTCGTAAACTGTCGGCGCTGGTGGTCGGCGATATCTGCCTGGACCGGTGGTGCACCTACGATCCTGCGGTGGAGGAACCGTCAAGGGAAACGGGGATCCCTCGGATCGGGGTCGTGGCCACGGAGGTGACCCCCGGCGCGGGCGGCACGGTGGCGAACAATCTGGCGGCCCTGGGGGCGGGGCGCGTGGCCGTGCTCGGAATTACAGGGGACGACGGGTTCGCGCTTGAGCTGCGCCGCGCATTAAAGGAACGCGGAATCGAGACGAACTTACTCATCAAACAAGCCAATCTGCAAACCTTCACTTACACAAAACTTATTAACTGCCGCACCGGTATCGAGGATCGCCCGCGCGTGGACTTCATCAACGTCCGTCCTCCCGATGCGGCGGCCGAGCTGCGCGTGTTGCGTGCCTTGCAGCGGGTGATTGACGCTTTCGACGTCGTTCTGATTTCGGACCAGGCGGAAACCGAGCAAGGCGGTGTCGTCACCCCGAGAGTGCGGGAACAGCTCGCACGCTTGGCGCAACGGTATCCCCGCAAAGTGTTCTTCGCGGACTCGCGCCTGCGCGTGGCGCTGTTCCGGCATGTCATCGTCAAGCCGAACCGGCAGGAGGCCGAGGCCGCCTGCCTGCACCTCTTTGGGGAAGTGGACTACCGCCGGCTTTGCCGCCAGGTGGAGGCTCCCTTTCTGATCGTGACGTACGGTGCGCGGGGCGCGCTGGTGGTCACACGGGAGGCTGAGACGTGGGCCGAGACCCGGCCCGTCGAGCAGCCCGTGGATATCTGCGGCGCCGGAGACAGCTTTTCGGCCGGGGCAGCCCTCGCGCTGGCAGCCGGAGCGTCGCCGGTCGAGGCGGCCCGTTTCGGCAATCTGGTGGCCTCCGTCACGATCATGAAGAAAGGTACGGGCACGGCCTCCCCCTCCGAGGTCCTCGAGGCCGAGGAGGCGCTGCTGCGGTGACCACGCTCGCCATTGATATTGGTGGGACCAAATTCTCGATGGCCGTGTTCGAGGGCGATCGTATGGCCGTCCGCGAAACCCGGGCCACAGACCGGGCGGGAGGCCGGGACTGGATGCTGGCCCAGATCCTCTCGATCGCCCGCGAGTGGGAGAAAGAGTTCCGCCTGGAGCGCTGCGGCATCGGGTTCGGAGGTCCGGTGGAGTTCGCCCGGCAACGTGTGGCGCTCTCCACCCATGTGGGCGGCTGGCTGGATTTCCCACTGCCCAACTGGCTGGAACGTGAGTTGCGCATTCCCGCCCTCATGGATAACGATGCCAATGTGGGTGCTCTCGGTGAAGCGGTGTTTGGCGCCGGCGCCGGGCACGATCCGCTCTTCTACATGACCCTGTCCACCGGAATCGGCGGCGGCATCATCGTCGGCGGCAGAATCTACCGCGGCGCGGACTCTTGGGCGGGAGAGATCGGCCACCTGACGGTCCGGCCGGACGGGCGGCAATGTCTGTGCGGCGCTTACGGGTGTCTGGAACGCTGCTGTGCCGGCCTGTGGCTGGAGCAGGATTTCGGGCGCCCCGCCAGCGAGCTGCTCGCCGACCCGGATTTCGTCCGCCGGTACGTCGTGGACCTGGCGCTCGGCCTGAAGGCCTGTATCATGCTGCTCAATCCCGCGCGCATCGTCATCGGCGGCGGAATCAGCAAAGCGGGCGACGCACTGTTCGTTCCGCTGCGCCAGGAGTTGCGGCGTCAGATCACCGACTGGTCGCGGGCCCGCATTGACGTCGTGCCGGCGGCGCTGGGCGACGACAGTGTCCTGTATGGCGCGCTCGCCCTGGCCAGGGAGATTTTCGTCCAATGAACTTCCCGCAGCAGTACAAGGAAGCCTTGCTGAAGACCCTCGAAGCTGTTCCGCTCGATAAAGTCCGGCAAGCGATCCTGTGGTTCGAGGAGGCCCTCGCCGCCAACCGGCAAATCTTCGTTTGCGGCAACGGCGGCAGCGCAGCGACCGCCTCCCATTTCGTCACCGACATGGTCAAAGGCGCGAGCTACGGCCGCCCGGTGCGGTTCCGAATCCTCGCGCTCACCGACTCGCTTTCGACCATTACGGCCTACGCCAACGATGTGGGTTACGAGGCGGTTTTCGCCGAGCAGCTCAAGAACTTCGCGCAGCCGGGCGACCTGGTCATGTGCCTGAGCGGGTCCGGCAACTCCCCCAACGTCGTGCGCGCCATCGAGTACGCCAACGCCGCCGGCTGCCGGACCATCGCGCTGACAGGGCGGGACGGGGGCCGGCTCGGCCCGCTGGCGCAGCTGCACATCCATGTGCCGGAGCCTCACATGGGC
The DNA here is from genome assembly GCA_035575135.1 of Bryobacteraceae bacterium. Taxonomy (GTDB): domain Bacteria; phylum Acidobacteriota; class Terriglobia; order Bryobacterales; family Bryobacteraceae; genus JANWXD01. The sequence goes on from DATLYE010000078.1 coordinate 188,472, forward strand.
CGCATCGAGGACGCGCACTTGATCATCTGCCATATGATCGCGTACCACTTCATGGACCGGCCGGAGTGCGCGGCTACAACTCGATGACGACTTTACCGGGGCCGCCTTCGTAGCGCTCCAGCATCTCGAAAGCCCTCTGGATCTCCCCTACGGGCCGGGCGTGCGTAACGATGGGCGCAAACCGCCCCGGCTGCTCCGCCAGCAGGCGCAAGGCCGTGGCCGAGTCGTGGTTGGAACGGTGCACGTTGTAAAGCGTCAGCTCCTTGCGGCGGGCAGCGTGCAGGTGGATCGGCACCGTGACCTCCGAGGGGATGCCCGTGATCACGACACGTCCGGCGCGGCGCGCTACCTGAATGGCTTGGTTGATGGATCCGGCCTGCGTGGCGCAATCCACGGCGGCGTCCACGCCGCGGCCGCCCGTTTCCCGCAGGATTTCCATTACCGGGTCTGTCGCCAGCGGGTCCAGGACCGCATCTGCACCGCTTCGCAAAGCCAGGTCGCGACGCCCCGGAACCGGTTCGACGGCAAAAATCCGGCTTGCGCCCGCCATGCGGAGTACCGCGATTGTCAGCAGCCCGATCGGACCCGCGCCAAACACCGCAACCGTCTCGCCCGGGCGCAGCGCCACGAACTGCATCGAGTGCAGGATGATGGCCAGCGGTTCAAACAGTGTGGCTTCTTGCCAGCCCAGCTTTGGCGGCAGCGGCAGAAGATTGGCCGCGGGGAGGTTGACGCGCTCACGGAAAAAACCCGGCTCGCCCGGCGTGCTCAGGAACCGGATCCTGGCGCAGACGTTGTGATGGCCCGTCAGGCAGAATTCGCAGTGGTAGCAGTAGATGGCCGGCTCTAGCGCGACACGGTCGCCGGGACCCCATCCACTGACGCCCGGTCCGGTTTTGATCACCTCCCCGACCGGCTCATGGCCGAGCACCATCGGATAGACACACGGCGTGTCGCCGATGCCGCCTTCGAGAAAGTAGTGGCGGTCGGAACCGCAGATCCCGACAGCCCGAACGCGTGCCTGGATCTCACCGGGGCCGGGGTCCCGCAGGTCGGCTTCGGTGACACGAAAGCGGCGCGGCTCGTAGAGTTCGGCGACGCGCATCCGGGCCGCCGGGCTCACTTCTTGAAGAGATTATCGAAAGCCGCCCGGGCGTCCTCCGGGCGCTTCGGAGACGAGCCGGTCAGGATCGAGGAGCCCGCCGGGGTGGTGTCGCGCGCCACCGTCACCCTCGGCTCGAAGAACTCACACTGGTTGGCCGCATCCTTGGATGCGATGCGCACCGGGATGGGCTTTTCACATTGGAAGCGTACCGAAGGGTTGAAGTGGGCGCACTGCTTGCAACAGTGCAGCGCTACGCCGCACTTGGGACAATTGCCGGAAAAGTCGGTCCCGGTCGGCAGCGGCGTCGCACAGTTGTAACAGCGCGAGGCGACCACGGCCTCCACCATCCGCGGCAGGCGGGGCCCGGTCACGTCAATGGGCGGGCGAGGCCCCGGCTGGCGCGGGCGTTCTTCACGTTTGCGGCTTTCCCAGTCGGAATCCATGTAGCCGCGCTGGCGGTATTTGCGATCTCCGTCCATAGGTTACGGAGCTCCTTGGACATTCCCCGAGGTTCGGGCGGCTTCTCGTGCGAGGGTTATCCAGCCCGGCGCTCGTACGAGGATGATCGGCGCCCTGTGCTCGGATGCTTAGACCCCGCCTGGCTTACTCGGAGGCGGTAGTGGAAGATGTGGTACAGGGGAGGCTTCGGTTCTTCGGAAAGTATCCCGCCACAACCTCCACACTCTTTTGTACCATAACCCCGGCCTCAAGTCCACCGGAATCGAACGGGCGTTCAGGAGCCGGGGTGGGCGGCCCACTTCAGCAGGGGATTGCAAGGTCTCGTCAGCGGGTCGTCGTGATGGTTCGGCGCCACGCGCAGCGTATAACCCAGGCGGCCCGTCTGCTGCGGCTGCACGTCTCGCGCGAAGATGAACACCGAGTCGCGCTCTTCCACCACCGGCAGCAGGACGACCTCGGCGTCTTCGATGCTTCCGTTCGGCCCGATGCGGCCCATCACCGCCTCCACCCGGACGTCTTCCGGCCGCAGGCCCGCCAGATCTACGGCGACGCGCATGTGGATCGGCATCCCGCTGGTGACCGGTCCTTCCGGCGCCGGGCCCGGATCCACGATGCGGATCTTCTCCCACACCCGCAGCAGCTCCGCGTTCCACTGCGCCCGGCGCCGCACAGCCTGGAAGTGGTCCCGCCGCACCTGGCAGTAGGCCGCATGCGCCGGCTCGTAGATCTGGCTCATATACTCGCCCACCGTACGGCGACAGTTGAACTGCCGGCTGATGTACTTGAGCGACTGCTTGACGCGCTTCATCCACTCCACGGGCACACCGTCCTTGCCGCGGTCGTAGTACATCGGCACGATCTCGTTTTCGAGCAGCGAGTAGATGGCCCGGGCGTGGATCTCGTCCTGATCCTCCGAGTACGGCTCCCGGTCACCGATCGCCCAGCCCCCGGACTCCTCGTAGGCTTCATCGAACCAGCCGTCCAGGATGCTCAGGTTCAACACGCCGTTGACGCCGGCCTTCATGCCGCTGGTGCCGCAGGCCTCCTCGCCGCGCCGCGGATTATTGAGCCACAGATCCACTCCTTGCACGAGCTCCCGCGCCACCTGGATCCCATAGTCCTCGACGAAGACGAGCCGCTTGGCCAGTTCGGGGTCACGGGAAAGCTGCACGATCTCGCGGATCATCATCTTTCCGGGATGATCCTTGGGATGCGCCTTGCCGGCAATGATGATCTGCACGGGCATCTGCGGATTGGAAAGGATCCGCTTCAGGCGCGCCACGTCCCGGAACAGCAGCGTCGCGCGCTTGTAGCTGGCGAAGCGGCGCGCAAACCCGATGGTGAACGCTTCCGGATCGAGTACTTCGGAGGCTCGCTGAATCTCGCTGGCCGGCGCCTTGCGCGCCATGGCGCAGGCCACCTGCCGCTCCCGGATGAACTCGATCAAGCGCCGCTTGCGCCGCCGGTGCACTTCGAGCAGCTCATGGTCCGGGATCTCGCTCACCATCTCCCAGGTTTTCGGGTCGTCGTACTGATCGCGCCAGTCCGGCTGCAGGTACTGGTCGTACAGGTTGGCCAGGTCCGTGTTCAGCCACGTGCGCAGATGCACGCCGTTGGTCACCGACGTGAAGGGCACCTCCCAGACGGGCAGCTGAGGCCACAGTCCGGCCCACATCTGCTGGGAGACCTGCCGGTGCAGGCGGCTCACGGCGTTGCGGTAGGAGGAGGCGCGGATCGCGAGCACGGCCATCGAGAACGGTTCGCCGGCATCCTTCGGATTCCAGCGTCCCAGCGCCATCAACTGCTCGAAGCTGATCCCGGTCTCGCGGCAGTATTCCTGAAAGTACTCGTGCATGAGCCGCGGCTCGAACAGATCGATTCCCGCAGCGACCGAAGTGTGCGTCGTGAAAATATTGTTGCTCCGCGCGGCTTCGAAGGCTTCCTCGAAGCTCAGCCCGTGTTCGCGCATCAGCACGCGGATCCGCTCGAGGGCCAGAAACGCCGAGTGACCTTCGTTCATGTGGAAGACGGTGGGCTCCAGACCGAGCGCCTTCAGCGCCCGCATGCCTCCGATGCCCAGCACGATCTCCTGCCGGATCCGCGTAACATGGTCCCCGCCGTAGAGCTGGTCGGTGATGTCGCGATCCTCGGGCCGCGTGTTCTCTTCGACATTGGTGTCCAGCAGGTACAGGTTCACGCGTCCCACTTGAGCGCGCCAGATGCGAATCGCCACCGGGCCGGTGGGCAGCGTGACCCACACCCGGATCTCCCGCCCCTTGTCGTCGGTCACGGGCCGGACCGGCATCGTGTAGAAGTCGTTGATCGGATACCGCTCCTGTTGCCAGCCGTCCGGATTGAGGACCTGCTCGAGATACCCTTTTTGATACAGCAGGCCCACGCCCACCACCGGCTCGCCGGAGTCGCTGGCCGCCTTCAGGAAATCTCCCGCCAGGATGCCGAGGCCGCCCGAATAAATCGGCAGGCACTCCACGATGCCGTACTCCATGCAGAAGTAAGCGATCAGCTTGTCCGTCGAAGCCGGAGGCTGCTGCATGTAGGCATCGAAGCGGTCGCAGACCTGCCGGTACAGCAGCAGGTAGCGAGGGTCGCTTGCAGCCCGGTCCAGCGCGGCCTGCGACACGCGACCCAGCATCAGAACCGCGTTGCGGTTGCAGGCCCGCCACAGCGTAGGATCCAGGCGGCGAAACAGCGCCCGGATCGCCGGCTCCCAGCTGTAGAGCAGGTTATAGGCGAGCTCCTCCAGCCGCGCCAGCGCCGGCGGGATGGCGGGCCGGACCAGAAACTCCCGGATGGGCTGTACTTCGAACGGCATCAAGTCAGGACAGGGTGTACTCCAACATAGCAGAGCGAGCGGCCGTCGCGCGACCGTGCGGCAACCGCAATGCGGGTTGGCGCGAGCAGCCGGGGAGCGTCCGTCATTGAGGCGAGGCGAGATCTCCCGCGAAACGCCATTGGGAATTGTAGTCCCGGCTCAGTCTCTGGTTTGTCAGCGCGGCCCGGATGAGCTCGATCGGAATCCGGTTCTGGCGGATCACCGCATCGTGAAACGCGCGCAGCGTCAGCTTGCCCGAGTCCACCAGCTCCCGGCGAAGCGCCTCGAGCTGTAACGCACCCAGCAGATACGCCGCTTGATAGAGAGGGCTGTAGGCGCCGCCGAAGGACCGCCGCACCTCAGCCGCCGCATTTTCCGGCTCGTGCCCCACACGCTCGATCAGAAAACGGATGCACTCCTCGGGCGTCATCTTGCCCAGATGAAAGCTCAGCGAAAAGATGATGCGCGCCGCGCGGTGCATCCGCCAGAACAGCGCTCCGACACGGTCTTCCGGCGTCTTGTGAAATCGCATGCCGTACAGCAGCATTTCCCAGTAGACCGCCCATCCCTCGCCGTTGAAGGGTGTGCTGCCCAGAAGGGAGCGGTAGCTGCGGTAGCGCGCGTGCATGAAGCCTTGCAGGTGATGGCCCGGAATGAGTTCATGGAACACCGTGGCGCGGGCGAACGGGACGTTGTTGCCGCGCATGCTCATCAGCTTCTGTTCATGAGCCATGGACTGGGTCGGGAAGCTGATGCGAATCACCTCCCCGCCGGTGAAGAACGGATTGACGAGCTGGCGTTCGGGCGGCATCATTTCCATGCGCCACGTCTCGCGGGCCAGCGGCGGGACCGTGATCAGCCCGTGGGCATCCAGAAACGCCTCCGCTTCGCGCGCGAGATCCCGGATCAGATCCGGCTGCTTGCCGGGCTCGACATACATGGTCTTGACGCGTTCGAGAGCTTGCTTCCAGTCCTCGCCGAGCCCCATCTCGCGGCTCGCGCGGCGCAATTCGTCCTCGCACCAGCTCAGTTGCTTCCAGGCGAGGGTCAGGAGCTCCTCGGGCGTGTAGGGAATCAACTCGAAGCGCAACTCGGCCATCAGAGCGTCACGGCCGATCGGGTCGCCGATGATGTCTTCGGTTTCCCCTGGCCTCGCCGCAGGGGCGCGGCGGCTTGAAACCGCCGGTCCCGCGGAGCGCGCTTCGCCGGTGCGCGCTTCCGGTGGCCGGGAGCGCTGGCCTGCCACACGGTCCCACAAGAAATTCACGTACTCTTCGAGCGCCTGATCCGCCTTGCGGTAGGGTTCTTCGGCCCACCAGGTAAAGAGCGGATCGTAACCCAGGTAGAATCCGGCCCACGCTCGGAGTGCGTCCCGCAAGGCGCCTGTGAATTGCGCCGCCCGCACGGCCAGGACTTGCCGCCGGTGATCCCGGGCAGAGACTTCCTGGGTTCGCAACCGGTCTTCGAGAGTCCGCCGGAGTTGCCCGACGCTCCGCGTCAGTTCCGCCAGGGTGCTTGCGGCGCGGGCCGGATCCACCGGCTGCATTCCGCGTCTGGCTTCGGTCAAAGCCAGGATCGTTTCCGCAAAAGGAACCAGGTCGGCAATCTCCTGCCTCCGGCGCTCCTCGAAGGAGAGCCGGTACAGTTCGCGTTCCAGAAACAGACGCAGCAGAACGTAATCCACCCGGCCGTCTACCGTGAGGGTTTCGAACGGAATCCGCCCGAGCCTCCCGAGCCAGTCCTCGTAGAACTCCCGCAGGCGCTTGGCGCGCAAAGACGATCCCTCGATGTTGTACGTGCGCAGCAGGCTGCCGCGGTCAGCGGCCATGCGCTCGATGTAGGCCCGCATTTCGCTGGCAGAGCCGTCCACATCGTCAACCGTGCCGCGCGCGTCGGTGGTGACGGCCGGCGTCTGCGGTGCAGCATGCAGCAATGCCGCTGCTGTTGCAAGCGCGGACGCCAGAAACACCTTCCCAAACAACATGGGGCCTCCCGGGCGGTACTCCGCGGGCACAACCCGCGAAGTAACGGTTTTCGAATAGGCTGGCAAAGCGCGCGGGCCGCTGTCAAGGCAATCGCGGTCCGGCTCGGCAAGGCCCTGCCGAACGGCGCGGGAGTTACCGCTTGCCCGGCACCATGGGGACGAACATGACCGGGATGACGGAGCGGCGCCGGATCGTACCGTCCTTGCCCTTGTCCACGACGATGAGGTCCTGACCGAACACGGTTCGGCCTACCGGAGCCACGAGTTTTCCGCCCGGTTTGAGCTGCTCGACGAGCGCCTGCGGCAGCTCGGGCGGGGCGGCCGTCACGATGATGCGGTCGAAAGGCGCCTCCTCAGGCCAGCCGAGGTAGCCGTCGCCGTGGCGTACCGTGACATTGAGATAGCCCAGTTGCTTGAGGCGCGCCGCCGCCGACCGTGCCAGCTCCGGGACGATTTCGATCGTGTAGACGTGCTTGACCAGCCGGGCCAGCACCGCCGCCTGGTAGCCCGATCCGGTGCCGATCTCCAGCACTTTGTGATCCTTGGCCGGTTCCAGCAACTGCGTCATCAACGCCACGATGTACGGCTGGGAGATGGTCTGTCCGTAGCCGATCGGCACCGGATGATCCTCGTAGGCCTGGCTGCGCAGCGATTCGGGAATGAACAGGTGCCGGGGGACCTCGCGCATCACGCGCAACACGTCCGGGTTGGTGATGTCGCGCGAGGCAATCTGTTCGCGCACCATGCGCTCCCTCTGCGCGCGGTAGGGATCCTGGGCGCAGGCAAGCACGGCCGCGGCCAGGACCGCGGGCAGCGGGGCGGGAAAAATGGTGCCATACCAGGCTGACAGGTTTTTCGGGCGCATACCCGAATCGTAAACTTCGTGGCGTACAATGTGCACGTGGCGTCGCGCAAAAGCCTCGTGCCGGGTGTCCCCGTGGAAGCGGGCGCGGGCCTGCTGCGCCAGCTCGGCGTCGTCAGCGCCACGGCGCTGGTCGTCTCCAACATGATCGGCACCGGCATCTTCGCCACTACGGGCTTTCTTGCCGGCGATCTGGGCGACCCCTTACTCGTGCTCGTCATCTGGGTGGCCGGAGCCCTGTTTGCGCTGGTCGGGGCCTTTTGTTATTCCGAGCTCGGTGTGAACTTTCCCGCCTCGGGAGGTGAATACGTTTACCTCACGCGGGCCTACGGCCCCACCTGGGGATTCATGACCGGTTGGGTCTCTTTCTTCGCCGGCTTTTCGGCGCCCATCGCCGCCGCCGCCCTGGCGTTCTCCGATTATGTGGGCCACTTTTTTCCTGCACTCAAACAGGAAAACGCCCCCTATGTCATCGGCTCGGGAGCCTGGGCGCTTAAGCTGGGCGGAGCTCAACTGGCGGCTTCGGCTCTGATCGCGCTGTTCACTGTGCTCAACTTCTTCGGCGTGCGGCGCGTGGCGCGGATCCAGAACGTCTTGACTTCGGCCAAGGTGCTGGTGCTCGTGAGTTTTGTCGCCCTCGGCTTCCTGGCGGGGACGGGAAACTGGGACCATTTCACAATGCCGGCGGAACGCACCTCGACGACACCGCTGGCGGCCCAGTTCGCTATCAGCCTGTTCTGGATTTATGTCAGCTACAGCGGCTGGAACGCGGCCACCTACGTCGCCGAAGAACTACGGAGCCCGGAGCGGACGCTGCCGCTGGCGCTCGCCTGTGGTACGGGGCTGGTGGCGGCCTTGTACCTCGCGCTGAACCTGGTGTTCATCTACGCCGCCCCGCTCGAGGAAATGAAGGGTGTCATCGCCGTCGGAGCGCTGACGGCGTCGCGGCTGTTCGGCCCCGGCGTGGCCGGCATCTTCAGCGCCCTGATGGCCCTCTCGCTGGTATCCACGGTGAACGCCATGGTCACCATCGGGCCGCGCGTTTACTACGCGATGGCCAAAAATGGCGCGTTTCTGGCTGCCGCGGCCAAGGTGGACCCCCGGTGGCACACCCCGGTCCACGCCATCTGGATGCAGGGTCTGTGCGCCATGCTGATGACCCTGACGCCGTTTCCGCAGCTGGTCATCTACATCGGCTTCACTTTGAACTTCTTCGCGGTACTGGCCGTAGCCTCGCTGTTCGTTCTGCGCAAGCGGCCCGGCTGGCAGCGGCTGCGCGTCGTGGACTTCGCTTTCCCGCTTCTGCCGGCCCTCTTCATTCTGGTGGGCGGCTGGATGACCTTGTACGGGACGCTGCTCCAGCCCAAGGTTTCGGCAGCGGCGGCGCTGACCATCAGCCTGGGAGCGCTGGTCTACCACTTCCGGCTGCGTGCGGCCCGCCGGCAGCAAGCCGCAGCGCAGGCCGAACAGGCTTCGTGATCGAGTGGCAGCGGACGGCATCATGGCGCAAATTCTCGACGGCTCCCGGCTCCGGCAGCAAATCTTTGCGGAGCTCAAGCCGCGCATCGAGCGCCTCGCCGCAAGCTGCCGCCCTCCGGGGCTTGCCGTGATCCTGGCCGGCGACAACCCGGCCTCAGCCATCTACGTGAGGAACAAAGTAAAAGCCTGCGGGGAGCTGGGCATTCGCAGTGAAACCCACACCCCGCCGGCGGCGGTGACCACGGCCGAGCTCATCGCGCTGGTCGAGTCTCTGAACCGGCGCGAGGAGATTGACGGAATCCTCGTACAGATGCCTCTGCCTTCCCAGGTGGATCCCCGGGCCGTGCTGTTGGCCGTGGACCCCGAAAAAGACGTGGACGGGTTTCATCCGCTCAATGTGGGCCGCCTGGCTACCGGCCGCCCGGGATTGCGGCCCTGCACTCCCTCGGGAATCCTGGAGATTTTGAAGCGGAACGCGATTCCCATTGCAGGCCGCGAAGCCGTGGTTGTGGGGCGCAGTGACATCGTCGGCAAGCCTGTGGCTCTCATGCTCCTCCACGAGCACGCGACGGTGACGATCTGCCACTCAAAAACGCGGAATCTGGCCGAAGTGTGCCGGCGCGCCGATATCCTCGTGGCGGCGATGGGCCGGCCCGCCGCCATCACCGCCGACGGCATCAAGCCCGGCGCCACTGTCATTGATGTGGGCATCAACCGCGTTCAGGACCGCAATCTCCTGGCGGCGATCTTCCGCAACGACCCGGCGAAGTTGGAGGAGTTCGACCGCAAAGGGAGCGTTCTGGTCGGGGATGTCAACCCCTTGGATGCCGCCGAACGAGCCGGCGCCTACACGCCCGTGCCAGGCGGCGTCGGGCCCATGACGATTGCCATGTTGATGGCCAACACCGTGGAGGCGGCTGAGCGGAGACTCCGCGGATGCTGAAAGTGGGCCTGACCGGAGGGCTCGCGACGGGAAAGACCTTCGTCGGCGAAGCGCTGCGAGATTTGGGCTGCTACCTCCTTCAAGCGGACCGGATCGGCCACGAGGTCCTCTTGCCGGGCGGAGAAGCCTATGAGGGCGTCCTCCGGGAATTCGGACCGGCTGTTCTGCAACCCGACGGGACGGTGGACCGGCGGCGGCTGGCGTCCTTGGTCTTCGGCGATCCCGAGCGGCTAGAAGTCCTGACCCGGCTGGTGCACCCGCCGGTGTTGCGCAGGATCGAAGCAGAAGAGCGCCGCATTGCCGCGCAGGATCCCCGGGCCATCGTCGTGGTGGAAGCCGCGGTGTTGATCGAAGCCGGCGTGCACCGCCGCTTCGACAAGCTCATCGTGGCGGTCTGTAGTGAGGAGCAGCAGGTGGCCAGGGCCGTGGCGCGGGGCGACGGAACGCGCGAGGAAGTGCTCGCGCGCCTCCGCCGCCAAATGCCGCTTGAAGAAAAACGAAAGCTCGCCGATTACGTCATAGACACTTCGGGGAACAAGGAGGAAACCCTGCGGCAGGTGCGGGCCGTATATGATCAACTCAGGAGCCTGCAGCCGTGAAACTGCGAACCTGGGTGCTGGCCGCCGCTCTGGTGGCCGGCTTTGTCTATCTGACTTCGGTCAAACGGTGGAATCCGCCCTCCGTCGCCGAGCCGGTTACGCGCATCGGGCGCCTTTGGAGTGAACCGGACCGGGCGCGCGGCGCCGGGCTTAGCGCCGACGAGCTCAACAACATCGAGATCTACAAGACCGCCAGCCAAGCGACGGTGAACATCACTACGGTCGTGCTGCAGCAGGACTGGTTCCTGCGCCTCATCCCCGTGGAGGGTTCCGGCTCCGGGTTCCTGATCGATCCCTCCGGGCTGCTTCTGACGAACTACCACGTGGTGGGAAGGCGGCCCCAGCGCGTCTCGGTGACCCTGGCCGACCGCTCCACCTACGACGCGCAGGTGATCTACCGGGATCCCGCCAACGACCTGGCGCTGCTGCGCATCAACGCCCGCAAGAAATTGCCGTTTCTGCGATTGGGGGATTCCGACCACTTACAGGTGGGCCAGAAGGTGCTGGCCATCGGAAACCCCTTCGGCCTGGCCGGCACCCTCACCACGGGCGTCATCAGCGCCCTGAACCGTTCGATCGAGAGTGAGGGCGGGACGCTCGAAGACATGATCCAGACCGATGCGGCGATCAACCGCGGCAACAGCGGCGGGCCGTTGCTCGATTCGCAGGGGAACGTGATCGGCATCAACACGGCCATCGTGGGGCAAGCCAACATCGGCATCGGATTCGCCCTGCCGATCAACCGCGCCAAGGAGATGCTCGAAGAGTACCGGGCGCGGGGCCGCTATGCCCGCCCGTATTTGGGCGTGCGCACTCTGTACGTCTCCGGAGAACTGGCCGAGGCGTTGGACTTGCCCGGCGAAGGGGGCGCGCTCATCGTGAGCGTGGAGCCCGGCTCGGCCGCGGCGGAGGCGGGACTGCGCGGGGCGCGCACGAGCGTCATCGTCGGCCGGTATGAGATCCCGGTGGGCGGCGATTTGATCATGGCCGTGGATGGAAGGCCGATAGACAGTCAGAATGCTCTGAGCCGGGCGCTGGCGCGCAAGCGCCCCGGCGACACCGCCGAATTGACGGTTTACCGCAACGGCCGGACGATCAAAGTCCGCGTACGTCTCGGTGAGGCACCCGCCGAGCGCGGGTAGAGCTAAAGGGGACTTCCACAAGGCGCAGGGCGTGGATCGCGCCCGACAGAAGCGGACACCTCCTTCGCTCAGCCCCCTTTCGGCGTCACCAGCAGCGGATGCCCCAGCGTGTCCCCGTTGGCCTGAAAACCGTTGCCGTCCACATCCACGAAGATCGGATTCGTGTACGCGATGGGATGCATGTTGCCATAGGGGTTCCGCCCCCACAGCTTCTTG